>NZ_RHOK01000014.1 GCF_003946175.1 Lacticaseibacillus suibinensis | reverse complement strand
TGTTGGAACCCAGATTTACTTCGCACATCCGTACTCGCCTTGGGAGCGTGGCACAAACGAGAACGCCAATGGACTGCTTAGGGAATTCTTCCCGAAAGGGAAGTCTCTCAGAGCAGTTACCCTGGTTGAAATTCAAGCAGTCCAATCCGCACTGAACCATCGTCCCAGACGTATTCTGAACTATCTTCGCCCATGCGATTACTACCGATGCATGGCGTAACAGACTAGACCACTATCAAGAATTCGTTATCATCGTTGCACTTGACTTGAAAATTGAGGTAGGTATATTGGGCATTGATCTTCGTCGCCCCAGTGTATGACGAGCTTTGAACGTGACTCAACGTGTCACGTGGGATGCTAATCATCGTCGTTCGATTCGACTTGGGATTTACGGTAACCAAGATCATGGTGTCAGTGCGGCCCTTTTCACTTCGGCCCAATGCACCGGTATCCGTACCTAGTAGCAGCACACTGAAAGGCTTCTTCTATGCTAAGTTGACGACCTTTTTCTTGACGACTTTATTGTCGTAAGTTTTACGAACGGCTACTTTGGTTTGCGAATAGATTCTGACGCCGTAACTTCCAACTAACATCATGATAGTCATGGCTAGCAATGAAAAAATCCGCAGGAGCGGATGTCGCTTTGAGAGATGGTTCTTACTCATGTCGATACTTCCACCTTCATCCTATTAATCAGAGTTTACCTGAAAATGTACAAAATGCGAATAGATTTCTAATTCTAAGTAAAAGGTCTAATCAAAATCAGAAGATATCAGCCACAGAAAAAGGCGTGGCGATTTCAGTCACACCTTCTAAAAACTACTTAGTATTCTTCTTGGTTTGTGGCTTTTCGGCGTTAATGCGATCGGCAAGTTTTAGAATATAGTCGCGAAGCTTGTCCTTCACTTCCGGATGAGTCAGCCCATACTCAATAGTCGTTTCTACGAAGCCAAATTTATTTCCTACATCGTAGCGTTGACCCATAAATTCATGGGCAAAGACTCGTTGTGTCTGATTCAAAGTGTCAATGGCATCGGTTAGCTGAATCTCATTACCCTTGCCTGGTTTTTGATGGTCCAGAATATCAAAGATTTCCGGGGTGAGTAAGTAGCGCCCGATGATGGCCAAATCGCTTGGTGCATCATCGACTGCCGGTTTCTCAACAAACTTGCGCACATTATACAAGCCCTTGGCTACCTCAGATTCAGGATCAATGACGCCGTATGATGAGACTTGGTCGTGTGGCACCCGTTTAACGGCCAGAATGGAAGCATGAGTCTTTTCGTACTCATCAATTAATTGCTTGGTTAATGGTTCTTTATCCATCATCAGGTCATCGCCCAGCATGACAACAAATGGTTCGTCGTTGATAAAAGATTTGGCCAAACGCACAGCATCCCCCAAGCCGCGCGGATAAGGCTGACGAACAAAGAACAGATTGACCCCAATGTTTGTGGTATCGTTAACCATTTTTAGCATCTCGGTCTTACCTTTGGATTCGAGATTCTGTTCGAGTTCGGGCGCGGAATCAAAATGGTCTTCGATTGAGCGTTTATTTTTCCCTTCAATGATCAGGACATCTTCGATACCACTAGCCTTGGCTTCTTCCACAATGAACTGAATAGTTGGCTTATCAACGATGGGAAGCATTTCCTTTGCTAATGCTTTCGTTGCCGGCAGGAATCGTGTACCTAAGCCCGCGGCAGGAATGACTGCTTTTCTTACTTTCATGTCGTCATAACCCCTCTTCTTCTTTTTGTAACACCTTACATTATAGCCGGTGGGGCGACTGATTTAAATTGAATTGAAAAAAACAAAACAATCCTTACAATTCAGTGGCGTGAGTTTCGATCCCTTCGCGTCTCAACACTTTACAAAAGCCTTAATGACTCGCCTTCCAGAAATGTTTCCTGATGGGGTATAATAAGGTGCATAAGCTGTTCAAAATCCTCAGGAGGTCTACTAAGTGAATATTGCGGTGATTATTGCAGGTGGCTCGGGCCATCGAATGGGGCAGGAAATCCCCAAACAATTTATCAATGTGTACGACAAACCCGTTCTCGTTTACACTCTGGAAAGCTTTCAAAAACATCCCCAAATTGATGCCATCGAGGTTGTTTGCATCGATGGCTGGCAAAACGTCGTAGAGGCGTATGCTCGTCAGTTCAATATCACAAAGCTTAAATGGATTGTTACTGGTGGTGACAGCGGTCAAGAGTCAATTCGCAATGGCGTCTTCAATCTAGAGGATAAAGTATCCGCCGATGACACCATCATCATCCATGATGGGGTACGGCCACTAGTTGATGCTGATGTCTTAACTGATGTCATCGTCAAATGTCAACAGTACGGCAACGCGGTCTCGTCAATGCCGTACAACGAGCAAATATTTGTCATCGATGATGAGATTTCAACTACCAAATACATCCCACGAGAAACACTTCGGCGGGTGTCCACTCCGCAAGCCTACAAATTTAAAAAGCTTGACTGGGCGTATCATGCAGCCTTCGAAAAAAAGATCGGCATCTATGGTTCTTCATACACAAATACGATGATGGTTGAACTTGGGGAACGTCTATATTTTGCTGCAGGCTCAGACATGAATATTAAATTGACTACCAAAGATAACCTCGAAATGTTCAAAGCATACCTAAATCTCGACAAAGATAACTGGTTAAAATAAAAAACATTTACAAGCAATTTGTATCCAATAGAAGAGGCCCAGTATGTGTAAAGTGGATTACTGTCCGTTTTACACATACTGGGCCTCTTTTGATAACTCTGATCGGCCTTCGCCGAATTGTGTTAAATGATCCTAGGATTGGTATTTATTCCGACCTGTAACGCCGTCCCAATAAGCTCGAAATGGCAGTAAGGTGCGATGCTTGATACTCTGAAGAACAGAAAAAGGAATAATCTTCAAAATCAGAATCACTTTTTGTCCAACAGTACCCATCCTTAAATTAAAAACCACAAGGTTCCGCTTCATGAAATAGCTTTGCAGTCCTGAAACCTGACTAATTGACCCATGAGTTCGATGCGACACCTCCATCCAAGGAAGGCAAACAACTGAATAGCCTTTTTTAGAAAAACGAAGACACCATTCCGTCTCTTCGAAGTTCAAAAAATATGCCTCTGGAATCGGTCCTACTTGCTCAACCGCACTTAGCCGGACCATAAAACAGGCGCCAACAATTGAATCAACAGTGAGCGCTAACTCGTCTTCATACTTGGGCTTAGCAGCACGGGCAAAGTGGATATGCCCCAATCGAATATATCGTCCATAGTCATCTGGCCGGCCTTCGCTTTTGAGTACAGGTGTCGCTATCGCTGCACTTAAATTGTGATCTAAATAATCGGATAACCCTTCAATCAGACCTGCTCGCACTGTAATATCGCTGTTCATGATTAATGCATAATCACACCCATGGCTTAATGCCAATTTGATGCCGGCATTATTGCCATACGCATAACCACCATTGTATCCGGTTTCCACAAAATAAGCATTGTCCTTGTCGGAAACGTAGCGGCTTAGCCGTGCTCCTGAGTTGTCACTGGAATTGTTATCGACAATGATTAATTCGGTGTCTAAAGGTCGGCATTCAAACAATTCATCGGCTAACTTGGTGGTATCACTCGGACTGTTGTAATTCAAAATAATCATGGCAGTCTTGTTCAGCCCAGTAGAAATCTGTTTATTCATGAAGCGAGCTCCTCTACTTCCTGACGTCATTCGAACATTTTCACGCGACGCTGAAGCCTCACAGTCGTACGGTAAATGTATGGGCTGATCAACAGTAAAACGACGGCAACTTTTCTATTTCGAGTAAATTCAGAGCTTTTTAAAATAAAGGCTGCATTTGATTTTAAAAATTGAATAATTGGCTTTTGATCCGGTATTTTACGCCAGTTTTCTGAAAGCATAATCTTATCGAGCACGTAGAAATTCGAACTAATTACACGCATATGTGCCAAGCCTGAAAGTCTAGGCCAGGTCGCTTGTATCAGTTGTTCGTTCGCTCGCCAAACTTCAATACTAGTTAAATCAACTTGGGCAAATGGCCGCGTCGTTGCACTTGCCCCGTGCCGAAGATAAAAATAACAAGGAGTTTCATCGAATACAACTCGATTGTTACGACATAATAACGCAGTCGTCACTGCAGCATCTTCAGCAATTTTTCCTGCCGGAAAAGTGACATCCTTGAATAGGCTGGCTTTATAAACCCGATTTTGAATGTTGACGGAGAGTCGCTTCCCTTTCAATATCAATGCCAAAATGGCCTCAGAATCGTACAATTGAGCCACCTGTTTTGAATAGGCTTCCACAGTTTGGCCGCGACGAATTTCCTTCATGCCGCAGATAGAAATGGCCGCATCAAAAGTTTCTAAATTCGAAATCAATAGCTGATACATATTAGGAGCGAGTATATCATCACTATCAACAAAACCCAGATATTTACCAGTGGCCATTTTGAGACCGCGATTACGAGCCGCGCTCATTCCCGCGTTGCTTTGATGAACGACGTGAACGCGTTTATCTTTCAATGCAAATTGGTCACAAATTTGCCCACTTGCATCTGTCGATCCATCATCAATCAGAAGTAGTTCAAAATCATCAAACGTCTGCTTTAATATCGAAGTTAGGGAATCTTTCAGATATGGCTCAACATTATAGACTGGCACAATGATACTTAAGTCTGGCATAATATCACCCTTCCCTTCCGACCTTTACTACAAAAAACGCCCCCGCAACAAATGTCTAGTGAGCGCCCCGTCGCTTTTGAGAGGAATTCTTGAAAGAGGTCTGTCGAAGGAGCCCTCAGTCTTTGATAAAGCCATCTCGTCTTATACTAAATGTGTTATATCGTTATCCAGGACAATCTCATGCAGTTTCTTTGCCGTTGGTTCTTCTTCCTCATCGACCCCTTGCGAAGACATTTTATCGAATAAGATCTTGATTGTTTGCAACAAAATCTTGATGTCGAGAGTCAGGCTATAACACTTAATGTATAACAAATCGAATTTCAATTTACTATGATAGTCCGAGGCATATTTGCCATATACTTGAGCATACCCCGTGATACCAGCCCTAACGTTGTGCCGCAAATAATAATGAGGCTCTTCATCATTGAACTGTTGAACAAAGAAAGGCCGTTCTGGTCTTGGTCCGACAATTGACATGTCGCCTTTAAGGACATTGAAAATCTGAGGCAATTCATCCAACCGTAACTTGCGTAGATAGCGCCCCACTGTCGTGATGCGGGCATCATGAGCCTTGGCAAGCATTGGACCAGATTTAGTTTCCGCATCTGCGCGCATGGTTCTAAATTTGAAAATCTTAAATTCCTTTTGGTTCAATGTGATGCGTGTTTGTTTGTAGATCACCGGGCCTGGCGATGTCAACTTGACCAGCAACGCACTAACCAACATAAAAGGAGAAGCTAAGATCAACATAAGAAGCGCAACGATAATGTCAAAGAGCCGCTTAAAAAATGCCGCTTCAGGCGAAATTCTAAAACCACGAATGCCCATGACGCTCTCGTCTTCAAAATTCATCAGATTAGGACGTAGCATTAATATATTATCAAAGGTTGAGGTGAGCATAATTTGCTTCTCATTCTTGAGAACCATATCAATAATTGAACGCCGGTTGCTGTCGGAAAGACTTTTTGTCAGATAAAAGATATCCACATCAGCCATGATATCCCTGGCATTTTCAATAAAATGATTCGTAATAACATATGCAATTTTGTGCTTATTGTTTTTGTTGGAGTTAAAATTCTGCACAATAGCAGGTAGCTCTTCATCAGAAGCTAAGACCGCAACTCTTTGGTTTGGTGTAAACCGAAGATACATGTAGAAGATAAAAACTCGCCAAACGCCAAGAAAAAGGACGCTGACAACAAATGAAAGCGCCAGAACCGATCTCGGAAAAGCGAAGAGCCTGCCGATGAAGGAAATCATGATTAATCCGGCAATTGTCAATAGCTGGCCTAGGATGGTAGTAAATATAATATCACTAACACGTCTGTTGTAATAAACATATACGCCTAATAGAAAATTGACAATCAAGAACAGCAAGGTAATATAAAGTGCCGATTTTTCATACGCGTAAAAATTGATCGCGGGAATACCCTTCCCAAACTTGATGTAAAACGCCAAAAGCACACTACAATTAAAGATGATGACATCTCCAATGATAGTCGCAAATCGTTTCATTCCACTCCACGTAGCTCTTCGCTTCATCAGTAATTCCCTCTCGACACAATTGATTTTTAACTTATTACATTACCCAAACCGTTTTGTTGGATCCTCGTAAGCACCGGTTAAATCATACCAGATTCCGCTATTTCTCGCATCTGCGTTGGCAAAGCTTTAAGAAATCAAAAATTCCAGACCTTTGCTATCTAGCAGAGTACCAGAGTATGGAACCTGATGATGCCTGATTAAAAAATAGAAACATAGGGAATGTATTGGTGATAGGTTCCACTCAAAATGAAGATCAGCCCAAAGATGAATAAGCAGGCAGTTGCCACAATAAACGTTCTCGTGTACTTAGGCATCAGGGAATAAACGATAGTTGGTAGCAAAATTGTTTCGACCGTCGTCGAGATAGTTGATAATCTTCCTGAAATGGTCGTTAACCTTGCGAGAGCTAGAAGCGTCAATGTCGAGAAAAGATAGATAAGTAGCAAGACTCTGAAAGCATCGGTATTCTTGATAAATGCCTTGGAGACTTGATCCTTCTCCAAGATATAAAAACCAAGTAAACAGATTAAAACATGCATTAAAGTGACCGGATCAAACAGTGAACCACCCACATAAGCGGGATTCGTTACATACGGTGCATACCGCGGTAAAAAGCGAACAACGAGAATAGACAGTATCTGTGTTGCGACAGTTCCTGCTAGAAAGCCCGCCCCCAACAAAAGTACTGTCCCTTTCATGTGAAGATGCTCAAAAATCCGACAGAATGGGTAAGCGAGCAGGAAAAATAATGCTGACACATGAATAAGCGAAGCCGCAGCGACGATAATAATAAACGGGATTGGCCTGCGTTTGACAATGAAGGCAATTGAAAGCATACAAATCGAGCACACCATAGCCGCCCGAATTTGCCCCATATCGCGGAGAAAGAAAAACCGACAATAGTAGTAGGCAATCGGAATGATTGCTGGTCGAAAATATTGGCGGACGAACAGGCAATAGAGGACTAAAGAGCATGCTGCCCACAGCATTAAAAAGGCGTTAAAAGGAACATGGATCATGTTCATGAAATTCTGTATTAACAGATACCCTCTCTCAACCTGGCCGGGCTGATAATCACCCTGGTAGATAAGTTGATACGACAGGTAGTCTGCCCCGGTGTAGACACGTCCCCCCGCAAACACAACCAAAATAAGAATGCCAATCCAATCCCAAATGGATGACATCGTTGCGCGGCCGAGAAAAGCCAGAATCGCAAGGGCAAATAAAACGATTAGATAAATAATCACGTTAAAACTCCTTTACTTTTCCCAGGAGCTGGATTGCTCAGCCAATCGTGTAGACACTACCAATAACGTTGGCTCCAAAGGCCTTCAGTTTCTTAATGGCCGCTAGTGAGCGAGTCTGCGAAGTAACCCTTTGTCGTAATACAAAGAGTACAGCATCAACGCTGTCCGCAAAAAACGGAATGCTTGAATCGCCATTCATCGCCGGACCATCACAAATAACGTAGTCATATGCTTGGATAACGCTCCCTAGAGCAGGCAACAATCTATGACCTTGCAATAGCTTCGCGGAGTCGTCTACTTTTGCCCCGGCTGGTAAAAAGTCAAGGCCGTCAGAAGTCGTATGCATGATGAGCTTATCGCTAGAATCATCATTTAAAATGGCCTCCGTCAGCCCCGCTTCGTCTGTAGATTCTAACAAAAGTGATAGCTGTTGGTTTTCTAAATCAGTATCTACCAACAAGACTTTCTTTTCTGCAAGAGAGATACTACGGGCTAAGTCCAGGCTCATCTGAGTTTGGTTCTCGTTTTCCGTAGTGGCTGACAACAGTAATGTCTTGTAGTTTTTCTTTTCGAGTTCAAACAGAATGTTATTTCTAACTTCACGTAAATCCTGATGGATACTATTTTCTGGAACACTCAAAGTTTTGTTTTCAGTCATCATCATTCTGCCTTCCTACTTCTTAGTCGATAGAGAAACTACGCCCATCGAGGCAATCCCAAGCCTTGTCTCTGAATAGTCTTCATTTTTTACAGTATCGTTGAAGATTTCGGCTAACAGCGCAAAACCTACACTAGCCAAAAATCCAACAACAACTCCAGCAACGATGAACATTTTGATGCTCGGCTCGACCTTCTTCGTATCATCACCCGCACGATTAATAACTTTGACGCTTTGTTGGCTATCAATCATGGTAGATGTTTTAGAAGAAAAAACGCTGGCAACCGTGTTAGCAACCTTTGCAGCAACTCCAGCTTTGTTTGCCTCCACAGAAATTGAGAAGGCACGAGAATTTGCATTGTTTTTGACCGTGACCATCTGCTGAAGTTCAGATGCTGAGTAACTCAAGCCCTTGCTTCGTAAGGCTGTCGACACATCCGCGAATATCTCAGGGCTGGTGAAGACATCATTATAAGTTGCGAGCAATTGAGTGTCGTATTGTGATTGGTTAAGTGCATCCGAAACGGATTGGTCTTGCGTATTTTGATGCCGTTGAGTAATGACAATCACGGTCGACGCTGAGTAAGTAGGCTTAACAAGAATTGCTGAAAGAAGCCCACCAACTATTCCGCCAACGATAGTCAGACCTAATATCAATCCGGCAAAGCGCCGGATCGTATAACCTAGTTGTTTCATACTTAATAGTTTATCCATAATTCCTCCGATATAGAGCTCTCTTTTCTATGCAGTAGAGCTTTGATTTTCTGGCACTTCATCATCTGTGGGTGCGCATAAGTGGAACACCATCAGCTAAGGCACTCTTAATTCCACGTTTAGCGGATATAGATGCCCATAAATATGGCGATTCTTTTTTAACGAGCGCTTTGACCTTACCCTTCAAGCCACGGTTGGCCGTCCCCCAAGAATTGTCAAAAAGATGCTCTGCGAAGTTGGCAGCAGTATTTTTACTTGGATAGGTGAAGTAGTCCTTGGGGTATACTTGTGAGCCATCTGATAAAGTCTGGCGACTCCCGTCTGTTCGAAAATCCGGAAATTCCTTGAGAAAGATTTTGGTCACAAAAGGATTACTCGTCATCTTGAAAGCGTCTGTATGCAGCTCTGGATATCTTTTTCCAGCATATACCTCAAGTATGTGCGCCAATAACGGCGTGGCAGGTTCAGATCCAAAAAAGGAAGTCAGCAGGCTGTTGTCGTATTGAAAGCCCCAAACCATTCTGTGATCAAGAAAAGAATCAAGGGGACGTTTGACTAACATGTCCGTATCGAAATAAAAGCCGCCATATTTATAAAGCACATCATATCTGAGTTCATCAGCGGCATAGCCCAGTTTGCCTTGTTGATACATCGACTGAGAAAACTTAAATTGCGACAAGTCATAGTTTTTTTCGGACCAAAGCCTGAATTCCCAATCTGGCAAGACCCTTTTCCACTCTTCTACTCGAGAAATAAGTGGCTCAGGCAAATCAGACCCAAACCAAGCATAGTGAACTATTTTCGGAATCATATCTTTAAAAACCCCTATCTTTTTCTGGTCACAGCCATAAATGCATATGAGGCAAAGTACCGCAAGGATTGCAGCAGGTTTAAGCCTTCACTTCGTCTATAGATCTGCCATGTCCATTTTGCCGCTTCAAATTTGTTCGCACTGAGTGACCTTTGATGGATTCGATAACTTGCAAGGATCTCACTGCTGGCTCTCTCAGCCAAGATACCATCTTTCAAGATGGATAACCAGCACACGTAGTCCTCATGATGAACATCCTGGAATTGGTGAGCAATAATAATGTCTCGCTTCACAACCGCTGTGAGAAGGCCGATGCGGTTTCCCGTTAACAACTGCTTATAAGTTAGGGTTGGTTCCTTAATACTCCGAACTCCGATTTTTTCACCTTGATCATCAACCACACGATAACTCAAGTATGAGAATGCCAATTGTTTGCTCTCCATATAGGTAATTTGGATTTTCAGTTTATCAGAATCCCATTGGTCATCCGCATCCAAGAATGCGACATACTTACCTGAGGAGGCCCTGATGCCCTCGTTTCTGGCATTGGCCACACCCTTATTTGTGCCAAGTGCAATTAGCTGAATCCTGGGATCAGACTTTTGAATTTCCTTGATGAGTGCACGTGTCTGATCAGTTGAGGAATCATCGACAATAATCAATTCAAAATTCTTTTCGGTTTGCGCGAGGACTGAATGAATGCTCGTCTCAATATACTTTTCAGCATTATAAGCCGGCATCACTACAGACACTAAAACTGACATGATTAAAATCCCTTCTTCACTTGAGCATTGGATGAGCTATTTTTTTAAGATATGGCCAGCCTCTCGATCTTTCTCGGGGGGTAGAGCCATATAGTCACCATACGTACGTGTAAGCAGCGTGTCGAAACCATCAGGCACCTTAATAGTTGTATCTTCGAATTTAAGCTCTGAGCTGACCTTTATCTCATTAGTCAGGTAGTTGTCTCTATCGAATTTATATGGGCCGCCATAATTTGTCAGTATCGCGTGATTACTCTTCCTAGTGGTCATCAGTTTCAGCCTTTTTTGTTTCAGATTCTCCAGACTAAATGATTGATACCAAAAAATCATTGGGGTAAATGGAAGCCACTTTGGTCCAAATGGTGAATGTGAGCCAAGTTGTCGCTGCAAAATAACTTTATTCAGCACTTTAAAATGCAGAAAGTCAGCATATCTATGTATTTTATTTGAAGAGACAAAATCAAGGGGAAAGATATCGATGAACAAGCCGCGCATGCCATTTGTTTTGTCATAAAACCCATCCTCCGCCGAGGAAGAGTAAACTTTAGCATAACAAAAAGCATTTCCCGTTGTTTCTGGCAGTATCACTTCAAGGTTTCCAATTTTACCATCGTTATGTTGCACAACAGCTCGAAACACCTCAAACGCCTGGCGCTCCATCGCAATATCCATGTCATCATCCCAGGGAATAAAGCCTTGATGTCTGACTGCACCGATTGTCGTGCCCCCAGCGGATATATATTGAATATGATTAGCGTCTAATTCAGATTTCAACGCTTTGAAAAGTGTAAGAATTTCTTTCTGCACGCTATTCATCTCAGTCTAGGTCCTCCTCATTGTACTGATCGAAACATAGCCGATTTCTACTATACGTTATCTCACTCATTTTAACAGATAAGGTGTCTTTTCTTAGTGAATTTTTTGAGATAGCGTCACCGGTCGTATTCCAGGTCAGTCAACGCATCCGTTCGTTGTAGCTTTTCCATTTTTCGGGACCGATAATCTAAGGCCTCACCGGCAATCACTGTTAGCAAATACAGAAAATTTACATTTTTAAACAAACCGTCAGAATTCTTTCATTGTTATGTACAATAGGCCCACCTCAACCATTCGAGGTAGGCCTATTGTCAACATAAGGGCGAGCTAAAACTCATAAGTAGGGCATGTGCCTCTTGCCTAAACCGTCATAGCATTACGAATTTGATGGAGTCGGAAAGAATTAAACCTCAATATCTTTCATAAACCGACTCAACGCATCCTGCCATGTCGGAATCACAAAGCCGGTTTTCTCAGTTTGGCTCAGATCCAAAATAGAATGCCTTGGGCGCCACGCCTTCTGCGGGTACTGCTCGCTAGTAACTGGCAAGACCCGGGTCGAAGTATTTTTCAAAATTTCAGTGGCAAATTCATACCAATTACAGCTGTTTTCTTCAGAGAGATGGTAAATGCCATAGTCCAACCGCTTATCTACCGCATAGGTCATAAATTCGGCCAGTGTTCTGGTCCAACTTGGGCGGCCGAACTGATCATCCACAACCGTGATAGTATCATGCGCTTTGGCCAAATTCAGCATTGTGTAGACGAAATTATGCCCATACTTACCAAAGACCCAACTCGTGCGAATAATATAGTGTTTGGGAGCAAACTGCTGAACCGCCAATTCCCCTTCATACTTGGTTCTGCCATATTCATTTTTCGGCGCCGGCTGATCATCAACGGTATAAATCTCTTTGCTATCACCATCAAAAACATAATCAGTACTGATGTAGACGATTGTCGCGTCGATTCGAGCGGCTCCTTGAGCGAGATTACGGGTACCATCAACATTCACCAATTGATTAAGCGCCTTGCCCTCGTCCTCCGCTTTATCCACGGCTGTATAGGCGGCGCAGTGATAAATCACATCGGGTGAATAGCTATTTAAATACTCATCCACTTGCTGCCGGTTCGTGATGTCCAGTTCACTAGCATCAGTGGCCCGATAAGCGACCCCACGCTCGTCTAACAGATACCTAAGTTCTGTGCCCAACTGGCCGTTAGCCCCGGTAATTAAAATTTTCAATTTTGCACCTCTACGTTTTCTAAAGAAAAACGAAGCAAAGGCTTCGTTTAACGTTGACTATTGACCGTTGCGAGCGTACTTGGCTTCAACAGCTTGTTTCTCGGCTTGCCACCAGTCCTCGTGATCCGTATACCACTGAATCGTGTGCTTTAACCCCGTTTCAAAATCGGTAAATTTAGGGGACCAGCCCAACTCTTTTCTCAGCTTTGTCGAGTCAATCGCGTAACGGAGATCATGGCCTGGGCGATCTTTGACTTGTTCGTAATCCGAAGAATCCTTACCCATATCTTTAAGAATCATTTCTAGAACGGTCTTGTTATCCTGCTCCCCGTCAGCACCAATCAGGTAAGTCTCACCGATTTTGCCTTTGGTTAAAATTGTCCATACTGCTGACGAATGATCCTCGGTATGAATCCAGTCACGAACATTCTTACCTGTACCATACAACTTTGGCTTAATGCCAGACAGGATATTCGTGATTTGACGCGGAATAAACTTTTCGATGTGCTGATATGGGCCGTAGTTGTTCGAGCAATTCGAAATAGTAGCGCGCACACCAAAGCTTCGGGTCCAGCCATGGACAAGCATATCAGACGCAGCCTTAGTAGACGAATATGGGCTAGAAGGGTTATACCGGCTTTGAGTGGTAAACTTCTCGCCCACTCCTTCCCCATGTCCTGGTAAGTCTTCGCGCAGCGGCAGATCACCGTAAACTTCATCGGTGGACACGTGATGAAAGCGAACGTCATACTTCCGCGCTGCTTCCAACAAGGTATAAGTCCCTACCACATTGGAATGCAAGAACGGCGCTGGATTCTGAAGAGAATTGTCATTATGGCTTTCTGCAGCATAATGGACAATTGCATCAACCTTCTGGACTAATTGATCAACTAGCTCGGCATCACAAATATCGCCGACGATCAGATGGACCCGATCACCCAAAATAGTAGCAATGTTCGCTTTGTTCCCAGCATAGGTCAGTTTATCAAGCACAAAGATTTCCACGTCAGGATGATTATTGTAGACGTAATGCACAAAGTTAGAACCGATAAAACCCGCGCCGCCTGTCACTAATAATTTCATGGTTAAATCTCCCCGTACACAAAGTTATTATCAGCATCCTTCAACTGAGGATGGTGCTTGTCTTTTTCAGACATAATCAAATGATCCGCTGACATCGGCCAGTCAATCCCAATATCAGGATCATCAAAGGCGATGCCCCGGTCAGCCTCTGGCGCATAGTAACCTTCAACTTTGTAGCAGAAATTGACATTATTCGTTAACGTAATAAAGCCATGCGCAAAACCTTTTGGTACCAATAGCTGGCGGTGATTAAATTCGCTAAGAATATAGCCTTCCCACATCCCATAGGTCGGTGAACCTTTACGAATATCAACGAGCACATCCTCGACCACACCGGTGACGACGCGGACCAATTTAGTTTGGGCGGCATCACCGTACTGATAATGCATGCCGCGAAGCACGCCTGCTTCGGCCGAAAGCGATTGGTTGTCCTGATTAAAGTCATTTTTGATACCGGCCGCTAAAAATTTCTCCCGCGTATAAGTCTCAGTAAAGAACCCGCGATTGTCGCCGAACACGTCTGTCTCAATTAATTTGACATCTTGAAGCTTGGTTGGAATAATTTTTAAGGCCATTATTTGGCTGCCTCCTGTTGTACGAGTTGTAGAAGATATTGACCATATTCCGTCTTCTTAAGTGGTTGTGCAAGTGTTTCGACCTGATGGAGATCAATATACCCCATCCGGTATGCAATCTCTTCCAAGCATGAGATTTGTAAATTCTGCCGATGCTGAATAGAGGCAATAAAGGCTGAAGCCGTCTGCAAGGACTCGTGTGTCCCTGTATCAAGCCAGGCAAAACCCCTGCCTAACAATTCGACATCTAACTGACCACGTCGAAGGTACTCCTGGTTAATGTCAGTAATTTCTAATTCCCCCCGCGCTGACGGCTTAATCTGACGGGCGATATCAACTACATCATTATCATAAAAATACAAGCCGGTAACGGCATAATTGGACGCTGGATGCTCCGGCTTTTCGATAATGGACTTAGCGTGCATATGCTCATCAAAGTCCACCACCCCGAAGCGTTCCGGATCATTCACATGATATCCAAAGACCGTTGCGCCTTGTGTCTTTGAGGCTGCATGTTGAAGCATCTTGGACAGGCCGCCGCCATAAAAGACATTATCCCCAAGAATCAGGCAAACAGAATCGTTGCCAATAAAATCAGCCGCCAGAATGAAGGCCTCGGCCAACCCATTTGGATGTTCTTGAACTTTGTACTGAAGATTAAGCCCTAGTTCATGGCCGTCGCCAAATAGCTCCTCGAACCGCGGCAAATCCTTCGGCGTTGAAATCAACATGATGTCCGTGATGCCAGCCAGCATCAAGGTGGACATTGGATAGTAAATCATCGGCTTGTCATAGATGGGAATGAGCTGTTTTGAAATCGCTCGCGTAATTGGATAAAGTCGAGTGCCAGATCCACCCGCCAAGATAATGCCCTTCAAATTAAAACCCCCTACAGTGTCAGTATAATTATTAGTCACCATTAACCATACCACAGCGCACATCAGCTATTGTTTAAAATATACTGAAATAAGTACGTACCAGAAGTGACAATGCTTAAACAAGTGCGCCTCAGGAGCGTTGAGATTGCACTTCAAATTTGTTAGGCTGAACGTTGTGCGCACGGTTTTGGGGTAGCCACTCACCATCGCTAGTTTTCGAAAACGCGGTTGTGATACTTTTAAGGACTGAAGGGATTAGAATTGTCAAATTCGCAAGTTACTATATGCATGTCCACTTACAATGGAGAGAAATTTCTCTCCGATCAAATTGAATCGTTTATTAGTCAGACACACAGAGCGTGGCATCTTTTCGTGCACGATGATGGATCATCTGACGATACGCTCAAAATTTTGACCAAGTATGCCCAGCAGGATTCTCGAATCACAGTTTTGCGTAACGAGCCGCATATGGGCATAAAAAAGGCGTTTCTCACCCTGTTAACAAAATACGAGAGTCCATACTATGCCTTTAGCGACCAGGACGATATTTGGGACCCACAAAAGTTAGAAAAATTAACAGCAAAGCTGGACGCGACATCCTCGGCAGAACCAGCCCTAATTTACTCGAACTTCAAAGAAATTGATGCCCTAAACCGCCCTATCGAGCAGACGACTATTGCTCCAGGCAACACTTCATATAAGGCCTTTCTCCGTATTAATACTGTCACCGGCTGTACTTGCATGATGAACCAAAGTTTGCGGAATCTGTTGATTGGCCCGCTTTCGGATATCAACTTCGAGTTGATGCGCATGCACGACTGGTGGGCTGCTTTGGCCGCAAGCGCATTTGGTAAAGTGTATTTCCTACCCGACCAATTGGTCGCCTACAGGCAACATGGTTCTAATACCATCGGCGCTCCGATGCGGAAGTCTTTGATTACTCAACTTAAGAATATTGTGACATTGAGCGATCGCTATTTTCTGAATGGGACGTCCAGACAAGCGCAGCTCTTCTCGCAGATTTACGGACAATATCTTACCGATGACCAACGGACTGATTGCGAGACGATTGCAACGCTCTTCGAGTCTTGGCATCCGTTTTCTAAACATTCAACGTTAGTTACAAGCCATTTGCTGATGAAAGACAAGACTTTCAACTATCAGACCAATATTCTTCTTCTTGTCCCCTCAAAAATTCGAAATCGACATCTCAAATAGTTTTGACTTTCACATAAACTGACTTTCATCAGCCTGAAAGTGCCTTGCCCGTGCGTATCTTAAGCTATCACTAAAATTGACTATCATCGCCGCTTCTAGCATCCGACCATGCTAGGCTATCTAGGAGCTGTTTTTTCGTGACTCAAGGAGTCACAACCCTTCAATCTATATTAGAGGTTTACAATCCCATGATTTCAAGAAAACGCGCTTCAATTAAAAATGCCACTGCAGCCTTACTGACTCAAGCAATCATGATGATTGGCCAATTTGGTGTCCAGACCGTCTTCGTTCGTACCTTGGGTGCAACATACTTAGGCGCGAACGGCCTTTTTGGCAACTTAATACAGTTTCTTTCGTTCGCAGAGTTAGGTATCGGCGCTGCATTTAGCTATGCGTTATACCGCCCTCTAGCTGAAGAAGACGAATCAACAATCACCGCCATCATGCATCTGTTTAAGAGAGTTTATAACACCATAGGTAGTATCATCTTAGTTGGTGGCCTAATTCTGTCTCTCTTTGTGCCGTGGTTCATTCACGACTCGTCCTCAGTGCCCCATGTTCGGTTCTATTTCATTCTCTATCTTCTAAGCACTGTTGTCAGTTACTTCTTTACTTACAATCGTTCTCTCTTAATCGCCGATCAACGAAGTTATGTTAATTCTGTCAACCAGCTAATTTTTTCAGCACTCAGATACATTGGCCAGATTATTGCCCTCCTCTTCTTCCACAGTTATTTTGGATACCTGCTTTTGTTTATTCTTGGCAACCTTTTCTCAAACATCGCCATCACTTATCAATCTCACAAGCGATATCCTTATCTGAAACAAAAAACCTCAACCGCTGTGGACCCAACCATTATTCAGGGAATCAAGCACAATGTTATCGGTACCGTGTCTTCTAAAATTGGCTCAATCGTTGTAAACGGCACCGATAATATTCTAATTTCTAAATTTATCGGTCTCTCAATAGTCGGGCTATACTCCAATTATGCCCTCGTACTTAACAGCATCAGCACCCTCATTGCTCAAGTCTTCAGTGCTGCGATAGCCAGCTTTGGAAACTTGGGTGTCACCGAGAAAGATAATACCGCGAAACAAATAACACTCTTCAACCAGTTCACGTATATAAACGCATTTGTGGTCTTCTTCATTGGTCTGGTTTCATTTGCTTTCTTCCCACCGTTCATACAATTGTGGCTTGGGGATACTTACCAACTTTCAAAAACAACTCTAACAATTATCATCATCAATTTTGTGTTCGCCCAGTTTCGTCCTGCGCTCAATATGATTAATGCTTATGGTCTATTCTGGGGGTATAGAATTAAATCAATTGTTGAGGCGGTTGTTAATTTTGGGCTCAGTCTCATTCTTGTAAAGTATACCTCACTTGGTATTAACGGCGTCTTGATAGGGACGGTGATTGGGAACATACTCGTTAATTCCTGGTGGGATCCCTGGATACTATTTTCCGGAGCCTTCCACACAACGATTTGGAGCTTTTATCGTAAATATTGGTCTTATCTGGCAATCTTCGCAATTCTGCTGGGCGGCGAAATGTTTGCTTTAGATGCCCTCAATCTTCAAATTACCGGACTACTAAATGTCTTAGTCTTCGGCCTCATCGTTTCAGCAATTGTGTTTGCTATCCTCCTACTCACATTTTCAACTAGCAAGAGTCAGAAAGCTTCAATTCGACTAATAAGGGAAGTCTTACACCGTTAAACTTACAATACCTGGCTTTCACGGGTATTCGTTAACCTCGGAGAAGAAAGGCAACCTTGTTGGCGGTGCCACCGCGAAAAATTCGACAAAATGGAAGAGAGGCGCATTCTTGCTAGCCCATCTCTGATGATTGGACCACGCGAGCTCGTGTCACTAGGGCATTTGTGTTTACCTGTCTAGGCCCAAAATTCTCATCTGACATTTGTAAATAACCTAACCAACTAACAAATATACAACTAGATAGTGAAAAGTAGCCACAACACCACTCGCTCGATATTTGCGAAAGCGTCATTTTGACTACTTGTCTTTTGAAGATGATCTCCGTAATTTCACTATCTTCCGTGAACGCAGGCAATATTACTATCTTCGTATACCGAATGAGAGTTAGGGTGAACTATTTCTAAAAATAACCCGCACCTGTCAAGTACGGTTTTGAAATATACTTCACCACTATATCGTTGCCATAGCCCCACGGCGGTCTCACCCACGTTTGTAAACAGAGAATATGTGGTTGAATTGGATTAACGTCGATTCAGCAAACCGAGCACTCATGCCTTCGATGAAAGATTACAATGTTACAGTTCAATGAGATTAAATGCGTGAAATTGAAATAACAAGAACCTTCCGCTAGAATAATTCCTGATGTAGCACCGATCAGGAGGAAGAAATGAATTTTTTAAAAAAACATCTGGTCTTTACCACTCTCACCGGAGGAAGTCTTTGCCTATTGATGATGACAAGTCCACAGCCCAAGACAGTAGAGGCTATCAATTCGAAAATTATTAGCCCATTGGTCAGCACGAGCCCGAAAACAATAGATTTTCACACAACGAATCATCACAGCCAAGCGAGTATCGAGCAAGGTACCTTGGGCGATCAAGGGCAGCATACCTTCACAGCTAGCGATATCAACGAAACTGGGTCAACTTCGAGCACGCACTATCTGCGTATGCCCACAACAATAACGACCAATCAAGCCAGTGCATGGTTGGCCTTTGCCAAAGCAGAGGCCACAGAAGACTACAAGAAAACCGGGCGAAGCCAGAAAATCGTCCAGGTCGCTGATACAGTGACTAGCTTTACCATTGGCCAGGCTGGGTTCCCGCGCGTCGACACAATCGATGTGGCTTCATATCAAAATGCGATGTCCCAGGCAAACTACACCACGCTTATACAACTTGGCGTCAAAGCGGTGATCGTCAAAACTTCAGAAGGCAATTCCTATCGCAATCCCTATGCAGCAACCCAGCTCAAATATGCACTAAACGCCGGGCTAAAAGTTGCGACCTATCATTACGTCCACTTCGCCACCAAGTCCGCAGCAGTCGCAGAAGCGACCTATTACGCTGCGACCTTAGCACAACTCGGCGTCGACAAGTCGGCGCCAGTGGTGGCTGATTTGGAAGATACTGATGTTGGCGGGGACGTGGCCACTAACCTGAACGCCTTCTGGAGCACACTGCAGGCTAAGGGCTACACCAATCAAGTCCTCTACACAGGACAGAACTATAGCTGGTCAAATCAAGCCATCGGTACCGTTGGTAAAGCACGAACCTGGGTAGCCCAGTATCCATACACGCCCAGTGCGTCGAACCTGTGGAATCTCGACTTTGGCGCCTGGCAGTTTTCCTCAGTGGCCAGAATTCCGGGCTACAGCGCAAGCGTGGATGCCTCGATCGATTACTCGAGCTTGTTCTCTAAGTCAATCGTTTATGACAAGGTCACTGCCACCCAAGCAGTGAATCTAGGAGGGAAGATTGATCAATCGTCCCGCCAAGATGGCTTCTACTCAGCGCCTTACTATACTGACAACATGACTATTACCCCGAATACAAATGCAACCGCCTTTAATGGGCAGACTGTCCAGATTCTCAGCAAAGCCACAACCACTCGCAGTGCTGCGTCTGGCAACACATTCTATCAGGTGCGGTTAGTCGACGGAAGAACCTTCTGGACTGATACTCGTGCCGTAAAAGTTGTACCCTTTCTCACCCCAACTCATCAGATTAAGACCAGTTATCGCGCTAAAATTGTGCAAACCACACGCAGCGATGGACTATATCCAGATGGACCATACAACACCAAACTATCCAATATTTACGCCAACACGAATGCGCCTCAATTTGACGGTGATATCGTCACCGTTAGTGCTGAAGCAACCATTCCAAATGGCACTTATTGCGAAATCACCCTTCCCGATGGCCGAGTCGAATGGATTGATAAACGCGGTTTAACCACGGATATCTACGACAAAGTTACGAGCACCACCACCTTGGACCGCGTCGGCGTAATCGACCAAACTGGTCGCCAGGACGGGTTATATTCGGCGCCATGGTTTACCGACGCCCTTACCATCACGGCAAATCAGAATGCAAAACTGTTCAACGGGCAAGCCGTGACCGTGTTAACCGAGAAGACAACCTCACGGAATAGCAAACTCGGCAATCACTTTTATGAGATTCAGTTTGCAAATGGCAACAAACATTGGATTGATAGCCGTGGGATCAAGCTCCTTACCCTGAATACGGTAACTGCAACCAAGCCCCTTTCGTTAGGTGGCCGCATCAATCAGAGTGGCCGGCAGGACGGCTTATACTCGGCTCCATGGTATACAGATGTCCTAACGGTCACCCCAAATCAGAACGCCCGCTTGTTTGATAACCAACTGGTCAAAATCACCGCTGAGAAAACGACGAATCGCTCTGCTGCTGCAGGCAATCGCTTTTACCAGATTACATTAACGAACGGGCGAAGCCTGTGGATTGATGCCAATGGTGTCACGCTGATTCCGCTTGACGCCGTTAGCAACCAACACACGGTGAGCTATACCGCTGTCATTAACCAAAGCTCTCGTAAGGATGGGCTGTACGCGCATCCATACAAGAGCAACCTGGATAGCGTAACGCCTAACTCCCTAGCAACAACCTTCAACGGCCGCGGTGTCACCGTGCTCGAAGAAGGCACCACTAGTCAGGGCACTTACGCAAAGGTTAAGTTGCCAGACGGGACCACCAAGTGGATTGACAAGCTTGCGCTGAAACCGATCAGCTACGACACGATTGTTAGTGAGAAGTCGGTCTCTCTGACCGGAACCATTAACCAGGCTGGCCGAAGTGATGGTTTGTACTCTGCCCCGTATTACACCGATGCAATGTCGGTGCTGCCAAACACGAACGCCCTTCAGTTCAATAAACAGAGCGTAAAGATTCTCAAGGACGTCACCACAACAAGACCAACAGCAGCGGGTAACCGCTTCTACTTGATTCAGCTCAGCAATGGTCGCCAACTCTGGATTGACGCTCGTGGGGTAAAAATCAATCGCTAGCTCACCCGGATTGATCATCCTGAAAATCTTCTTCTAATAATCTAACTCCCTCAGCTGCAGTACGTGGCTGGGGGAGTTTCACTTTAACCAATTTATAGCCTTGATATCCAGGTTTTCTCATTCACCCCAACCTTTACAGTGAACTCTTACACGAACAACCGGATGCCGCCCACAACCGCCGCTCAATAAACAACATAGAGCACTCTCATTTGAAGATCACAAACTTACTAAACACATAATTCGCAGCCACAATGGCGAACTGCGTCAAGATCTTGGCGACCGTCTCATTCATCCCCAGTGCCTGAATAAACAGCAACATAAACCCATAATCAATCCCCAGGCTGGCCACTCGGGCAATGATGAATTTACTGAATTCCCAGCCTAACGCGCTCAGATTCTCGGTATGCGAGTTAAACACCCAAATCTTGTTCGTCACAAAGGCAAATAGGACTGATAATAACCAAGCCAAAAAGTTGGCAATCTGCCACGAAAGCCCGCCATGTGTGGCACCGGCAAAGACAACAATATTCACTAAGGTGGTTAGGCCACCAAAAAAGACATACGTAAAAACATCCCAAAGCTTGCGCGCCTCAAGCCATTGCTTACCCTTTAAAAACAGCTCTTTCATCTTTCCCCAGTCCACTCTGCCCGCTAGGTTGGTCATTTCTTCTGCTGATCGACTTCATGGGTCTTTTTCTCTTCCACAAAGTACAGTGGCCGGTTTTTCACTTCCATGAAGACCCGCGCCAGATACTCTCCCAGAATACCATTGGAAATGAGAATACACCCGCCTAAAAACAGAATCAGCACCACAATCGTTGGGAACCCTGACTGGTCCGGCCCAATAATCATGGTCTTGATCAGCACGTACACCATGTAAAGAAAGGCAAAACCAGATACCAGGAAACCTAAGAAGGTCGATAAACGTAACGGCGTCGTCGTATAGGAAGTAATTCCTTCCATTGCTAGGTTAACCAAACTGCGAAAACCCCATTTGGTTTTGCCGTGCAGTCGTGGTGCAGCGTCAAAGTCAATGGCCGCCTTTTTAAACCCCACCACGTTATACAAGCCTTTGGTATAACGCTGGGTCTCTCGCAGTTGCCTGAGGGCTAGCACGACTTTGCGGTCTAATAACCGAAAATCGCCGGCATCGGGAGTCACTGGGGTTCGGGAAAGGACGCCCAGTAACTCATAGAACCATTTCGAGGTTTTGATTTTAAACCAACTTTCCCCGGCCCGTTGGTTCCGCTTGGCATAGACGTCCTCGAAGCCGGCTTGCCAAAGTTTCACCATATCATTGACGAGCACCGGCGGATGCTGCAGATCGCCATCCATCATAATCATGGCATCGTGATGAAAATAATCAAAAGCAGCGACCATCGCCGTTTCCTTGCCGTAATTGCGTGAAAGGCAAATATAAGAAACGTCGGCATGCATCGCTGCTAATTGTTTGACCACCTGGACGGTCTGATCCTTGCTACCATCATCGATAAACAGAATCTCAGGGTCAATGCCAAGCCCTGCGAAATCAATGTCAGCCTTGATCCGCGCGTACACGGATTCAACGTTGGCCTCTTCATTAAAGCATGGAATTGCGAGTAGAATGTCAGTCATGGTTAACCCTTCCCATCATGTTTCAACCCAAACCTAACAGGAAATCATGACCAACACACTGCCACCACTGGCCTCAATACTCGGCGGGACCCACTCCGCCTAACCCAGAAAGCCGATCACTCCAAATCGGCGATTAATTGCAATAATTATAAAATTAAATTGTATTATCTGCAAGGACAAGAACGGATTGTTCTGGTTTTTCGAAAAAACGCAGCCGCTTCAGTCAAACTTGAAGCGGCCGCGTTTACTTATCTTTGGATTTAGTCTTGAATTAAATGCACTTGAAAATCGAGTGCTTCCACGCCGGCTGCCTGCCAGCTACTCAACAGATGCTCAATCGGTTGTTGCTTTTCAATCAGCACAATCCCGCAATCGCCGCCGCCAGCGCCAGAGGACTTGGCCGCCCCACCTTTCGCTTCGGCTAACTCACACATCTTCTTAAGCAACGGCGTCTCGATGGCAACGCCGGAGAAATCAGCCAGGTTGTTCAACAAGGTCCGGTTGTGCCGAATCCCGGCCTGAATGCCGGCCAACGAATGAGCCCGGAAGTCTTTAATCAACTGTTCGATGGTGGCTTTGCTTTCAGCCAAAAACGCCTCGTACTGGGCCCGTTTCTTGGCTTTGGCGATGGTAATCTTGTCCACCAGACGTGAGGTTGAGGCTGGGGACCCGGTCCAGCCAATCAGCAGCCGCATTTCCGCCGGGGCCTCCAGCAAGTCAATCTGGAGCTGCGGCCAGTCCATCTCAAGTAGCTCGGCCAAGGTGTGACTGTTGCGTTCTGCGGCGAGCCAGGCTTTGTCGAACGAACGATAGGCAATCCAGCCGCCATACACCGACGCGGCAATATCGCCCAGTGAGCCGTTGCCTTGCACATCCAGATGGGCAATGGCTGCCAGCTTGTAGATCTGATCCGCGGACATCTGCAAGTCGTAGAACTTGTTCAGCGCCTTGACGGTGGCCACCGTCACGGCCGCTGAGCTACCCAGCCCGTATTTCTTGCCGTCATCAGAGTCCAAATCGGAATCGACAAACAGCTTATACAGCGCCAGCGGCTTCCCGAGCTCACGGGCGTATTTTTCCGTCAGGTTGATGGCGCTGAGGATGTAGTGGAACGGATTGTCCCGGTTGTCGAAAACCATCGCATCCCCATCCCGCTGCCACAGCAGGGAGTTTTCCTGATATTGCTTGGATACGATGCTCCCGTAGTCAGCCATTTTTTCTACCGTTACGGTCACGAATTGATTCAAAGCCACAATAATAGCGGGGTACCCAGTTTCCACCACCGCGTATTCACCGGCAATATAAAGTTTGCCTGGCGCCTGCGCTGTTACCACATCATCAGAACCCTTCCAACGAATCTTTCATTTCTGTCACATTGATTATAGCGATAACCGTGGCTAGCAACAAACCAAAGCCCCAACTGTTACCATTTCTCAAGAAACCAACCCTTCCATTGTAGCGAAATCTGAACTTTTTTCCAAATCACTGTTTCAAATTGGCCGAGTTATCGATTTATATAGTGTAGGCAAAATCCTACGACTAAATCATGAAGGGAGGTATCGCCCATGCGTCTCGTTAAACGGCAAGCCGTACGCTTCACGTTCCATGATCCGAGCGACCCAGACTACACCCTGAGCCGCTCTTACGGATCCATCAAGCAAACGGCCCAAGATGATGAGCTGCTGGCATTCGGCAAGGCCCTGGCCGCGCTGCTGCCAGGCGACCAACTGGCCAACGTCCAAGTGACCATCGCCAGTGATGTCGAAGCCGACTAATGACACCCAATCTTGAAGAAAGGAGGAGAGGCTCATGTTAGGCAATCTTGTGTTGACCTTTTTGGACAGCCAGAACAAAAAGCGGAACCTGACCATCCGCAACATTCCTGAGACGGTTGATCCTGAAGCCATCAAAGCGTTGGTCGAATTGATTACCGTTCAGAATTTCTTTGGCACCGATGATATCAGCTGGTATCAGTCCGCTTACAGCGCCAAGTTGGTGCTCACGACTGAAAACGTCTACTTCTCAGTCTAGCACCTGACCCACCAGCACCAACGAACGCCTGCCCGAAGCCTTCGGACAGGCGTTTTTTAGTGGCGGTCGTCGTTGGTTTCTTTGAGGATGTACTGCGGCCGATTTTTCGTTTCTAAGTAGATCTTGCCGACGTACTTGCCAATCATCCCCAGTGACAGCAGTTGCAACCCACCAAGGAACAAAATGATACAGACCAAGGATGGCCAGCCGGCAACAGAATTGTTGAACAACAGTGCCCGGACAAAGATGAAAACCAGGGCTACTGCGGCGCTCACACAACTGACGGCGCCGACAATCGAGGCCACGTTCAAGGGGGTTTCGGAAAAATTCACGATGCCGTCGAAGGAGTAGTTCAACAGCTGCCAGAAATTCCAGGAGGTTTTGCCCGCCACTCGCTCATGATTAGGATAATCCAGGTAGGTCGTGTTGAACCCGACCCAACTAAACAGTCCCTTAGAAAAGCGGTTGTACTCCGACAGTTCCAAAATCGCGTCAACCATCTGCCGAGTCATCATCCGAAAGTCGCGCACCCCGTCGATAAACTCGGTGGCGGAAATACGATTAATCAACCTATAGAATCGCCGGGCAAAAAAGCTGCGAATCCGGGGTTCGCCTTTGCGATCCACCCGCCGTGTCCCCACGCAGTCAATCTCGCCTTGCTTGAGCATGGCTACCATTTTAGGCAAGAGCTCCGGCGGGTCTTGCAAATCGGCATCCATCACCACCACCAAGCTGCCCTTGGCATGTTGCAGGCCAGCGTAAAGCGCCGCCTCCTTGCCAAAGTTCCGCGAAAACGACAAGTAGCGGACCGCTTTGTCCTTAAGCGCCAACTGACGCAGTTCATTCAAGGTCTGATCTTTAGAACCATCGTTAACAAACAGGTACTCGACGGATTCTCCCAGCTCTGGTCGAATGGCTTCGACCGCCTGGTAAAATAAGGGGACCGTTTCTTCTTCGTTATAACAAGGAACGACGATCGATAACATGCGCATCCTCCTCTAAACAAAACGGCCAGACCATCTACTGGCCTGGCCGTTCTCATTTTACAGCAAGTATTTTGCGTCGGCCACCGCATCTTGACTGGTCAAAATCTTCGGCCCGTCATTGGTGATGACCAACGTGTGCTCATACTGAGCGCAATCCGAGCCATCGGCGGTGACGTAGTATTCCCAGTCATCATTCGGCACCTGCTTGGCTTTGATCTTCCAAGTGCCGGTGGTAATCATCGGTTCGATGGTGATGGTCATGCCAGCCTTCAGCCGCAAGCCATGACCGGGTTCGCCATAATGCGGCACATTCGGCGCTTCATGCATGGTCGGCTGAATGCCATGGCCAATCAGTTCGCGGACATCGCCGTAACCCATTTCATCTTCGGTGTAATGCTGAATGGCATAGCCGATGTCGCCAAGGCGATTGCCCACCACGGCCTGGTCAATGCCCAGATACAGCGCTTTTTTGGTCACATCCATGAGCTTTTGCCGCTCTGGGGAGATGTTGCCAACGGCGTAGGTCCAGGCGGAGTCGGACATGTACCCTTGCCAGTTAACCACGGTGTCCACGGTCACAATGTCGCCGTCTTTCAGGTCCAGCCCTTTGCGGGGCACGGAATGGGCCACTTCATCGTTGATGGCTACGCAGGTTGCGTACTTATAGCCTTCAAACCCGAGTTCGGCAGGAATGGCGCCGTGGCTTTCGATGTATTCGCGGCCAACTTTTTCAATTTCCCAGCTGGATACACCGGGCTTAATGATTTCAGCGACGGCATGGTGCATGCCAGCCAAAATGGCGCCGGACTTCGCCATGCCTTCAATTTCACGCTGTGATTTTAATGTAATCAAAAACTTGCATCTCCCTGTTTATTTGACGGAATCAACGTACTGAGCCAGCCCAGTGGCCAATGGCGTGTGAGTCATGAAGCCAAACTGGTCAATTTTGCTGGCATCGGCATAGGAATCATGAATATCTCCGGCCCGCTCTGGCTTGAAGCTGGCGTTCAGGCGCTTGCCGGTTAGGCTTTCAAGCTGCTTAGCCACGGTCATCAACGCGGTTTGCTGGCCGTTGGCGATGTTGAAGACATCGGCCTTAGCTGCGGGCGTGTGCAAGAGGCCGACAATGGCGCTGATGACATCCCCGACATAGACAAAATCGCGCGTTTGCGAGCCGTCACCGAAGAACGTGAAGGGCTTGTTGTTCATCAGGCTATCCATGATGATGGACAGCACGCCACTATAAGGGGACTTTGGATTTTGCTTTGGCCCGTACACGTTGAAGAATCGAACGCAGACCATCGGCATGTCATACAGCCGACTGTAGTTAATGATGGCGCGCTCAGTGGCGTACTTATCAACGGCGTACTGGGTCAAAGGCTGCACGGCTTGATCTTCCCGCTTCGGCATTTCCGGCAGCTCGCCGTATACAGCAGCGGAGCTGGAGAAAAACAGCTTCTTGAACGGAATCTGCTGGGCGCGCAGCGTTTCGATGATGTTCAGGTTAGCTTCTTGGTTGACCTGATGGGTTTCATACGGCCGCTCCACGGAGTCCGCCACGCTGGCAATCGCCGCCAGCAAAACGATGTAGTCGAACTGACCATCTACCAGCAATTGACTCATGAAAGCATGATCGGTAATCGAGTGTTCAATGAACGTTACCCGCGGCGAATCTGGAATGTTGCTTTTCAGCCCCATCGACAAATCATCCACAATGGTGATTTCGGCTTCCGGCTCGGTCAACAACTGTTCGGTCAGGTTCGAGCCAATAAAGCCCGCGCCGCCTGTCACTAAATACTTACTCATTTTTTCACTCCCTATGCGACTCATTACAATCCAGGATAAATCATAACACAACCCGGGAAAATAACGAAGACAGGCTGTGGAGCTGGGCACACTTAGCCCGACAGGTAGCCTAGCGTGAGGCATCGCCGTCCGGTTTTGACGGCGATGCCTCATGCGTAGCTACATGATCGGGCGTTGCCCAGCGCAGCGCAACTAGGACTGTGAGAATACAGCTATCTGTTCCTTGGACTATGAACCCCGCTGAAGCATAGTTGCGCTCCAGGTGGCTGACGCCTGAGCGATTTGATCAACTTCGCGTACAGGCTGACATGCGCCAGCTGCTACAATCTGAGGCTACTTGTTAGGCTTAGGCGGCCCCCTTCAGCAGCCTCTCTAGTCCTTTCCCTTGTTTTCTGCTATACTAATTCGGACAAATCGAACCTGAAAGGACGCAATATTCATGGCGACTGCAAAAATCGTATATGCCAGCATGACTGGGAACAATGAGGAAATCGCGGGCATCGTCGAGGAAGAGTTAGAGAACTACGGCTACGATGTCGAAACCACCGAGGTCTCACAGGCGATGGCCGAAGATTTCCAAGACGCGGATATCTGCGTGGTGGCGACTTACACTTATTCCGACGTCGGCGAAGGCGTCCTGCCGGATGAAGCGGTGGACTTTTTCAATGATCTCAAGACGCTTGATTTGAGCGGCAAGGTCTACGGTTGCTGCGGCAGCGGCGATCGCTTCTACGATGATTTCTGCACCAGCGTCGACGATTTCGACCAGGCGTTTGCGGCCACTGGCGCCACCAAAGGCGCGGCCAATGTCAAAATCGACTTGGCGCCAGAAGAAGACGATATTAAGGCGTTAGAGAAGTTTTGCCTGGACCTGAAGAACAAAGCCCAAAGCCTCTAATCCATCTGTACCACCCTGCCAGCCATCAGCGCTGGCTTTTTTGAATGGCGGCGATATAATGTGGAAAAATGATGGAGGACGCTGACATGAACCGATATATAGAACGACTATTGGCCGCAGGGGTTTACTCCCGGTTAATCAAACTAGCCTTGCACATTGCGGGAAACGTTAAGCGCACCAGGGGTCAAAAAGTGACGTTTACTCTGATTGCGGGCGGCTTCATCCTCATCGGCTTGCTGGCCTTGGCCGGGTTTGCCTTTGTCATCAGTCAGTTGCTAAAGTACGGTGATGGGGAAATTGGCCTGTACATGGCACTCGCGCTGCTTGGTGTCGTTGGCGTTTGGTTCGTCATCATCGGGTTAGCGTTAGTCAAAACTTACCGTCGGGCCTAAGCTCAACGCAAATACCGCCGTCCTCTACTGGATGGCGGTATTTTTTATTGTTGATGTTCTGCATATTTGGCTTCGACCGCTGGTTTTTGCGGCACCCACCAATCTTCATGGCTTTGATACCATTGAATCGTTTGTAGCAACCCAGCGCGAAAATCCGTCACCTGCGGCTGCCAGCCGAGTTCATTTTCGAGCTTGCTGGCATCAATCGCATAGCGCCGGTCATGGCCCGGCCGATCCGCCACGAAGTCGAAGGCATCGCTAGGCTGCCCCATCGCTTCAAGAATCAGCTGCATCACGGTCAGATTGTCCAATTGCTGATCGGCACCGATTAGGTAAGTTTCGCCAATCCGTCCGCGGGTCAAAATCGCCCAAATCGCCGCAGAATGATCCGCTGTATTAATCCAATCCCGCACATTGCGGCCGGTACCGTACAGTTTCGGCCTGCGCCCAGCGAGGATATTAGTGATGGTGCGCGGGATGAATTTTTCAATGTGTTGATAAGGGCCATAATTATTCGAGCAGTTAGAAAGCGTTGCCCGCACGCCGAAGCTGCGGGTCCAGCCGTGCACCAGCATGTCGCTGGCCGCCTTGGTCGCCGAGTAAGGGCTGGAAGGCAAGTAACGCGATTCTGGGGTGAACTTCCGCGCCGCAGTGTCAGACGTGGCCAGTGGTAAATCACCGTAGACCTCATCCGTCGACACATGGTGAAACCGCACCTCATACCGCCGCGCCGCCTCGAGCAGCGTGTAGGTGCCAATCACGTTGCTTTCCAGAAACGGCCGCGGATCGCGCAAGGCATTATCGTTGTGACTTTCCGCGGCGAAATGAACACAGGCATCGACCTGCGCCATCAGTTGATCCACCAAGGTGGCATCGCAAATATCACCCACCACCAGCTGAACCTGGTCGCCGAGCACCCCGGCCAAGTTGGCCCGGTTACCCGCATAGGTGAGCTTGTCTAACACAATCATGCTGACTGCTGGATGGTACTGCCGAACGTAGCGCACAAAGTTAGCGCCGATAAAGCCGGCGCCACCGGTCACGAGTAGTTTCATCTTGTTTCCCCCAGCCGTGCCAAGTCGTCTAGAAGCCGGTTGTCAATTGTGAATCAAGCCAAATCGTCATTAGGGCGGCGGTTATTTAAGTGTGAAGCGCAACTCAACCGGGTTGTGGTCAGAATACTTGAAGCCCGTGTCAATCACCTGAACCTGCTTAGCCTCGATATTCGGCGATAAGATGAAGCCATCAATCAACGTCTTGAAGCTGGTCTTGGGTGACCACGGTTTGTCCAGCCCTCGCGCAGACGGCACGGCCGCCGCGGCGAGTCCCTTTGTCGGCTGGTAGAAGCCAGCCGGCAGCTGATTCACGGGGAAAGGATGCGTCCAGGTCTGCGGCTTGGTACTGGTGTGGAACACCGCTGGCGCGTTCTTGATGACGCGGTGATTATAATCCCCGCCAACCATCACGTAGTTGCCGTCAGCGTAGGCCGCCACAATATACTTGAATAATTTCGCGAACTGCGCCTGTTGCACCGCCTGGTTCGGCGTGAAGGCCGACAAGTGTACGTTCACTAAGATCAGTGACTTACCATTGGCGACTGGCACCGTGCTCATGGAAAAAGCGCGGTCGAGATCCATCAGTTTGTTGTAGTCCGTATCCACTGGCAACTGGTAGCGCCGCGCCGCGCTGATCTTCGCCCTGCTGGTGGTGACCAACCCTGACTTAGCCGCGCCAATCGGTTGGGTGACCGGGAAGAAGAGGTACGCGGAGTCGTAGTTCTGCGCGAAGACCAAGTCGGAATTTGGCTGGCCCTTCGCCAGCAAGGCCACCTCATTCACGTGCCGCGACCGGTCGCCGTCGCGATCCACCTCTTGGTAAAACGCCACATCCGGGGCGACTTGCTGCGTGGTTTTCACTACGCCAGCCAGGCTGCGGCGCACCGCTGCGGCACTGTATGCTCGCGAGAATTTGCCGCCGTCCATGAAGAAGCTATAGCTCGGCGGATAACTCCCGTACCCAATGTTGTAAGTCATCGCCCGGTAGGTCTGCCCCGACTTCAACGTCTCGACCGCCGCGGCCTGGTCAACCTTCAGCGGCTGATCATCCGGCACCCGGTGGTAACTGGCGAACAGATACCCAACGTATCCAGCCACCACCAAAACCACCGCCCCGACGCCGATTCCAATACCCTTAGCTATTTTTTTGATCATCATACCCCCGCTGAAAATGCAACCTAACCGCCGCAACATGCTCCGCGCTCAATCACAAGGATTAAGCGCACATAACTGCCAACCACTCAGCGATGTTCCAGTCGCCGCTGCTTGAGCTGCTTTTGGTTGCGGCGCACAAAATCATGCACCTTGCCTTTACTCCCCTTAGCCCGACCGCCGTAATACTCCGCGACGATGGCATTTACCACGGCGCCAAGTAGCCACAACATGGCCATAAAGTCCAGCCACAGCAACAAGACAATCACCGTGCTTAAGGTGCCATAAGTCGAAATCCGGGTGCCAAAATAGCGCATGTACCAGGAAAACGCCTGCGATAGCCCCAGCCAACCGGCAATCGTGACCATACCACCAGGTAACACGGTCCAGAAGTGAATGCGTGCATTGGGCAAAAAGTAGTCGATGACCAGCACCACAATCGCCAGTGCCGACAATGTGACCGGCCAACGCCAGGTGTTAAAGGTCGCCAGCCATTGGGTTGACAACCCAAGTTGGGGCACCAGCCATTCCAAGAATTGCCGGCCAAAGGTAAAGGCCACCATGACGCTGCCCAGCAAAATCACCAGGGTAAAAATCATCAACATCGATAGCAGTCGTTGGACGAGATAATTTTGCTTGGCGTCGACTTCATAGGCTCGGTTAAAGCCAGTTTTCAAGCCGCTGACAGCCATCCCCGCAGTCCACAGTGTCACCACCCCAGCAACAGACAGGACACTGCCTGAACTGCTGGCAATCAGGTTTTGAATGATGGGATTGATAAAATTCATCACATCTTCGGGAATAATCTGGCCCAGGTAGCCTTGAATCTGATAATAGTTGAACCCAAACAGCGGCAGCAAGTTCCCGAACACAATGAACATCGGAAACAAAGACAGCAGCGTGTAATAGGCCAGCGCCGCCGCCATACTGCCGATTTGGGCATCCATGATGCGATCGATCATTAACTTAATCGCTTCACCGAGTTTAATGTGCCGTGCCACCGGCAGCGACGCCAGGGGCACCTGGCCGCTGTGCACCGCTTCTTTTTCCGCGGCGGTGAGTTTGGTGCTATGGACGCGCGGTGCTCCGTGCTTGGTTTCCTTGTTCATCACGGCGCTCCTTTCACGTTTGCATTAGTCCGCTTCAATTAAATTATAGCAAAATCCTCCCGCCGCGCGAAAGTGTCTGAAAATGTCGCGCGGGTTTAATGCCCATACTTGGCTACAAACGCCGCGTAATCATCAATCACTTGATGCAAGTAATCCTTCGCCCAATGCTGAATGGTTTCATCAAAGGTTTTATTCATGTACCCAGCGACAATGGCTGCCATGGGACTTTGCGCATGGGCCATCGCCAGCAGGTAGCCACAAACCCGGCCATACGCCGCATATTGCCGCCAGTCAAGGGTGCTGACGTCAATCGACCCCTTCATATCGCGGAATTGCCGGACATAGAAGCTCTTGCCGCTGAGATTGAACCAACCCAGGAAAGGATCGGAGGCCTTTTGCAAAATCTGCGTGGCCGCAATAATCCGCCGCCCTTCGCTGGCTTCCCGCTCCTGATCAATGGTAAGGTCATTCGGCGCCAATTCCCGCCGGCGCGGCAGAGCTTCTTTGACCTGTAGCACCAGATGACTCCCACCCAGTCCAGTCAGCAACACCAGGTAGCAGCTCGTACCAAAACTGCCAATGCCAACGCTGTGGCGAATGATGTCGGTGATGTGATACTGACCCAACAGCAGCGCCACATCCGCGCGGGTGGTTTGCTGGTACGCCAGCACGCCTTTCATCAAGGCGATCTCCAGACCCTGGTCGACATGCACCGACCGCGGCGCGTCGTCTTTGAACCGGCGCCGCTGGCCAACCAATTCGGTGAATTTCTTCACCGTGGCCTGGTTATCGCGCTTAGCGGCTTTGGCGGCCATGGTACGCACAAAGGCCGCGTCTTCTGCTGGCAAGTCGGCAATTAGCTCCTCAACCGGCGTGCTGGCATAGAAGCGTTCCAAAGCACCTTGCTTGAAGGCATTTTTCAGCGCTTTCCGGTAGGTACGCACGACATCTTGGACCAAATCATCCAACGCGGATTCCTCAAAATGCTGATCCGCGCCAAACAGATAGATGGAAGTCGTTAGACGTTTGACGTCATATTCGAAGGGATTCGGCGCCGCCTCATCGAAGTCGTTCAAATCAAATAAGAGCTGGCGCTCTGGGGAGGCGTAGAAGCCAAAGTTTTGCAGGTGAACATCCCCATCAGTTAAGACCCGCAGGCCAGATTGCGCCTCATGGCTTAAGTCATAGGCCATCAGCTCGGCCGTGCCGCGGAAAAACGCCGCTGGATTAGCCGCCATTTTGGCGTGGCGCTGCGGCAGGAGCTCTTTAATCAGATTGCTTTCAATGGCGTCAATGAACGCCACCGGATCCCGTTTAATCACCGGCCGCCGTCCCAGCGCCGTCACTGGCACCCGATTGCGGTGCGCCTTACCCAGTTCATGTAGCCCTTTGATTGAGGTGACGGTGGTTTGGGCTTGCAGTCTTTTGAGTTCTGCTGCCATATCTGCTTGCATGTGCTTGCCTCCATAAAAAATAGACTAGAGTTGCCTCTAGCCTACCACTTCTCAGGCGATTTTCTAACCAGCAATGGAATTGGCGATGGAAGGCGCTAAGCACACTGCCGCGGCATCTTCAGAAAAACGCTTATTAATGATGAAATCTTGAATCACGGCTTTGAGAATGTCGATCATCTGCTCGCGCGTGATATCGATGAAACCAGGCGCCATCAAGTTTGCAATCCCGGTAGCGACAATCCATAACCCCATAATCGTGTTGCGCTTTTCCGCATCGGTTAAGGGTTCGGCCAAAGCGTAAGTATCAAGGCGTTTCATGGCAGTGGTCATCGCGTATTCACGCATGTCGGTGACGCCGAAATGATCCTCCACGAACACCGCCCGGTACAGCACTGGGTTCTCCAGCGCGAAGTTGATGTAGGCCAGGCCCAGATCAACCACTGGATCCGTCGTGAAACGACGGGCAATTTTCGAAGCCAGGGTGGCTTTGATCTCGTCCATCACGGCTAGCTTGAGGTCTTGCATGTTACGGAATTCCAGATAAATCGGCTGCGTCGAGCACCCCATGCGCTTAGCAACGTTGCGCGCCGTGAAGCTTTTAAACCCTTCCTCGACCACTAAACCGAACGCCGCGGCCAGAATCTGCCCGTGCGTAATTGTTTTCTTTCTTGCCAAAAGTGTTCCCCCACTTTCTGGCCCCGAGACCACCCGGGGTCTCCCAATTCGTACTAACACTAACCTACTTAACACAATGTTATTTTACCAAAGAATATATAAAAGGCAAATATATTTATTAGAATTCTCTATGTTTGTTAACAACAAATGAGCCTTTGCGGCCCGTAGCGCGGCCATTATGCCAAACAGTTATTTATTCATCGTGTCCAGTCGTTATCTCAAGTCCTGTTCACCACCAGTGATGGACGCCTTCAGCCGGAACCGGTACAATATAAAAAAATGATTTGAATTGGAGGCATTCTCATGACTTTACCGCATTTTGCCGAACTGTTGCAAAAATACGCGACCCTGGCCGTCGACACCGGCGTCGGCGTCAAGCCTGGCGACACGGTTTACCTACAGATTGGCACGGATCAGCTCGCCCTCGCACACCTCATTACCGCCACGGCTTACCAGCGCGGTGCCGCCGAAGTCCAGGTCTGGTGGCAAGATGACTTCATCAAACGCCAAGACATGGCCAACCTCGCCGATGACCGGCTCGCTAACCAGGCGCCGCAAACCAGCGCCATGTTCAACTACTGGCTAGATCACAACGCCAAACGCATCACCGTGCACTCCGCCGACCCTGATAACTTGGCCGGCATCGACGCGACGCGCATCGCGGCTTACCAGCGCGGCTTCCAAAAAGCCTACGCACCGCTGAGCGATGCCATCTCTTCGAACCGCATCAGCTGGACCATCATTGGTGCCGCTTCCCCGAAGTGGGCGGCCAAGGTGTTCCCTGATGACGACCCGGAAACCGCATTGGATAAGCTCTGGGATGCCATTTTCAAAACCGTCCGCATCTACGCCGACGACCCGGTCACCGCATGGCATGCGCATGAGGAAGTGTTGCACAATAAGTCGGCCTGGCTCAACGCTGAACAATTCGATGCGCTGCACTACACCGCCCCTGGCACTGATTTGACCGTGGGCCTGCCGGCTGACCACATCTGGGCCGGCGGTAGCTCCCTGAATCCGCGGGGCGAAAGCTTCATGGCGAACATGCCCACCGAAGAGGTCTTCACTGCGCCTGACAATCGCCGCATTGATGGCACGGTTGCTTCAACCAAGCCGCTCTCATACTCCGGTAATATCCTCGAAGGCATGCATTTCACCTTCAAAGATGGGCAAGTGGTTACGGCTCACGCGGATAAAGGTGACGCGGTGCTCCAGCACTTGCTGGCCATTGACGGCGCCCGCAGCCTCGGCGAAATCTCACTCGTGCCAGATCCTTCCCCGATTAGCCAGTCCGGTTTGATTTTCTTCAGCACCTTGTACGATGAAAATGCTTCAGATCACATGGCGCTGGGCGCCGCTTATCCGTTCTCCATCAAAGGCGGGGTCGACTTAACTCCGGCAGAACTGACCGCCCGCGGCTTGAACGTTGCCGACACGCATGTGGACTTCATGATGGGTTCCGCCCAGATGAACATCGATGGCATCAAGCAAGATGGCACCATCATCCCAATTTTCCGCAATGGTGATTGGGCATAAGCTTAGTGTATGCGAAAACCCGTGCAGTGATGCACGGGTTTTCTTGTGGCCTCAAGTGCGATTAGTCACGCTTGCGGCGCTTGGTGAAGCCGAGGAGGCCCAATAGACCGAGGCCGAACAAGGTCAGTCCGCTGGCGACTTGACTGCCAGTTTGCGGTAAGGCCTGGTTTGAATTCGTGGTGGTCGAGCCGCCAGTGCTCAGGTTCGTCAGCTGACCGCCGCCAATCGAACCGGTGCCGGTACTGCCGGTGCCAGTGCTACCACCAGAACCGCCACCACTGTCGGGGTCTGGTTGGCTCGGGCTTGGATCAGGGTTCTGGTCACCACCGTCGCCAGAATCGAGTTTCGTGTAGGTGACCGTGATGGTTTCATCCGCAGGGAGGTCACTGAGTTCAGCCTCAAAGCTCTTTGCCTCTACCACGGTGAGGTTGGCTTCATAGCCTTCAATCTCTGGGACGGGATATTCATCATAGCCACCTTGCGCAGTGTGCACGAGACCATCAAAGAAGAAAAGCCGTGAATTGTTCGGCTGGACCGCGTCAGACCAGTCCCAATCCCAAGCAATGGTCTGAACCACGGCGTCAATTTCATTTTCCAAGCCTTCAAAGACAATCGTGCGCGTCGTTGTTTTGTGCACTCGCTTCAATGTGATACTTAGGAACTGAAAACCATCTTCCCTGTCGCCATTTGCCGATAAGTCGATGGCGGCAGCTGGGTCGGTTAATTCATAACCATGAGGAATATTCATGGTGGCTAAGGCAATCGTGGCCCCTGGCGCGCCGGTCAAGACCTGCCAGCCAACCTGTTTTGCATTGAGATCATCAAACAGGTGGACAATGGTCGTACTGAGGATACCTTCAACGAGTCGATAAGTATCCGCATAACCCCCACCGTATATTCTACTGAATTGATGGCCGGTGCGCTCACCCTGCCAATGCTGTCCCACCGGCAAATCGACGTTGTCTTCTAGCACAGTCTGGTCACCTACTGTGAGTTCGGCCAACTGCGGTGAGTTGCGTATCATTTGATTGGCGCTCGGAGTCCTCACGATGTCAAAATTTGCAATATTCAGACGCTTCAATTCTGGCATAGCAGAAAAGGTATTCTGCAAATAGGTTTCGGCGATGTGCCAGTTTGAAAGATCGACCGATTCGAGGCGGGTCCCGTATAGAAACCGATCTAGGTCGTAAACCTGATTGACATTCCAGTTTTCAAGTTCTAACTGGGTGAGGCTAATGCAACCTTCAAACATGGACCACATTTCGCCAACGTTACTCATATCCCAGCTTGCCACATCCAGGCTGGAGACGGCATAATTACCGGCAAACATGTTGCGGGTCGTCGTCGCGCGGCTGAGTTTCAAGTGATTGAGCCCTTCATAGTGCGTCACCTGACTAAACCCGGCGAACAGGAAGCTGCTGTCCGCTGGCGCTGTAATATCGCCGGTGATAACGACAGATTCAACGGTATTCGCGATTCCCGCCCAGGGCGATTGCATGCCCGTGTCCTCGCCGACGCCACCTTCAAGGGTCAACACGCCCTGATTAAAAGACCAGCGCACATCACCCCATTAGCTCACTAACTCGCCAATTTCGAAGCGTGCGGTTGCGGCCGTTTGCTGAGTATCAGCCGCGTTGTCGCCTGCAATTGGTTCTGCTCCGGCCTGCGCCTCTGCCTCCGCCTCCTCAACTTGAGGGCTAGTTGCTGGCGTCGTCGGCGCAGCTTCAGGCGCGGTGATTTCAGCCTCCGTGTTCTCCTCAGCCGTGTCATCAGACTCCGCCGTTGCCGCTTCGTCACCAGCCGGTAAAAGCGTCACCCCGTCACTCGGATGCTCTGGTGCAGTGATCATGGGTGAAACTTCAGTCGTGGTCGGTTCACTTCCCACTTCAGCTGCATGCGCCGTGAGTGGTGCCATTCCCCCCAGGATGGCAGAGCTCATCAATACTGTCAGGCCGAGCGATGCTGCCAAGCGCACGCGGCGGCGTTCTTGCTTACTCATCTTGCACTTCCTTTCACTTACACTTATCAATGATATAATCTCTTACAAATATAATTGTAAATGATTACCCCTATTTGCTGTCCATTGGGAAGGGTGGCGGGCATGAAAAAACCTGACCGAAGGCGGATCGGTCAGGTCGTGAATTAATAAGTTAGTTTTTGAAACTATGAATTGGCGCCGGAATTTGGCCCCCCCGGGAGACGAAGCTGCTAGCATCCCCGTCATTGACCGCCATGATCGGAGCGCGGCCAAACAACCCGCCAAAGTTGATTGAATCGCCGACAGTTTTACCTGGCACGGGAATCACGCGTACCGCAGTGGTTTTGTTGTTGATCATGCCAATGGCGGCTTCATCGGCAATCATGCCGGCAATCGTAGTGGCCGGGGTGTCGCCAGGAATGGCCACCATGTCCAAACCCACGGAGCACACAGCGGTCATCGCTTCAAGCTTCTCCAGCGAAATTTGCCCGGCTTCGGCGGCCTTAATCATGTTGGCATCTTCCGAAACCGGGATGAACGCCCCGGACAAACCACCCACGCGTTCGGCGGCCATGACACCGCCTTTCTTCACCGCGTCATTGAGCAACGCTAAGGCGGCGGTCGTGCCAGGCGTGCCGACATGAGATAAGCCCAAGGTTTCGAGAATCTCCGCTACGGAATCACCGCGCGCTGGGGTCGGGGCGAGCGACAAGTCGACAATATTGAAGGGCACGTGCAGGCGTTCGGCGGCTACTTTGCCAACGAATTGGCCCATGCGCGAGACTTTGAACGCCGTCTGTTTGATAATTTCGCAGATTTCCTCAAAGGAAGCGTCAGGCCGGTCCGCGATGGCGCGTTGGACCACCCCTGGCCCGGAGACGCCTGTGTTGATCGCCACATCGCCTTCGGAAACGCCCCAGAAAGCGCCGGCCATGAACGGATTATCCTCCACGGCGTTGGCGAAAACCACCAGTTTCATCGCGTTGACTGGGTCGATGGCCGCGACCTGTTTGACCACCTCACCCATGATTTTCACGGCATCCATGTTCAAGCCGTTGCGGGTGGAGCCGACGTTCACCGAGCTGCACACGCGCTCGGTAGCGGCGAGGGCTTCAGGAATGCTAGCCATCAGCGCTTTGTCTGCCGGGGTGCAACCGGCTTGCACCGTGGCGGAATAGCCACCAATCAGATCAACGTTCACGGCCTTGGCCGCAGCATCCATTGCCTTCGCGAACAGTGGAAAATTCGGGTGCGGATCGCTCCCGGCTAGCAGCGCCACCGGAGTCACACTGAGGCGTTTGTTGACGATGGGAATGCCGAATTCATTTTCGATTGCGTCGGCGACTGGCACCAACTGCGCCGCCTGCGTCGTGATTTTCGCATAGATTTTCTGTGCCGTGGTTTTGCTATCGCCGGTGATGCAATCCAGCAGCGACAGGCCCATGGTGATGGTGCGGATGTCGAGGTTTTCCTCGCTGATCATCTGAATGGTTTCTTTGATCTGCTGCGTTTCCATCGCGACCTCCTACAGTTTGTGCATCGCGTCGAAAATTTCTTGCCGCGCGATTTTGACGTCGACGCCGATGCTGGTACCTAGGTCCTGCAGTTCGGCTTTGGTGCTGGTGAAGGCGGCGGCTTCTGGCAGCTGTGCCAGCAGCATCATGGTGAACGCCCCTTGCATAATGGTTTGCGACACATCAAGGATGTTCACATTCAAAGCAGCGAGTTTCGTGGTGACCGCGGCGATAATGCCCACTTTATCGGTGCCGATGACGGTGATGATAACTTGCATCGTGAGACCCCTTTTCCTGATATTGCTATCAGTTTAGCATAATGCCTCGCTGCGCGGGCGGCCAAAAACAGCACCGAGAACTGAAAAAAGCCGCCGCAGCGGCTTTTCAGCAATAATATGGTCTGGCAATAAAGTCAGACGCGATTTTGATTTGACCAGTTTTCGCTCCCGTAGCCAGCGCCAGCGCCGCGCGCCCCACCGCTTGAAAATGGTGGTCAATGGTTGAGATGCCAAGGAGCGCACTGGACACTTGGTTCTCCTGCCCCATCAAGCCTGGCAGCGGCAGGTTGTTTTGCTGGTAGTAATCATGAACCCCCAAGGCGATGTCATCGCCGTTAGCAAAGACGAAATCGGCGCCGTTCGCAGCGAACAAGGCCCCGGCTTTAAGCCCATCGGCATAGGCCATCGAACCAATCCAGGTTAACTCGGCGGCAGGCGCGGCGCCGATGACGCTGGTATACGCCTGCACCATAGCACTGGCCGTTGCGCTGACATTCGGGTCACGCGGCAGCATCAGCCCGACTCGCTGATAACCAGCTTGCCTAATCCAGGCAAAGGCTTCATGATAACTGGCCTGCCGATCCGTAAAAGCAGCAGGAATGGTGACTGACCCTGGATCTTGACAAACCACCACCGGGCCAAACGCCTGCGCCGCCGCAATTTCGCTAATGGGCATGCTATGCGAAGTGAAAATCAGGCCATCAAACGCGTGCTGGCGGAGCTGCTCAAGATAGCGGCGCTCAAGCTTGGCATCATAATCTGTCGGCAGTAGCGTGACTTGGTACCCTTCCTCAAAGGCTGCCTTCGTGATACCTTTGACCAGCGTGGTGTAATACGGGTGGGCCACCATGGCTAAAGCGACGCCAATTTTCTTGGTGTGGCCACTGCTGAGATCGCGCGCCACCGCGTTTGGTACATAATTCAGCTGCTGCATCACTTGCTCAATATGGTCCCGCACGGCCGGCGAAACGTATTTCCGGTGATTGAGCACCCGCGACACGGTGGACACCGAATAGCCACTCTCCCGGGCAATATCACGAATATTGGTCATGTTGATCCCTCCGCCCTTTAGTTTAACCGAAGTGGCCAGCCCTCGCTAGTTGAGCACGGTCTGGACATACTTGTGCGCGGCGGCGCTGGTCAACGGCCATGCCGCCGTTCGTGCGCGCTTAGCCACCTGGGCCAACAAGTTTTCAGCCACCTCGGATCCATAATCGTTGGGAATGAGCAAAGCCAACAAGTGCGAAATCGCTTGGCCGCTGCCCGTTTCGCCCCACCGCACTGGTTGACTCAAATTCAAGCCCACCACCTGCGGCGTGGCGATGTTTTGACCACTGGCAAAAATCAAAGCGGTCTCGGCTGCGACAAAGTGAGCCCCTTTCACTTCACTCGCCAGCAAACTCGCATGCACACCGGTTACATTCAAATTGAAGCGCCGCGCCAAGGCCTCAGCGCTTTGCCGCAAAGCGGACAATTCAGAAGGTGCGGTCAGCTTCAGTGCAATGAGTGGTTGTCGTACCATCGTGTTTAGCATATTGCATACCCCTTTCAGTTCACCCCGGCGACTCACCGCGGTTTGAATCGCTTCTATTCAACAAGGTGAGTGTAAGCTGTGGGACGCGTTTCAGGTCAAGGCGACGAACCAAACTTTTTTCGGCTGCCTCAAAAAGGCCTCATGGCTTGCGGTGAAACCGCAAGCCATGAGGCCAAGGTGATTGTAATAGGTTATTCCGCGCGCAATGCGATAGCAGCGTCTTTCTTCGCGGCCATCCGGGCAGGAACATGTCCACCCAGCAGGGTCAGAATCGTGGAAATCAGCACTAGGATGATGGCGTGCACCGGATTCAGCACCGCCACGCCGCTCAAGCCAGTGACATTAGCCAAGACGGCATTGATCGGGAACGTCAACAGCCAAGCGACGAAAATCCCAAACAAGCCAGCGCCAAAGCCCAGGATGAAGGTTTCGGCATCGAACACCCGGGTGATGTCTTTCTTCCGAGCCCCCAAGGCTTTGAGCACCCCAATTTCTTTGGTCCGTTCCAAGACTGAGGTGTAGGTGATGATGGCAATCATGATCATCGAAGTGACCAAGGAAATGCCCGCGAAGGCCACCAGGACGTAAGTAATGGCGTCCATCAAACCACCAGTCATATCAGAGACCGTGCCTGCCAAGTCGGTGTAGATGACCTTGTCCGCCTTGGCCTTGCCTTTGTTCCACTTATCCAGATAAGCCAGCACCTTGTCTTTTTGCTTAAAGGTGGTGGGATAAATCTGCACAGAAGTTGGCGTGGACACGCCGCCCAGCGTAGTCATAACGGCAGTGCGGGTCGCTTGATCCATTTGCTGGCCGGTCATGATGTTGGTGGTGCTTTGCTTTTGGGCGGCCACAATCGCCGAGGATTTATTTTCATCCAGCACTTGCTTGGTTAAAGCGGAGCTGTAGGCAATCCCTGACGCCAGCAAGCCATCGGAGTTCTTGGACTTCACCCGCACAATCCCGGCGATGTGCAAGGTTACGGTGTTGCTTGAGGCAGCGGCTTTGCTCAAATCTTGCGTGGGCAAATAGGTTCCGGTTGGCAGCTTGGAGTAGTAATCATCATTCGCCACCAACTGAACCGAAGTGCCGATCAGGTCGTTGAAGTTGAATTTCTGACCTTCCTTGACGGAGAAGCCCAGGTTCTTCAGCGCATTGATGTTAACGGTGTTCTTCTTATCGACCACCAGCACAATATCCGTGGCCTTCGTCGGGTAGCGGCCGCTGAGCAGCTTGTAATACGTCTGCAGGAACGTTTTACCGCTACTGGTACGCTTCACCGGATAGACACTGCCGCCAACACCAGTGGACGCCGCCATCATGGCACTGGCATCTACGCTGGAACTGTCCGGATTGCTGGTCGAAAAGCTAACGGTTTGGTACTTGCCAGCCACTTTGCGCACCAAGTTCATGCCGGTGCCATAAGTGACCGCGATGCTGCGGGCGTCTTTGGTCGGCATCTTGTCGATGTAATCCAGATAACTCTGGGTCAACTTGTTCGTGTGTTGCGCCTTGTCGGCTGCACTCTTTTCCGCGGTGATTGTTGAAGACTTCGAGAAGGTCTTGGTTTCAGTCCCCGTCATCATTGCGTTGGTGTCAGTGCCCACCTGCGAAATCGTGACCGGCATCGAAGCCATGGCCTCACTTTGGGTCTTGTCGATTTGCTTTTGGAAGCCGTTGGACAACGCTAGTACCACCGCGATGCCGATAATCCCGATACTGGAGGCGAACACAGTGAGGAAGGTACGGCCTTTTTTAGTGCGAATGTTAGTCGCGGAGAGCTTTAAGGCCGTCCAATAGCTCATCTTGGTGTGGTTAAGTTTGAAACCGTCTTGCTTCTCGCTTTCCACATGGGGATTGGAGTCGTGCTTAATTTGTCCATCGGCAAATTCAATCACCCGGTCAGCGTATTTATGCGCTAGCTCGGGGTTATGCGTCACCATGATCACCAAGCGCTCCTTGGAGAGCTCCTTGATCAGTTGCATGATTTCTTCGGAGGTCTGGGAATCCAGTGCGCCGGTCGGTTCATCAGCCAGCAGGATTTCTGGGTCATTGGCGATTGCCCGGGCAATCGCCACCCGCTGCATCTGACCACCAGAGAGCTGGCTTGGCTGTTTGTGCATGTGGTCCTTGAGCCCAACACGAATCAACGCGTTTTCGGCGCGTTTTTGCTTCTCAGCAGCGGGCACGCCAGATAAGGTCATCCCCATCTCCACATTTTCCATAATGGACAAATGGGAAATCAGATTATATGACTGAAAAATGAACCCCACCGAATTATTCCGATAGGCATCCCAGTCGGCATCTTTGAAGTCTTTGGTGGACTTGCCTTTGATCACCAGATCGCCGGAATCATACCGGTCCAGGCCACCGATGATGTTGAGCATCGTCGTTTTCCCGGACCCGGAAGGCCCAAGAATGGCGACGAATTCCTGCTTACGAAAAGCCACAGAAACATCATCTTGCGCCTTCGTGAGGGTGCCGCCGACGTGATAATATTTCTTGATATGTTTAAGTTCTAGCACTTGAGCACTTCCTTCATCTTTATTGGTTGATTTCATCATACGCGTTTGGCTGCCAATCAACCAAGTACAAGTTCCGATTATGACAGGTTGTCGCTTTGGCGACCTCCGCCTCAAGACTGATTCGCGTTATCTTTTCACAAAAAAAGATGAGGCGTTAACCTCATCTATTCGGACTTCCGGTGGGCCAAGCAGCCAGCCGCCGCTATCGCCGCGCCTGGTGCCTGCGCAGTGCCAACCACCCGCCGAGCATGGCCAAGCCCACAAAACTGGCCAAACCAAGCATCAACCAGTGCAGCGGGCGCCAGTACGCCCAGACCGCGGTACGCAAGCCGGGCACTGGCCAAATCAGCGCAATCAGCATCAGACCTTCAACTAGGCCTAACAGCACGACCAGCCCGATGCCAATCCGCATCACGAGGCGCATAAGCAACCCTCCTCACCGGCGGCTGGTGATCAACGCTACAGACAAGTCGACTAGCTGGCCGCCTTGCCCCGACCGCCGAAAACGCGAACGAGTAACGAAATGACGAAAACCACCACCGCGGCGCCGATGATGGCGGGAATGATGGCCATTCCGGCAACATTAGGCCCCCAGTTGCCGAGCAGATTGCCACCGACCCAAGCGCCGAGCAGGCCGCCAATCAGGTTGCCAATCCAGCCCCCAGGGAGATCACGGCCAACAATCATCGAGCCAATGGCCCCGATGACGGCACCGATAATCAGCACCCAAATGAAATGTAACATGGTCTCACTCCTTTCACCGTTAAGTGCCGGCAGGACTTTCCTGCCTAGCTTGAGTGTATCGAATCCCGCGCGGCAAAAGTATTAATATGCTTATGATTTCAATAATTTGCTTATGACAAAGAGCCACTGTTACCAGTGGGTCCAAGTGGTCAAATCAGGTTAAGGTTAGCGATAAAGCACTCGGCACACCAACCAAGTGCTTAAAGCAATGCCGCCAAGCATCACGATTAATCGCGCCAGAAAACAGTTTAAGGCCACCCAGTGGGTTAATGCGGCTGGTGCCACTGCCCACAGCAGCAAAGCCGCGATGACGAGCAACACCGCCGCCAGCGGCAAACCGCGGAGCATCATTTTGATATCTGCCGCGGATAAACTGGCCCCGAGATTGATCAAGAAGACGCCGACCAGCCAGGCCAGCGCCCAACGCCAATCTGGGTTGAAGGTAGCCTGGTTGATCAAAGCGAGCGGCACCTGCGGCCAGAACACATACCGCGCGGTGATGAGCTCGAGGGTACCACTGACCCACAGCGGCGCCCCGCCGGCGAAAAACAAGCCGAAGCGCTGCCACAGAGATTTTTGCCGAAACCGGAGCGTCACGTGGCCCGCGGAACTCGCTTGCGGACTATCATGCACCGAAAAGTCCGCAATCTGCATTCCAAACAATCGGCCCAGCAACGCGTGGCTCAGCTCATGGAGCCACAGTCCGGGCTTGGTGAGCCATAGTTGGCTACTATTTTTCCCGCGGACATTGACTAGGTGCTGGATGGTGGCGGTATTGAGCCATGAAAGGCCCAACGCCCCTGCCACTAACAGCAATAACGTTGCCCCAGCAGTTTGGATGATGATCATGGCTGCACCTCCTAGAACACAAACGGGGCTGTGACAAAAGGCGGTTTTGGAGCCGACAGGTAGCCTAGCCATCTACCAAGTCCGAACTTTGGACTCGGTGGATGGCGTAGCTAGCTGCTCGGCTCCGGCCTTTTGGCACGTAACTCTGCTGGAATATTCGGAGTGAATGTAGGGGCTGTGACATTTGTCACAGCCCCAAGCGATGCAACAAGCCGGACTCGAACCGGCCACCTACAGTTTAGGAAACTGTTGCTCTATCCAGATGAGCTATTGTTGCAGACAAGTACCAGTTTAACCAATTCATCAACCATCGGCAAATGAAATTGCCGGGGAGAAAAGTTAAATTTGGTCCTGCGAAGCAGCAATCTGTGCCCACATTTTCTTCATGCGGCGTTTCTTGCTCCAGCCAATCAAAATCATCATCAGCTGGGAATTACGCTTCTTCATCGTTTCGGCGTAATCCACGTCTTCTTGATAGCTCACTTCGGTCCGGCCATCTTCAGTCGGGCGCAGTTCATACCTCGTGTGATACGTGTCTGGGCCAGCAAAGGAGTCGAAAGCGTAGGTTTGATTCTGCACAATCTTAGTAATCTTGATGCGAATGCTACCGCGCGGACCCATTGACTTGCGATATTCATAGCCTTGCAACATCGCTGGAGTCAGCGTCTGCCCATTTTCATGGTTAATATCATAAAGCACGGAATCAATAATGCGCTGATAGAAAAACGCCACTGGGGCGTCAACTGTATCTGTAACCTTCATGGAAAAAGCCTCCGAAACTAGCGGTCCCCCGCCGACTTGTATACACTATTATAGCCATATTGAAAGCGAAATCGCAAACAGGCTCAGGTTGCTGGGACCGAGCGGATAAAAAGACAACGCGCCACTTATTTCGCCTTGCGCTTCCCTTTATTCTTCCGATCCCGCAACCGATTCTTCTTGTGGGCTTTCTTGGGTGCTGGCGCAGCCGTTTCGCCAGTGGCATGCGCATGGCGCTGCGCTGCCGGCGTGTTTGGTTGCGCTGGCGACACCAACTTGGCTGGGCGGGCTGGTTTGGCCTGTTCGACCGGCGCCTCGGTGCTCATTTTACCGTCATTCAAATAGCCCCGGACAATCTGATACTGGGGCACTAGCCGGCGCAAATCACGCAGGTCATGATCATCGCCGAGGGTGATGACCATCCCCGCCGCCCCCATCCGGCCGGTCCGGCCTGAGCGATGAATGTAGGCTTCCGGCCGCGTTGGCGTCTGGTAATTGATTACCGCCGGCAGGTGCGGAATATCTAGGCCCCGGCCGGCCAGATCCGTCACCAGCAGCAAGGTCACTTTGCCTTTGCGAAACGCGTTTAAGGCGTTCGCCCGGGTGGTGGCGCGGTCGGTGCGGTTCAGCACCGCAAACTTGACGCTTTGATGGCTCAGCGTGCGCGCCACCTTCATCATCACCGCGTTTTGATTGAAGAACACCAGCGCCTGGAACTTGTCGAGATGGGCCAAGTGCCTGAGCCAGACTTCGCGGTGCGCGTTATCAGTTTGGACAAAATAATGCGTGACCGCCCCTTGGGTATGGTCAATCGCCCGCACATCAACGCGCTCAACGGCCTGCCCAAACCACTTAGCCAACTCTTGAAACATGGGGCTATCGGTGGCGGAGAAGAAGCCCAGCTGCACATCAGCCGGCGCCGCTTGCGCCAATTCGCGCACCTGGGACAGACCTGGTTCACGCAGCATTTCGTCGGCCTCATCGATCACCAGTGTCTGTAGCCGGGCCAGACTCACACGACGCGAATCCACTAGCTCCAGCAGGCGGCCGGCTGTCGCCACAATCACCTCTGGATGCTGCTTCAGCACCTCCAGCTGGCGCTTGACGTTAGCCGAGCCGGTCACCCCTTGCAAATTCAACCCGGCCGCTTTCGCATACGGCCGCAGCACATCACGGGTTTGAATGGCCAGCTCTTGGGACGGGGCTAAAATCAGAAGCTGGAGGCCGTCATCTGGCACCAGCTTCTCCAGCAAAGGCAGGCCAAAAGCGAGCGTTTTGCCAGAGCCGGTGGGAGCCAGGCCGACGACGGACTGATCTTGTTTAAGCGGTTGGTAAACCGCCGTTTGAATCGGTGTTTCTTCAGTAAAGCCGGCCGCTTGCCACAACGGCTGAAAAATGGATGCAATTGCCATGTTTTCTCCTTACCCTATTGCGGGTCGTTGCCAAATTTGATGGTGGTGGTCCCGCGCAAGTCGCCGAGCACCTGATGAACCTGCTTCGCAAGGCGCCATTGCCGCTCAAAAGCGGCCTGATCGTGCGTTAGCAGGGCGTGAGCAAAATACCGCGCCTCGTCCACCATCGGGTTCGCCGGTTGCGCCACGTGCAAGTCGTCGGTTTCCGCGCCAACCAGCCTTAGTTCATCAAGGCTACCGGTGGCCCCGAGTTGCAGCGTCGTTTTGCCAAAATGGATTTCACTGCTGGCGCTGGTGTTGTAGTTTTTGCCGAGTATGAGATTGACGTCGACATCGGTGTAGTGCAAATGGGCCACCCCGCCGCCGTCGACCCCGCTGGCCAGCATGCTTGGCAGATACTCAACTTGCTCCGGCACCCCGAACCAAGCCACCGCCGCATAGACTGAGTACACGCCCAAATCCATCAGTGCCCCGCCGCCAAAGCGTGGGGAGAAAATGTTGGGATTTTCGCCGGCCAGATAGGCATCATAACGGGAAGAATATTTGGCATACACCAGTGTCGCCCCAGTCAAAGTTGCCCGCCGCTGTTGCACGAGGGCGGTGATCTTGGCGAAGTTGGAATCATAGACATGCCGCGCCGCCTCAAAAATCAGGCATTCCGGATGTGCGGCTTGCGCGGATTCGATCAAAGCCAGTTGACTGGGGTGCGTCACCATTGGCTTTTCAACAATCACATGCTTGCCAGCGGTTAGCGCCGCCGCGGCTTGCTCGGCATGCAGGCCATTGGGGCTAGCAATATACACCACGTCGAGGTCGCTGGCGAAAAATGCTGGCAACTCGGTGTAAAGCGTCGCCTCATGGGTCTTGGCCGCAAACGCGGCGGCCGTAGCCTCATGCCGCGAGTAGATGGCGGTGAGCTGATAGTCACCAGTACTTTCGGCGGCTTCGACGAATTGTTGGGTAATCCAATTGGTCCCAATGATACCTAATTTCATGACGCACCTTCCTTTCACATAGCTTCATTCTACCATCTCACCGGCTGCGTTGCCGCCTGCCTTTTTTTGAAATATTTCGCTCATATTATTGTAAACAGAAATATAACCGGATGTAATACTCAGCGTGCTATGATAAGAGCATCAGAGTAAGGGGTTGCTCAAACCACACATCAGGGAGGGATGATGGGTATGGCGTCGTTTTTCAAAAAAATGGTCAACTCAATCGAAAAAAAGGTGCCGCATCGTAAACCCGCGCACCCAGCACCCACTGCCGTTGAGGCCTTGGCGCTGCAGTACACGGGCAAATACGCCTTTTTGGACGAGCTGACACATAAAACCCACCAGCTGATGATTTCCCCTGCCCTCAACATCAAAATTGATGGCAGCACCCTCCCTGGCACGGTTACTGGCATCACCACCGACAAGCTGACCTTTCTCGATCACTACGGCTACCAGCTCATCATCACTGCTGACAGCGCTGGGCCCGCCACAATTTACGACGAGGCGGAAGACGCCACCTACCAAATTATTAAACCCACGACTGACAATTAAAAAATGGATGACCCGCAGCGTTGCGGATCATCCATTTTTAGTTGCGGTTGCAACCTTCTATTCAAGATTATTTTGGGCCTGTTTCGGTAAGTCCACCGCATCAACGGCTTCCCAGCTCGTGACCCCTTTTTTCGTGTTATACACCAGCTTGAGATAAGCCCCGCGGCGCAGCGGCCGGGATTTGTTGGCGTTAAAGGTCAGGGTTTGGCGCTTGCCTTTGTCATCGTACCCAGTCAGTTCATAGCGATAATCGGCATAAACATTGCCGGCTTTGTCCCGTTGATTGATTTTCGTGCCGGCAGTGGTGATTTTCGTGTAGTAGGTCGTGCCACCATAGTTGGTGACTTCATACCATTTGAAACCGCCAAAGGCCAAGGCCACAAGCAAAACCAACGCAATCAAGAATTTTTTCATCGTTCTTTCACCTCATCCATGATTATCGCAGGGTTAACCTTTGGCAACCATCGATTCGGCGAACAGTGAGTGACAATTCTGTTAGTTGGTGAGCTGGGCTTTGAAGGCCTTCGTTGTGGCCAAATAGGCAACAGCCGTGTAATCTGTCCCGGCTGCTTTCAGCGTGCCGCTTTGCCAATACTGGGCCTGCTTGCCGGGATGGCCGCCAATCTGCCAGCGCGGCGCTGAAGAAGCCACTTCGGTCAAATCCGACAGCACCTGCTTGCTGCCCATCAAGACAAAAGGATGTGTGGTGTAACGCTGCAGCTCCACGATAAAGGCCCGAACCTTCGCCGCCACCACGGCCTTTTTCGGCGGTTTATTCGCATACTGGCCATAGAAAGCGACTTGAATGCCGATGGGCAAGGTCCCTAGATTTTTCCCGACTTTGGTGGCAAAGTACCGCGCTTGAACGGCAGGATCGCTGTCAAAGCTGAAGTAATGGTAAACGCCCACGGCTAGCCCGCTGCCGGTGGCCTGCTCGTAGTTGGTGCTGTACGTGTCATCGAAAAAGCTCGCGCCTTGCGTCCCTTTGAGATACACAAAGCGCAAGCCCTCGCTTTGGAGCGCCTGGAAATCGGCGTTACCATCGCTTTGGCTGACCACCACCCCGCGCACCGCATACTTGGCCACACCGGTGCGCCGCTGGCTCCACAGCCAGCCGCCGAGGCCCACTGCTGCCAGCAAGGCGACGACTGCGGCCACCAGCAGCCAGCGCCGCCGCTTGCGGTAAGTATTTGAATAGATGGGACGTTTTCGTCTCGGCACCGTGAAGGTCTCCTTTCGCCAAATTGGCCTTTGCATAAAGTTTATTATACCTAAGCCACCCGCTAATGGCATTCTTCCTGTAAAATAAACAGTGCATAGCGCAATTAATCAGTCCAAAGGCTGATTAACTCCTGTCCAAACTCGCTATGATATGGACATCAGCAGTAAGGAGGAGAAGATGTTAGATGAACGGCTGATTGGCACTACCTTCACCCTGACTCACGATGGGCCAGGCGATGTTGCGCTTTATGGCATTCATTATCATTACCACGTATTAGACCAAGCTAAAAGCGGCGATTTAGTGGTCGTCGTCCGGGCAGAGGCGTTGGGGCTGAGCGTGCGTAAGGCAAGCGAAACGTTAGTGTTTTGACCTGCCACACATAAGGAGGAATTAAAAATGGTTAGTATCATTATTTGGGCAATTGTTTTAATTATTGTCATCTTGTTTGTGATTATGTTGTTCTCCAGCGTGGCCATTATCCACACTGGTGAGGTCGGCATTGTGGAACGGTTAGGGAAATACGTGCAAACGCTGGAACCAGGTTTTCATGTGGTGCCGCCGTTCATCTATCGCATCACTGAAATTGTGAACATGAAGCAAATTCCGTTGAAAGTCGACGAACAAGAAGTCATCACCAAAGATAACGTCGTGGTGCGCATTTCCGAAACCTTGAAGTATCATATCACCGACGTTAACGCCTATGTTTACCAAAACAAAGACTCCGTGCTGTCCATGGTACAAGATACCCGCGCCAACTTGCGCGGCATCATTGGGAACATGGATCTGAATGATGTCCTCAATGGCACCGAGACGATTAACCAAACCCTGTTCCAGCAAATCGCCACCACCACCGCCGGCTACGGCCTGAACGTCGATCGCGTCAATATCGACTCCATCCAGGTGGACAAAACAATTCAAGAATCCATGAACAAACTGCTCCGTGCTTCCCGGGAAAAGGAAGCCAACATCATGGAAGCGGAAGGTTTGAAGCAAGCCGCCATTGCTAAGGCCGAAGGGGAAAAGCAATCTGACATCCTGCACGCGCAAGCCAGCAAGGAAACCCAGATTCTGGACGCCCAAGGGAAAGCCGAGAGCCAACGCTTGATTGCCGAAGCGGTCCGCGATCAAATCAACTCCATCAACGAAGGGTTGGAAAACCATGGCGAACTTTACCTCACCTACAAGAACGTCGAAGCGCTTGAAGCTTTGGCCAAAGGTGATGCCAATACGGTCGTAATGCCAAGTACCGCCATTGACTCCTTGGGTCAAATCCCAGCGGTTGGCAAACTGCTCAAACAAGAAAGCAAATAGTCCTCATCAGGACGACACAGCCCGCCAGCATCCGGTTGACCCGGAAGCTGGCGGGCTGTTTTGGGCTTTTAGGCAGATGAGTTGACCCGGGCCGCTTAGTTTGGATAATAACGGCGAGGTGATCAAGATGACAACAACGCTAACGCTCATTATTCCCACGTACAATCTCGGCAGCTATTTCGCCGGTATGTTAGGCGCCTTGCAGCGCCAAACCCGGCCATTTGACTTGTGGCTAGTCGATGATGGTTCAACTGACGGCACCGCGAACCAGGCAGAGGCTTTCACCCGCGGCATCCCCAATTTTCACCATTTCGCGTTTCCCCAGCATCAAGGCGTGTCGGCAGCCCGTAATTATGGGCTGGCGCGCGCGACAACGGAAGCGGTCGCCTTTATCGATGGCGATGATCTGATTGCTGAAGACTTCGTGCAAACACTGGCAACCGCCATGTCGCCGGCGGTCAGCGCGGTGGCGGTCGGTTACCGCTGGTTCCGCACGCCGCCAGTGGCCACAGGGGAGCAGCGTCTTGATCAAGCTGCCATGTTCGAACAAGTCAGCCATCATGGCACGGCCATTGGCGGCTATGTCTGGAACAAGGGGTTTCGCCGCGCTGCCATTACCGCAGCCAACTTGCAGTTCGACCCTACGCTGCAACTGGCGGAAGATTACTGGTTCACCGCGAGCTTTGTTGCGCATACCCCAGGGCCATATGTGTACTTGCCGGCGGTGCGCTACACCAAAAGAAATCGGCCTAACAGCACTATTCACCGCGCCGGCTTTCAGGCTCGGGCTCAAGAAGACGCCGTGTTTGAACGCATTCGCCGGCTGCGCGAAGAGCTCGGCCGGTAAGTTTAACCTAGCGCCATTCGGTTTGCACTAGGTTAAACATGGGCACCAAATATCATGCAAAAAGCCGCTCAGCGAGCGGCTTTTATGCTGGTTTTAGTCAGTCTTCAAGGTCAGCACTGTGACACTTTCAATGCTGGTCGTTTGCGGGAACATGTCCACTGGCTGAGTCTGGGTGGCTTGGTACCCGAACGCCGCCAAGGCTCTCAAATCGCGCGCCAAGGTGGCGGGATTGCAGGACACGTAAACCATTTTCGGTGGCAATAGGACGCCTACCGCGTCGATGAATTCCTTGGCCAAGCCCTTGCGCGGCGGATCGACCATCAGCACATCCACCGGCAACTGTTGGTCGCGCCAAGTTTGCATCACATCCTCGGCTTTACCAACTGCGAAAGTGGCATTGTCAATGCCATTCAGGCGCGTGTTTTGGCGGGCGTCGGCCACTGCTTCTGGCACGATTTCCACGCCATAAACTTGCTTAGCGTGCTTGGCCATCGCCAGCGAAATCGTCCCAATGCCGGAATAGGCATCAATCACAGTTTCCTTCCCCGTCAAGCCCGCAGCTTCAATCGCCTTGGTGTAAAGCACCTCGGTTTGCTGCGGATTAACTTGATAAAAACTCAGCGGCGAAATCTGGAAGGTATTGCCCAGGAGCTGATCGGTCAGATAACTGCGCCCAGCGAGCAGCCGAGTCTTGCGGCCCATAATCACATTGGTCCGCTTATCATTCAAATTCAGCATGATGCTGGTCACTTCAGGGAGTGCCGCCTGAATGCCAGCCACCAAATCATCTTGATGTGGCAAAGCCCAGGTGGTCACCACGAGCACAATCATCATCTCGTGGGAGAAATAGCCACGACGCACCATGATGTGGCGCACTAGGCCAGTGTTGTTGGCCTCATCATACCCGGTTAAACCGTACTGCCGAAGCAGGTCACGCACCACCACCACGGCGGCGTCGATTTTCGGATCCTGAATATAAAAATCTTCCAGGGGCACGAGGTCATGACTACGGCGCTTGAAAAATCCTGTGGTCGCTTGACCGTTCACCTGGCGCACCGGGATCTGGGCTTTGTTGCGATAGCCCTTCGGATCGGCCATGCCTAACGTTGGCAACACTGGCACCGCCAGATTCTGTTTTTGATACAACTCTTCAATTTGATGTTGCTTGAACTTGAGCTGCGCTGGGTAAGCCAAATGCTGTAGCGGCGCGATTCCGGTTTGGGTGTAGGCTTTGTCCACCGGTACTTGCCGGTCTGGTGAGACTTTGAGCAGCTTCACCAGCTTGGCAAAGCCGTATTGCTTTTCCACCTTCAGCACATGGACCTGCACTTCTTCGCCAGGGAGCGCGTTTTCGATAAACAGCGGGAAGCCGTCGACTTTGGCCACCCCCATCCCCTCATACGTTAAATCTGCGATGGTGACGGTGAGTTCTTGATTTTTGACCACTGGTGCTTTAGCCACAGGGCACTCCTTTCGCCGCAATGCGGCAGACGCGAAAATAACTCCACCCACTTTACCAGAGAACGCCGTGGGATACAACCGCACCAAAACGCCCGCCGGCAGATGCCAAGCGGGCGCAGTGATTATTCTCCCTTAGCGATTTTACCATCGCCATTAATGTCTTGATGAGAAATATGTTCGACTTCCTCAACATAATCTTCGGTGACGACATCAGGGTCCAGGTTCTTCTTCGGAATCTCATCCACATTGGCAAAAATCTCCATGTGCTGCTTGAGATTTTTGAAGGTCATCGGGGCATTGCCGCCGAATTCTCCATCCAAGTTGATTTTCATCTCCTGACCATCGGTGCGTTTAGCCACGAGCTTGGAGGTCTTGGTATAGATGATATTGCTATCATCCGTGTGGCGTCCGCCGTTCAGGACCTTGCCAATCAGCACCAGGAAGTCGGCGAAGTTGCCGGTTTTCACCACAATCAGCGAAAACTTGCCATCCCCCATGCTGGAGTCAGGCACAATTTGCTCAAAGCCGCCCACACTATTAGTCATCGCTAGCAGGAACATGCTCGCCGGCCCATCGTACACGCCATCATCGAATTCCAGATGCATTGGCACCGATTGCACTGCTGGCAACATTTCGGCGCCTTTGACGACATAAGCAAAGTAGCCAAAAATCGATTTGAATTCCGATGGCACCTGGTACGTCAGCTCAGTCAGCAAGCCCCCAGCAGCGATGTTCATGAAGTAATGGTCATTGGCTTGGCCAATATCCATGCGCAACGTCTGCCCCTTTAAAATCAGTTTGGCCGCCGCCACCGGATCTTCCCGTGGAATGCGCAGCGCCCGCGCGTAATCGTTCGTGGTCCCCGCCGGAATGATAGCCAGCTTGGGGCGATGCCGATGCGGTGCAATACCGTTGACGACTTCGTTAATCGTCCCATCGCCACCTGCACCAACAATCAGGTCAAAGCCGTCCTTGGTGGCGCGGCTCGCCTCTTTTTTGGCGGAAAATGGTTTTGGGGTCGTCTGAAACGCCGACGCTTCATAACCCGCCTGCTCCATGACGTCTAATATGTCCGCCACATAGCGGCGCATGCCTTCGTTCCCGCTGGTTGGGTTATAAATCAAACGTGCGCGTGGTCGCATGTTCTTGCCTCCTGTTTTGAAATGGGTGGAGAAAAATGAGGGGTGGAAACCAAAATTAGACGGGCGGGCTAAAAGCGGCCACCCTCCGCAGCCTATCTAAGTTGCGCTCCGCGAGGCAACGCCCTAGAAAATAGCTATGCTTCAGGCCTCACCGGCAAAATACGCCGGTAATGCCTGAAGCTAGGCTATTTGTCGGGCTAAGCGCGCCTCGCTCCGCAGCCTATCTTTTTTTAATTTCGCTCATCAAGATCTGGTTGACGACTTTCGGGTTCGCTTTGCCGTGCGTTTGTTTCATGATTTGACCGACTAAGAAGCCGATGGCGCGGTCTTTACCGTTCTTGAAGTCCTCGATACTTTGAGCGTTAGCGTCCAAGATCCCGTCGATAATTGGAGTGAGTTTGGCGGGGTCGGAGAGTTGGACCATGCCTTTTTCTTCAACCCAAGCTTTGGGATCGGTGTCGTTCTTGATGATTTCTTGGAAGACTTTCTTGGCGATTTTACTGGAAATAGTACCGTCTGCAATCAGCTTAATCATTTCAGCCAAGTGCGCTGGCGTCAGGGCCACGTCCTTGAGTTCCAAGTGTTCGGCGTTCAGGTAACCAGAGACCTCGCCCATCAGCCAGTTAGAGGCTTGCTTAGGATCGGCGCCGGCTGCGACGGTGGCTTCAAAGAAGTTGGCCATTTCCATGGTCAAGGTCAAGACGCCGGCGTCATAAGCCGGGATGCCCCATTCGTTGATGTAACGTGCGCGCCGCTTGGCTGGTGCTTCTGGCAGCTTCGCAGTCACGTCATCGATCCAAGCCTGGGAGACGAAGACTGGTGGCAGGTCTGGTTCTGGGAAGTAGCGGTAATCATCTGCACCTTCCTTAACCCGCATCAAAATCGTTTCCTTTTTGGCTGGATCCCAGCGCCGGGTTTCCTGCCGCACCTGACCACCTGCCATCAGCACCTGAACTTGGCGCTTTTGTTCAAAGGCCAGGCCGTCACGCACGTGGTTAAAGGAGTTCAGGTTCTTGATTTCGGTTTTGACCCCAAACCCGGTGGCGCCAATGGGCCGCACCGACAAGTTGGTGTCCACCCGCATGGAGCCTTCTTCCATCTTCACGTCGGAAGCGCCGGTGAACTGCACGATTTGGCGTAGCTGTTCCAGATACTGGTAGGCTTCTTCGGGGCTGGCAATATCGGGTTCAGACACAATTTCAACCAGCGGGGTGCCTTGCCGGTTCAAATCGACGTATGAATAACCGTCGTCTTCGTGCTGATTTTTACCGGCGTCTTCTTCGACGTGAAGTTCGTGAATGCCGATTTTTTTCTTCTTACCATCAACTTCGATTTCAATCCAGCCGTTGGTGGCCAGTGGGGTTTCACTTTGGGTAATCTGGTAGGCCTTCGGGTTATCAGGATAGAAATAGTTCTTCCGGTCAAAATGGGTGTGCCGGGTGATGTCAGCATGCAACGCAATGGCAACCATCATGCCGTAGCTGTACGCGCCTTTGTTGACGGTTGGCAGCGTCCCTGGGAAGCCCCAATCGATGACGTTGGTATTGATGTTGGGTTCAGCACCGTAAGACACCGGCGTTGGGGAGTACATTTTGGAATTGGTTTTCAGCTCAACGTGGACCTCAAGCCCAATGGTGGTTTCAAAATTCATTAGTTCGCACCTCCCGGGATTTGGTCAACATAGTCATTTGCCTGCTCAAAGGCATCCCCCGCTTGCAGTAAGGTTGCTTCATCGAACTGCTTGCCAATCAGCTGCAGCCCCACTGGCATGCCATCCACAAAGCCAGCCGGTACGGAAACCGCTGGTAAACCGGCCAAGTTGACCGGAATGGTCAGGATATCATTCATATACATGGTCAAAGGATCAGTGACTTTTTCGCCAATCTTGAAGGCTGGCGTTGGCGTCGTTGGGGCAATGATGAAGTCATAGTCGGCAAAGACCTGATCAAAGTCGCGAGAAATCAACGTCCGCACTTGCGCCGCCTTTTTGAAGTAGGCGTCGTAGAACCCAGCGGACAGGCTGAAGGTCCCCAGCATGATACGGCGCTTCACTTCAGGGCCGAAGCCTTCGGAGCGCGACCGCACATAAACATCTTCCAGGTTCTTCACATCTTCTGCGCGGAAGCCATACCGAATCCCATCGAAGCGCTGCAAATTCGAGGAGGCTTCAGAGCTGGCAATAATGTAGTAGGCAGCCACGGCATACTTGGTATGCGGTAGCGAGACGGTTTCAACAGTCGCACCCAGCGCGCGGAATTGATCAGCGGCTTTTTGCACTTGCGCGGCCACCGCCGGATCGACCCCTTCGCCAAGGTATTCACTCGGCAGACCAATCTTCATGCCTTTGATGGATTGGCCCAACTTGGCCGCGTAATCCGGCACTGGGATATCGGCGGTGGTGGCATCTTTGTCATCATGGCCCGCAATCACATTTAGGGTCAACGCGGCGTCCTTCACCGTGCGAGTCAACGAACCCACCACGTCCAGGCTAGAGGCAAAGGCAATCACACCCCAGCGGGAAACTCGGCCATAAGTTGGCTTGAGCCCGACAATGCCGTTAAAGGCCGCTGGCTGACGAATTGAACCGCCAGTATCGGTCCCTAACGCCATCGGCACTTGACCTGACGCTACGGCCGCCGCGGAGCCGCCTGAGGAACCACCAGGCACGCGGGTGTAATCCCAAGCGTTTTTGGTGGTTTGGAAGGCGGAGTTTTCCGTCGATGATCCCATGGCGAATTCGTCCAGGTTCAGCTTACCCGCTGTAATCGCGCCGGCAGCATGCAACTTGTCCACTACCGTTGCGTTGTAGATCGGCATAAAGTTGCCCAAAATCTTGGACGCTGCGGTAGTTTTGAGGTCTTTGGTGACAATATTGTCTTTAATGCCTACTGGTACGCCAGCAAAAGGCTGGTCAGCGGGGATGCCTGCTTCATCGATTGCAGCGGCTTGCTTCGTGGCGGCTTCCTGGTTCAAAGTCAAAAAGGCTTGCACGTCAGCGTCTACTTGCTCAATGTTGGCATAAGTTGCCTTTAGTAGGCTGCTAGCCGTTTGGCTACCATTGACCAGTGCTTCATGCACTGAGGTGAGATCTTGCTTCAAATAAGTCACGCTTAGTCGTCCTCCTTGTCAATGATTGATGGCACTTGGATTAAGGTCCCCTTCTTGGTTGGGACATTTTCCAGCAAGTCGGCGATCTTGGTGTCGTTGTGCGCCACATCTTCGCGCATCACATTTTCAAGGTGGATGCTTTGCGTCGTCACTGGCACGTCAGTCGTATCAACGGTTTCCAGCTGCGCGACCATGTTCAAAATCTCATCCAGCTGATTGGTGTATTGCTGCAATTCATCGTCGGTAAAAGCCAACTTGGCCAGTCCGGCAACATGGGCAACACTCTCTTTTGAAATCATGTTCTCCCTACCTTCTTCTGTGCGATTTTAACGCACAATTATTCAACTTAGTTTACCATACCCACCGGCAGTGCGGGCACGCCGGCCGGGATTTATGGCCAGGCCAACAAAAAAACCAGGTCGCCCTGGCTCTTTGCTTAGTAGCTACCAAAGACATGGGTGTAAAAGTCTTTGCTGCTGCTTTCCCGCGAGACAAACGCCTGGATGCCTTGGGTGGATTGAATCGTAATTTCGATTTTGACTCCGCTTGGCAGATACTTGCTAGCGGCGTTCGCCACGTATTGGGTGAAGCTGTTGAGCTCTGTGGCCCCATAGAACTGGGTGTTAATGGTGATGTTCAGCCCATTCAAAGCGTTATCGCTATAATGCGCCTGCGCTGTCACCCCAGCCAAGGTCGGGAAGAAATTCTCAACATTCGTGGTGAAGTTATCAAAGTCCGTCGAGACGGTTTTGTTGATGGGCTTTTTATTGTCCACCGTCGGCAGCACTTCGTTTTGCTGGTTAACGGGCGTCCAATCCGCCACGTCGGTTCCAGACTTGGAGACCACATAGTCGAAATACGTGCCGCCGACCAGTGAATCCGAGCCAGCAAGCTTGTACAAGGCTATCACGATTGGGGTATCGTTATTGACGCCGCTCATTTTCCGCACCCGCGCCACCACTTTCTTGGCCATGGCTTTGCCCTGCGTCGTCATGTCCGCATCGCTGATGTGAGTGGTATAAGTAGCACCATATTTTTCTTTCTGGTAGTAATCGTCGGCGTTCATCCCCAGGGCAATCGCCACCCCACCCAGGCTCATGTCACTACCAGATTGGGTCATGTAATCCTGCTCCACCATGGTTTCCAGGTATATCGGGTTGCGTTCAGTTTCACCGGTTTTGCCGTTGTCTTTGGGGTTCAGACCTTGGCTGTCGTCGCTTTTACGCGCGAGCCACTTTTTGGCGGTGCTGGTGGAAATCAGCTGGCCTTCCTCGAACACATACTTGGAAGTGGAGAACTGTTTTTTGGCAATGTCCTGCAAGCCATTTTCCATGCTCTTAATGTTGAAACTATTGCCACCTTGTTGATTGGTGGACAGCTGCAACCCGCGGGCACTGGAGGTCTTATAGCGGCCATTCTGAATGACGCCTTCGTACATCCCGGAATCCACCGTGCCGGTGGTGGTGTAGCCTTTGCTGGAGCCGCTGGTACTGCTGCCGCTGCCAGAGTCAAAGCTCAGATTGCCGCAAGCGGCCAAGCTGATGGCGGCGACTAGGATCAAGGCCGCTGTGAGTGCTTTTTTCATGTCAAATGCCTCGCTTTAAAGTTTCGTCAAAAGTTCTTGCTCCACCATTACTGGCACTTGGAGCTTGGTGGCTTTGGCCAGTTTGCTACCAGCCGCCTCGCCTGCCACCAGCAGGTCGGTCTTCTTGGACACGGAGCCAGTGACTTTGGCGCCCAGCGCCTGCAACTTGGTCGTGAGCTCCGGCCGGGAAAATTCACTGAACTTACCGGTGATGACCACCGTCTTGCCCGAGAAAAAGCTGTCGGTGGCCGCCGGCGCCGCGCCGTGGTAAGCCAGATTGACGCCTACCGCCTGGAACGCCGCAATCAGCTCCTGCGCCTGCTCGCGCTGGAAGTAAGTCGTCACACTCTCTGCAATGGTCGGCCCGATACCGGCGATGCCGGCCACGGTTTCGGCATCGGCTTGCATCAAATGATTCAAGTCACCGAAATGGGCGGCCAACAGCTGCGCCGCTTTACCGCCAACATGGCGGATGCCTAAGCCAAATAGTAGCCGTTCCACGGAGTTCTGCCGACTGTTATCAATGGCCTTTAACAAATTATTAATCGACTTTTCTTTGAACTTATCCAGTTGACTCAGGTCGGTGGCGGTCAAATGATACAAATCCGCCACATCTTTGACTAGGTGCTTGGCCTGCAACTGAGCGATGATTTTGGGTCCGAGGCCGTCAATGTTCATCGCATTGCGCGAGGCAAAATGGGTCAGCTGTTCTTGGACCTGCGCCGGGCACATTGGGTTGATGCAGCGTAGCGCCACTTCTTCGTCCAAATGCACCAACGGTTCGCCGCAAGAAGGACAGCTCGTCGGAATCGGCGCCGGCTGACTAGCCGCCGGTCGTTTGCTCAAGACCACCTCCGACACTTCCGGAATGATATCGCCGGCTTTGTGCAGCAGCACCGTATCGCCGATGCGAACATCCTTCTCCGCAATCAAATCGGCATTATGCAAACTGGCCCGCGCCACCGTGGTCCCAGCCAGACTGACCGGATCCATCACCGCCGTGGGAGTCACCACGCCGGTGCGGCCGATGGTCCATTCAATGTCACGCACTACGGTTTCGGCTTGCTCCGGCGGGAACTTGTACGCAATCTCCCACCGTGGCACTTTCACCGTGTTGCCGAGTTGCGCTTGCAGCGGCAAGCTGTTCACCTTCACCACAATGCCGTCGATGCCATAGGGTAAACGGTCACGGTCGGCAGTTTGAGTGGTGATGTAATCATCCATCGCCGCCAAATCCGCGGTGCTCATCGAAGAAGGGTTAGTGGCAAAGCCCAAATCGGCCATGAAGGCAATGGCGTCGTGTTGCGTCGTGATACCGTAGCGTGCTGGCTCGACCAAGGTATACAAGAACGTGGCAAGCTGGCGGTCAGCGGTGACTTTGGCATCCAGCTGGCGCAGGCTCCCCGCCGCCGCGTTCCGGGGATTAGCAAACGGTGCCAGCCCCTCGGCTTCACGCCGGGCGTTGAGTTTGGCAAAGGCGGCTTTGGGCATGTAGCATTCACCGCGCACTTCGATGTCCAAGGGCTGTTTAAGCTGGTGCGGAATATCAGGAATGGTCAGGACATTAGCGGTCACATCTTCCCCGACGTTGCCGTCGCCGCGGGTGGAGCCTTGCACCAGCTTGCCTTGCTCATAGACCAAGGACAGGGACAGACCATCGATTTTCAGCTCCACATTGTAATCAACGGTTTCGCTCACCCCGGCTTCCAGGCGCTCGGCCCAAGCCTGCAGCTCTGCGAGGGAAAAGACATCCCCCATCGACAGCATTGGAATCGGATGCGGCACCTTGGTGAAATCAGGTGAAATGACATCCCCCACGCCTTGGGTGGGCGAGTCACTTTGAATCAAATCGGGAAAAGCCGCTTCAAATTCCTGCAGGCGCCGATAGGTTTGGTCGTACCGCGAATCTTCCACGCTCGGCGCATCATTGGTGTAGTATTCACGCCGCCAGCCGTTCAGCTGTCTGACCAGCTGCGCGACTTCAGTTTGCGCGGCGGCATGCGTGTAGTCGCTGATTGCCTGCTCTGCCATGTTGGGACCTCCTTAATCGGTTTGCTTCACAATCGGGGCAAAGGCGGCCAGTAGCCGCTTCACACCCATGTCTGGGAACGCAATGTCGAGTTCTTGATCATCACCGGTGCCGGAAACTTTGACAACCGTGCCAATGCCCCACTTCTTGTGCACGGCCTTGTCACCCAGCGCCCAAGTGGTTTTACCGGCCGCCGATTGCGGTGCGGCTACCACATGCGCTTTGGTGCCTTGCGGATGGCGGCTGAAGGTTGGCGTGACCGCACGCTGGGTCCGATTCAAGAACGGAATATCGGACTTCGGTGCGGCTTGGCCGGTGGTGGCCAGCAATTCCGGTTCGATTTCGTCAATAAAGCGGCTTTGCGGATTGTTTTGACGCTGACCATACAGCATGCGGGCATAGGCATTACTGATGTACAGCTTATTCTTGGCCCGGGTGATGCCGACATAGGCCAGCCGTCGTTCTTCTTCAATTTCACTTTCGTTCATGGCCGAGCGGCTCAGCGGGAAGAGTCCTTCTTCCATGCCGACCAAAAAGACGACTGGGAATTCTAGGCCTTTGGCAGCGTGCAAGGTCATTAACGTCACTTCTTGGGCGTCTTCTTCGATGTCGTCTTGGTCGGACACCAAGGCCAAATCAGCGATGAAGTCGACGAACAAATCGCTTTGCTCATCTTCGGGTTCGTAGCGAGCGTCGAATTGCTGAGTCACCGACAACAGTTCCTGCAAGTTTTCGATGCGGGTATCCGCCTCAACGGTCCCGGCATTTTTCAGCTGCGGCAGGTAGCCGGTATTATCCAAAATGCCTTCCATCAACTCGGTGACACTGCCACTGGCGCGTTTGTCCGCCAGCTTGGCAATGGTCTCGCCAAAGGCCGCCAAACTCGTCCGCGCCTTGCCGGACACCTGGGAGAGCTCGGCATTTTGCGCCGCTTCCAGCAGCGACCAGCCATTTTGGTTGGCGAAAGCCTGCAGTTTCTCCAGCGAGGTGGCACCAATGCCGCGCTTGGGTTCGTTGACAATGCGGTTGAACGACATGTCATCGTCGGGATTGATCACCAGGCGGAAGTACGCCAATGCATCGCGAATTTCCTTGCGGTCGTAGAATTTATGGCCGCCCACCATTTTGTAGGGAATGTTACTTTTGACGAAGGCTTCTTCAATCGCCCGGGACTGGGCGTTAGTGCGGTACAAAATGGCAAAATCGCCATAGCGCCGGTGGTGATCCGCCATTTCGCCTTCGATGGTTTTGATGACGAAGTACGCCTCATCCAGTTCGCTTTGCGCCCGGTAATAGGTGATCTTGTCGCCGGTTTTATTTTCCGTCCACAGGGTTTTGACCTGGCGCTTTTTGTTGTTTTTGATCACATCATTGGCGGCTTGCAAAATAGTTTTGGTCGAACGGTAATTTTGTTCGAGCATGACCACCTGGGCATCCGGATAATCCTTCTGGAAGTCCAGAATGTTTTGCATGTTCGCCCCGCGCCAGCCGTAGATGCTCTGATCGGCATCCCCGACCACGCACAAGTTGCGATAACCATCGGCCAACATGTGCACCAGCTGGTACTGGGCCTCGTTGGTATCCTGATACTCATCGACATGAATGTATTGGAACTTGCGCTGGTAGAATTCAAGCGTTTCAGGTTCTTGCTTGAACAACAGAATGGTTTGCATGATTAAATCATCGAAATCCAGCGCCTGATCGGACCGTAGCCGTTTCTGATATTCGGCATACACGCTGGCCGTCACTTGTTCGAACGGCGACGCCGCCGCTTTCGCGTAATCTTCTGGCGTCTGCAGGTCATTTTTGGCATTGGAAATCGTACTCAGCAAGGCTTTCGGGTCGTAGCGTTTCGGGTCGAGATTCAAATCAGCCAAAATGTGCTTGACCAACGTCTTTTGCTCTGCCGGGTCAGCGATGGTGAAAGCGCGGTTCATGCCTAATTTCTCAATGTCGCGGCGCAAAATCCGCACGCACAGCGCATGGAAGGTTGAAACCCAGACATCGCGGGCCAGCTCCGGATCCAGCAATTTGCCGACCCGTTCCTTCATTTCTCGCGCCGCTTTGTTGGTGAACGTAATGGCCAAAATGCGCCAGGGATTGATGCCCTTGTCTTCGATCAAATACGCAATGCGATGCGTCAGCACCCGAGTTTTCCCGGAGCCAGCGCCGGCCATGATCAAAAGCGGGCCTTCGGTGGCTAACACCGCCTCGGATTGTTTGTCATTCATGCCTTGCAGTAGGGCTGTTGCCATAATATCGTCCTTTCACCGGTGCATAATCTTGTTTCATTGTACCAGAAACACGCGTTCGATTACAGCCGCTCGGCCGCATAAAAACGGCTTCACACCGGCTTTTGGCCGTGGTGAAGCCGTTTATTTTTTGATGCGTTACAGCCGCTTTTCCCCTTCCAAGGCGCGAATGTCAGTCACATCTTGATTGACCTCTAAGCACCCAAGATAGTCGCCGGCGGGGTTGTGAATGGCGAAGTAGCGAATGTAAAGCATGCGGTCCCGGAAGTGAATCCAGAAATCGGCATGGTCCTCCTTGCCACGATGAAAATCGGCCAAAATTGCTTTGACCTTGTCCACGGACTTCGGCGGGTGGCAGTCCACCACCAAGCGACCAATCACGGCGGTGGTGCGCGGAAAGACCCGGTGGCCGTTGTCTGAGAACCAGCGCACGGTGTCCGTGGCATCGACAAAGGTCAGATCCACTGGCAACAGCCGCAGCACATTGGTGAGCTGGTCGAGATCAAAACTCCCGGTCGGCAGCACCACCCGCGCCGGGTGCATCCCGTCAATCTCCACCCGGCCATCAGAACTGCCAGAGCTAGCGGAACCAAAGGCCACTGGCCCGCGATGGCGCGGCTTTTGAACAGAGATGCGAGGACCTGCGCTCTCGCCTGTCTTGCCTTGGCTGGCTTGCAGCTTGGCCATGACTTCTGGCGGTGCCACTGGCATGGGCACGTCCTGGTGAATTTGACTCAGGATATCACGGTCGCTAGGCTGCGCCGGGCGCTGAGAGCCAAGTTGCTGGCTGGTGGCTAAGGCTTCCGCCTGAGCGTTCAATTCCTGAGCGAGCTTGGACGGCTTGGGCTTTTGCTGGCGCTCTTCTTCAGTTGGCTGCCATGGCAGGGGATCGGGAATCAGGGTGTAGCCAATCGGTCCGCTTTCGGCCTGGATCATCCCCCAATCGCTGGGGGTGAAAACCTCCAGCACCATCGGTAGCATAATTTCTTCTTCCTTGAACACCATCTCATCGACTTCTTTGGCCGCCTTTTCGATGGCGGTTTCCGCTTGGTAGCGGTCAGTGATTGGCGCTGTCACCGCATGCTGGGCGTCTTTGATCCAGTTGCGGATTTCATCATCCACGCCCCACATTACTTTTGGCGGGGCGGTAATGCCGTACTTGGTCATCAACGGAAAAATCAGGTTTTCTTTGCGCTTGTAATGGGCATCAATTTTACTTAAGTCTGCCAAGGCGTTCTGCAACCGCTGCAGCAAAATCGCATCTTCAGTCGGGTCGGTTTTGGCGCCGGCACTGGCTTGCTGAATCCACTTCTTCAGCGTTGGCAGCAGTTCATCGTTCATGAGTGATTCCAGCACCACATTTTCCAGCTTCATCACCTGCACCGGATGGCCCGGAATTTCGGCCATTGGCGTTTTCTGGTTGGTGATTTTTCCGCGGAACACCGCGGCGTGGACATTGCACAGGGTTTGGATTTCCATCGGGTTCAGGCCACTGGCAATCAGCTCGCGCTCGGCGCCAGTGATTTCCGCCACATCCACCCCATCAAAGGTCTCGTCAAAGATTTGCTTGGCAGCTTCAAAGTCGCCGCCTTGGTGCAGCATCTGCAGAATTTCGACTATCTTTTTTTGCCGTTCAACGGCGTTTTTTTCAGTCATGGGCCTCTACCTCAAATCCGGCTTGCGTGAGCGTCTCAATCAACTGGGCCAGCGGAATGTGCTTCATCTTGGCCCCTTTTTCCAGCGTCATGAAGCGGCCCACCGTGTTGAGTAACCCCGGCTGGGTCACCCCGTCCAATCCCATCTGCACCATGATTGGCACGATATCGGGATGAGCCGCCACCAAGTCGTGGACCGGCGTGGTTAAACTAATTTTGGCCATGGGGCAGTGCTCCTTTCAAACTGCGGGCAAAGACCTGCTCAAACTCCGCCACCAATGCATCTGGCGCTACAGGGTGGCCTTCCAAATACGCGTACAAGGCGTGGGTCGTCACCGCATCATACAGCGCGCCATGCGCCAGCAAACTCAGGCCCAGATAATGACGATACCGGGTCAAACTGACTTCTGGAGTGCCGGGCATCGGCCCCACCCGCTTGGCCAGCTGCGCCACATCAATCAGGCGCCCTGCCGTCGGATAAAGGCCAAACTGGCGGCGCAGCACCGGCAAGTCGCCACCATGCATGGAGAAACCTAACAGCACATCGCTGCCGATAAAATCGATAAATTGGCGCGCCGCTTGATCAGCCGGCAGGCCGTAAGTTTTGAGAGTCGCCTCGTGAATGCCGGTAACGCGCTGGGAATACACGTTCAAGCGGTGCTTAGCCGGGACTTTGACGAAGGCGTTGAAGGTGTCAACAATCTGACCGGCGCGCACTTTGACCGCCCCGATTTCGGTGATAAACATCCCTTCGTGGACATTACCGCTGGAGAATTCCAGATCAAAGACGGTGTAATCGCGCACGCTTCCTTCATGGTACAACGTCGGCTGTTCCTGGCGGACAAACGCCGGCCGCTTGGTGCGCGGAAAATGACGCAGTTGCAACGCCTTGGCGCGGTCCAAGACCTCCTGCTGTTGCCCCACGCCGGCGCGGCCATCACGGCTTTTCTCACCCACCACCACTGGCGCCATCGCCGCGCCTTGGAAGCCAGTGGCCCAAGGCTGGGCCATCGGTTCAAAACTCGCTTTGACCCCGGCGGCGGTCAAAAGCTTCTTGGTGCTGCCAGCCACTGGACCGTAAAGTGTCGTCTGGACATTGGGCGCCTCTGGTTCCAAGCGCCATTGGTGCATGACGGCTTGGACCGCGGCAATTTGATTGTAAACCTGGCGCACGGCCGGCCAGTCTGCCACGAGCACTGGCGGTAACGCCGTTGGATCCCGCAGCGACAAGGTATAAGCGTTGAGCAACCGCCGCAGCACCCGGTCGGCTGCTTGCTTGGGCTTGGGGGCGGTGGGCAAACAGGCCATGGCGTTGAGTGCCGGCAAAGCCGGGACGGCGTTGGGCCAAAGACAGGCCAGATTGACCATGAGGCCAGTTGTTTCGTCCCAAGTGGCGGCGGCTTGTTCCGGCGTGCCACCGCTAAAGGCCGCGAGCGCGGTCAGCGCTGCTTGCAGGCCAGATAGCCAATCCTCTTCGGCCAGCGGGGCTTGCACTTTTTTAATGACTGCTGCTTGATTCATTCCTCCACGCTCCATTCAGCTTCAGATTACCCAAAAAAGGGTGCGAGGGCAAGTGCTGGCCGGCCAGGACCGCCTCCACAGAAATGGGCTGGAACGTGGTGGCCAGCGCTTTGAGCCAAGCAAAGCTTGTCTCGAAGTCGCGGCTTGTTCTAAGCCAACCAAATTCGTTGGCTAAGAACAATTTCACCACTGAGCCCATTTCTGTTCCGGCTGTCCTGGCCTACCGTGGTGTTAACCTGCAGGGATTCAGCTCAACGATTTTGGGCGAAATCTCACGGTTCCGGGAGCTTTTTCAATCTTCCTCCTAAATTTCGCCAACCGTTTTTAAGAATCAAAAATCGGCAACGGCACTCGCTTGTGAGAGAACAGTTGCCGATTATTCAGGGTTTAGTCGCCCAAGCCGATGCGGTCGAAGATTTCATCGACGTGCTTCAGGTGGTAATGGTAGTCAAAGGCGTCGTCCAAGGCGGCCGCGCTGAGGCGGTCCGTGACGGCCGGGTCAGCTTCCAGTAAGGTGCGGAAGTCGCGGTGTTCGTCCCAGGCCTGCGCGGTTTTAGGCTGCACGAGGTCATAGGCTTGTTCCCGGCTCATGCCGGTTTCAATTAGCTTGAGCATCACGCGCTGGCTGTAAATCAGGCCATGCGTTTTTTGCATGTTAGCTTTCATGGTGTCTGGGAAGACGTCCAGGTTAGCCAAAATATTGGTGAAGCGATGCAGGATGTAATCCAGCAAACCGGTAGCATCTGGCAGCATCACGCGCTCTGCAGAGCTGTGTGAGATGTCGCGTTCATGCCAAAGCGGCACATCTTCCAAAGCTGGGGTGGCATAGCCGCGGATAATCCGGGCCAAACCTGTGACGTTTTCAGAGCTGATGGGGTTGCGCTTGTGCGGCATGGCGGAGCTGCCTTTTTGGCCGGCGTTGAAGTGTTCTTCCACCTCATGGACTTCGGTACGCTGCAAATGCCGAATTTCTAGGGCAAAGCGTTCCAAGGAGGTGGCAATCAGGCCCAGGGTTTGGATGTAATGCGCGTGCAAGTCCCGCGGCAAGACCTGGGTGGAGATTTCCTGGGCGCGGATGCCGAGGTGTTCGCAAACGTAGGCTTCAACCGCTGGCGGGGTGTTGGCAAAAGTGCCTACCGCGCCGGAAATCTTGCCCGCTTCCACATCTGCCGCGGCATCGTCAAAGCGCTTGGCATTGCGCTTCATTTCGGAGTACCAGGTGGCCAGCACGAGCCCAAAAGTCGTGGGTTCGGCATGGACGCCGTGGGTGCGGCCCATCATCACGGTGTGCTTGAATTCTTTGGCGCGCTGGCCGATCAAATCGGTCAAAGCTTGGATGTCGGCACGCAAGATTTCATCGGCTTGTTTCAACACCGCGCCTTGCGCCGTGTCCACGACATCGGTACTGGTGAGGCCAAAGTGCACCCATTTTTTCTCGGGGCCGAGAGATTCTGACACATTGCGGGTGAAGGCCACCACATCATGGCGCGTCACCGCTTCAATTTCGTGAATGCGATTCACATCAAATTTGGCATTGGCCCGCAAGGCTTTGACGTCAGCGGCAGGGATTTCCCCCAGCTGGGCCCAGGCTTCGGCCGCCAGAATTTCGACTTCCAGCCAATTGCGGTAACGGTTCTCTTCGGTCCACACTTGCGCCATTGCTGGCCGGCTATAACGGTCGATCATGTTACTCCTCCTTATTCAGTGACAAGTGAAAATGGTCAGTCGCGTTCAAGGCTGCTACCGCTTCGGCTGCCGGGTGGAAAATGGTCATGGCGCCGAGCTGAGCGCTGCCCACCGGATAGAACTCAAAGTGCCAATCGGGTTTGATCTGCACCTGGGTCATCGCCGCCGCCTTTTGCGTCGTCGCCAGCGGCACCAGGAACCCTGGCCGCAGCAGCGACACTACCGGCAGTGGCCAGCCGAGCAGCGCCCGTAGATGCATTTCGACCGGACTGATGCCGGCCGTGGTGGCAAGCACCGCGGTGTTGACTTGTGGCGCCGGATAAATCCGCTTCACGTAGAGGCTTTGACTTTCAGTCATAAAGAATTCCACGCCAAACGCCCCGATGTAATCCAGATGCTCCGCAATCAGCTTGGTCACGCGGATCAGCTCCTGCGTCACTTCTGGGCCAGCTGTGGTGGGCACAAACGCCGCCTGCAAGCTGCGGCCATCGACCACCGTTTGCACCGGTGGCATGACCTGCACCGTGTCGCCGCTTTTGGCCGCAGCAACGGCAAACTCGACGGGATGCGCCAGCCAGGCTTCCAGCACGTACGGCCGCTGCTGCAAGAGCTGCTGCGCATTAGCCACATCTTCGGGACCGTTCAACAGCAACTGTTGATCAGCGCCCATATCTTTTTGAATGGGTTTCAAAATTGCCGGGAAGCCGACACTTTCAATCGCCTTGCTGATGTCATTAGTACCCACGACCTGCGCGTAAGGCAAGATATTGATGTTCTGATCGTCCAGGAACACCATTTCCAAATAACGGTCCTGAGTCACCGTTAAAATATCCGTGCCCGACGGCAATTGCGTCTTCGTGGTCAACTCGGCCAAGGCATCCCCATCCACGTTTTCATTCGCGTAAGTCACGATGGTGGACACCGAGGCCAGCCGCGCCAAGGCGTCAGCGTCATCCGCGGCACCCACCAGCGGCATATCCGCTGCGGTCAGTGCAATATCATCTTCACTGGGCGCCAGCACAATGGCGTGCATCCCCAGATTTTTTGCCGTTTGGGCGAGGGCGTAACCCAGCGGCCCCCCGCCAATGATGCCGACCCCGGCACCAGGTTCGATAAATGCAGTCACGGCCTGCCTTCTTTCTGATCGGTTTCATTCAGTCCATCTTGTTCATCTAATTCTGGTTGCGGCTTTTTGGCGTTAAACAACAGGTTCAATCCCACCGCCGAGATGCTAGCCAGCAAAATACCTGACGAGAACAGTAGCTGCAAGGTTTTCGGCAAGAATTGCACGATATCTGGTTGAACCGTCACGCCCAGGCCTAAGCCAATCGAAATCGCCGAGACCAGCAGGTTCTTATCATTGTGGAAATCGACTTGCTGCAGCATGCGAATACCTTGCACCGCCACCATGCCGAACATCACCAGCATCGCCCCGCCTAACACAGGGTTAGGAATAATGGTCGCTAGGGCACCAATCTTCGGCAGCAGCCCCAACAGCACCAAAAACAATGCAGAGAACATCACGGGCTTGCGGGTTTTGATGCCAGATAACTGCACCAGGCCCACGTTCTGGGAAAAGGTGGTGTACGGGAAGGTATTAAAAATTCCGCCTAACAACACCGCTAACCCTTCGGCGCGGTAACCTTTTTTCAGGTCTTGGCTTTCGATTTTGCGGCCAACAACATCCCCTAAGGCGAAGAACACCCCAGTGGACTCCACCATCGAAACCAGTGAAATCAGAATCATCGTCAGAATTGAGCTCCATTCAAAGTGCGGCACCCCGAAGTAAAAGGGCGTCGGCACATGGAACCAGGAAGCTTCAATCACTGGCTGGAAGGAAATCATTCCCATCAGGCCGGCCAACACCGAGCCACCGACCATGCCAATCAAAATGGCAATCGAACGGATGAAACCGCGGCCCCAAACGTTAAAGGCCAAAATCAAGAGCACCGTGAACGCCCCCACGGCCAAGTTGGCCATGCTCCCGTAATCCTTAGCGGCGGTGTTGCCGCCGCCCAGGTTCTGGAACGCCACGGGAATCAGGGACAGGCCAATCACGGTGATCAAGGTCCCGGTCACCAGCGGCGGAAACAGGCGCCGCAATTTGGCGAACAACCCGCTGATCAAAAAGACAAACAACCCGGCGGCGATAATGGCGCCATACATGGTTTGAATGTCGAATTTTTGGCCGATGGCAATCAGCGGCGTTACGGCTTGCACGGCACAACCTAAAACCACTGGCAGGCCGATGCCGAAGAATTTGTTGGCAAAGACTTGCAGCGCCGTGGCCAGGCCACACATGAAAATGTCAATGGAGACCAGATAAGTCATTTGCTCGCTGGAAAAATGCAGCGCCGTCCCAATCAGAATCGGCACCAGCACTGACCCTGAATACATCGCCAGCAGGTGCTGCAAGCCTAGGACCGCCGCTTTCGGGGCGGAAACATCTTGCTGCTTCATTAGGCCTGCTCCTTTTCATCTGGACTAAACACAACTTGGCCATTTTCAAAGGCGGCGATACTGGCCAAAGCCTCCGTGTGGATATGCCGGTCATCCAGCAACTTGCGCCCTTTTTGGAATCGCTTCTCGATCACCACGCCAACGCCTTCTAGAGTGGCGCCAGCCTGTTGAATAATGTCGAGCAAGCCCTCAACCGCCTGACCATTAGCCAAGAAGTCATCAATCACCAGCACATGATCGTCGGCGGTGAGGAACTTTTCCGCAATCGCGATGGTATTAGCGGTTTTCTTGGTGAAGGAATAAACCTCAGCGGTGTACAGATGGTCCTTGAGCGTCAAACTCTTGTGCTTGCGCGCAAAGACCACTGGCTTGTGAAACGCCATCCCAGTCGCCAGCGCCGGCGCAATGCCAGAGCTTTCGACGGTCAAAATCTTCGTGATGGGCACTCCTTGAAACCGACGATAAAATTCCTCGCCCAACGCTGTCATCAAATCCGGATCCACTTGATGATTCAAGAAGCTGTCCACCTTCAGCACATCAGCTCCTAACACTTGACCATCCTGTCTGATTCGGTCTTCAAGAAGTTTCACGTTTACTCCCCATCCTTTTCTGCAATTTAGTTTCACAAAGTTTACCATAAAATCCCGGCAGTCACAATTTGAATTCCGGGGATTATGTGGATTTTCCGTTCGGTAATGAGCATGACCCTAAGGCGGGTTAAGCGCACCGTGAAAGGCTTACGTTAGGCATGGACCGGTATAAACGCGGACAAAATAAAAACCCGATTATTCGGGTTTGCTCAAGTGAAACGTTATTTTCGGTCAAAAATGTGCGGATTATTCGTTATTGGTCATATTGCGTCAAATTATAAGTCTCAATAATCTGAATCAATTTGTTGGCATAGGTGGGATCCGTGGCATAACCTGCAGTTTGCAGCGCCTTGGCGGCTGTCTGGTAATCAGTGGCTTGGCGCACCGGATCATACAAATGGGCATTCCATTTCGTGCCATACACTAGGAGCAAGGCATGGTCTTTAATGGAGGCCTCGTCATTCGCGTAGACCCGAAACCGAGCTTTCACGGTAATCCACTTACCATTCACATATTCTTTCGTGGCTAACTCACGACTGGTGTTTGGATCAGTGCCTTTGACCCCAAACAAGTTATGGTAGTCGCTGGCCAGTGTCGATTGGCCCCAGTCGGATTCCAAAATGGCCTGGGCCAAGGTAATGCTGGCCATGACGGAATACTGGCGCTGCATCTCCTGCGCATAAGGCGCGATGCGTTTAATGAAGACGCGGTGCTCATCAACTGCAGGCTTGCTCGGAGTTTCGGTCAAGGTCAAACGATGACAAGCCACCACGCCAACCGCCACGAAAAACACCGCCAATATTCCTGTAATCATTGCTGGCAAATGCTTCTTGCGGCGTTTTGGCATACTAGTCCTCCGTTTGCGGCGCTGGCAGCTGCTTTTGGGCAAATTCCAGCAGCGTCAGTTGCTTGGTTTGTAGTTGTTTCAGTTCAGGATTGGGCACCACGAAGTCCAGAATATCGGCGAGACCATGGCTACCATAATCAAGGCGAATTTGTAAGTGCGCCTCGGTTTGCCCACTCGCCAAAGTGGTTTTCTTCAACTCGGTTTCGACTTCCGGCGCTTGCAACCAAGCGGTCGCGATGGTCGCTTTAGCCGCCTGGAAGCGCCATGCCGGCCGGCCCCCGTCTTCACTTAAGGTCATCTTTTGCGCCAGCATCCACTCATAGTCGGTGAATAAATAACGTAATTTCTCCCGCTGGTGCGTCGTCAACGCGGCATCGCCAGCGTAAACTTGCGCCACGGGAATCCGCAATTGCTCAGCCAAATAAGCCTGGCCATGGTCGGCGCGCCCTTGCAGGGTCAAAGCCGCTAATTCTAGCAGTGTTTGATCATCCATAAAATCACCTCATGCCTATTGTAGCAGACTCAAGTGGCGCTGGCGTGAGGAAGTGGCTGGTGGCGCTTGATCAGCCCGTAGCGCATACAGGCTAACATACGGCAGAAAAGCCACTCATCCGGCTAAAGGCGGCCTTACTCCGCTGCCTTTCTCTCAATGACTAGCATTCTGGGGCTTAATCGGCTAGGATATAGGAAGATAAGGGGGGCGCATGCGATGAAAAAAATTGGCTTGGTCATTGCTGGGCTACTGCTGTTAGCAGGGTGCTCAACGGCGGTATTTGACCAAAAAACACAATTGAACGATGCGGCCCAAACCATTTTGACTCAGGTCAGCAAGAAGACGACTTTGATGAACGAGCTGGATGCCGATGCTGGCGCTTTTCCATCCACGTTCGAAGCCGCCTATAACAAGGATCCCAATCAAGACTTCAGCAGTGAAGGCCCAGTGGCGGCGCTCATCAGTAAGCGCGAAGCGACTTACAAGGAGCTCGAAGCCAGCCAAAATAAAATCGAGCAAGCTAACACCACGCTGACCAAGATCAACGCGCAAGGTAGCAAGCTTCCGCAGCAGCGGCTGTCGGATGCATTGAACAGCTTGAAGCTCGCTCATCTGGATCATAAAACCTTCGTCACCTACTACGACGAGCTGACCACTGCCGAGACGACCTTTTTCAAAACCGTCAGCAATGACCCCAGTGATCACAAGGCGGTAGAAGCAGCGTTGACCCGCCTGATGCAATACACCAGTTCCTTGAGTCAACAAGCTGAAATCGTGTCGGCTAACCTCGAAACGGTCACCGCCGAAACGAAATCCTTACAAAAAGCCATCGCCAAACTCGATTGATGGTCCAACAAAGCCCCTGAATCCCAGCGATTCAGGGGCTTGTTTTATCTTCTGCGCGCTTGCACGGCGAGCAGGACCCGCCCTAGGATTGGCGTAACGATGCCGGCCATTGCGGCTTCCGCAATGGCATTGATGCCAAAGGCTGCCATCAGTAGTAAGCCTAAGTTGGCGGAGTCGGCGCCGGCCACCACCTGTGTCGCCCGGCTGGCGAAAAAGATCCAGGTGAACCCAATCACGAGTCCAGTGTTGGTGAGCGCCCCGAGAATACCAGCGGCGACGAGTTTGACCGTTGCCCCCAACCCGGTTTTGACCTTAGGCGCAAGCAGATTAAACACCGCTGCCGCGACGATCCCCACCATCACCCGCGGTACAATCGCGATAATTGGATTTTGAAACAGCAACAACGTCATCGGGTCGGTGGCTGACGTGTAGGCTTTGATCAAGCTAATCACACCCCACAAGAGCCCAAGCCCGGCACCGCCTGGGATGCCGAGCAAGACCCCACCCAAGATAACCGTCAAATGAATGGTCGAAATCGCCGGCCACGCGGGAAAAATGCGAATGTAACCCACCATGGGAATGTACGCCTGCAAAATAATCAAGGCCCCGAAGATCCCCATCAAACTGATGGTGCGACTAGAGTGTTTCACCTTACTGCCTCCTTGGCCACCACTGGCCATGATTTTGTTGCTATTGTACAGATTTTTGCCGTAAAAAAAAAGCCTGATGAACCATCAGGCTGAGACTTACGCTTCCAACAACTCCATCAAAGATATTGCTTCCGGCGTTTGCACCCGTTTCAGCAGCGGCATTAAGTATTGCCGTTCCGCCCGCTGGCGCGCTGTGACCGCCTCACCGAAAGAACAGTACGTCCGGTTCAGCACCAGTTGGCCCTTGAAGAACAGACGCGCATTCCATTTGCCAGACTGCTGATCAAAGCTGACGCCAGTGACGCCGCTTTGATTGGTCGAGCGCACCGTCAAGGTCGCATTCAAATTGACGCCTTCCGTGGCGGCAAATTGATTCTTTTGGCCAATTTTGGCTGCGGTCTTCGGGTTTTTGCGAATCGCTTCGCGCATCACTTCCCGCCGGTAGCAACCGCAACTGGTCGTGGCCCCTTTACGAAGCCGGTAACCATCAACAATGGTCCGCTGCCCACAATCACACTGACAAAGCCAGGTGGCATTGCCATTTTTGGCGGCGCCTTCATAGCGCATCACCGTTAAGCGGCCAAATTTTTGGCCAGTAATATCCTTGCGTTTCATCGTAAACACTCCCAAAAAATGATGACGTTCCCCCAGTGAACGATTGTCACCCTTTTCCCAGCGCAAAGCAAGACTATTCGCCAAACATTTCCCCTGATGTATAAAAACGGAAACTGGGAAACGGTGGTATGAAACTAGGTCTAAAATAACACACAGCATTTAATAAATGCAAATAATTTTCATCGTATTCTATATCACAATTAATAAATCCCGAAATACCAGCTTTGCTTGTTTGGCTTTGCACAATTGAAAAGGCGATAAAAAACAGTTCCTCAATTTTCAAGTCAAGTGCAACGATGATAACGAATTCTTGATAGTGGTCTAGGCTGTTACGCCATGCATCGGTAGTAATCGCATGGGCGAAGATAGTTCAGAATACGTCTGGGACGATGGTTCAGTGCGGATTGGACTGCTTGA
>NZ_RHOK01000013.1 GCF_003946175.1 Lacticaseibacillus suibinensis | reverse complement strand
CCGGTGGTGAACTACGAGGCTGACGTGGTCGAATTGCCCGCCGGCGTACAAGTCGGTGATACCGTGCACCTAGTTGATGAACTGCAAGACCTCAATCTTTCCACACGACTGCTGGAGCTTAAAACAAGCTACTCGGCGGACACGCGGCAGGCAACGTTTGGCGACTTCTTGATCGAGCAGTCGCAGATTGACCCCGCACTGCAAGAGCTGGCTGACCAGATGAATGACATCAAGGCAAGCAACACGCACCAGTACTATCCTTGGACGCGCTATGCGGACGATGATGCGGGTGGCGGTATGTCTGCAAGTCCCGCCGGAAAGGCGTATATGGCAGTCGTATGGAGCGACAAGAGCGACGTGCCTAGCGATGACCCAGCGGACTATTCAGGCCACTGGCAGAAGGTAAAGGGTGATGATGGTGTCGGTGCTCAAGGACCAAAAGGTGATGATGGTAAGACAAGCTACTTCCACACGGCCTATGCGGACGATGTGAACGGTAGCGGCTTCTCACAGTCACCAACTGGTAAGGCTTACATCGGAACGTATGTCGACTTTACCGAGGCCGACAGCGCGAACGCCAGTGACTATACGTGGGTGCTAATTAAGGGTACAGATGGCAAGAATGGCTCTGATGGTAAGGACGGTGCACAAGGGCCTGCTGGCCCGGCGGGGAAGGACATCACCAGCTATGACAGCGGCGTGACGCTACCAACCACCGTGGCGCCTAAGAACTCGCAGTTCTGGTTGGTTGACCTGAACGGCTATGCGACTGCCTTCTACAAGTCGGACGGATCAAAGTGGGTCAAGCAAGAGATCTCGGCTGCGGCGATTGCGGCGGCCACCTTCAACGGTCTGACTTTTAACGGGGTTACGTTCAACGGCTCCGAGTTCATCAGTAGCTTCAAGAACGCACCGGTCGATGAGAGCGACTTCGCGGGCATCACTGACCCGACCGGTCAAATCATGCTGACTAAAGGCACGGGCACTACGAAAATGGGCGATGGCTACCTGACAGTTGACGGCACGATTGATGGTAGCAGCGGGACAGGCCTCCAGACATTCCACACAGAGGTTGGACCGGCCGGCTATCTATCACGCCTGTACACCGGCGGAACCGCTGAAAGCGACATTACTGCGGCGGCACAGCTATATATGGGGCAGCTTCTGCTGTCTAACCTAGACACAAGCGGGCAAAGAGCAAGTGGCTACCTGAATGGCGAGATGTTACGCCAGTTCGATAACTGCAATCTTAAATGCTGGTCTGGTTTACTCTATCCGCAAGCTGGAGATACGGCGACAATGAGCATCCCACTTTCTCAGACACAAAAAGGATGGCTGATTAGATGGTCATACTACAATAGCTCAAAAATACAGAATATGTATTACAACTACACTTTGCTTCCCAAAGTGGCCGTAAATTCCCCAAGTAAGCAGATGATTGTGACATTGTCGATGCCAAACGTAGGTACGTTCTTCAAGCGTCTGTGGTACAGCGACACGGACATTGCCGGAGAAGCCAGCAATATTCAAGGGACGCAAGCGCCACATGCAGTAATGGATGCGGTGTACGCAGTTTAGGAGGCTGACATGGAAACCAAAGAAAGAATCAGGGCTCTTTTTACGCTGGACTCCGATGGCTACATTATAGGCTACCAGCGGGAGTTTTTTGATGGCAAAGAATGGCAGACACCATTCGATACCACGAACGCGGTGGAAGTGGCTCCGGGCGACCTCGACACAATCGTCATGGGGGCAACCAAGCTCAGGAACGGCAAGCTGGTGGTCGATGAGGCCAAACAGGCAGAGCTAGAACAGCCCGTCACGCCACAGCCCACGGCCGAGCAGCAGTTGATTGCCACTCTGATGCTCAAGGTGGCAAAACTGGAGGCGAGTGCATGAGTGACTATGACCAATGCGTGCTACTGAACAGTTGGGGTATCGACATCGCGCCATACGTGGGGCTGATGATCACACCTGATGAGTACAAACAGATTACCGGTAATGACTACGCCGCTGGGGCAAACGCCTAGCGGTATTTTTGTGAAAGGAAGTATGAAGATGTGGATTTTAAGAGTTGGTTAGACGTTTTTGCGGAGTTGGGTGGTGGGGCTTTGTTTGGTTGGATTTTAAGCCAGTGGCAGACGCATCGAAAGCACGGTAAGGCGATAGATGCTGGACTTGTCGGATTGCTTCATCATGAGGTTTATATGCTGTGCAACCACCATATCGAAACTGGTTATATCAGCACGGATGACTTGGACGATTTGAACTACCTTTTCCGCAGCTACAAAGCATTAGGCGGAAATGGAACGGGTGAAGCACTGTACAACAAGGTTTTACAACTTCAAATCAAAAACTGAAAGGAATGTTCAACATGAAGATTAATTGGAAAGTACGAGTATTGAGCGTCAAATTCTGGCTGGCCTTAGTGCCGGCCATTTTATTGCTTGCGCAAGCTGTGGCTGCGCCTTTTGGTTACAAGTGGGACTTCGCAAACCTAGGCACGCAGCTGACCGGCATAGTCAACGCAGCCTTCGCGGTGCTGTCTATTCTTGGTGTGGTCACTGATCCAACCACGGCTGGCGTAACGGACAGCGTTCAGGCACTGACGTATGACAAGCCTAAAAAGGAGGTCAAATAATGGTCACGATCAACAAATCTTTGGCAATCAACGCCGGCACTGCTGCCGCAATCGGCAAAATCATCGTGCTGCACTCCACGGATGACATGGAGGCCACTGCCAAGCAGATGGCGACCTATGAGCATCGGGTATGGCGTTCTGCACAAACATTCGTTCACTTCGGTGTTGACGACCAAGGCGCATATCAAGTCGGCACACCAGGGCGGGTAGCGTGGGGCGCTGGTAATGTGAACCGCTATGCGCCGGTGCAGATTGAGTTGTGCGAGTTTTCCGACAAGACCCGCGCGATGAAGGCATACCACAACTGGATCGCATTGGCGGCGGCTATGGCTAAGCAGTATGGCGTGCCGCGCACGTTGGATGATGGCAACCGCACGGCTGGCTTCAAGAGCCACCTGTGGTGCAGCCGCAACTACGGCGGGTCTGACCACGGTGATCCATACCCGTACCTGACGAAGCTCGGCATCAGCAAAGCACAACTCGCCAAGGACTTAGGTGCGGCAACCGGCAGCGTTACTACTTCTGCCGCCGCACCCGCAACCTCCACAGCAAGTGCTGGCGTAGACGGTTACTGGGGCACGGCTACGACCACGAAACTTCAACGGCTGTACGGCACCACCGTGGACGGCGTGGTGTCCAGCCAGTACAACTGGCACAACGCGGGTCTCACTGGCGGCTGGCAGTTTGTTGGCAAGCCAGTCGGAAGCCTGCTCATCGCAGCGATCCAGCGCGCACTGGGCGTCAAGGCTGACGGTATTCTTGGACCCGACACTATCAAGGCCATGCAGCGCAAAGCGGGCACGCCGGTCGATGGCAAGATTAGTGCACAGTCACAGCTTGTCATGTACATGCAGAAGTGCGCGAACGCCGGCAAGCGGCCGTTCTAGCCCATTAAATCTCATAACAGCTCATCAATGGCCTTACTCGCTTCGGCGGGTAAGGCTTTTTTTGTTCTTAAAGTTGACAAAACGTTTGCTAAAAGGCAAAGTCTTTACATGAACCGGCGCACGTAATTTTTGCCTAACTCCTTCGGGAGTGAAGCTTTTTGTTTTGTGTTATGATTACATCGAGTAAAAGATGGATCATCACCAGGGCCGGACTAGTCACCCGGACCGTCTTCCATGCCTTCCGCCAACCGGAAGGTTTTTATTTTGCGCTGAGCTTCGGACGAGGTGGTGGCCGGGATACAAAAAGCGGGACTGAGTAAACGGCAGAAATAATCGTTGAGAAAATCGTTGATATGAGGTGCCAACGAAGCAAACAACGCAACCTATGCAATCGGCCAAAAGCCTTCCGTTACAGCATTCGTGGGAGCGGTGTGGCCTATGAAACCGGCCAGCCAATACAAACAATATGTTTGCCCTGCTTGGCCGGCCTGGGTTTGAGGACATGACCAAGGAACTGAACGCACGCCTGTAATGGCGCGGGTTACAGCACTTTTGAACCTGAGACGAAAGCAAAAAAACAGCGCCCATAAATGAGCGCCATCGGTGACTGGCTGTCAATTTGGCTGTCATCAGCCAAGCAATCACTGGATTTTTGGAACCCCATTGCGGGTTCTTTTTTGTTTCCGGTGGTAATGGCCCCATAGTCCATCGGCAAAATGTGAATTGAGAAGGACGGCGTTGTTGACTGCCTTGGTCGTGCTCTCAATGAATGGGTTTGAGTTGGAAAATGTTGATGGCGATGAGCTTTATGCAATCAGCTTAAAAATTGCCAATAAGCAGATGGATCAGCCGGCAGTGGCTCGATTTATTCGGCGTAATCTAATGGCCAAACTGTATCCTTCCCGGGCTGAGGCTGAGACCATTGAATCAAGCTTTGAAATTAACATGAAAATTGACAATTTTGACTAATGTCACTTATAATACTGGCACAGTAAAAGGGGAGGTGCTTAACATGTCACAGGATATTGAGGTGGAATGGAATCAAGCGGCGTTGAACAAAATCAAGACGTTCTCGCTTGATCAGGTCAAGCACAACTCCGCCGATGAGAAAAGGCTTCAGACCGTTCAGGCAGTCACCAATTTAATGCGGGATAGACAAGTTAACAAAGCGATGAAACTTTTAGCGGCTGAGTGATTTTCGGCGGTTTGGAAAGGGTCTCGCGAAACAAAAACGTCATGCTGAGGCATGGCGTTTTTTGAATCCTAGCGTTTGGCTTTGCGATAGCCCGCGGCTTGGGCTTGTTGTTCGGTTTGGAAGTAGACGGCGTTGCTGGCGTTCATGCGATAGCCAGCTTGACCGGGGACGTGATAAATATGTGAGTTGCGGTTGCCAACGATTTTGCCGCTATCATTGGTATTCATGTCACCGCGCTGGGTCGTGGTGGCAGCCGGGGCGCTGGCTTTCGCGGCCGGGGCCGGGGCGGCACTTTGCGCGCTGGCTTGGGTGCTGTTGACAACGCTGGTGCCATCGGCGTAATTCAAGGTGACGCCTTCCTCAATGTTGAAGATGTAGACGTTGAAGCTGATGCCGCTGGCGCCGACACTTTGCGCCATCATGTGCACGCCTGAGGCCAGCAAGTTATCGCCTTTGAATACTGGCACCACGGAATAGCGTACATACGCCTGTGGGTTGGTTTTCATGAAGTAGGCAATATCATCTTCGTAGCGCAGCATTTCAGGACTATTCAGCGACCGGGTACCGGTGATCAAATTCTTGGGATTGTTGTTCTGACCGGTGAGCTGATAGCCAATCAGGTGGCTGCGATTGTATAAGTAGCCGCTGGCGATGCGCTTGTTGTGCCAACCGGTAGGATCCCAGGTTAAGGGTTCCCGCTCGGCGGTCGGCATCATGGCTTTGTTCATCAAAGCTTCAGCGTCCACTGCTCGGTTCAGGCCATCGAGGTCGGCGTAGGATTGCCAAGTGCCATGGCTGGTGCTCAAAGTCGCAGCGTCAAAGGTGGGCTTGCCGCCGTTCACGTCGATGGTTTGCGTGCCGTTGTAGGTCAAGTTGGCCAATTCGGAGTTGGTCGTGGTGGCTGGGGCTGGCGTCGAACTGCTTGCCGCGCTTGAGCTGGCTTCGCTTGAGCTGGCTTCGGCTTCGCTACTGGACGCCTTGGCCGTTTTTTTGACATGATGGGTCGTGGTTTTGGGACTGCTGTCAGTGTCGCTGCAGCCGCTGAGGGTGGCGCCGGCCAGGCTCAACCCCAACATGAGGGTCAAAATGAGCTTCAGTGGTCGGTTGCCGCGCCAGTGGTGGAACATCAATTTTTTCATTATTTCTCCTCCGTGACGCCTAACTTTTCGCTTAAATTCAACCGCCGCCTTTGACCCGGTGCAGAGGCTGTGCTAGCGTGAAGATATCAAAAACGAAAAGGTGATTAGATGTTAAGTATTGGGGTTATCGGGCTTGGTAATATTGCCCAAAAAGCATATTTGCCCGTGTATGCAGAAATGCAGGATCAGGTGCAGTGGTATTTGGACACCCGTGATTTGGCCAAGCTCACCCGGCTGACCAACCAATACCATCTGCCGATGGCGGGGACGGATGTCAAAGATCTGGATGGCTTGAAACTGGACGCGGTGATGATTCATGCGGCGACCCCGGCGCATTTTGAACTGGCCAAGCATTTCCTGACCCGAGATGTGAATGTCTTCATCGACAAGCCGCTGGCCACCACCACGGCGCAGGTCACCGAACTCTACCTGCTGGCGGCGCAACACCGGAAGCTACTGACAGTAGGCTTCAATCGCCGCTTTGCCCCATTGATGCAGCAATTGCAGGCGGTGCCGAATAAGAACGTGATTGAAGTGGTGAAAAACCGGGTGGCTGATCGCCAAGCGCCGGCCGAAGCCATTTTTGACTTGCTGATTCATCCGCTGGATACCGCCTTGATGTTGGCAGGGTTCCCCACTGACATCAAACCGCGCTACAGCATGCACGCCGATCAAGACGGCAATCTGCAACAAGCCACCATCAGTTTCGGCGTCAATGGTATGCGGGTAGAAGCCGGCATTAACTTGGTTGCTGGCGCGAACCTGGAAGAAGCGACGGTCAGTTCGACGGCTGGGGTCTACCGGGTTCAAGACCTCGCGCAGCTAACGGCTTACACCAAAGCCGGTCAGACTAGCACCAAGGCCCCAGACTGGGAGCCAACGCTCACTACGCGCGGCTTTGCGCCGTTGGTAAAGGCTTTTGTGAAGGCGGTCGCCGAACAAACCGATAACCCGATTGCGCCGGAATCAAGTCGGCTCACGCACCGCGTGCTGGCGGAAATGGCTGATCAGCTGCAAGCCTAGCGGCGAACGGCACTGTGAATCGCCAGAATGCCGCTGGCCAAAGCGATGGCGCCGCCAACGAGGGTGATGCCGCCGGCCACAGTAGTTAAGATGCCCAATGGTAGGGCTGGTTTGTTGGCCAAGATGGTTGCCTCCTTCCCCTTGCTTACCTCTAGTGTACGCGCTCACAAGGGGAAAGCCAGCAACATTTCAGCAATCCCACAAAATGATGATGGTTTGATGAGTCGACCGGTAGCCTCCGGCCGACTTTTTTGATCCGCAGAAAATCGGTTAAATGACGACCGTTATCAGTGCATGTAGAAAACTGAACATGCTAAGCTAAAGTTAAACCTGGTAAACAGTTATGGTTTAGATAAGGGGGAACCAATATGGAGAAGCCAGCTAGCGTCCCCAAGGTGAAAGCCCCGGCCAAAGCAGCAGGCCGGACAGGGACCATTATTACCTTAAGTGTCGGCATTCTGCTGGCCATTTTATTCGCCGCTTCCACTGCCTATTCTGGCATGAAAGCGGGTCTGACCGTGGCCGCCGGAATTCCTGGCGCCATCATCGGCTCGGCGGTGGTGCGCGCCTTCGCCAAGCGGCGTGGTTATGCCGGAACCAACGAAATGCAAGGCATGGCCAGCGGTGGGGAAACCATCGCCAGTGGCATGATTTTCGTTTTACCGGCGGTGCTGTTGATCGGCGCGCAAATCAATTTTTTTGAAGCCGTGCTGGTCGGCACCATGGGCGTGTTGTTTGGGGTTGGTACGGCGGCGATTGTGGAAAACCACTTGATCATCGCCAGCAAAGATAGTTTGCTATATCCAGAAGCCATGGCCATTAGCGAAACCATTCGCGCCAGCGCGGAAGGTGGGGCAGGCCTGAAAATGATGGGCGCGGGTTTTGGCATCGGAGGCTTGCTGACGATGCTGACCGGTTCAATGTTTGGGCTGATCAACAATCATTTCGTCCTTTACGGGGCGCGCGAATTCAAATGGAAGTTTGAGCTGGAAGTCAACCCGCTGCTGGCCGGTATCGGCTTTATTGTGGGGATGCAGGTGGCCATTCAAATGTTCGCCGGCTCGATTTTGGCGAACTTCGCCATTGCGCCGTTGATTGGGTACTTCACCGACATGGCGCATGGCTCCAATGAAGTGTGGAATGCCGCCGGGGTGACAGTCAACTCGTTAGGTTTTGACGGCATTGCCGGCGCGTACAACCGCTACCTAGGTGCCGGCATGATGCTAGCCGGCGGACTAATCGGCGCCATCAAGCTGATTCCGGTGATTGGGCGGTCGTTGAAAGCCACCCTGGGCGGCAACGAAAAGAAGTCAAAATTTGGCATCTTTCTGCTTGGTTTCTCCATTGTGGCCGTGTTCATTCTCAGCTCGCTGTTCTCTGGCAATCTGATGATTGGGTTGCTCGGCGGCGCTTTGGCCATGGTGTTGGCCTTTGTCTTCGTGGTCGTAGCCGCAAACCTGACTGGTACATTGGGGACCTCCAATTTACCAGTGTCAGGGATGACCATTGCTTCGTTAGTGTTACTGACAGTGCTGTTTGTGGTGATGGGCTGGACCTCAGAATTTGATCTGCGCTCCTTGCTTTTGCTGGCAACCTTTGTGGTGACCGCCATCAGTATCGGCGGTGGCTACTCGCAAACGCAAAAAGCCACCGAGTTGGTCCATGCCGACCGGCCGCAGATGCAGCGGCGGTTCCTGATTGCTGCGGTACTGGGCACCATTACCGTGGTCGGGGTGATTGTGATGTTAGCGGGTCAGTTGGCGGATACCAGTGAAAATGCCAGCTTTGCGCTCCCGCAGGCGAACTTGATTGCCGCTTTGACCTCTGGGATCATCACCGGTAAGTTGCCATTCACTATTATTTTCATCGGCATTGCGATGGGCATCGTGCTGCACCTGTTGAAACTGCCAATTATGACAGTAGCGATTGGGTTTTACCTGCCCATGGCCACGACGGCGATTATCTTGGTGGGTGCAATCGTCCGCTTGATCGTGGAAGGCCGCAACAAAGAAAAGAACGCCGGCCGGGTGCAAAATGGTATCAGCATGGCTTCCGGTTTGATTGCTGGCGGCTCAATCATCGGGCTGACGGGCATTCTACTGTCCATCAGTGGGGTGCTTACGCATGGCACGCCAACTGGCTGGCTTGCCGGCAATGCCGCGGCTGCGGCTTTGCTGGGAATGCTTGTCCTGGCGATGCTGTGGGTGCTTCGTAAACGTAATGTATCGGCAAAAGCAACGAAATAAGACGCTGATAACGGATGAAGTCGAATCAATGTAGCGATAAAAGTGGCGTCAGTTGTGAGCTGACGCCACTTTTTATATGGATAAAATAAAAAAGCTTGTAAACACGGTTTGACCTTTTGTAAAGTTTGTGTATAATAGAGTACATATTCAGGAAAGAATTAAGAATCTTCACGGAGCGTCTATCCAGACGGCGATGTTCAATCGACCCGCGGGGAGTCCGAATTTTTAGCAAAAAGGAGGATGACGCAGATGGTCATTTTATTAATCGGTGCTGCCGCACTAGCAATCAACGGGCTTTGGGTTTACGCCATGTTTGATCGTGCCGGCCGGACTTGTCAGCATCAAACATTCAACCCGACGATGGTGGTTAAGAAGTAATCCTGTCGCAACCTTGATAAAGAGGCCTCGCTGCAAATGCTGCAGCGAGGCCTTTTTTAGCAGACGGCTTACGGTTTGATGTAGGCAAAGCCTTCGTGCTGACGTTTGGCTAATTCGAAGACCCCAGCCGGCACGACCGTCAAGCCTGACTGTAAGTCGGCGGCTGTGATGGCGTGACTACGCATGGCGTTGTTGCACGCCGCGACTTCAATGCCTAACGCGGTCAGTTCGCTGAGTGCAATGTCACTGCCAGCTTTGGCTTGGACAATCGGATCACCGTTGATCAGAAGCTCAACTTGGCCTGAAACATTTTGATCCTGCGCGGTTTTCAGGTAGTTCTTGATGTTGCCGAACACTACCGGCCATTTGCTGCTTTCGTCAATATGGAAAATCACATCCATTTTAATCACCTCGGCGTTAGTATAGCATGTTGCGATGGCGGCACGGCAGGTGGATTTTGGCTGGTTTCTTGTTGACAACCGCCTGAATTCCTGTAAACTATTATATGTGCTCGAGCGAGTGCGAGCAGTTTATTGCCCGTTGGTCAAGAGGTTAAGACGCCGCGTTCTCAGCGCGGAATCATGGGTTCGATTCCCATACGGGTGATCATAGACCAAAATAAAAGCTCCGAAATCCTTATGTAAAGGCATTTCGGAGCTTTTTGGTTGCCTTTTGAGCGAGGCAAGCGGGCTGGCCTAGAACTTCAGCTCATCCTCGTCGTCATCTTCCGCCAAGATCTTCGCTTTTTGCGCGGCAAACTCATCCGCGGTAATCGCGCCTTCATCCAGCAACTGCTTGAACTGCCGGATCCGGTCGACTTTAGAGCCTTCGATGGCTTTTTTCTGTGCCGCGGCTTCCGCCTGTTTGGCTTGCGCGGCCGCTGCGGCGGTTTCCTTGGCGTGTTTTTGGTGAAGGTAGTACCAAATCGCACCACCTAAAACCGCCGCGGCCAAAAATAGATACCAGTAGGTGATCAGAAGGGCGAGGCCCACGATAATGATTCCGACCGTCCAGCAGCCGGCGTTATTTGATCTTTGATGAGACACGAGCTTACCTCCAGAGTGATTTTAAAAAAGGCGCTAGTCAAATGACCATCGCCAAGTTAGTCGTTATCCGGAATGAAGACGATGGGTGGTTGGTTTTGCTTGCCCATGATAATGGCCACGTCATGGTAGCTGAGCTCAAGCACTTGGCCGCTGGGTTGGATGATGTATTCATCGCGCAGCAGGTACAAGCCGCCGAAAATGAAGACAAACATCAGCGGCACCACATCCAAGGTCTTGATTGTCAAATGAACCGCAATCAGGCCGATTACCGCGGCAATCAGGAGATAGAGATAGCGGCCTTGCTTGCGGACGATTTGCGGCGTACCGCCAGTTTGGCGCATGAGGTCATTGAGCTGCTCATTGCGAAACAGCCGGCCGTCTTGACTGTGATAGCGCACCGCAGCGTCATCTTCTTTCTTACTGGGCGAGAGTGGCTTTGAGTTGCGTCAGGGTACTGGTGTCTAAATCTTCATAAGCCTGGTACGCTTTGACGTAATTGCCTTGCGCGACGGCTTCACGCAGGGGGGTGAGGCTATCGGTATTGAACAAGGTGCGGGCCGCCACTTCGGCGGTGGCACTGGAGACGCCAGTGGTGTCTTGCAGCAGGGTAGCCATTTTTTGCTCATCATTGGCGGCGGCGATAATGGTACTCATCTTGGTTGAGTTGACGGTGTTGGCCGCACGGTCGAGCAGGTTATCCGTGGCGGTATTGCCGGTTTTCTGCGCTTCGATGCGTTTCACGAGCTCATTTTTCACGGCGCTATCGGCAGGGGTGTCATTGCCGGTGACGCTGCGGTAGGTGTTGTTGAGGGGCGTGAAGAAAACGATTCCTAGGACCACTAACAGGACCAACAGGCCGGCGATAATGCCGAGCACCTTGGGCCATTTTTTCTTTTTGGTTTGGCGACGTCTTGCTTGGCGCATGTGATCACTCCTTTTAGCTTCCATTATACCGGTAATTAGGCTTGAAGGGGGCGGTCATTCCTCTTTCTTAATGGCCAAATGAACGACGCGGCTGAAGCGCAGGTAGGCGATGAAGTGAAAACCAACCCCGGCAACCAGCAGGAGGCCAGCAATCAGATTGGAAAAACTGGTGGCCACCATTGAGGCGAGATAAATAATCACGCTGCGCGCCGGATCCAGCCGAATGCGGTCGTAGTGGGTCGCGATGCCGCTGCGGGCTAGCGTTTGCAGTTCGGGGTGGCGTTCGAGGTAGCGATACAGCACCAGAAAAGAAAACGAAATGAGCAGCGCCACGGCATCATAAACGATGAAAGCCAGCTGAATGTCGGCGTTATTGCCATTGGACAGGGCCTCAATCAACAGGACCATTGCATAGTTGATTAACGTGCTGGTGAACAACACCCCGAGATTGATGACGTTCAAGGTGCGGTTGGTGCGCTTCACATACTGAAAATAGTCGTGGTGAAAGAGCCAGTTGGTACCGACGTAAAAATACGACAGCAGGTACATCAAAAACAGCGGCGCCTGGTGGAACACCACAGCATGCAAGGTACCGGGTTTCACTGTTTCGGGTTGAAACTCCAAGATTAAAATCGTCAGGAGGATAGCAAAGACGCCATCGCTCAAGGCATTAATCCGTGATTTGCTCATGGTGCGCCACCTCCAGATAAATTTGCTGCGTCAACCGGGCCGTTTCGCCAGCGGCTAAAACCTGCTCAAAAGGTAGTTGATCGCCTTCGCGCCACCAGCGCCGCAATTTGGTTTCCCCAAAAGGCGTTGGCTTGAGGGCATCACGCTTTAGCGTGTCAGCGAAGCTCATGTTGAGATAATAAGCAAAGGCTGCGGGCCGGAATTGTGCGTACAGCGTCGTCAACATGGCGCCATAAACATCCCGGCGTAAAATGCCTTCAATAATGACGTAGCGATAATGCCGTTGGCCAAAGGTAGCCAACGTGGCGATTAAAGCCACGGCAGGCGTACCAGCGTGGTCGCTGGCATGCAGTAGGTCGCGGCGCAGCATATCCTGATGCAGCACCAAGGTGGCCTTGACAGGCAGCCGAGCGGCGAGTTGATTGGCTAAGGTAGTTTTGCCGCAGCCAGAATTGCCGCGCAGGAGAATCAAAGTTGTCATGCTATCACTTCCGATTGGCCTTTATTATGCAATAAATGGCAACAAAAAACACCTGCCACACTTGGCAAGTGTTGATCACCCTAGCTTACAGATTCTTGTCCATGTTGAAGGTCAGTTTGGATAATTCCAAGCCTTGCATCAACATGCTGGCAATTTGGCGCTTGGCTTCAGCTTTGACCGCTGCCACTAGCTTGTAGTTGGCTTGCGTCAAAGCGTCGGTCAGGTCCTGGCCAGTGAGATCCTTGGTTGCTTCATCGGTGGCGGCGAGATGAATCCGATACAAGCGATACTGTTCGGTCAAATAGTCGCGGTTTTGCTGGATGAACTTGCTGTAGTGGCTTTCCACCAGCATGCCTAAGCTGCGGTGCAACCAGTAGGCCGAGTCCTGATCGAGGTCCAATTCCAGCGGCGTCTGCGAGTAGGAAGGATCGGTGTCGTCAGCGTTGCAGTAGAACGGCACGTAAGGGCTGTATTCCGGAATGCCGATGTTCAGCCACATGATGGCAGCATGGCCTTCATCAATGTCATTGCGCAGCTGCAAAATGTGCGAGTTCTGGGTCCGGTTCAAGCCAATTGGCCGATAGCGCAGGCGGTCAGCATCGATGCTGTCCTTGGCGAAGGGGTCAAAGCGCGTTTCATTGTAATGCGAGCCCAGGATTTGGGCGATGTCTTCGCGCGTGATCTTGTGGTCCGTGCGCATAATGAACGGCATTTCGGCTGATTCCGGCGTCTCTGGCGTTTCCGGGTTCAGGATGTGATGGGCATACCAGACGCGTGGCGTGTTGTAATGGCGGTCTTTTTCATTCATCGTCCCGAAAATGTGGCGGAAGTTCCAGCCACTTTGGTCCGGGTTCAAATGATGGTCGGCGACGAATTCACGAATGCCTTCACTCCAGATGAAATTGTCAGGGTCGTCGAAGTCAACCTGCTGAATGGAGACTTGGTTGGCGGCGACAGCGTAAGCATCATCAGGGATACGTTGGGCGACCCAGTGATGGCCGGTAACGATTTCCATGTACCAAACATTGTCTTTATCCGAGAACAACACCGAGTTGCCAGCAGGTGAGCCGTATTGTTTGATCAATTGCCCCAGGTACTCCACCGCGTGGCGAGCACTTTCAACAAAAGGCAGGGTCATGTTGACAATCAGGTCTTCATCTAAGCCGTCTTTGACCAACGGATCGAAGGCCAAGGTGCGTTCATTGCCGTAAGTACTTTCGGTAGCGGACATCGCCACGTTCTTTTCGTTGATGCCACTTTCTTCGTAGTCACCGAGGTGTTCGGTGTCCACATTTGGTACCGCGTTATAGCGGTAGCCGTTTTCTGGCAGTGGTGCTTCAAAGCCGTTCAGCGGTGACTTCACATGTAAGTCTTTTTCACCATGCCATGCGGGATGCATGTAGAAGCGGTGTGGTGCTAGCACATGAAAGGTGTCATCGTTGCGGGCGATCATGGTACTGCCATCGATGCTGGCGGCTTTCCCCACCAAAATCGACGTGCAGGCAGATTCAATTTTCATTGTTACCCCTCTTTTCCACAAAGTCTATCGCTAGTGTACGCCATTGCGGCGAAGTTTGCAGGCTCAGGGCTGGTATTCTGAGAGGGTAATGGGATTTCGGTGAAATCGCTGACAGCAATTGACAAGCGCGCCATTATTTCGTAAGATATTACTCGTTCGTTAGTCTTATTGGGTAGTAGCGAAGTGGTAACGCAGTGGACTCTGAATCCATAATCATAGGTTCGATCCCTATCTACCCAATTAAATGCAGAAAGCTGTCTTAGCCGCGTCGGCTAGAGACAGCTTTTTTCGTGAAATCGCGATTTTTCGTTGACATCACCGCCGCTTTTTCCTAAACTGGTACTCGTGCTTAAGAATATTGGGTAGTAGCGAAGTGGTAACGCAGTGGACTCTGAATCCATAATCATAGGTTCGATCCCTATCTACCCAAGTGATGGCTGTCGCAGCGTGCGATGGCCTTTTTTTAAACTTTGACGGGCAAAAGGAGGCATCATGAGCAAACGTAAACCGCAAATCGAGCTCCTCGCGGCTGTGCTGGCGCTGATTGGCCTGGTGTGGCTGTTGAGCCATTACCATGAGGTGTTTGCGCTGGTGCGGCATGCCGATTTTTCGCAGGCCACTTTGGTGCACGCCTTGCGCGGTGATTCCTGGGCCATTATCCCGCTGGTGATTTTGCTGAGTGCCGTGTCGGTCATTCCTGGGGCGCCGAATGCCGTGGTGGCGGTGGTGTCAGGTATCTGCCTTGGCGCACCACTTGGTTTTGTGGCCAATGTGTTAGGCCTGACGATTGGCAACAATATTGGCGCTTTGCTGATTCACCACCTCGCTGACGAGCACAGCCAAGCGGATAAGCAAACGCGCGTGCTCAGGTGGTTGCAGCGTTCGCACAATCCGCGTTTGGGCCTGCTGATTGCTTATGCCGTGCCGTTTATTCCCAATACCATTACCCATCTGGCGGCAGCGCGCCTTGGCATCACGGGCAAACGACTGGCGCCAGTGATTGCCTTGGCTTCCGTGCCAACGGCTTTCTTTTATGCCTTTGGTGGGGATGCAGTGCTCCATCTGAACTGGCACCGGTTGCTTGTCGTTGGGGTGCTCCTCGCTTTGGGCGCAGCCGTGGCTTGGGCCGTGATGCGCCGCCGCGAAGATGAGCAAAAACCTGCACATTAATGAAACGGGCCATTCCTTAGCGCAAGGAATGGCCCGTTTGATGTGACGACTATTTGAGGTGAATCGCCAAGACGCCTGCAGCCCGCTCCTGGGCAGGGGTGTAATGGGCGTAAGTCTCCTGGGTCATTTTGGCCACAGAATCATCAGGCGCGGCACCCACTGCTAAGCCGCCAAATTGCGTGTACAGCGCCGTGAAAGAATCAAAGTGATCAATGGCTTCGACCTGCTTGGTGATTTTGGCACCAGTGTCCAAGTCAGTCAAGGTGATGTGGTTGCCCGGCCGTAATTGGCGGCGTTTGGCGTCATTTAGTCTGATTTCAATTGTTTTGGTGCCAGCTTCAATCAGCAGAAATTGATCGTGGGTAATGGCCATGTCCATTAGGATGCGCCTCCTTAATTTAGGGCGATTATACCGCATGCGCTGACAAGGCACCAATATCAGTGTTAAAATCAAGCCAATAGCTTGAACAAGGGAAGGGTGTTAGGGTTGCAAGATAAAAAACAAGCCTCGCAGTTTTTACTGCGCCAAATCATCGATCAGCTGCTGGCGTTGGTGATTTTGCTGGTGGCCTGGATGATGCGCGCGTCTTTGGCGGCGTGGTGGGCCAAAGGCATCGTCATTGTGCTGATTGCCTTGCTCGTGGTGGATTACTTCATGCATTCACCAAAATTGCCAAAGAAGAAGCGTTAAGCCATGGGCTGTGACAAAAGGCGGGTTTGGAGCCGACAGGTAGCCTTTCTAACGCATGTCAGCCTGTACGCGCTCTGCGCTACGGGCTGATCAAGCCATCCACCAAGTCCGAACTTTGGACTCGGTGGATGGCGTAGCTGCTGCCGCATGTCAGCCTGTACGTGCTTTGCACTACAGGCTGATCAAGCTGCTCGGCTCCGGCCTTTTGGCACGTAACTCTGCTGAAACATTTGGAGTGAATCTAGGGGGCTGTGACATTCGTCACAGCCCCCTTTTTTTACTCAGCGATTGACTCGCCATAAGAAGATGGCATAGCCAAAACAAATTAACCCATAAATTAGCACGACGATGACCACGAACAACAGCCAGCGCCAGCCGAACGCCATCGCGCTGGCCCACAGCAGCGCCCCTAAAATCGCCGCTTGCACAGCGCGCTGCAGCATGGCGGCCATGGGTTTATTCAAAGGACACCTCGATGAAGAGCACACCTGTAGCGGTGACGTGGCTCAAAGTGAGCCAAATCGCGGCCGGCGTGGTGGGTTCATCGGGATTGATTAACTCAGCCAGCCACTTTACCAGGCGCCGGTGGTGGCGGATAAAGCCGTCATCAAGGCGAAAGGCATTGAGGCGGTCATCAGGGAACAAAGCCGCTTGCTGCGGAAAAATCACTTGATTCGGCAAGCGAAAGGCGACCACGTTTTGATAGCCGCGATTGATCAATTCAGCGCTTTGCGGGTGCGCTTGAAGATAACTCAAAATCATTTCTGCGCCGTCCAAGGCGTTCACCTCCGACTTTAGTCTGTGTGGGATTACCGCCGAATATGATAACATAAAGGTAAGTTAAAACCCAGAAAAGGGGGCGTTTTGATGACTGTTCACTTGTATCTGGTCAGGCACGGCGAAACCGAGATGAACCGAGCGCAGCGCTTGCAAGGCATCACAGATGGCCCGTTGACTGCCAAAGGACTGGCGGCTGCGGCAACGTTAGGCACCATCCTGAAGCACGTGCACTTTGATGCGGCTTATAGCTCGGACCGCCGGCGCGCCAAGCAAACTGCCAAGGCAATTTTGGACCAGCATCCTGATGCCCCACCATTGCAGGAGCTGACTGGCTTGCGTGAGTATTATTTTGGTGGCAATGAAGGCATGAAAAATATGGCCTTGATGCGCAAGACGCAGCGCCGTTTCGGGTTCGGGGCCTTTGCCAAAATGTGGTTGGCGGCGCCGCAATTTCGGACTTTGGTGCGGAACTTCCACGCGATGGATGACACCGGCCAGGCCGAAACCTTTGACGCCTTGATGACGCGCATTGACACGACGTTCAAGCAGATTGTGGCGGCAAATCAGCCAGAGGCCAATGTGCTGGTGGTGGCACACGGGGTCAGTTTGAGTGCGTTAATTTACCAGCTGGCGCCTAAGCAGCTGCCGGTGACGCTATTGAAAAACACGTCGGTCAGCCTGGTCGACGCCGGTGCCACTTGGCAGGTGCGGGGGGTCGATCTGACTTCTGAAAAGGCAGTGCTGGCGCTTGCGGCCGAAGCCGGGGCGGCGGCGGGCCACCCGGCGCAGTAGGCGGCACTTAGCGCCAGCACCGCGCTGATTCGGCTGGCCAAAATAAGTTTTGAAAATTGTGTGAAAATAGTTGTAAAATAACCTGAGGCGCGTATAATGACAGTTTGTCACATGACATTCTGTCATATTTATTTTGGCTTTTTTTGCCAGAAAGGAGTCTCATGCCTAAACCAACTTTCTTCCGGCTCGCTGATGAAAAACGGCAGCGTCTGATCAAAGCCGCCTACGCCGAATTTGCCCGGGTGCCGTTTCAAACAGCCAGCATTTCGAACATCATTCGTGATGCCGGGATTCCACGCGGTAGTTTCTATCAATACTTTGAAGATAAAACTGATATCTTCTTCTATTTACTTGATCAAACCCGCATGCAAACTACCTTGCTTTATGAGCAGGCACTAAAGCGGCACAACGGCGACCTGTTCGCCGCGCTCGATGAATTTTTCAATGCGGCGGCGGATGTGTTAATTGAAGGGCCAGACGCGGAATTTTATGCAAACGTCTTTTTATACATGGACTTTCAAAGCGCCACGCATTTTTCCCCGAGCGATGCGAAGCCACCCCATAAAAAAGAACTGCTTCGCACTACCTTATCGTTGATTGACCGCGATAAACTGGTGGTAAGCAGCGATGAAGAAGTGGGCATGCTCTTTCGGCAAGCCATGTGGATTTTCATGCAATCACTAGGCCATTATTACCATCGACTACGCAATGGGGAACAGATTTCACTGGCGCAGTTGAAAGCGCGGATGGCAACCATGCTTCATTGGTTGCAATTCGGCGCCGGCGTTCAAAAGGAGGACTTACATGATTAAACTAGCCAAAGGCCGCGTGTCAGGCTGGCAGATTTTAGGCGCGGTGGCCTTTATGATCGTTCAGGTCATCACCAGCTTATATCTGCCAAACTTGACCGCGGACATCGTCAATAACGGGGTTGCCACTGGCAATATTAACTACATCTGGCAGGAAGGTTACAAAATGATCTTCTTCGCCGTGGTTTCAGTCTTAGCCAGTGTCGGCAACGTCTTTTTGGCCGCCCGGGTTTCGCAGAAACTCGGCCAACGCATTCGGTCCGATGTGTACCGTAAAGTCATCAACTACTCGCATGACGAAATGGACCAAATCGGGACTAGTTCGCTGATCACGCGGACCACCAACGACGTCACCCAGATTCAAAACGTTTGGGTCATGATTTTGCGTATGATGATCATGGCGCCAATCATGCTGGTGGGCGCATCCTTCTTGGCCTATCAGAAGAACCACACCTTGACCTTGATCTTCGTGGTGGTGCTGCCGATTATGGCCATTTTCATCGGCATTATTATGAAGTTTGCCGTGCCGTTGTTCCGCGCGATGCAGCAAAAAACCGATAACATCAACTTGGTCTTCCGGGAAGGCCTGACCGGGGTGCGGGTCATCCGTGCGTTCCGGCAGGACAATTTTGAACAAGATCGGTTCGAAGGCGTCAACAAGGATTACACGAACAATGCGGTGAAAGTCTTTTCCATCATGGCGATGATGTTCCCGGTGATGACCCTGATCATGAGTGGGACCAACATCGCGATTGACTGGTGGGGGGCGCATCTGATTGCCCAGCAAACCATGCAAACCGGGAACCTGATTGCCTTCATTACTTACGCGATGCAGATCCTCATGAGCTTCATGATGCTGTCCATGATTTTCGTCTTCATTCCCCGGGCGCAGGCTTCGGCCATCCGGATCAACGAAGTGCTGGATCAAACCACGACCCTGACTTCGCCATCCACGCCTAAGTCCTTTGCCAATACCACGTCTCAGCTCCAATTCGACCATGTTCAGTTCCGTTATCATGGCGCCGAAGAGCCAGCACTGCAAGGCGTGGACTTCGATATGAAGGCCGGGCAAACCGTGGCGATTATCGGGGGCACTGGCTCAGGCAAGTCGACCTTGGTCAATTTGATTCCGCGCTTCTATGATGTCGAAAAAGGCGCGGTGCGGGTCAATGGCATGGACGTCAAGGATGTCGATTTGGATGAATTACATCGGCAAATCGCTTTTGTGCCGCAAAAAGCTAACCTGTTCTCCGGTACCATTCGCTCCAACATGCAGTATGGTAATGACAATGCCACTGATGAGGAAATCTGGCACGCTTTGGCCATTGCGCAAGCCGATGACTTCGTGAAGGCCAACCCAGAAGGCTTGGACTACCATGTTGAACAAGGTGGGGACAACTTCTCTGGTGGCCAAAAGCAGCGGCTGGCGATTGCCCGGGCGTTGATCAAAGACGCCGCCGTGTATGTGTTCGACGATTCATTTTCCGCCCTCGACTTTAAGACCGACGCGCAGCTGCGCCAGGCCTTGAAGGATGACGAAAAGATTTCGTCACGCGTGGTGGTCATCGTAGGCCAACGGGTGTCCACCGTGGCCGATGCCGATACCATCATTGTGCTGGATAACGGCGAAATGGTCGGGCGCGGTACGCATGCCGAACTGAAAGCCAATAACGAAACCTACCAAGAAATCGTTCATTCACAAATCAGAGAAGGGGATGAAGACTAATGGCTGAAACCAAAACACCACAGCGTCAAGGGATGGCTGGCGGCCACGGCCCAGGTGGCCGCGCCGGCTTAGTGGAAAAGCCAAAGAACTTCTGGGGTACCACCTTCCGTTTGTTTGGCTACATGAAATCACGTTTGGTGGGCATTGGCATCGTCTTGGTTTTCGCCATCGCCTCCACCATCTTCCAAATTCGCACCCCGAAAGTATTAGGGGAAGCGACAACGGAAATCTTTAAAGGCTACATGAAAGGTGTGGCCCAGCAAAAAGCCGGCATCACCATGGACCAGTTCCCGATTAACTTTGACAAGATCAAAGAAATCATGATTGTGGTTATCTTCATGTACCTAGCCTCGGCTTTGTTCTCCTTCCTGCAACAGTTCATCATGACTCGGGTTTCGCAGCGCACGGTTTACGACCTGCGTAAGGAACTCAAAGCCAAGATGAAGCGGCTGCCGATCAACTACTACGACACCCATTCTAATGGGGACATCATGTCGCGGGCCATCAACGATATGGATAATATCGCCTCGACCTTGCAGCAAAGTCTGACGCAGTTGGTCACCAGTACCTTCACTTTCATTGGGACCTTGTGGATGATGTTGTCGATTTCTTGGAAATTGACCCTGATTGCCTTGGTCACCATTCCGCTGAGCTTAGTTGTGGTTGGCCTCGTAGCGCCGCGCTCGCAGCGTTTCTTCGCCGGTCAGCAAAAAGCCCTGGGGCTGCTCAACAACTATGTTGAAGAAAACTATGCCGGCCAAGTGATTGTGAAGTCCTTTAACCGCGAACAAGACGCCATGGACGCGTTTGAAGTGCAGAACCAAGCCTTTTACAACTCCGCTTGGAAAGCGCAGTTCGTATCTGGGATTATCATGCCGCTGATGACGTTCCTGAATAACATCGGCTATGTCTTCGTCGCCATTCTTGGTGGGGTCGCCGTCGCTAATGGGACGGTCACCTTGGGGAATGTGCAGGCCTTCCTGCAGTATACCCAGCAGTTCAGTCAGCCGATTTCACAGCTGGCGAACTTGGCCAACACGATTCAAAACACCGTGGCTTCGGCCGAGCGGGTCTTTGAAGTGCTTGATGAACCCGAAATGGAAGACATCGAATCCGGTGTCACCCCAATCGAAGGCGACCAGCACCCATTGGTCATGGACCATGTGAAGTTCGGCTACGACGGCAATCCGCTGCTCATGACGGACTACAACTTGACGGTTGAGCCAGGGCAAATGATTGCCATTGTGGGCCCGACCGGGGCTGGTAAAACCACGGTCATCAACATGCTCGAACGCTTCTACGATGTTAAAGGCGGCTCGATTCGCATGTGGGGTAAGGACATTCGCGATATGAGTCGCGAAGATGTCCGCAGCCACTATGCGATGGTGCTGCAAGACACCTGGCTGTTCACTGGGACGATTTGGGACAACTTGAAGTACGGCCGCGAAGATGCCACCGATGAGCAAATTATCAGTGCCGCCAAGGCCGCCCACGTGGATCAATTCGTACGCCAGTTGCCGAAGGGTTACGACACTGTGCTGAATGAATCCGCCTCAAATATTTCGCAAGGGCAACGGCAGTTGTTAACGATTGCCCGGGCGTTTGTGGCCAACCCTGAGATTTTGATCTTGGATGAAGCGACCAGCTCGGTTGATACCCGGACGGAAGTGCATATCCAACACGCGATGGCGCGGTTGCTAAAGAACCGGACGAGCTTCGTGGTGGCGCACCGGCTGTCCACCATTCGCGATGCCGATAACATCATCGTCATGAATCATGGCTCGATTGTTGAAACCGGTAATCATGATGCGTTGATGGCTAAGCAAGGCTTCTATGCTGACCTGTACAACAGTCAGTTTAGCGGTAGCGTTACGATCTAAAGCTAGGAAAAGACTCGCTGCGGCGGGCCTTTTTTGCGTCTCGGGGCGCGGCGGTCGGGCCTGGCGCCGGGTCGCTTCGGGCCTGCTGTGGGGCCGGGCCGAGCCAAGGTCTCGGCCCTCAATCTGGAGCCTCGACTCGCTGCGCTCGCCTTCGAGTCTCCAGATTGGCCCCGAAAAACCGGATGAGCCTGCCAAAAGCGCAGTCTCACCCGGTTTTTCGTTTCACGGCCGGCCCGCCGCGCCCCTCTGCCAGGCCCGACCGCAGCTAAATAACAGCATCCGAACCGGTTTGCTGAAGCTGATCAGTCTGTCGCCGCCTGGTAGCAAATGATCTAGGCAAGCAAAATGCTCGCGCTCTCCTTGGTTTGTGTTTACAATGACCAATACCAAAAGGGGGTGCAATGATGGCGAGGTTAATTTTGAATCCGGCGACCCGGATTAGTTATGTGGCGTTGCGGGTCATCTCGATGCCCAAAATGGTGGCTTGGTATCAGCAGGTGTTAGGGCTGGCGGTGCTGCAAGCTTCCGCCAAACGCACCTTGCTTGGGGTGCGCACGAACCGGCGGGTGTTGGTGCTGCTGGAGACTGGTGCCACTCAGATTTCGACGCAGGTGGCAGGTCTCACGGCGTTTAGCTTGGCGCTGCCGACGCGCGGGGCGTTGCTCAAGTTAGCGGCAGGGCTGCCGGCGGCGGTGCTACCGGTGGCCTGGTTTCGCAGCGGTTTTGGGCTGGGGGTGCGGTTGACGGATCCCGAGGGCACCCAGGTGATTCTGGAACATGATGCTGGTGTGCAAGCCATTCCTCCGCGCGGCTATGATTTTGCCAATGCCCAGACTGAATCCATGCCGGCCCCTAAGTTGCCTAAGGCTGCGGCGGAAAGAATGTTGCCAGCCGGGGCGGCGGTGGGCCGGCTAGAGGTGACGACCTCACAGTTTCTGGCCACGATGGGGCATATCGAAACGGTGTTGGGGTTTGTGCGGCAACAAGACTCTGGGCAACGGGCGTATCTGACCGTCGGTGACAATACGCATCATATCGGCATTGAACTGGTCGCCGATGCCCAGGCGCGGCTACGCGGGCCAAGCGATGCCGGGGCCGATTATGTGAGTTTGGTGGTGCCAGATGTCGCCACCCTGAGTTTGTTGCGGCAAAATCTGATTGCCAAACAGTGGCAGAATTTTGATTACAATGCGGAACATCAATACTTGCGCGTCGCCGGGCCGAATCAGTTGATCATGTGGTTTTCGGTGGCTTGAATTCAGTACGCTCACGTAAAAAGATGCCCAGCCAACCTTGGTGGTTGACTAGGCGTCTTTTGAATTGCGCCGAAACAGCGACAAATTAGGGTTTGGTACGACCAGGTACAAAAACAGAAAAGTGGGCTTTATCGAATTTCTGATGGGTGACAGAATATTCAAATGGCCGGCCATCATCTAAATACACGACATTGGTCACCGCGAGCACGGGTTCATCAGAGGTGTTTTTTAAATACTGTTGATCATCTTCAGTGGAGCGCCGCGCCTCGATGCGGCGAAAGGCGGCACCAATCGTGAGTTGCAGGTTTTGTTCAATGTAGCTGTAAATAGAATGATGAAGGATATGCTCATCGATACCAGGAATCAAATCAACTGGCATGATGGTGTACTCCAAACCATAGGGCTCATTTTCCACGTAGCGCGCTCGTTCAATATCGTAAACCGCCTGTGTGGCAGAAAGTGCCAGCTTTTCCTGTTCAAGTTCCGTGGGATAGCGGAGCTCGAATTTGATGACTTTGCTTTCAAGCCGGTGGGTTCGGCCCAACAGCTCGGTGGTACCGACATATTGATCGACACCCACATCCAAGTTGGCAATGCTTTCAGCGTTGTATTTGACGTAGGTGCGGCCGCCTTGCTGGCTGTAGAGATAACCTTCTGTTTTAAGCAAATCAAGGGCCTTTTGTAGGGTCATGCGGCTGGTATGAAATTCTGCGGCCATCCTTTTTTGTTCCGGCAGCGCCGCCCCAGGTTTGTAGGCGCCCGCCTTAATCGCTGCCCGAATGGACTGGGCAATATCGGCATATTTTGACATGAGCTCGCCTCTTTCTTCTTTCCCATTCTACCGATTGTTAGGTACCAATCGCAACCTTAAAAAGTGAAAGTGCAAGTTTTAAATTTGACTTTACAAGTTTTATGTAAGCGCTTATAATTCATGGCGAAAGGGAGGAAAATTATGACTGAATTGAAGCAAGGATTTTTGTGGGGTAACTCCACATCGAGTATGCAGACGGAAGGCGCGTTCGACGAAGGGGGGAAGGGGCAGTCAGTCTATGACTTGCGGCCGGCCACTGCCGAGGCGTCGGATTGGAAAGTCGCGATTGATGACTACCATCGTTATCCGGAAGACATCGCGCTGATGAAAGACCTCGGGATGAATTGCTATCGGTTCCAGATTTCCTGGAGTCGGGTGAATCCCACTGGCGACGGCGATTTCAACGAAGAGGGGATTAAGTTCTATTCGGACTTAATTGATCAATTGTTGGCTGCTGGCATCACGCCGATGATCTGCCTGTATCACTTTGATATGCCGTTGCACCTGGCGGAATCATACAACGGCTTTGTCAGTGACCATGTCGTTGAAGCTTTTATCCGGTTTGGGAAAGAAATGGTCAAGCGGTTTGCTGATCGGGTTCCATACTGGATCACCTTCAACGAGCAAAACCTGTACAGTGTACCGGAAGCGTTCAAAATTAGCGGCTATGACGGTCCTAAGACGCCGCGCGCGTTGTATCAGATTCAGCAGCATGTCATGACCTGCCACGCCGCTATTGCCAATGAAATCCATGCGCATTACCCGCAAATCCAAATCGGCGGGATGTTGGCTTATCAAGAGGTCTATCCGCACTCACCACTACCCGAAGATGTGGCAGCGACGCGTAAATTCTTGGAGTTTGCGGATACGAATTTGATTCGACTGTTCACAGTCGGTCAGTATTCAACTGAAGTTCTGCATTATATTCATCGTGAAGGCTGGGACGATTTACTCGATCCTGAGGAAATGGCCATTATCAGCCAATGCACCAGTGATTTTCTGAGTTTTAGCTATTATTCAACTGCCACCTTGGATAGCACCAAGATTCCGGTGGCAACTTGCCCGAACTTCTGGGGCGTGCTTGGTCACACACCGAATCCCTATCTTCAGACCAATGAATGGCAGTGGCAGATCGACCCACTTGGGTTCAGAACCGTTTTGACCACGATTTATAACGAAACTCACGTCCCAGTCTTTCCAATTGAAAACGGGATTGGGGTGCGGGAACACTGGGATGGTGAACACGAAATCAATGACGATTATCGTATTCGTTATCACCGGGCCCATATTCAGGCCATGAAAGATGCTGTGACCCTTGATGGCGTCGAATGCATCGGGTATCTGGGCTGGGGTTTGATCGATATTTTAAGTTCAGCGGGCAATATGGATAAACGGTATGGCCTCGTTTACGTCAACCGGACGAATCATGACCTGATGGACCTCAAGCGCGTACCAAAGCGGTCGTTCCACTGGTTCAAGCAAGTGATTGCCTCTAATGGGGAACAGCTCTAGCATCAACTATGATTAAGATTGGAGATGATTTTTAATGGCACAAGAAAAGACCAAAATGAGTTTTCTAGACCGCTTCACCGCAGTATCAGCTCGCATTGGCGGTGAAGTTCATCTTCGTTCGTTGCGTGACGCATTTGCGATTATTATGCCGTTGTTCATCCTTGCCGGCTTAGGCACCTTGATCAACAGTGTTATCTTCCCGAAAATTGCCAGTGGTGAAACGCTGGCTAACTTACAGGTCTGGGGCAGCTTGATTGCCAATGGGACCTTGAACATTGCCGGCTTAATGTTGGCGCCGGCCATTGGTTACTGCTTGGCTTATAACCGTAATTATGATAATCCAATCACGGCTGCGATTATTGCTTTGGCCAGCCTCGTGATGACCATGCCGTTATCTCTCAAATTGATTCCAACCGGCGCCACCAAAGCGGTTGAAATCGGCGGGGTCCTGAGTTTTTCCAACTTAGGGACCACTGGCATGTTTGGCGGGATTATTGTCGGGCTCTTGGCCACGGAACTGTTCGTTTGGCTGTCGAAGCAAAAACACCTGCAAATTAACCTGGGTGAAAATGTACCGCCGGCCGTATCCAAATCATTTAACTCTCTGATTCCGGCTATCATTGTGACCTCAATCTTTGCCTTGATTGCTGCTTTGCTGGCGATTTTCGCCCACACCGATCTGATCTCGTTGATCGCCACTGGGATTCAAGAACCATTGCGAGTTTTGACCACGAGTTTGCCAGGGATGCTGATTATCTACTCGATTGGTAACTTCCTGTTTACCCTGGGGATTCACCAGACTGTCATTAACGGCACACTGCTCGATCCACTGCTGCTGATTAACATGAATAAAAACATGGCAGCCGCTGCAGCTGGTAAACATATTCCGTATATTTTGACCAACACCTTCCGTGACACCTTTGGGATGATGGGTGGCACCGGCTCGACGATTTGCTTGCTGATTGCCATCTTCCTGTTTTCTAAGATGAAGTCCAGTCGGGAAATTGCGAAGTTAGCCGTTGCGCCTGGGATTTTCAATATTAATGAACCGGTTATCTTCGGCTATCCGATTGTGTTCAATATTCCAATGATGATTCCATTTGTTCTGCAGCCAGTCATTGGGATTTTGATTGCCTACTTCTTCACGGCAATTGGCTTTATGAATCGGGTCATTGTGTTGGTACCATGGACCACGCCACCTTTGCTATCGGCCTTCCTGGCCACTGGTGGGGACTGGCGCGCCGTGGTGGTCCAACTGCTAATTATTGTCGAAGGCGTGCTCTTCTACATTCCGTTTATGCGCATTTCGGAGCGTGTTCAAGCCAAAACCATGGACTTAGAGCAATAAATTTCATGAAGCCGGGGCAACCCGGCTTTTTTTGCGCGTAAGCTTGCCAAAGCGCTATCAATCTTTCTATACTGAAACGGTTGGAGGCGGTGTGATGGAAGTTCTGAAAGCAGTCAAGCAAATCATCACCCGGCAGACCGCGCCAGGCCTGAGCGCCGCGTGGCTACATGATGGGGTGATTGAAACCAGCGTTTTAGGGGTAGCCGCAACTCAGCCGCAGGTGCTCCCGCTGCACTCAGGGATGCTGTATGATTTGGCCTCTTTGACTAAAGTGATTGGCACCACCACCGTCTTTTTGCAGGCGGTGGCAGAGGGGCGGGTGACGTTTGACACACCACTGCAACAGTTACTCCCGAGCTTTCCGCACCAGACGACCTTTCGCCAGGCGCTGACGCACACTTCCGGGCTGGAAGGGTACATTCCGCACCGCGACGATTTGCCGGCCCCGGCGTTGAAACAGGCGCTCATCACCCAGCTCAAGGTGACGGCAGAATGCGACCGGCAGGTGGTGTACCGCGATGTGAATTTACTGCTGGTCGGGTGGGCTTTGGAAAATCTGTATGGCGAGGCCATTCAGCCGTTGATTACTAAGCGCGTGCTGAAGCCACTGGGCTTGCAGCAAGCTACTTTTCAGCCGGAGCCGCAGCAGTGTGTGCCGACCACTTATGATCCCGAGGCCGGTTTACGGCGCGGCGTCGTGCATGACCCTAAAGCCGCGATTTTAGGTCCGCACAGCGGATCGGCTGGCCTATTTGCGAGCCTGCAAGATCTGATTACCTTCACGCAGTTCGCTTTTGGCCAGCGTCAAAACCCGGCCTGGCCCGATAGTTTCGGGCAATTGGCTCAGGATCAAACTAAGGCGCACCTGGGTCGGACCATTGGCTGGGATTTGCGGTGCGATGCTGGCGGCCGGACTTGGCTTTATCACACCGGCTACACCGGGACGTTTTGGCTGATTCAGCCGCAAACCCAGGCAGCGCTGATTGTGCTGACCAATCGCGTGCATCCACAGGTGAATGAGGACTTTTTGACTGTCCGCGATGAATTAATTGCGAATTTAATGTCAGCGCGTTCATGACGCACTGACTGTGGTACACTTTGATTGAAAAGTATATACATTTATTGCAAGGGGGATTCAATTTTGACAGAACCGATTTTCTTGGAACCCGTATTTCACGAAAAAATCTGGGGTGGCCGCAAGCTGGCCACTGACTTCGGTTATGACTTGCCTGACGGTAAGATCGGCGAGGTGTGGGCCATTTCGGCGCATCCCAATGGCCCTGACACCATTGCTAATGGGCCGCTGAAAGGCAAGACCTTGGATGTCGCTTGGCGTGAGAATCAGGAGTATTTTGGCCACCAGAAGGAAAAGGTCTTTCCGTTGCTGACGAAAATCTTGGATGCCAACGATAGCCTCTCTGTCCAAGTCCATCCTGATGATGCTTATGCGGCGGCGCATGAACGCCCAGGCGAATTGGGCAAAACGGAATGCTGGTATGTGATTTCAGCGGAACCAGGCTCTTATCTGATTTACGGCCATCATGCTAAGACCCGTGAGGAGCTGGCGGACATGATTCACCGCGGCGACTGGGAGCACTTGCTTCGCAAAGTGCCAGTGAAAACTGGCGATTTTGTTTACGTCCCCAGTGGTACCATTCACGCGCTGAACAAAGGCATTATGGTGCTGGAAACGCAGCAAAGCTCAGACACGACTTACCGGCTGTATGACTATGATCGGGTCGGGGCTGATGGTAAGAAGCGTGAGCTCCACCTGCAGCAAAGCATCGACACCACCACCGTGCCGAGCCACGACCCGGAGCTGAACATTACCAAAACCACCAAAGATGACGCGACGATTACGACCTTCGTGACGGCGCCGATTTCCAAGTTTTTCTCGGTGTACAAAATCGACCTGGACGGCAAGCTGAACCAGACGCCAACCGCACCGTACACCTTGGTTTCCGTGCTGGCAGGGGCAGGCACCATCGAAGCCGATGGCAAGTCCTATCCCCTGAAGAAAGGCGTCCACTTCATCATTCCTAACCAGATTAAGACCTGGACGTTCACGGGCAAGATGATGATGATTGTCTCCACCCCTGGCGCCGAACAATAAAGCGCATCAAAAACAGCGGACCTTGTGCTTCCCTTGGTGGAAGGGCAAGGCCCGCTGTTGTGATTTAGAAGCCGGCTTTGATATAGCCGGCTTGGCTGAATTTCTGCCGCATCTGTAGCACTGCAGTGTAGGTAGCGAGCAGATAAATCTGGTTTTCGTCGACTTGCTTCAGGTAGTCGATGACGTCATTCAAATCTGGCTTGGTGGCCAAGGCGTCATCCGGTACGCCGGCCACTTGCATGCGAAAGGCAATATCGCGATAACGCTCACCGCCGACCATGTAAGACGTGGCCAGCCCGCTTTGCACCAACTGTTCCAGATTACCATCCCAGATCCAGGAGGTGTCCGTCCCATCGGCGTAGTTAGCGTTCAAGAGCATGGCGAAGGCAAAAGGCTTTTGCTGATGCTGAATCATGCTGAGCACCTCGTTGAGGCCCACCGGGTTTTTGACCAAAATCAACGTCACGGTTTTACCGTTAACGCTGATTTGCTCCTGGCGGCCAAAGACCTTCTCGGCTTCACCAAAGGCTTGGCCGATTTGGGCTGGGGTGATCTCAAACGCTGCGCCCACCGCATAGGCGGCCAGGGCGTTGTAGATGTTGTAGGTGCCGCCAATGGGCAAGTGGTACGGGTGGCCATCAATGGCAAAATCGGAGCTGGTAGGGGTTTGGGCCGCCACGCTGGTGACCTGGTGGCTCAGCGCAGGCCGCTTGAAACCGCAGTTCGGGCAGAAGAAACTGCCGAGGTTGCTATAGGTGATGCCATGGTAATGGAGAATATGCTCACACACCGGGCAAAGCACACCATCGGTATTGGCCGGCGCGAAAATATCGTTGGCTGCCTCTTCTGCCAACGCAAAGCCATAGTATTGCAGCGGATTGGCCAGTTCACGGGAGCTGAAAATCGGTGCGTCGCCATTGGCAATCACTAAAGCGTCGGGGTTAGCTTTGACGCCTTTCAGGATTTTGTCATAGGTGGTGTAAAACTCGCCGTAGCGGTCCATTTGATCGCGGAAGATATTGGTCATCACAAAGGCCTTGGGGTGCAGATAATGCGCCACTGCCTTGACGTTGGCTTCGTCGACTTCCAGCACCGCGATTTTACGCTTGGCGCCGGCCTGGGTTTTGTGCGCGAAGTAAGCACCGATGATGCCTTGCAGCATGTTGCTGCCGGTGGGGTTGGTGAGGATATCATCATATTGCTGGCTCAGGACCTTGACAATCAGCGCCGTGGTCAGGGTTTTGCCGTTGGTGCCGGTGACGATAATGGTTGGCCGGTCTTGGCCCAATGCCCCGAGGACGTCAGGGTCGATGCGGGCCGCCAGCTTGCCGGGATACGCCGAACCGCCATGGCGGAAGCGGTGCAGGTACCAGTAGCTGAAGCGTCCAGCCAAAATGGCGAAACGTGATTTGAGAGAAATTGTCATCGCAGTCGCGACCTCTTTCGTGTAAGTTTCTTGTCGCATACTATCATAGCATAGGATACCGGCAAATCCGGCGGCGCCAGTGTTAATTCCCTTAAGATTCCGTTATACTAGGAAAGGTGAATTTTTAGCGGCCGCAATTGGGCCGCGTAGGGAGGCTCGCATGGCACAATTATTCTTTCGCTACGGCGCAATGAATTCAGGCAAAACCATCGAGATTTTGAAAGTCGCACATAACTATGAAGAGCAGCATAAACAGGTGATTATTCTGACTTCCGCCGTGGATGATCGCGCTGGCGTCGGCATGATTTCCAGCCGTATCGGAATGGAGCGGCCGGCGCATCCGGTGCAAGACAGTACTAACATTTTTGACTTGGTCAAGCAGATGAATCCCAAGGCCGCCTGCGTGCTGATCGATGAGGCGCAGTTTTTGAAGAAGCACCACGTCTTTGAATGTGCCCAAGTCGTGGACGAGCTTGGTATTCCGGTGATGGCGTTCGGCTTGAAGAATGACTTCCGCAACGAGCTGTTCGAAGGGTCGCAGTATCTGTTGACCTACGCCGACAAAATCGAAGAAATGAAAACCATCTGCTGGTTCTGCGCCAAAAAAGCGACCATGAACCTGCGCGTGCATGATGGCAAGCCGGTGTATGAAGGCGAGCAAATTCAAATTGGCGGCAACGAGAGTTATTTCCCGGTCTGCCGGCATCACTATTATTTTCCGCCGCAGCAGTTAAGCTAAGCGGCATCAAGCAAGGAGGAGCCAATGGATAAGATTTTTGCCCAATTAGATGGCCTGCTGGGCCGTTATGAAGAGCTGGAAGAGCTGATGAGCGATCCCGCTGTCATCAACGACACCAAGCGTTACATGGCTTTATCAAAAGAAGAAGGCGGCATGCGCGATGTGGTGGCCGCTTATAAGAAGTACAAACAGGTCAAAGCCGATTTAGCTGAAAGCGAAGCGCTGCTGCGGGAAAGCAAGGATCCGGACATGCAGGAGCTGGCCAAAGAAGACTTGGCCAGCCTGACTGAGGAGCAGGCCAAGCTGGAAGACGACATCAAAAAGTTGATGCTGCCTAAAGACCCTAATGATGACAAAAACATTATCATGGAAATTCGTGGGGCGGCTGGCGGCGATGAAGCCAGTTTGTTCGCTGGTGATTTGCTGACGATGTATATGAAGTACGCCGAAAAGCAAGGCTGGACCACCGAAATTATCGATGAGAATCCCACCGAAGTCGGCGGCTACAAAGAAGTCTCTGTCCTAATCACGGGGCAAAATGTTTATTCAAAGCTGAAGTACGAAAATGGGGCGCATCGCGTGCAGCGCGTGCCCGTGACCGAATCCGCCGGCCGGGTGCACACCAGCACCGCCACAGTGGGCGTGATGCCGGAGTATGATGAAGTGGACCTTGAAATCGACCCGAAGGATATTCGCACTGATGTTTACCGCTCTAGTGGGGCTGGTGGTCAGCATATCAACAAAACCTCATCGGCCGTGCGGATGACGCACTTGCCAACCGGGATTGTGGTGACAATGCAAGACCAACGTTCCCAGCAGCAAAACCGGGCCAAGGCCATGCAGATTTTGCGCAGCCGGGTCTACGATTTTTACGAAAGCCAAAACGAAAGCCAGTACGCTGAGAAGCGGAAAACCGCGATTGGCACTGGCGATCGCTCGGAACGCATTCGCACCTATAACTACCCGCAAAACCGAGTGACCGACCATCGCATTGGGTTAACCTTGAACAAGCTGGACCGCATCATGAACGGCGAACTCGATGAAATCATCGAAGCGCTGATTGTCCAAGATCAAACCAATAAGATGGAACAAATCGATGGCTGAGACCTATGACCAGCTGCTGCGCCGAGCAAGTGCGGCACTGACGGCGGCAGGCATTGAGCCTGATGGCGCCCGCTATGTGCTGGAAATGCGCAGCGACTTTACACCAAGCCAGCTGCGATTGCATGCCCGCGACGTCGTACCAGCGCCAGTGGCCAAGCAGTTTGAAGCTGACCTGCCGCGGCTGCTGGCGAATGAGCCGCCGCAGTATATTGTTGGGGTGGCGCCGTTTTACGGTGACTTGTTTGAAGTTACGCCGGCGGTGCTGATTCCGCGGTTTGAAACCGAAGAACTGGTGGCTTGGGCCGCCGCCGAGCAAATCCTGGCCCAAACCGGCCTGGATGTTGGCACCGGTAGCGGCGCCATTGGGTTGACTTTGGCGAAACAGCTACCGCACACGGCCATGACCCTCAGCGATGTTTCCGCCGCGGCGCTGGCCGTGGCCAAGCGCAATGCGGCCAGCCTCAAGCGCCAAGCGACCTTGGTCCAAAGCGATTTATTTGCGGCACTGCCTGCGCGGTATGACTTTATCATTGCCAATCTGCCATACATCAGCCGGCGTGAAACCTCGGTGATGGATGCCAGCACCCTGGCCTTTGAACCGGCGTTGGCACTGTTCGCCGCAGATGATGGCCTGGCGCTGTTTGAGCGGTTTGTGGCTGAGGTGGCCAATCACCTTAAGCCCAAAGGCAGTGTGTACTTAGAATTTGGCTACCAGCAGCAGCCGGCCTTGGCCGCGTTGTTCGCTCGGGTATTGCCGCAGGCCCAAGTGACGTTCCGCCGCGATCTGGCCGGGAAGCCACGGATGGTGAAGTTAGTTATTTAATGAAGGAAGCTTATCATGGAAACCAAAGTATTTAGCAAGGACGAAATCGCTGACGCGGCGGCGTTGATCAAGGCTGGCGAAGTGGTGGCCTTTCCCACCGAAACGGTTTATGGACTGGGGGCTGATGCCACGGATCCGACTGCTGCCGAAAAAGTCTTTCAGGCCAAACACCGGCCGGCCGACAATCCCTTGATTGTCACCGTCGCCAACCCAGCAATGGTGGCCGAGTTCGCTACCATTACGACGGCGGCGAAGCAGCTGATGGCAGCCTTTTGGCCAGGCCCGCTGACCATTATCTTGCCCATTATTCCTGGGAAGCTCTCGATGATTGTCACTGGCGGCTTGCAAACCGCGGCCTTTCGAATGCCAGCCAACGCCTTGACCCGCGAAATGATTACGCTGGCGGGGCGGCCGATTGTCGGGCCTTCCGCGAATTTGTCTGGTAAACCTAGTGGCACGCGGCCGGCGCATGTGCTGCATGATTTTGACGGCGCCATTGCTGGCGTCTTGGACGATGGCCCCACGCAGGTCGGGGTGGAGTCGACGGTGATTGATATGACCGCCAACCCACCGGCGATTTTGCGGCCCGGTGAAATCACTGCGGCCCAATTGGAACCCATCATTGGGCCGGTGCAAACGGATCAGCACAAGGTGGGCGCTAATGAAACGCCGAAAGCACCGGGGATGAAGTATAAGCATTACGCCCCCAATGCCCAAGTGGTGATTGTGGATCATCCGGCAGATTGGCCACTGGCGCTGCAGTGGGCGGCTAAGCAACCGGCCCCTTATGGCGTGCTGGCCACCGATGAGCTGCTGACCCAGGTGCCAGCGGCAGTGCCGACTTATTCGCTAGGCGAGGATTTAACTTCCGCCACCCATAATCTGTTTGCGGGGCTGCGCTGGTTTGACTTGCATCCCACGGTTAAATTGATTTTAGCGGAGGCATTTTCACCCACCGGGTTGGGGGCGGCTTACATGAATCGCCTGAACAAGTCGGCCGGGAATGCCCACTTTGACCGCGACACTCAGTGATTTGATTGTTATAATAAGAGCTGTGAAACTGGCAGCTCTTTTTTTGTTGGTTTCGGGCAAAACTGGCTTTTGCGTTTATTTTCTGAAAAAATGCTGAGTTGTGGCAACTCACGGAGGTAGGCACATGGACTTTAAAGCGTATGACCCTGCAGTGTTCACTGCAATCGAGAATGAAGAGAAACGGCAACAGCACAATATCGAATTAATTGCCTCAGAGAACATCGTCAGTCCGGCGGTGCGGGCCGCACAAGGCAGCGTTTTGACCAACAAATACTCAGAGGGCTACCCTAAGCACCGCTATTATGGTGGTAATCAGTTCATCGATGAAATTGAGCAGATTGCCATTGACCGGGCAAAGGAATTGTTCGGCGCCGAGTTTGCCAATGTGCAGCCGCACTCAGGCTCGCAGGCTAACATGGCCACTTACCGCGCTTTCCTCAAAGACGGGGACAAGGTGTTGGCAATGGATCTGACCGATGGCGGCCACTTGACGCATGGTAGTCCCGTGAGCTTCTCTGGCCAAACGTATCATTTCTATCACTACGGCCTTGATCCAGAAACCGGGTTGCTGGATTATGCCAAGATTTTGGAACAGGCTGAGGCTGTGCATCCGAAGCTGATTGTCGCCGGGGCCAGTGCATACAGCCGCGCCATCGACTTCAAGCAGTTCCGTGACATTGCTGATCACGTGGGGGCCTTTTTGATGGTCGACATGGCCCACATTGCCGGCTTGGTTGCTGGCGGGGTGCACATGAATCCAGTGCCATATGCCGATGTGGTTACCACGACGACGCATAAGACGCTGCGCGGCCCGCGTGGCGGCATGATTTTGGCTAAGAAAGAATACGGTAAGGCCATCAACTCCGCCTTGTTCCCAGGTATTCAAGGGGGCCCACTGGATCATGTGATTGCGGCTAAGGCCGTGGCGCTGGGCGAAGCGATGCAACCGGACTTCAAGAACTATGCGGCTCAAATCGTCAAGAATATGCAGGCGATGTGTGAGGGATTCGCGGAAGACCCGAAACTGAAGATGATTTCCGGCGGTTCTGACAACCACATGGTGCTGCTGGATGTCACTGGCTACGGCTTGACTGGCCGCGATGTTCAAGATCTTCTGGATTCAGTCATGATTACCGCCAACAAGAACCAGATTCCTGGCGAGCAAAACGGGCCGTTCAAGACTTCCGGTCTACGCGTAGGGACCGCGGCGATTACGACCCGCGGTTTCAACGAAGAAGATTGCAAGGAAGTCGCACATCTGATCACCGCCGCTTTGACTCACCGCGATGATCAAGAAAAACTTGATGAGATTCGCCAATCTGCTCTTGCACTGACCGGGCGTCATCCTTTATCATAGGAAAGGTTACGGCATGATGCCGGATAGCAAGTAAAACAATGCTGTAATCGCGACTGCCTTCGTAGTCGCGATTTTTGTAAGCTTGCGCCACATTTAAAGGAGGACCTTTCTGCATGGGCAAATTTACGGTTTTGAACCACCCACTGATTCAGCACAAGTTAACCTTGATTCGAGACAAGAATGCCGGGACTAAAGAGTTCCGGGAAATTGCCAACGAAATCGCCGAGTTGATGGTTTATGAAATCACGCGGGACCTACCATTGCGTGATGTTGAAATCGAAACGCCAATGGGCAAGACAGTTCAAAAAGAACTGGCCGGCAAAAAGCTGGTTGTCGTGCCAATTCTGCGCGCAGGCTTAGGCATGGTTGACGGCGTTTTACGTCTGATTCCAGCGGCAAAGGTCGGCCACGTCGGGATGTACCGCGACGAAAAAACCTTGAAGCCACATGAATACTTCGTCAAAATGCCAGCGGATATCGATCAGCGCGACATGGTGATTGTCGATCCTATGCTGGCCACTGGCGGCTCTGCTAACATGGCCATTGAGGCGCTGAAGAAGCGCGGCGCCACCTCGATTCGGCTCGTGGTCCTCGTGGCCGCTCCAGAAGGCGTCAAAGTGGTTCAACAGGAAAACCCAGATGTCGACATTTATGCGGCAGCCTTGGATGATCATCTGAACGAAAATGGTTACATCGTCCCAGGTCTCGGCGACGCCGGCGACCGGCTGTTCGGGACAAAGTAACGCTGCGGAGGTCGGCGGGCTTAGCGCGACGAGTAGCCTAGCTCATAGCCTTACCGGCGCCTTTTGCCGGTGAGGCTATGAGCGTAGCTAATCGCTCGCGCGTTGCCGACCGGAGCGCAACTAAACAGGCTGCGGAGGGCGACCGCATTTTGCCGGACGACTAGCCTAGCTCAACGCATTGAAGCCGCACTTTGGCTTCGAGGTGATGAGTGTAGCTAGACACTCATCCGTTGCCCCCGGGGAGCGCAACTAAAGCTGCGCAGGTCTGCGCATCATCTTTGCCGTTCAAAACAAATACCCAGACAATGTGACTTTAATCACACTGCCCCCAAAGCGTCTTGGCTTGTGCCAGGGCGCTTTGTTCGGCTATGATGCAGGTAGCCACTACCACCGCTGCCCATGACAGTTAGCGCCGACCCAGATTTTTGTTCAGACCGTTACGGACGTTTACAGAAAAACAGTGTTTGAAGCGGTTGCCTTGTTTTCAACTTGGCTGACATTTTCAACCAGGTTGGCCAAGTTTAACCATGAAGCCGCTTTCTGTGTGAAAATCGTAATGAAAAGGGTTTGCAAAAAGTGATGAAAATCAACCGGCGTGCTTTGTTTTTTCATGCAAAAGGTGATAGAGTATTGAGTGTGTTTTGAAGGATGAGTATCCGGAAATCCGCAATTTTGACTGCGCTTGCGCATGTGCATGCCCCGCGATTAACGCCCGTACATAGGCGTGCGTGGGCGCAGCCGACTTAAGGAGGTGAATTCTGTGAACGAAAGCTATCCCGTGGTTAGTTTTATGGGTCTGCGGTTTAACTTGGCGAACGATTTGGCGATTTTGATCTCTTGCATTCTGATTTTTGCGTTGGTGTTCTGGCTTGCTCGCAAGCCAACGCTGCGTCCGAATGGTCGGCAGAACGTGCTCGAATATTTGATTGACTTCACCAATGGCATCGTCAAACAAGCGATGCCAGGGAAGGAAGGCAATCGTTTTGGTCTGTTTGCCTTTGTGTTGTTCCTGTTCGTTTGGGTGAACAACCAGCTCGGGTTGTTCCTTCAACTTGATGTTGGGGGTAAAACCTGGGTGCGGTCAAGTACTGCCGATCCCATCATCACGTTAAGTTTGGCGATGCTGGTGCTGGTGCTTTCACATTTCTTTGGGGTCGTCTTTAACGGCGCCAAAGGTTATCTGCATGAGTACGTGTCACCTGTCGCTTTTCTGCTCCCCATCAACTTGATTGAAAACATCACTAACTTTGTCACCTTAGCATTACGACTTTACGGGAACATTTACGCCGGTGAAGTGTTACTGCTACTGATTCGCCAGCTCGCCTTTTCGGGGCACGGGCTGCTCGGTGGGGTATCCTTCATTGGTGGCTTCGCGATCGAAGTGATTTGGCAAGGGTTCTCAGTCTTCATTGGTACGATTCAAGCGTACATTTTTGTTACCTTATCAACGGTCTACACGTCTGAAAAGGTTATTTCTGATTAATCATTAGGAGGATAAATCATGCAATATCTCGCTGCATCTATCGCCGCAGGCATCGCTGCTTTCGCGGCTTCATATGGTAACGGTAAGGTTATTTCCAAGGCCCTTGAAGGGATGGCTCGTCAGCCAGAAGCAACCGGCAACCTGCGTTCCACTATGTTTATCGGTGTTGGGCTGATCGAAGCCGTGCCGATCATGGCTATCGTTGTTGCGTTCATGCTTGTTTTGAAGTAATTCGCCCAGCGGCAAATTAAGAAAGGGGAATGATTCACATGGCAACTTTTGGTGATACGCTCTTTCTACTCGCCGCTTTCGCTGTTTTATTAGTACTGGTTGGGACTTTTGCTTGGAAGCCAGTGACCAAGATCATGGCTGAACGTCAGGATAAGATCGATAGCGATCTGGATTATGCTGACCAAACGCGCCAGGACGCCCAGAAGATGGCGGCCCAGCGTGAAGCAGAACTGAAGAGTTCCAAGGAAGACGCCGTTAAAATCGTCTCACAGGCGAAGGAAAATGGCGAAGCACAGCGTCAGCAGCTCGTGGCTAATGCGCAGGCAGAGGTCACAAAGTTGAAGGCCAACGCAGACAAGGATATTGCCCAACAGCGGCAAGACGCCTTGAATGCGGCCCAAAAAGACGTTGCTTCCTTATCTTTGGCCATCGCTGAAAAGCTGATTGCTAAGGAACTCGACCCAGCCGCACAGCAAACATTGATTGATCAATACATCAGTGAGTTAGGTGACGCCAATGGCAGTCACTGATCGCGATGCCGCACCACGCTACGGGAAGGCGTTGTTCGAGGTTGCCCAAGAACAAAACCAACTCCAAGCGGTGCATGAAGAAGTCAATGAGCTGCAGGCAGTACTGAAACAAACCCCTGAACTGCTTTCGGCTTTGACCAGCAAAAATCTCACTGCCGCCGACAAGGATCAATTGCTTAGCATTTTGCTGCAATCACGGTCCGATTTGGTTTCGCAGCTGGTGGGAATTGTGCAAGCCAATGGCCGACTAGGCGGCCTCGCAGCGGTCTTCGATGATTTTGAAGCCCGCTACGATGCTGCCAATGGCATTGTGAAAGCGGTCGTGACGACTGCTGTGGCAATGTCAGATTCGCAGCTTCAGGCGATTAAACAAGCCATTGCCACGAAGTTAAACGCGCAAGCCGTTGAAGTAACGCCGGTCATCGATCAAAGTATCGTTGGCGGCGTTAAAGTGGTGGCTGATGATGTTGTCATTGACGGCACCGTCGCCACGCGGCTGGCGCAACTGCGGGCAACGCTGCTTAGTAATTAGCGAAACGAGGTGAACCGGATGAGCACCAAGACAGAGGAAATTAGTTCTCTGATCAAGAAGCAACTTGAGAATTACAAAGATGACCTGAACGTTGATGAAGTCGGTACCGTGACCTACGTTGGTGACGGAATCGCCCGCGCGACCGGTCTTAAAAATGCAATGGCGAGCGAATTGCTGCAGTTCAGCAATGGCTCATACGGGATGGCCCAAAACCTCGAAAGTAATGATGTTGGTATCATTATTCTTGGGGCCTTCGATGACATTCGTGAAGGCGACACCGTCAAGCGGACCGGTCGCATCATGGAAGTGCCGGTCGGCGAAAATATGATCGGTCGCGTTGTCAATGCCTTAGGGCAACCCGTTGATGGTAATGGCCCGATTGAAACCACGAACACGCGGCCAATCGAAGTCAAAGCGCCTGGCGTCATGCAACGTCAGTCGGTCACTGAACCCCTACAAACCGGGCTCAAAGCAGTTGACGCTTTGGTCCCGATTGGCCGAGGCCAGCGTGAGTTGATCATTGGGGATCGTAAAACTGGGAAAACCTCGATTGCGATTGATACCATCATCAACCAAAAAGACCAAGATATGATCTGTGTCTACGTGGCGATTGGCCAAAAGGAATCAACCGTGCGCACGCAAGTTGAAACCTTGAAGAAGTACGGCGCGATGGATTACACCATCGTTTTGACGGCGGGTCCTTCTGAACCAGCCCCAATGCTGTACATCGCCCCTTATGCCGGCGCAGCGATGGGCGAAGAGTTCATGTACAATGGCAAGCATGTTCTGATCATTTATGATGATCTGTCCAAACAAGCCACCGCTTATCGTGAATTGTCCTTGCTGCTGCGGCGCGCGCCAGGGCGTGAAGCTTATCCTGGGGATATTTTCTACACCCACTCCCGTTTGTTGGAACGGGCGGCCAAGCTCTCAGACAAGCTGGGCGGCGGTTCCATGACGGCCTTGCCGATCATCGAAACCCAAGCTGGGGATATCTCCGCTTACATCCCGACCAACGTGATTTCCATCACGGATGGTCAGATCTTCCTGCAAAGCGACCTGTTCTATTCCGGGACCCGCCCAGCGATCGATGCTGGGGCTTCGGTTTCTCGAGTCGGTGGGGACGCGCAGATCAAGGCCATGAAGAAAGTGGCCGGCACGCTGCGGTTGGACCTGGCGTCATTCCGGGAACTGGAAGCCTTCACGCAATTCGGTTCTGATTTGGATGCGGCCACGCAGGCCAAGCTGAATCGCGGCCGCCGGACCGTCGAAGTCTTGAAGCAGCCGGTGCATAAGCCACTGGCCGTTGAAAAGCAGGTCCTCATTCTTTACGCTTTGACCCATGGGTTCTTGGATGCGATTGCGGTGGATGACATCGAATCCTTCCAGCAAGGCCTGTTCGACTATGCGGAAAGCAATGGCGCCGACTTGCTGAAGACGATTCGTGAGACTGGCCAACTGCCAGACACTGATAAGCTCGATGCACTCATCAAAGGTTTTGCTGATGGGTTCACCGGCAGCGCCGCTAAATAAGGAGGTGCCGCATGGCTGAATCATTGATGGATATCAAGCGCCAGATCAACTCGACCAAGAAAACGGGTCAGATCACGCAGGCCATGCAAATGGTCTCCGGCGCCAAATTGAGCCAGATTGAAAAGCGTTCCGGACAATACCAACTGTACGCCGATCGGGTGCGTCAAATCGTGACGCACTTGGCCGCCGCCCAGCTGCTGGAGCTGGAACGTCAGGAAACTGAAGAGTTGACCAATGCTGATGCCAGCAAGCAACACCTTGAAGTGGCATCATTGTTGCAACAACGTCCCGTCAAGAAAACCGGTTATCTGGTCATTACCTCTGACCGCGGCTTGGTGGGTGCCTACAACAGCACAATTTTGAAGGCCATGATGCAAATGATCACCCAAGACCACCAAAACGACGCGGATTACGTTGTGATGGCAGTCGGCGGGGTCGGCGCTGATTTCTTCAAAAATCGCGGCGTTAATCTGGCTTATGAATATCGCGGTGTGTCGGATGTCCCGACCTTTAACGAGGTGCGAGAAATCGTGAAAACCGCGGTGACGATGTTCGATAACGAAGTGTTCGATGAGCTGTATGTGTGCTACAACCACCATGTCAACTCATTGACATCAGCGTTCCGCGCTGAAAAAATGCTGCCTATCTCTGACCTTGATGCCAGTGAAGTCGCAGACACGCCGATCGAATATATCACGGAACCTGATCCGGACGCAGTGCTGGAAGCGATTTTGCCTCAGTACGCGGAAAGCTTGATTTTTGGCGCCATCATGGATGCCAAAACTGCTGAGCATGCCGCTTCAACCACTGCCATGAAGAGTGCCACAGACAATGCCAACGATTTGATTTCCAAGTTATCGACGACTTACAACCGGGCACGGCAGTCGGCCATTACCACGGAAATCACCGAAATCGTCGGTGGGGCCAATGCACTTGAGTAGTAATCAACAGGGAGGACGATTTCATTGAGTAATGCGACTGGTAAAATCGTGCAAGTGATCGGCCCTGTTGTCGATGTCGAGTTTGCGCTCGACGCAGATCTACCTGAAATCAACAACGCATTAATCGTTAAGCGCGATGAAGGCAAGGATTTGGTCCTTGAAGTCACCGTTGAACTTGGCGATGGCGTGCTGCGGACGATCGCGATGGATTCGACCGATGGCTTACAACGAGGCATGACCGTCAAAGATACTGGCGGTTCAATCTCGGTGCCTGTCGGTAAGGATACATTGGGTCGTGTGTTCAACGTTTTGGGTGATCCAATCGACGACGGTGAAGAATTTGGCCCAGACCACCGGCGCGACAGCATCCATCGGGATGCGCCAAAATTCGAGGACCTGAATACCAGTTCAGAAATCCTTGAAACAGGGATCAAAGTGATCGACCTGCTTGAACCTTACTTACGTGGGGGGAAAGTTGGGTTGTTCGGTGGTGCCGGGGTCGGCAAAACCGTTTTGATCCAGGAATTGATTCACAACATTGCCGAAGAGCACGGCGGTATTTCAGTCTTCACCGGGGTCGGCGAACGAACCCGTGAAGGTAACGACCTTTACTTCGAAATGAAGGAAAGCGGCGTGCTGAAGAATACCGCCATGGTGTTTGGTCAGATGAACGAGCCGCCTGGTGCCCGGATGCGGGTGGCCTTGACCGGGCTGACGATTGCGGAATACTTCCGTGATGTCGAAGGTCAAGACGTGCTGCTCTTTATCGACAATATCTTCCGGTTCACTCAGGCCGGGTCTGAAGTTTCTGCGCTGCTGGGCCGGATTCCGTCAGCCGTTGGGTATCAGCCAACGCTGGCTACGGAAATGGGCCAGTTGCAGGAACGGATTACCTCGACCAAGAAGGGGTCAGTTACCTCGATTCAGGCCGTTTACGTGCCTGCCGATGACTATACCGACCCAGCGCCGGCGACGACCTTTGCGCACTTGGACGCGACCACTAACCTGGAACGTAGTCTGACCCAGCAAGGGATTTACCCGGCGGTTGATCCTCTGGAATCTTCTTCCAGCGCCTTAACGCCAGAAATTGTTGGTAAAGAACACTACGAAGTTGCCACTCGCGTGCAGCAAGTGCTCCAGCGGTACCGTGAACTTCAAGACATTATCTCCATCTTAGGGATGGATGAACTGTCTGACGACGAAAAGATCACCGTTGCCCGCGCACGGCGGATCCAGTTCTTCTTGTCGCAAAACTTCAACGTGGCGGAACGTTTTACCGGCCAACCTGGTTCTTATGTGCCAGTTGAAGAAACCGTCAAGGGCTTCAAGATGATTCTCGATGGTAAGATGGATGAGTATCCAGAAGATGCTTTCCGGGCCGTTGGGCGGATTGAAGAAGTGGCGGAAAAAGCCAAGAAGATGGGCTTTGCCCCAGCCGATGATGCGGCTAGCGATGACCAACCAACCCAGGCAGCGGCTAATTAACGACGCAGAAGGGAGGGGTTATCGTGGCAGAACAAAATGTCCTGACTGTTAACATCGTGACACCGGATGGTTTGGTTTATGATCACCATGCCAGCCTCGTGGTGGTGAAAACCACCACTGGCGATATGGGGATCATGGCCAACCATGAACCCGTTGTTGCACCACTTGTGATCGGGGAAGTGCGCGTTCGCCGCGTTGACAGCCCCGGCCATGAAAACATGATTGCCGTGAATGGTGGCTTCATGGAGATGTCGAACAATGTTTGTTCGATTGTCGCCGACTCTGCCGAACGGGCTCGCGATATCGATTTGACGCGGGCGGAAGCTGCGCGCAAGCGCGCCGAACGCCGCATCGAGGATGCCAAGAGCCATCGGGATCAAGACGAACTGCAACGTGCCCAAGTGGCCCTGCAGCGCGCCATCAACCGAATCCACGTCCGCAAGAGCGGCCTGGGCGGTTAATCAGACCAATCAATTCAGCATCGCGCTTAGCGGTGCTGTTTTTGTGTTCTTGGGTTTTGATGGACCGGGCCGCAGGTTGCGGCGTTGGTGGGCTCCGCTTGGCGGGGGTGCTGGCTGTGCGGCCGGTCCGAGCCGAAAACCGGTCTCGGACCCAAAGATGAAGCCAGCCTCGCTTCGCTCGTTGCTGTCTTCGACTTTGCCGCGATTAGCTCTGGGCAGCCCTGCCCAAAAACCGCGCCGGTCTGCCTGTCGCTAATCGTTTCACGGCCAGACCCCCGCCAGGCTCCGCCCGTCACCACCGCAACCCGCTTCATAACAAAAGGGGTGCCAGAATATAAATGCGGATTGACGTTTTTTAAGGTGTTTTGGCATCTTCGCCGGTTACTTTGCGATGAGTAGTTCAGAAATACTCGCTTCGAAAAGTTTATCTGGAGTTTCGTTGAAGGGCACATTCTTTGGCTTGAATATTTTTGCTAGTGTTGATTAGTTCTCATTGCGATGTGGCCGGGTTGTGTTTTTACTGTTATCCAGTGTGTTTCGGTGGTGGGGACGGCGCTTGGGGCGTGAGGCCAGCAGTGAGACGATGAGGACTGGTCAGACTGCGCACTTGGCAGGCTGACCAGTCCTCATCGCGGCAGTTTAGAAGACGCACCGGAGCGTAGCGACTGCGGCTTCTAAACTAGGTCGGAGACCGACCTTTGGCTCCGGCCGGCCGCACAGCAGGCCGCGTGCAGCCAGCGTGGTTAGAAAACTATTAATTTCAGTAAACACAGTCGCACTCGATTGAAAAAATCGGTATAATTTAGACTGCATACGGAAACGGAGGCCACTATGGCGACTGATTTGGGCATTACCGGCGCCTTGACGCTGGTATCACATTTTGTATTTATCATGATCACCTTTCGGCTGCTTTTTGCGCTGCGGTTTGATAAATTGCTCAAAGCCGGCCACGAGCGGGAAAGCCAACTGCTGATGATCTTTTTGGCCATTGCCATTGGCTACAACGTCAGCGAATTTTTCCTGTCGCTGATTACCGCGGCTGGTAGCTTGCAGTACCTGATTCGCTAGTCCGCCTTAGGGCCGGTTCGGCGGCGCCCCGCCTGTGGTATAATCATCAATTAGGACTGAAATGAGGAGAGAAATTCATGGCAAAAGATATTGGGATCGATCTGGGAACGGCGAACGTTCTGATCAATGTGAAGGGCAAAGGCATTGTGCTGAATGAACCTTCCGTTGTCGCCATTGATACGCATACTGGCAAGGTTTTGGCGGTGGGGACAGAAGCCTATAAAATGGTTGGCCGCACGCCAGGCAACATCAAGTCGATTCGGCCGCTGAAAGACGGTGTGATTGCCGACTTTGATATCACCGAAGCGATGCTGGAGTACTTCATCAACAAGCTGAATGTCAAGGGCTTCATGTCCAAGCCGAACATTTTGATCTGTGCCCCAACCAACATCACCTCGATTGAACAAAAGGCCATTATTCAGGCGGCCGAGAAATCCGGCGGTGGTAAGGTCTATCTAGAATTCGAGCCTAAAGTCGCTGCAGTCGGCGCCGGGCTAGATATCTTCCAGCCTCAGGGCAACATGGTTATCGATATCGGTGGCGGGACCTCAGACGTGGCCGTACTGTCGATGGGCGAAATCGTCACTAGTCGCAGCTTGCGACTCGCCGGCGATAAGATGGACGCCGCGATTGCGGCGTATGTCAAGAACAAGCACAAGCTGCTGATTGGGGAACATACCGCTGAACAGCTGAAAATTCAAATCGGGGCGGTGTACGAAGCTGATCCCGAAAAGAAGATGGAAGTCCGCGGCCGCGATATCGCCACCGGTTTGCCGCGTGAGGTTGAAGTCACCTCAGTCGAAGTCCAAGAAGCCTTGCATGACACGATGATTCAAATCGTGGCCGCCGCCAAGGAAGTGCTGGAGAAGACGCCGCCTGAGCTGTCTGCCGACATCATCGATCGCGGCGTCATGCTGACCGGGGGTGGGGCGTTGCTGAATGGCATCAACCATCTTTTCGCCAACGAGCTGCGGGTACCGGTGCTGCTGGCTGACGATCCGCTTGACGCGGTGGCCCTTGGCACGGGCGTGTTGCTGGATAATATTGCGCATCACAAGCAATATTGATGAGGAGGTCGATCATGCGTTCAGCTTATGCTAAAAGCGTTTTGCGAAAACTATTGATCGGCTTTTTGCTCATTGTGCTGGCGTTGGTGATTGGCGCGATGGTGGGCTATGCCATCAATGGTGGTAGTCCATTCATGGTGTTTGCCCCCAGTACCTGGCAGCATATTTTTGACTTTCTGAAGTAGAGGTGAAAGTGATGCGCAAGCTGGCGATGGCGCTAGTGAAATTTTATCAGCGCTTTATTTCTCCTTTGCTACCGGCGAGCTGTCGGTATTATCCGACCTGCTCGACGTACATGATTCAGGCCCTAGCCAAACACGGCGTGATTAAAGGGCTGATCATGGGCATTGCCCGGATTATTCGCTGCAATCCTTTTATCCGCGGCGGCTTGGATCCGGTGCCGGATTTCTTCACCGTGCGGCGCAATCCGGATCCGCAGAAGAATCTGTCGGAAAGTGCGCAGTTTGATTTTCACCGTTAAAACAAAGGAGTTTTCATGGCAAAAGAGCAAAAAATCACCGTCAAACAGGAAGAAGTGACCCGTAACGGCCACACGGTTTCAGTGCTGACGGTGGGTAAAGTCGAAATTGGCTACATTGAGCCGGAAGCGGATGGCAAACATTTTCAAGGCTTCGTGGCGGGTAGCATGCAAGGCAACCGGTTCAAGAATTTGGCCGATGCCGAGAATTATCTATTGAGTGAATACCACCTGCATCGCGCCTAGTGAGCAGGACCACGTCAGCGGGTTGGGCCAGTAGACTCAGCCCGCTTTCTGCCGGTTTCGGCTGAGACGTGAGGCAGGGAAAGGAGTGACGGCATGGCAAAGGCAGTTTCAACCCGCCGCAAAAGTGAAGACCGCATCGACTACGGGATTATCCTGTCGGTGATGCTGCTGGCGTTGATTGGGATGGCAGCGATTTACATGGCCGTTTCGCATGATACGTCCTCGACCAGTACCACGCGGGCCTTGATTATGCAGGCTGTGTGGTACGTGATTGGCGGCATTGGTATTTTTTTCGTGATGCAATTCGATGCCGAGCAGCTGTGGCGCGTGGCGCCGATTTTGTACGGACTCGGGATTTTTCTGCTGATTTTGGTGCTAGTGGCTTATGATCGAGCAGTGTTTGATCATACTGGCGCCAAGAGCTGGTTAGGGTTTGGCTCGTTCACCTTCCAACCTTCGGAGGTGATGAAACCGGCATATATCTTGATGCTGGGCCGGGTGGTGACCAACCACAATACCAAGTATCAGCACAGCACGGCCAATGATTGGCGGCTGATTGGCGAAATGTTGCTTTGGACGCTGCCAGTGCTAGTGCTGTTAAAGCTGCAAAATGACTTCGGGACCATGCTGGTGTTCCTGGCGATTTTTGCCGGGGTGGTGCTGGTATCCGGCATTACCTGGAAAATCATCGCCCCAATTGGCATCGGCGCCGGGGCCATCGGGTCAACGGCTATCGTCTTGGTGGTGCAACCTTGGGGCCGGCGGATTTTGGAACACTTGGGCTTTGCAGCATATCAGTTCAAGCGTATCGACTCCTGGCTTGATCCCAGTGGGGCGACGAGCACCAGTTCCTATCAGTTATGGCAATCCATGAAGGCGATTGGTTCCGGGCAAATGTACGGGCGCGGCTTCAACAATTTGAAAGTCACGGTGCCGGTGCGGGAATCCGATATGGCGTTTTCCACGATTGGCGAAGCGTTTGGGTTTATCGGCTGTGCGGCGGTGATTCTGCTGTACTTCCTGTTGATTTACCAAATGATTCGGGTCACCTTCGATACTCAAAACGAATTTTATGCCTACATTTCCACTGGGGTCATCATGATGTTTGTGTTCCATATTTTTGAAAACATCGGGATGAATATCGGTCTGCTACCTTTAACTGGGATTCCACTGCCTTTTATCTCGCAAGGGGGCTCGTTCCTACTGGCGGATATGTTGTCTGTGGGTATGATCCTCTCCATGCGCTATCACCATCAGAGTTACATGTTTAGCCAAGAGGGAGAGGAATTCGATCGTTAAGCAAGGAGAATGGGTCATGACAGAAAATTTTTGGCAAGAAAAGCAACATGACACGATTACGTTGGGCTTAACCGCTGACGCTCAGCAGACAATGGGCAAAATTAAATTTGTGGAGTTACCGAAAATCGGCACACGACTTACCGCTGGTCACGCCTTTATGAACGTTGAAGCGGAGAAAACGGTGCTCGATCTGGACGCACCGGTGAGTGGCACCGTGGTCGCGGTCAATGAAGCGGCCGTGGATGATCCAAGCCTGCTCAACGAAGCGGCGCATAGCGCCAACTGGGTTGTGACGCTAAAGGCTTAACCCCATGGAGGGCTTGCCATGCAGGTATACTTTTGATGTACAGGCAATGCGTGCCGGAGCCAACTGGCCGAGGCGCTCACCCAACAGTTGCTGCCCGGCTGGCGCGTGCAAAGCGCCGGCGTGCAGCCGACCCCTGTGGATCCCAGGACGGTCCAGACGTTGGCCAAACGCGGCATCGACTGGGCTCACGCGCAGGCCAAGCCAATCGATTAAACCGCAGTGATGTGTTGGTCACGCTACGCGGGGATGCTAGGGATCACTGTCCGGTGCTGCCGGCAACAACGCGTGCTTTGCACTGGCCGCTGGCTGACCTTGCGCAGGTGCAAGGCGCAGCGCGCGCCGACGCTTTTGCGGCAGCGGCCGATCAGATTGAGACGTTGATTCGGCGCACTTAGCTGGCCGAGTCACGGCAAGCATGAAAATGTTTCTCAGATATTTTTAATTTTAAGGTTGACACTGCCAGGCGAACTCAGTAAACTCTAGTTATTCTAAAGAGCAAACGAACGATGTGAGAGAGAAGCCACGCTAGACTGTACAGAAAACCTGCAACTGCTGAGAGCAGGGTAGCGCGCGAGGCCGAGAATGGCTCACGGATCGGTGTCCCGAACCAGTGCACTGGCAAGGCGGCAATGGGTGGCAACCATTATCTTGCACGCGGGTGATAGCCCGTTAGTGAGGCTAGTCTTTTTGACTAGTGAATTAGAATGGTACCGCGGTTAGTCCGCTTCTAACAAGCTGTTAGAAGCGGACTTTTTGTTTCGCTCAAAAAATTGGAGGAATAGAAAATGAAATTGTTCAAGAAACTGGCCTTAACGGCGGCCTTGGCCTTACCAGTGCTCGCTTTAGCTGCATGTGGCAGCAACAAGTCAACGACTCAAACCCCAAAGACGGTCAAAGTCGGGATCATGAGTACCGACGTTGAAATTTGGAAGGACATTCAAAAACGCCTCGCCAAAGAAGACGTCAAAATCAAACTGGTTCAATTCACCGAATACAACACGCCGAACCAAGCCTTGCAAGATGGCGATATTCAGTTGAATTCCTTCCAGCACAACGACTTTTTGAACACTTGGAACAAGAAGCACAACGAAAAGCTGACCGCAATTGGTAACACCTACATCGGGCCAATGCGTGCCTTCTCCAACAAGATCAAGTCGCTGAAAGACCTGAAGAAGGGCGACACCGTGTCTGTGCCAAATGATGTCTCCAACGAAGGCCGAGCCCTGGACCTGTTGGCTGCTAACGGTATTATCAAAGTCAAGGACGTCGCCACCCCAACGATTCACGATATCACCGAAAACAAGTTGGACCTGAAGATTACGGAACTGGACTCCGCGCAAACCGCGCGTAGCTTGAATGATGTGGATGCGGCCATCGTCAACAACGATATCGCCGTTGCCGCAAACCTCAAGCCTGCCGATGCCATTTCGGTGGAAAAGCTCAGTGCCAAGTCCAAGCCTTGGATCAACATTATCGCTGCTAAGTCCGCAGCTGATAAGAAGAACAAGACTTACCAGAAGATTGTTAAAGCATATGAAACGCAGCGCACTGCTAAGTTGCTGAAGAAGTACTACAAAGGCGCCGTTATTCCTGCTTGGTAACCAGTTGCAACGCGTTCGTCGAGAAATGAGGTAAAGTATGGCAGAGCCGTTAATCACATTGAAGCAAGTGGATGTCGAATTCAAAGAGAAAACTCGCAGCGTGCACGCCGTCGATCATGTCGATTTGACGGTTGAACGCGGTGATATCTACGGGATTGTCGGGTATTCAGGCGCTGGGAAGTCAACGTTGGTGCGTACCATTAATTTGTTGCAGCGACCAACCAGTGGCACGGTGTCGGTGCTGGGGCAAGATATGCTGAAGCTGGATGCCGCCAAGCTACGACAGGAGCGTCGGCGCATCGGCATGATTTTTCAGCATTTCAACTTGATGAATTCACGCACCATTGCCGACAACGTGGCCTTTCCGCTGAAAGGCACGAACGTCACCGAAACGACGGCCGATGGCCAAAAAGTGTGGCGCAAGATCAAGAAAAGTGAAATCAACCAGAAAGTCAGCGACCTGCTGGAGTTGGTAGGGCTGGCTGATCGGGCGACGGCTTATCCGAATGAACTGTCTGGGGGCCAAAAGCAGCGCGTGGGGATTGCTCGGGCGTTAGCCTCAGATCCAGAAATTCTGATTTCAGACGAAGCGACTTCCGCGCTGGATCCCAAAACCACCTCTTCCATTCTCGACTTGCTGGTACATTTGAACCAGAAGTTGGGGTTGACCATTGTGCTCATTACCCACGAAATGGAAGCCGTCAGGCAGATCTGTAACAAGGTCGCCGTGATGGATGAAGGCCGCATCATTGAACGCGGCACGTTGCTGCAGATTTTTGCCCAGCCGCATGAACAGCTAACCAAGGACTTCATCGACACCACCATTCAAATCGAAAGTGCCATTGCGGCAGTGCGCAAACAGCCGGCAGTGCGCGACTTGCAGGCGCCAGATCAACTGGTGCGCCTGACTTATGTCGGCGCCTCGACCGATCAGCCGCTGGTGGCGACCTTGTTTAAGACGTACAACGTGACCGCCAACATCTTGTTTGGGGATATCCAAATCCTGCAAGGCACCCCTTTTGGTAATCTGTTGGTGGTGCTGAGTGGGACGCAGACGGACCTTGACCGGGCCTTTGATTATTTGCAGCAAAGTGACGTCACCGTTCAGCATCTGAGCGCCGATCAGGAAGGAGAGCAAGCATGAACATTATCGAAAAACTCTTCCCTAACGTGATTCCGATTTGGACCGGTGATGGTGGGGTGACCCAATCCATTGGTCAAACGCTGTACATGACCTTCTTCACGGCGTTGATCGCTGGTGTCCTCGGCATTTTAATTGGCATTTTCTTGGTGCTGACCGATGATCATGGCTTACTGGCGAACCGTCCGGTGTACTGGATTTTGGACAAAATCGTCAACATCTTCCGGGCCATTCCCTTCATTATTTTGCTGGCGGTGCTGAATCCTTTTACGCGCCTGATTGTGGGCACCGGCATCGGCCCGACCGCCGCTTTGGTGCCACTGGTGCTGGGCACCACGCCATTCTTTGCGCGGCAGGTCCAAAACGCCTTGCTGACGATTGACCCTGGGGTGATTGAGGCGGCTGAAGCCATGGGCCTGTCCCCAGCCGCCATTGTCTTTCGCGTTTACCTGCGCGAAGGCCTGAGCGAACTGATTCGTGTCGGTGTCTTGACCATCATCAGTGTCATTGGTCTCACTGCCATGGCCGGCGCAGTTGGCGGCGGTGGCTTAGGTAACTTGGCCATTGCGGTAGGTTACCAACGCTTCCAAAACGACGTCACCTGGGTGGCCATGATCTTCATCTTGATCCTGGTGTTCCTGATTCAGTTTATCGGGGATTTATTCGCGAAACGACTGCATCACTAAGGCTACGGAGCAAGGCCGTACTTAGCCTGACCAATAGCCTAGCACCAGGCCTTGCCAGCGTTTTTAGCTGGTGAGGTCTGGTGTGTAGCTATTGGCTCGGGCGTTGGCCTCGCGCAGTGCAACTACAGGCTACGGAGCAAGGTCGCGCTTAGCCAAGCAGGTAGCCGATTACCAGCACTTTAACGCCATCGCACCATTGCAGAGGATGTGACTTGCTCACATCCTCTTTTGCATCCAGCTTTACCGAGGTGGTATTCTTCGTTAGAATGGAACGACAAGCAGGGAGGTGGTGACATGCGGAAGCACCGGGGGTGGATTGTGCTGCTTTGTTGTGCCTTCTTGTACTTCAGTTTACCAGCGGCGGTGCACACGCGGGTGGCAGACGGGGTGAGTGCGGCGGTCAGTTGGGTGAAGCGCCAGGTGGCCCCGAGTGCGGAGAAGGCGGCACCTCACCAGTCCTCAACCACTTCAGCCAGCACGGCGAGCACCGCGGCTACCGCGAAAGAAGCCATTGTGCCGACCGGAAAATTGGCGGCGCGCTACACTTATTCGTTTGCGCCGCATACCGACCGCACCGTCCAGCAGCTTTTTACCGCCGCCCTCAACATCTATAACCAAACCGACATCGTCAAGCTGACACCGGGGAGCACTGGGCAGTTTACCAACCACCTGACCTTGAGCAGCTACCAAAAGGTGCAGACGAATGGTGAAGCGGTGATTCTAGGCTTAGGCGGGCCGCAAATCACCCGCTGGACCGGGGCCAAGCAGGCCACCGTTAACCATGCCAGTGCCCGCTTAAACTTGGCTTATCGTTCGCGCTTGAACGTGGCCACAGCGGTGCATGAACTCGGGCATGCCTTGGGGCTAGCCCACAGCACTGCGCCGGATTCGGTGATGTTTCCGACTGATCGCAATGTCTCCAAGCTGAGTCCGGCCGATTTGGCTGGGCTGCGGGCAATTTACAGCCGGTGAGCCGCGCCTTTTTTCGTTGGTCAAACTGCCGTACAATAAAGACAATTAGTATTCTTGGGGGTAAACCGTTGAGCACACTAGAGATTCGTGATTTACACGTCAAAGTCAAAGCAGAACCAGAGCATCCGGAAATTTTGCGCGGGGTTAATCTCACTATTAACAGTGGTGAAATTCACGCGTTGATGGGCCCCAATGGGAATGGTAAATCCACGTTGGCGGAAACACTGATGGGCAATCCGCGGTATTTGGTGACCCAAGGCGATATCCTGATTGACGGGCAAAGCATTGTTGACCTGCCGGTGGACGAGCGAGCGCGGCTGGGGCTTTTTTTGGGCATGCAGTACCCAGCGGAAATCAATGGGGTGACGAATGCGGAGTTCATTCGCGCGGCCATCAATGCCCGACGGCCGGAAGACAATCCCATCCCGATTATGGCTTACCTCAAGCAGTTAGATGAGACGATGGCGGTGCTGAAGATGCCAGAGGATATGGCGGACCGCTATTTGAACCAGGGCTTTTCTGGTGGTGAAAAAAAGCGCAACGAAATCCTGCAGCTGATGATGATTAAGCCGCACTGGGCGCTGTTGGATGAAATTGATTCCGGCCTTGATATTGATGCCTTGCGCATTGTGGCCAATGGCGTCAACCAAATGCGCGGCGCTGACTTCGCGTCCCTGATCATCACCCACTACGAACGGCTGCTGGATTACATCACCCCGGATGTCGTGCATGTCATGAAGGATGGCCAAATTATTGAAACCGGCGGACCAGAGCTGGCCCACCAGCTGGAAGAAACCGGCTACGAACACCTCAAGGCAGGTGAGGGCAATGACTGAGCTAACCTTGCCGAACACGCCGAAGATCCCCTTGGCGCGTTATTTGAAACAGGCACCGGATGCCTTTGACCACGCCACAGTGCAGGCCGACTCAGCAGTGACTGTGAGTCAAACGCCTGCCGCTTGGCCGGTGCGGTCGGCGGTGGATGCGTGGCTAGGCGCGCCGGAGGTGACTGAGGTGTTCATTCCGGCGGGTTATCACGCTGAGGCGCCGGTGCAGGTCGCAGGGCCCAAAACCGGCAGTGCGCTGGTGATTTTGCATGTCGGCGCCGGCGCCCATGTGCGCCTGCAAGACCGTTGGGCGACCAGTGGCCTGCAGCTGGGCGTGGGGATTTTGCTTGAACTGGCGCCCAACGCTGAGGTTGATTGGCTGACCTATGACGCGTTCACCGCCCGAACTGCGATTGTGCAGCGGACGGCTGAATTGGCCGAGCATGCCAAGCTCAACTGGACAGTGGCTGGTTTTGCGCAAAACAGTGGCGCCAGCTTACTGACGGTGAATCTGAATGGCACTGGCAGCCAGGCTACCATCAATGTCGGCGTGCTGGCCAGTGGTAGTCAGAACGTGGGGTACACTACCGCGATGACCAACAACGGCCGGCAAACGCAAGGACATATCAACCAGCGTGGGGTGATTGTCGGCAAAGCGCATTTGATTTTTAATGGGATTGGCCACATCATCAAAGGCGCACGCGGCAGCGATAATCAGCAGGAAAATCGGGTGCTGATGCTAGGCAGCAAGGCCCGCGGCGATGCCAATCCGATTTTGCTGATCGATGAAAACGATGTGACAGCAGGCCACGCGGCGTCGGTGACGCGAGTGGACCGGACCCAGTTGTATTATCTCATGAGCCGCGGCTTGCCAGAATCGCTGGCCAAGCGACTCGTGATACGCGGTTTCTTGGAAGGTGGACTGCTGGAAATTACAGACCCGGCACTGAAGCAGGCCCTGTTCAAACAAATTGATGAAACCTTGGTGATGGCAGATGCGTGAACAATTTCCTTTTTTTGCTGCTCATCCAGACCTGGTTTATCTGGATAGTGCCGCAACCAGTCAAAAGCCGCAAGCCGTCCTGACGGCGCTACAAGACTACTATGTTAACGCCAATGCCAATGTCCATCGCGGCTTGTACGAATTAGCGTATGAAACTACGGAACAATACGAGGCGGTGCGGGCGCAGGTGGCCAGCTTTATTCATGCGGCCAAGCCCAGCGAAATCGTCTATACCCGTAGCACCACCGATGGCCTGAATCTGGTGGCTAGCAGCTTTGGGCCGCAAGTGGTGAAGCCTGGGGATGAAATTCTTATTTCCGGTGCCGAACACCATAGCAACTTCCTGCCTTGGCAGCAGCTGGCCCACCGCCTGCAAGCCAAACTGGTGGTGGCGCCGGTGACCGCGACTGGGGATACCGATGTCGCGGCGGTGGCGCAACTCATCACGCCGCGCACCAAGTTACTAGCGCTGGCGCAAGTGACGAATGTAGGCGGCGGAGAAGTGGCGCTGGCCCCATTGGCGCAGGCTATTCACGCGGTGGGCGGCTACTTGATTGTCGATGGCGCGCAGGCGGTAGCCCATCTCAGCGTTGATGTGCAGGCCCTTGGTGCCGATGTCTATGCTTTTTCCGGACACAAAATGTATGGCCCGACTGGCATCGGCGTACTTTACGGTCGCGAAGCGCTGCTCGAACAGATGCCACCGATTCAGTTCGGCGGAGAAATGATCGATGAAGTGCTGGACCAAAGTGCAACATGGGCTGAGGGCCCGCTGAAGTTTGAAGCGGGCACCCCGAATATTGCTGGGGTGTACGGCCTCGGGGCTGCGATTACCTGGCTCATGGCGCAGGACCCGGCCGCCATCGCCCAGCAGGAGCACAGTCAAGTCCTAGCCCTGCGCCAGGCCTTGGCCGCTATTCCTGGCGTGGTACTGTATGGCAGTGACGCCAGCATTGGCATCGTCAGCTTTAATTTGACCGGGGTGCATCCGCATGATCTAGCCACGTTCCTCGATGAACAGCACATTGCGGTGCGGGCCGGGCATCACTGCGCCCAGCCGCTGATGGCGCGCTTAGGCGTGCCGGCAACGGTGCGCGCCAGTTTTGGCGCGTACAACACAGCGGCGGACGGGGCGCAGTTAGCGGCGGCAGTGCAGGAAGCAAGGGGGTTTTTCCTTGGCAATGACTAGATTGGATCAACTTTATCGCCAAGTCATTCTGGACGAAGCGAGCCACCCGCGCCATCACGGCACGCTGGCAGCGCCTGATTATGCCGTCACTGTACGTAATCCCAGCTGCGGCGATGTGCTGACCTTGCAGTTGCAAGTGCAAGGGGGCAAAATCACTGCTGCTGCCTTTGCTGGCAGTGGCTGCACGATTTCGCAGGCTTCAGGCAGTTTAATGACCGACCGCATTATCGGCCAAACACCGGCGCAAGTGATGCAGCTGGTGAGTGACTTTTCCGAGCTAGTGATTGACGGTCACAGTCCGGCGGAAGCGGCGCTCGGGGATGCGGCGGTGCTCAAAGGGGTGCACCAATTCCCGGCGCGCATCAAATGCGCCACCTTGGCTTGGAAAGCGGCGGCCCAAGCACTGGGGCTGCCAGATGCGGAGGACAACCATGACTGAAACCAAAAATACGAAGAACAACGAAACGGTGGCGGAAACCGTCGACTTTTTGCCGACGGAAAATCCCGGTGATTTCAAGGACCCGGTCAACCCAGTGTTCTCCACTGGGCGGGGGGTGACGGAAGCCACCGTGCGGGCAATTTCGGCAGAAAAACATGAGCCCCAGTGGATGCTCGACTATCGCCTGGCGGCTTACCGGACTTACCAGAAGCTGCCGATGCCTGATTTTGGTCCCGATTTGTCTGACCTGAACCTGGAAGAAATGCTTTATTTCCAGAAAGCCACCGACAAAACTTACCGGGATTGGGATGATGTCCCTGACACCATCAAGAAAACCTTCGACCGCTTGGGCGTGCCGCAAGCGGAGCGTAAGTATCTCGCGGGCGCCTCCGCGCAGTATGAATCCGAAGTGGTGTACCATAATATGAAAAAAGAGTTCGACAAACTCGGCATTATTTTTATGGACATGGACAGTGCCTTGAAGGAATATCCTGATTTAGTGCGCCAGTACTTCGGCACGCTGGTCCATCCCAGCGATAACAAGTTTGCGGCCTTGAACTCAGCCGTTTGGTCTGGCGGCAGCTTCATCTATGTGCCGGCCGGCGTCCAGACGGATGTGCCGATTCAGGCTTACTTCCGCATCAACGCGGAAAATACCGGTCAGTTCGAACGCACCTTAATCATTGTGGCGCCGGGTGGCCACATCAACTATGTAGAAGGCTGCACGGCCCCGAATTACTCCAGTGACTCGCTGCATGCGGCGGTGGTGGAAGTGTTCGTTCAAGATGATGCCTACTGCCGCTATACGACCATTCAAAACTGGTCCAAGAATGTTTATTCGCTTGAAACCAAACGGGCTCAGGCACTGAAAAACGCCACCATGGAATGGGTTGACGGTAATTTAGGCTCGAAAACGACGATGAAGTATCCTTCCGTTTACCTCGATGGCGAAGGGGCCCGGGGCACCATGCTTAGCGTGGCGGTGGCGGGGTCCGGGGTCGATCAAGACAACGGGGCCCGGATGATTCATAACGCACCGAATACGTCCTCCAACATTGTCTCCAAGTCGATTGCCAAAGATGGCGGAGCCGTGGACTATCGCGGCACGGTGCGCTTCACGCCAAAAGCGGATAACGCCTTTTGTCATGTGGAATGTGATACCATCTTAATGGATGAGCAGTCGTCTTCAGACACCATTCCTTTCACCGAAATCAAGAATTCCACTGTGTCGATGGAGCATGAAGCCAAAGTGTCCAAGGTTTCGGAAGAGCAGCTTTATTATCTGGAAAGCCGTGGCATACCCGAAGCTAAAGCCACGGAAATGATCATCATGGGGTTTGTTGAACCCTTCACCAAGGAATTGCCAATGGAATATGCCGTCGAACTCAATCGCCTCATTGGGATGGAAATGGACGGGTCGGTCGGCTAGAAAGGGGCAACGATGACGGAAGATTTGAATGCTTTTATCAAAGCCCGAGCGCTGGGCATTCCCAGCTTGAAACCTGACGAAAAACGCGCTTTTCTGGGTAATTTTCGCGACCGGGTGGCCATGGCAGTGACCATTCGCCAGCTGCACACCGAAGCGATGTCCCAGCTACTGGAGCAGGTGCTGACGCGCTATCCCCAGTATCGCGTTTATCTGAACGGCCTGATGCCGCAGCCCTTGATCGATCAGTACATGAAGCAGGCGCTGGCACATGAGATCCCGTTTACCATTATGGCCCAGCCTGGCCTGCGCGTGAAAAAAACGCCGCGCGCCGATGATTTCGGCTGGGTCTTGGCGGATCCTAAGCAAAAAATTGCGCGGCCGATTTTGCTTTAGAAAAGGAGATTATTCTTGGCGACTCAACTTCAAAGCGTGGCGCAAGCCGTCCGCGCTTTACGCGAACAATTACTGGCTGGCCAGCTGTTTCAGCAGCTGCCAGCTGCGCTGGATCACTTGATGGCTTCGGTGGCGGTGGAGCCAGCAACGCCAGTGGCTTTGCCCGACGATGATTTAGCGGCGCTGGCCAAAATGCATACGATTCGCCAGCGGGTGAAGAAAACCGCCACGCCTAGTGTGAGCGATGATGAGCTGACGTTTCTGGTTGCACATCTCGCCAGTCGCAGTCCCGCAGTGCGCGACAAAGGCGCCTTTTTCCTGCTGTCTGATTTGTTTCAGATGGATGCCTTCACTACCGCTCAGGTGAGCTGGCTGTTTAACACGCTGCAACAACCCGATATCCTTTTCGCCCATATCATGGAGCCGCAAAACGATGCCGTTTTTCAGCGCAGTTTCGCCGTGATGTTGCTATCAGGGCTTGTGTACGCCGACCAAAATCGCTACCACGCCTTGTCCAGCAAACAATATAGCGGCCTTTTGCAGCGATTGTGTGTCTACGTGCTGCTGGAGCGCGACGGCCGCGGCTATGTGGATGGCGGCGGCTGGGCCCATGCCTACACGCATATCGGCAATTTAGCTGATGAGCTGACGCAGGTGACCGGCCTGGCGCGTGGGGAAAAGATTTTCCTGATGGCGTCAATTTTGGCTGGCTGGCAGCGCATGACCGTGCCGCTGGTGTACGGTGAGGATCAACGCATCGCCGCTTATTTGGTTAATCTGGCAGTGAAGCATCAGTTCTATGCCGATTCCTTGGTGATGTGCCTGACGGCCTGGCAGACGCGCCTGCATGACGTGCGCCCGCAAGAGAACATCAAGTTTTGGAACGCCTGGTACAACCGCAGTCGATTGCTGGAAGCCTTGCTGATGCGCGGAGATCTGCCCAAGGTCGTGGTCGATTATCTGCAAAAGATTATCGATCTCTATTAATAACAAGCTTGATTAAAAGAATTGACTAAAAGCTGTCAATAATCATTTACGTAAGTCGCCACAGCCTATTATATGGCGGATATTTTTATATTCTAAAATAAATACAATTTAAATCATACCCATTTCTAATAATCCTAACCGTTATATTAGTATGTTAGCACTAAAATGAATAAGAAAAAGTAGTCAAAATGAATATTTGCGGGTATAATTTGCGTATTGAAAACCTGAAAGGTGTTCGGCTTTTCGTTGGTTTCTAAAGGGAGTGAAGAAATGAGTAAAACGCAGCCGGCCTTACGCATCATGGGGGATCGCGTCCGGTATTTCCGCAAGCTCAAAGGACTATCGCAGGCGGAACTGGCCAAAGATATTTGCACGCAAGCCACAATCAGTTTGATTGAAAAACGTAACAAAGTCCCAAGTATGAATATCCTGATTCGCCTGACTAATCGCCTGGGCATCGGCCTCGATGATATTGTGGTGGAGAATCAAGATCGCACGCAAAAAGCGTTGGCACAGGTGGGCAAGCAAGTGCGGCATGGCGATTACGTCGCCGCCGCGCCGGGCTTAGCTAAAGTCAACGTGGCGAAATTGACTAGCGAGGGTGATCAGAAACGGTACTACTATTATCGCGGCATGGTGGAGTTGTTTGTGAATCATGCTCAGGATGAGGCGATTTATTATTTTGGACGGGTGCTGAATCAACAAGGCCAGACCCATCAAGACCTGGCGGCGATTATGGCCACGCTGGGGTTAGGCATTGCCTATGCCGAAAAAGGGACCACCGACCGCGCCAGCGTATACCTGCAGCAGGCCGATCAACTGCTCAAACAGATGCCGCTGAATGAGGGCCGGTATCTGGAGGTCGAATTGACCATTTATTGGCATAGTGCGCGCATATATTTTGAACTGAAAGCCTATGATGAGGTGCTGAAGTACCTGCAACTCGGCATTGATTTAGCGGTCAAAAACGACAGCCTGTTCTTGCTGGCCGAGCTGTACACGCTGCAAGCCCGCACCTATAAGCAGCTCGGGGATGCCCAAGCGAGCAGGGCTTACCAAGTCGCCTTGGCCTTGGCGCAAGTCACCGCCAGCGGCGAGCTGGTGACCCAGCTGCAGGCCGAGGCCGCTTCCGCCTAATTTGCCAGTCCAAAGCCCTTCACCTAAGCGCGAAGGGCTTTTTGCGTTGCCTCATGCGAAGCTAAGCGGGAAATTATAAGTCGCCTTATCTAAAACTGACCAAAAACCACAACTTATATCTGCGATAATTGATTTACGACTGGAGGAAATACATATGATCGATCCCCACAATCCCGATTACGGTGTGAGCAAATTCTACGCCTTGCGCGCTTATCTGACGAATGCCCTGAACTTTGACGGCCGGAGCACCCGTAGTGAATACTGGTGGCTGCTGCCATTCTTATGGCTGTTTGAGATTTTGACTTTCTTGATTATTGGCAATCGCATCCTGCCGCAGCTGACTGTGCGGGCCTTTTTACTCATTCCCACAGCCGCCATCACGGCGCGTCGTTATCGCGATGCCGGGTTTATCCCCGGGCTCGCCATTGCCCAGACGCTGTTCACCTATGGGACCTGGTGGCTGATGTATGCCAATGCCTCGGGCACCGTCAATAGTGGCTTGGTGTGGGCGTGGCTGCTCACCTGGGTGATTTCCCAGGTGGCCAAGCTGGTGATGACACTAATGCCGACTCAGCAAGCCACTGCGGTGGTGACCCAATCGCAGGCCATTGCCGCCTACCGGGCCCAGCATCATCTCAGCGCCGATGAGCTCCAGCTATTCCGCGACACGATGAGCACGCTGAAAATGCAAATCTTGAAGCTCGGCACCCAAAGCCGCAGCTCCGAGGCGCTAGCCAAAATCATGCAGGCTACTGGCGGCCTGCATGCGGCGCAAGAGCTGTTTCGCGAATTGATGGCGCATCCGCATGCGCTGACCGAACATGCGGATTTCCTGTACAAAATGCTCCCGGCTTTGATTGAATCATGCGACCAATATCTCACGGCGTAGCAAGCCGAAGTTGGCACCGCCAGCGTGAATGCAGCCATTACCGAAATGGCCAGTGGCATTCAGCACCAGGCCGCAGCCATCGCGGCGGATTATGCCCGAGTGGTGTCGACTGACGCGGCGGAGGTGACTGCCCATGGCTAAACGCAAAGCGCACAAACCGGTGTGGTACGCCGAATACGACCGGTTATTTGTTAAGCAACGCCCGAAGCGTAAACGCCAGCTGAATCGCGCCCAAGTCCTGATTGTAGTGCTGGTGGCATTAACGCCGCTGGCCTTTCGCTACTGGCCGCAAATGATGATGCAAAGCCGCATGAGCGAGCAGCGCAAGATGATGTCTTCCTCAACCACGAATGAGGCCACCAAGTACATCGACAACTACGCCTTGAAAGCGGCGGGATTAAAACGGACGGTGGCCATTGATTCATCACGCAATCTGGTGGCGAAGGTGACCGGGCACACCGTTAGTTTTTCTACTGGATTTCAACTGACGGTGCCGAGTAGCTTTACCGTTGAGGAGTCGGCGCGTGATCATGTGGTGACACCGACCAACGAGGACAATGGCATCGAGTTACGAGTGGCTGACTTTGATGGCAAAACTGGCGATACCTATGTGCAAGCGAGTTTGCAGCTGTATGGCAATCTGATCGACGATTTCGATGCCTACAGTGAAGCTAGCGCCCCGACGTTGGTCAAAGTCTTCAAAACTGGCAATGTCGGCACCGCCCAGATCGGCTACGTCTTCGATATCCCAGACCCCAAAGCCGAGCGCGGCTATGCCCGGCTATCGCGGTATTTCTTATTCGCCGACGGGACCGGGGTGGTGCTGAAAAGCTTACCCGATATCACCGATGGCATGAACAAGCTGACGAAAAACAGCAGCTTTGCCGCGTTTCAGGCGACTTGCGGCGAGGATTTTAAGTCGTTGGCCAACGACTATACCTTCACGGCTTCAAACTAAGCAAGCGGTTCGCGCTAAGTACGCGCGACCGCTTGCTTTTTGGTTTCATCCCATCAAAAAACGCCCAATCACTTGGGCGTTGATCAACTTTATTCAGCTGGTTTCTCTTTCGGCTTCTTGGTGGAAGCCAAAGCCGGCTTGTTGTTCAGGTCGGTACGCACCACGAGCACGTCGCAGCGGGCATTGCGCGTCACGTATTCGGTGACGCTCCCAATCAACAAGCGCTCCACCGCGTTGAGCCCGGTGGCGCCAATCATAATCAAATCAATATCTTTTTGCTTCGGGACATCGCGGGCGATAATCGTCTTCGGGGCGCCATATTCGATGGAGTAGCTGACTTTTTCCAAACCGGCCTTGTGGGCCTGTTCGATGTAACCATTCATCGTTTCCTTGGCGGTATCTGCGACTTGTTGCACCATTGCCGAATCAAAACTTGAGACGTTGTTGAAGGCCCGCGTGTCGACAATGTGAATCAGGAATAATTCACCGTCATTACGCTTGGCCACTGCGACTGCTTTCTGGAATGCAAGCTCAGATTCGTATGAGCCATCAATTGCCACTAGAATGTGCTTGTATTGTTGTAACATCGCCATCACCTCTCTGACTTAATTGTAGCCGAATCAGCCATGAAAGTACATGTTTTCAGGCTTCGCCCGCGTATTTGGCCACGCGCAGACCGAGCAGCCCCGCCGCCAGCGCCCCCACCAGCAGCGCCGCCAGTTGTAGCCACATCTGCGGCCACACTGCCGCGGCCACGGCCAGCAGGGTGCTGATGGCAAAGACCACACTGAAGCGGGCCAATTCCTGTTGGTGCTTTTCTGAGATGGTGAGGCCCATAAAGTCCCGGCGGTGTTGATTGGTGTAAATGGTGAGAATGAGGAGCACAAGGGCATAAACCACGAAGATAATTCGTATCATGAGGCTATCCTTTCGCATACAAGTTGCTTTCATTTTAACGAATAGGTGAGGCGGATTCAATTTTTGCTTGCCGGTTTTGAATCAAGCTTTGGTCACGGCGCCCTATTCGGGTAGGATAAACCTGATGATAAGGAGGTGAGGACATGATTATTCAAACGCAGCGCCTGACGCTACGCCCTTTTACGGCAGCGGATTTACCGGCGTTTATGGCCATTCAACAAGATCCCGAGGTGAACCCCTTTTTGCCTTGGCTCATGCCGCAGAACGAGGCGGGACGGCTGAAGTTATTACACGAGCAGTACCTTGATCAGCCCGACGGTGAGGCGCTGGCCATTTGTGTGCGCATCACCGACCACGTGATTGGTTATGTGCATGCTGAGGCCAGTGAAGCCCATGATCTTGGTTATGGGCTGCAACGTTCAAGTTGGGGCCATGGCTATATGACCGAAGCCGCCGCGGCACTGATTGCGGCACTGCCGGTGCGTGACTATCCTTTTTTGACCGCGACCCATGACGTTAACAATCCCAAAAGTGGGGCGGTGATGCAGCGCTTGGGGATGACTCATCAGTATACCTATCTGGAACAATGGCAGCCGAAAGATTTCCCAGTCCATTTTCGTTTGTATCTATTGAACCGCGATGGCAAACAGGCCCGTCAGTACCTGAAGTATTGGCAGCAAGCTACAGAGCATGAAGTAGAATCTGGGCTGTGGGGCGAATTGTCAAACCAAGTGCAACACTTTATCAAACAGCACTTCTGACGGGCTTTGAAATCCCAAAACCTTTCTGGGCCTGAGGTTCAAATCCACCTGACACTGATGAACCTCATCGTCGGTATGAATTTTAATGAATTGATTTCGAGGAAAGTAATCGCGGATTAACCCGTTTGTATTCTCGTTTGTGCCACGTTGTTGCGGAGAATAAGGCTTTGGCCAGTACACAGTAATCGCCAATTCAGCCGCAACTTCTGATAGGTGCAGAAATTCAACTCCATGATCCGGTGTAATGGAGTGTACGAATTCCTTTGGAATGGAACGAAGGAGTTTCACGACAACCTTGTTCACAGATTCTGGATCTTTATGTTTAGCCTTACCAATCAGAGAAAAACGTGTTTTACGTTCCACAAGGGTCACAAGTACTTCCTCACCCACCTTACCCAGCACAGTGTCCAGCTCCCAATCGCCGATACGTAGTCGACGATTAATGAAATTTGGACGTTCACTAATGGGTATGTAGGTCACTTGCGGAGCCGCATGTCTGCGAACACCCTTAGGGTGTTGTCTGTGGCCTTTGCGGCGTAATTGCCGCCGAATTCCCGTGTCTCCATGAGAGGTAAATGGCAAGCCCAAATTATCTCGCTCTATGTCTCGGTAAATTGTGTTGTAGCTTACATCGGCCACTTTCTCCATCTTTAAACGAACTGCGATTTGCTCTGGCGACCAATGATGGTTGAGAATCAAATCTACAATTATTTCCCGCAGATCAGGCTTTCGAGACAAGATACTTGGCTTATGTGAGCGAGACCTGCAGGCATGATAATCGTCCTCGGCCGCACATGCACTGTATTCGCCTGAAAGACGATGTAACTCACGCGAAATCGTACTGGGGTTACGATTCAAACGTAATGCAATGTTACGGTTGCTAAGTTGATGAGAGTGCAAAACAAGGATACATTCGCGCTCTTCTAGGGTAAGATGATGATAGCTCATGACGAGTACTCCTTTATGTTTTTCTTGGTCGTTAAACATTGTACCCGTCATGGGTTTTATTGTGTTCAATTTGTGGTGCACTTGAAGTGTAAACTCGCCGGGCATAAAAAAAGACCGACATTTGTTGTCGGCCAAAGTCCGGAGACTTTTGTGAAAGACTAAGTGGTGCCGTTCTCTTCCCGAATTGTTGAAACCCGCGATTAAGCAAGTGGGCCCGGACGACGATCACGTTAGCGATTCAGTGAAAGAATCACACGGCAACCGCCACTTCTGGTCCCAAGGTATCGAGACTGTTCGGTCAACTAATTGGTGGGAAGCGCGTACACCTTAGGTAACTTCCATGGTTTTACTTTAGCACCTTTAGCGTAAACTTGCAAGATTTTGCGCCTTGGCTGGTGCACACAAACCGCGGCTGATCGCCATTGGCAGCGCTTGCGCTAGCCCTGCTGGAGCTTGCGGAGTTTAGCCAGCTGCTGGGCGAGGGCTTGCTCGTATTTGCCGGTGGTTTTCGGCTCGTAGTAATGGGTATGGGCCAGGTTTTGCGGCATGTAGGTTTGCTTGACCCAGCCGCCCGGGTAATTGTGGGGCAGCTTGTAGCCAACGCCGTGGCCCAGCGCTTTGGCTCCGGAATAGTGTGCATCTTTGAGGTCAGCCGGAATTGGCCCGGCCTTGCCGGCTTCGACATCGGCGATGGCGGCATCAATGGCGCTGATCGCCGTGTTACTTTTCGGGGCCAGGCACAAGTCGATCACCGCATTGGCCAGCGGAATCCGGCCTTCTGGCAGGCCCAAGCGTTCGGCGGCCTGAATCGCCGTTAGGGTGCGATTAGCGGTTTGCGGATTGGCCAAACCGACATCTTCATAGGCAATCACCAGCAGGCGGCGTAAAATGCTAGGCAAATCACCGATCACAATCAGGCGGGCCAAATAATGCAGGGCAGCATCAACATCTGAGCCGCGAATGGATTTTTGAAAGGCTGAGATCAAGTCATAGTGCGCGTCGCCATCGGCATCACCGTCCAAGGCGCGCTGCTGGAGCGACTGGTGCATCACGGCGGCGGTGAGGTTGATGGTGCCTTCAGTTGCTGGCGTCGATAGGGTCGCCAGCTCTAAAGCATTCAACGCACTGCGCAGATCCCCATTGGTCGCCGAGGTGAGATACTCGCGGGCCTCTGGGGTCAGCTCAACCGGGTAGTCGCCTAAGCCGCGCTGTTTGTCCGCTAAGGCGCGATCGACGGCAATGCCAATGTCAGCCGGGGTTAACGGGTGCACCTGAAAAATTTGGGTGCGGCTGCGAATCGCAGGTTGAATGCTGAGGTAGGGGTTCTCTGTGGTGGCCCCAATCAAAATAATGCGGCCTGACTCCAGCGTGGGCAGGAGGAAATCCTGCTTGGTTTTGTCCAATCGATGGATTTCATCGAGCAGCAAAATCACGGTGCCACTCATTTTGGCTTCTTCAGCGACAATTTGGAGGTCTTTTTTGGTGTCAGTGGCAGCATTGAGCATGCGAAAGGCATACTTGGTGCTACCGGCAATGGCGCTGGCGATACTGGTTTTACCGGTGCCAGGCGGGCCATACAAAATCATGGAGCTAAGACGTTTGGCCAGCACCATCCGGCGAATAATCTGGCCTTCGCCAACCAAATGGGCTTGCCCCACGATTTCATCTAGATTTTGTGGCCGCATGCGGTAAGCGAGTGGCTGTTGCACGGCAATCGCTCCTTTCGATATCAGTGTACCAGTGTCAGTCCGCGTTGCCCATGGCGAACCCGTGACCAACGCCGTGAAGGCCATAGAAAAAGCGCCACTGGAAGGTAGCGCTAAGGCCTTAACTGAAAAAGTGGAACCATCCTTTTTTTTCCGGCTTCGGCGCTGGTGTTTCAGGCGCAGGCAGGTCAATGTCGGGTTGATTGATGGCCTGGCGCGCCACCAGTAACACGCCGCTGCCTTCAGGACGCAGGTTGGCCGTGCCGTCGTTAACCATGGTGAACTGGATGTTGGCTTTGCTGGCAGCGGTCATGTAAGGCGCTGTGAGCTCGGGCCCCATTTTGCCATTAATGAGGAGTTTGTAATCACTGCCTTGCTGCGCCGTGAGGGCGGTCTGCATGGCGGTCAAGGCGCGAGGCAGTTCGATGTCCTGATTGCGGATCCGCAAAAAGACCCGTTCCCGCAGCGAGCCTAAGTACTGACGGCGCTCATCTGGGTTGGTCTGCGGCGGTCCGTAAATGCTATTATTAAGATGTTGCTGAAGATCATCGTCAGCCATGTCAGGTCCTCCTTGGTTGCGATTGCAACCGGGTTTACCCAAGATTATAGCATAGGGAGGCGAAAGCGATGTTTACGGATCAAGACTTTACGGTATTTGATGTGCCGACCTTGACCGGCCGGCTGGCGCTGCTTCGCAGTCAGTTGGACCCGAAGTTTGAACAAGTCGGGGCTTCGCTGCAAACCACGCTGGCTGATGCCGGTTTGCCGGCGTTAACCCTGCATGTGGCCAAGCATTTACGCCGGCATAAGAATCCGCCGCCGAATACCTGGCTGGCTTTGGCACCGAGCACCCGCGGTTACAAAATGACCCCACATTTAGAGGTAGGGTTGTGGGATGACCGGCTATTCGTGTGGGTGGCAGTGCTACAAGAAGCCAAACAAGCAGGGGTAAAGGTGCCGTTTGATACGCTTCGCACCTTTGCGAGCCGGTTGTCGACTGATAGTGAGCTGGCGGCGGATCACACCAAAAAGGCGGTGTTGCCGCTGGATTTGAACAACTTCGACTTGCTGGCGCGCCGGTATCAAACGCAAGCCAAAGCGGAGTTTCTGGTCGGCAAAACCTATCTGCGCGGCGATCCGCTGTTTGCCGACCCGGAAGAGTTATGGGCGGATATTCAGACGCGGGTGGTGCGGCTGGCGCCTTACTTTCAAGTCCTACTCAAAGCCAATGCAGCAAAAAAGCAGTGATTGCGCGTGCAATCACTGCTTTTTTATAGCTTGCCGCGGGCGTATAACGCGCGGATGGTGGTTTGAATCGCCAGCAGGGTGTGGTGGGCATCCGTTTTGAATGCTGGCACCAGCTCAAGGGTGGTGGGGGTCTGCGCCTGGTAAAGGGTCTGACCGGTGATATCGGTGATGGTCAAGCCGGTTGCGGAGAGCTTCGCGGTGAGATAGCCACCTTCGCTGCCTTCATCAAGCAGCTCTTGAATCCAGTTTTGCAGCCCGCCGGCAATCACGACGTCCAGGGTAGTGGGCTGGCCGTTCGCCTGCGCCTTTTGGACTAGGGCTTCGGCCTGGGCCACGGTTTCAGGAATTTCGTGCATGGTTAAGCCTTCTTTCTGGCCGAAGCATACCACAAGTGGCTGATGCTTGCCTTACGCGGAAACGGCGGTCGTTGCCGCTAGGTGGCCTGCTTGCGCGCGTTCAATCAATTGCTTGAACGGCGCGAGCTGCGCCGGGTCAGCTTCCCACAGATTTTCTGGATGCCACTGCACAGCCAAAATTTGGGCGTGCGTAGGGTCTTCCAAGGCTTCAATGACACCATCTGGAGCGGTCGCGGCCACTTTGAGGCCAGGCGCCACGTCCTTCACGGCTTCATGATGGCGTGAGTTGACATAAGCGCGCTGGCCAATCATGCCCACCAGACCACTATCGGCCTTCATGATCACATGATGCGTGGGGTATTGACCAGCGGCGGCTTGCGCGTGGCGTAGACTGGCGTGCGGGTCTTGACTGGGCAAATCCTGATACAAGGTGCCACCCATGGCGACATTGAGAATTTGCATGCCGCGGCAAATGGCCATAATTGGCTTATGCGCAGCGAGGGTCGCTTTGATCAGCGCCAGCTCGAAGCAGTCTTTCGGGTATACGGTGCGACCGATTTCCGGCCGGGGTTCTTCGCCGTAAAAAGTGGGATCGACATCAGGCCCCCCTGGGAGTAGCAAGGCGTCGAAGGTAGCAACGTATGCCGCAGCCATTTCTGCTGCTAGGTGAGTATCATCAGGGAAGGGCAGGATGAGCGGCGCGCCGCCAGCTGCCAGCACCGCGTTTTTCAACGGGCGCGGGGCCATATCGGCGAATTGGTCATTCACAGCGGTCATCGGTTCAGTTAACGTGTCAGCAGTAAAAGCAATAATGGGGCGCATTCAATCGATCCTTTCGGCATAATATTCTGCTAGTTTAAGGCAACCGAAAAGAAAGTCAAGCGCTCATTGCATTTGTTCAGTAGAACACATTTCAGACGTTGATAAAGAAGTCGTCATTGGCGGTCAGTAAGTCAACAAAGCCCGGGACAAACTCGGTCCGGTTCCAATCCCGCTGCCATTCGCAAGCGAGCTGGGCGTTGGTGATCAAGTTGGCGCCGGCTTGTTCAATGCGGCGCAAGGCGGTTTCGTGGGCCAAAGTTGACGTCCCACCGACCGCATCGACGACAGGATACACCTGGTAGCCTTCGCGCAAGGCATCCAGCGCCGGGAACGTTAAACAGGCTTCGGTCCATAAGGCGCACATCACCAGCTTTTTGTGCCCCGTTCTCGCCACGGCTTCATGGAAGGCTTGATCCTCCCATGCATTGATACTGGTACGGTCATAACTTGGTTGCGCCGGCATGAGGTCACGCAATACCTTCAGCGTGTCTTGATTGCGCCCAGATTTGACGTTAACGGTACTGAGAATGATCGGTACGTGATACAGCTGCGCCAGTTGGATAGTCATGCTGACGCTGCGGATTAACTGGGGATGCGGCATCGATTGAATCGAAGCCACCTGGGTCGGTTGATAATCAATCACCAATAAAGCGGCATTTTCAGGGGTTAATAGAGCGTCAGTCGCCGGCTCGCGGCGGGGATAACTGGTCATCATAATCGCCTCCAAATTAGAATTAGACTAGAACACCTGCATTATATAAACCCAGGTCAGGAAAAGAAAGTGAAGCGACTCGCCTCAAATGCGATTAAAGTACCGTGATAATCAAACGAAGAAATAAGCAAAGCGCTTACATTTTTAGCGAAATCGGTGTTATATTCCTTGTGGTGCACATGCGCCGACCATCTGACAGACCCGGTATGGGTTTCAACATTGGAGGAGATAAAGATGGAGAAGAAGCACTTTAAGATGTATAAGTCTGGCAAGGCCTGGGTCGTTGCCGGCATTACGGTTTGGGGTTTGGTCATTGCTGGTGGGGGCATCAGCAGCCAAACTGTGCAGGCCGCAACAGACACGGCCACCACAGCGGTCGCTGCAGCGGACAAGCCGGCATCTGGTGCCGAGGTTGACACTGAGGTCGCGCCTGCTAGCGAGACCGAGACTGTCCCGGCCGCAACAGACGCGCAGGCGCCTGCCGTCACACCGGCAGAGGCCCCGGCGCCAGCAAATGACACCGTCGCCGAAACGCAGGCCAAGCAGCCTGCTGCGACTGAACAAACAGCCGAAGTGGCCACGGCACCCGCAGCTGCGACTAAGCGGGCGATGGCACAGGCGCCAGCCGCACCAGCGGCCAAGACCAGTGTCACAGTAACCACTGATGAGACAGTTGACGCCGCCACTAAGGCTTTGACGGATCAAGCAACTGCCGCATTGGCCAAAGCCGGGGTCAGTTTTGATCAGATTCATTATGGCTTAGCCACCGATATCACCACCACGAAGGCCGTGGCTGACCTGCATGGCGCGGCAGTGACCACCCTGAATGCGAATGGTTACTTGCTTAAAGCCGGTACGATCGGCAAGCAAACGGTGCTGGCGGTGCAAGGGACAGACGCAACAGGTCTCTTTTACGCTTTGAATGACCTGATTAACCGGACCCAGGCCAAGCAAGATCTGAGTCACGTTGATGTGTATGAGTCACCGCAAATGAGTATTCGTGGGGTCATCGAAGGCTTTTATGGCCAGCCATGGTCCGATCAGGCCCGCAAAGAGTTGTTTGCCTTCATGGGTGAACACCGCATGAACACTTACATTTACTCACCCAAAGACGATAACTATCTGCGGAAGAACTGGCGCGACTTGTATCCTGATGATGCGCTGGCAACGATCAAGTCATTAGTGGATGAAGCCAACCGCAACCACGTCAGCTTTGTTTATACGTTGTCACCAGGCAATGACATCACCTATTCCAGTCAGGCCGATTATGAAGCGACGGTGGCCAAGTTCAATCAGCTGCGCAGCATTGGGGTGACTCAGTTCTACATTGCGCTGGATGATATTCCGCTGAGTGTGACACCGGCAGACCAAGCCAAGTTTCCGGCCCATGCCACGCCGAACTACCCGTATAATCAATGGTCGACGTTAGCTGATGCGCAGTCATATTACCTGAACCGGTTAGAGCGTGAGTATATCCAGGTCAACCAATTGCCTGACTTGTGGCTAGTGCCAACCAACTACAATGGCTCGGCGCGTGACCCGTTCAAGGAAGCACAAGGCCAATCACTGGATTCGAACATTCGCATGCAGTGGACCGGCGAAGGCGTCTTTTCTGGGACCTTGAGTGCCGACTCGATCACCAAGGCGAAGGGAACTTATAACACTGAGCACATGTTCATTTGGGATAATTTCCCTGTCAACGACTCGAACCAAGACCGGTTGTATCTGAATCCTGTGAGCGGCCGGGCGGACGATTTGTATCAGGTGACTGACGGCTTTACCGCTAACCCGATGATTGAACCGTATGCCTCTTGGATTGGCATTGGCAGCTTTTCGGATTACATGTGGAATGCTGGCCAGTATGACCCTCAGCAGTCCCTGTATCATGTGCTGAAGGAAATCGCTGGTACTGACCCGGCGAAGCTCGCGGCGCTGCAAGCTTTCGTTGATTTGAATCAAGATTGGAACTATGCGCCGGCAGACCAGCGGGTACAGGCCCCAATCCTGGCGGGGTTATTCGCTGACTATCAAAATACCAAGTTCGGGACGCCGGCTTATCAAAAAGCCCTGGCAGCCTTGCAGCAACATCTGGAACTGCTCGTCAACGCGCCAACGACGCTGAAAACAATTGCAGTATCAGGCTTTTATGACGATGCTTTGCCTTGGATCAATGCCGCCTCACATTGGGCAAAAGCGACATTGGCTGGTATCACCATCATGGATGAAACGCAAAAGGCCGAGGCTTCTGAGGCAAAAATTGGCGTAAGTTATCAAACCATGGCTGCTGAAGTCACGGCAGCGCAAGCTAAGGCGGTACCGAACAGCCGCACTGGCAAGCCGAATCCAGTCATTACCCCAACCGTGGGCGATGGTCAATTCAAGGTGGCATTGAGTGCCGCCTACCAGGCGCTTGACCAATGGTTACAACTCACGCCGATTAAGAGTGAGGCCACCCAATTGACTGGCACAGCCAGCACCAACATTTCGCAGTATGAAGGTAACAGTGCGGCAAACATGACTGATGGCGACGCAAGCACCAAGTTCTGGAGTTCCCGCAATGTGGCGAAAGGCGACACCTTAACCTTAAATCTGGGACAGGTCGAGTCGGTTCAGCGCGTGATTTTGCATCAAGGGACGTCAGACGCGGCAACCTCTGGTGACCTATTCACCTCGGCCATCGTTTATGCTGGTACGAAAGCAGATGGTAGTGACAAAGTGGTGATCGGCCATGTCACCGCGACCGGCTTGTATCAGTTAGACCTGAGCCGCCCAGTCGAAGCACAGTATCTGTTCGTTGTCGCCGATGCACCGACCGATAGCTGGCTTCAGATTCGTGAATTCTCTGCCTATAGTGGCACCGGCCTGGCCCTAGACAATGTCGAAAGTGCCACCGGCCAGGCTGTGCAAAATGTCTTTGACGGCACGACCGAAACGACTTTCACGCCGCAACTGACTGATCCAACGCAAGGTGGCGTCATCGAGCAGAACTTCACCACGCCACTGACTGGTATGCACTCGTTTGTGGTGGTTGGGCAAGTACCTGGCACCGTCGCCGTTAAAGTTGGTGACACTTGGCAGACCATCGGCACGACCGATGGCAAGCAGCTGATTACCCGCCTGGCCATTAACTTTGATGAAGTTGCTGGCATTCGCCTGACCCTGGCGCCGGCAGCCAAGGCTGGGGTTTTGGCCGAACTAGGGTTGTCTAAACTTGAAGTTAAGGCGACCGCAACGCCTAGTGACGAGAGTCAACCTAGTGGGGAACCAATGCCAAAACCAAGCACTGAGACTGGCAAGCCTTCAATCGTGACGGCCAAGAATCAACCTGGGAAACCAACCGTCAGTGCTCACCATAATGGCCAGCGCCATGGCCAGCGCGCCTTACCAAAAACCGGTGAGGCCATTAATCCTGCTTTGGTGGGCTTGGGGGCGCTGCTGGCTGGGCTAAGCAGCTTAGGCTTGCGCCGGCGTGAACACTAAGCGGCGACAGTCTTGCTTAATTTAGGTTTCTGGCGCAATGGCGTTGCCTTCTCGGCAGCGCCATTGTTTTTGTGGCGCTTTCCGGTACACTAAATTCAAGGAGGGGATGACATGACCGTCACAATCCGCCCGTTGCGGGCAGACGAACAAACGACACTGTGGCAACTGGCTTACAGTAACCCAAACGCGGAATGGACCAAATGGAACGGACCATATTTCCATGATGTCGCGCCGACTTTAGCGGAATTTTTAGCGGCGAGGCGGTGGGTGGCCAATCCTCTAAGGCAAGTAATCGTCAGCGATGGTGAGCTGGTCGGAGCCATTTCTGCTTATTATGAAGACGGTGATTTGAAGCGGTGGCTCGAAGTGGGGCTAGTCATCTACCGGGAAGGATTATGGGGCCAGCACCTTGGCCGCCAAGCACTGCGGCTATGGCTGACCCACTTGTTTGCCATCACAGACTTACCGCATCTGGGTTTTACCACTTGGTCAGGCAATGAGCGGATGCTGCGGCTCGGCGCCGCCGTGGGGATGAAAGAAGAAGGCCGGATTCGGCAGGTTTGCTTTTGGCAGGGACAATATTACGATTCGGTGAAATATGGCATTCTCCGCGAAGAATGGCGAAAAATTCAGGATTAAGCAGTTTTATCGGCCACGGATATTAATACAGTTTATAAGAAATAAATATAACAGGATAGGCAAGCCATGTGCAGAGGTGTACAATAGTTCTTGTAAGCGATTTATCAAATAAAAGAAGGTGAAGTCAGCGATGGCAAAACAATGGACCCCGCAGGAGCAAATGTTGCTGCGGATGACAAGTGAATTTACCGCCAACGAAATCGCCCCGTTGGACTTGCAAATCGATCATGCCGGCCGTTATCCCGACGGCTTGTTCGAGCAAGTCGTGGCGACCGGTTTTTTGAGTGTGATGCTCCCGCATGAATTCGGTGGGGCCGGTTTTGGTCCGGAAGTGACCGCTGAAGTGGTGCGCCGCGTGGCAGAAGGCAATGCCAGCATGGCAGCGACGCTCGAAGGTCACTACAAAACGGTTTATCAAATGCTGAAGTACGGGACCCCAGCGCTTCAGGCCAAGTATTTCCCAACGGCCGGCCAGCGGATTTTTGGCTTCGGCATGACTGAACCGACCGGTGGCTCCAACCCCATGAGCATTCGGACCACGGCGGTGCGGCAAGGCAGCGATTGGGTCCTTAACGGCAACAAGATTATGATCACCAACGGCGGCTTAGCTGAAGTGTACTGTGTCTTGGCCAAAACCGGTCCGCAAGAATTGTCAGTGTTCGTGGTGGACCAGGATATGCCAGGCTTTGCCTTTGGAAAGCGGGAAAACTTCATTGGACTGCGCGGCACGCCAGTGGGTGAAATCTTCATGAATGACGTGCGGGTCAGCGACGATTACCTCCTGGGCAAGGTGGGCCAAGGCGGCGAAATTGGCGATTCAGCCCATGACGATGCCCGTATTTTGATGGGGGCAGTGCTCACGGGCATCATGGATCACGCCCTCGGGCTAGCCACCAGCTATGCCAAAGAGCGCAAAGCCGGTAGCACTCCAATCGGCGAGCTTGGTAGTATTCAACGCAAGCTGGCGGATATTGCGATGGGTCGCGAAACCACGCGCCTGCTGTATCAGAACGCCGCCGCCTTGCATGCGGCGGGTCAGCCTTATAGCGAAGAAGCGACGATGGCTAAAGCCTACGGTTCGCGCACGGCGGTCGCAGCGTGTGATGACGCTTTGCAAGTCTTCGGCGGTTATGGCTACAGCCGGGACTATCCGCTGGCGCATCTAATTGCTGATGCCCGGGCGCTGGAAATCGCTGAAGGCACCGTCGAAAAGATGCGCGCTGCAATCGCGGCGGCAGAACTGGCCAAGTAGGGAGGCGCGCTGATGAAAATAGTAGTTTGTATCAAGCAAGTGCCAGAAAGCAATAATGTTAAATTTGATCCTGTCACCCACAACTTGATGCGTGGTGGTATGAGTGGGCGGATCAACCCCTTCGACAAAAACGCCATTGAGGCCGCGCTACGCTTGCGCGATGCCGTGGGCGGCGAAGTGGCGCTACTCAGCATGGGTCCGGATTCCACTGCTGAAATTTTACGCGATGGCTTGGCGATGGGGGCCGACAGTGCCTATCTGTTGAGCAGCCGCGCCTTCGCTGGGGCCGACACCTTGTCGACGGGTTATGTGTTGGCGCAGGCGGTCCGCCAAATCGGCAATGTCGACTTGACGCTGCTCGGCCGGCAGGCGGTGGATGCCGACACCGGTCAGGTTGGGCCGATCATGGCCGTTAACTTGAACCAGCCTCAGGCGACCTATGCCACCCAGCTGACCGCTAACGGCAACCAACTGACCGTGGTGCGCGATCTTGATAGTCTGACCCAAACCGTTGAACTGCCCTTACCAGCGGTGATCACGGTGCGGGCAGAGGCCAATACGCCGCGCTACGAAACGCCGCTGCACATTCAGCAGAGTTTTGAAAAGCAGGTCACGATTTGGCGGGACACGGACTTGGATTTGGATCCCGAAAAGCTCGGCCAAAAAGGCTCGCCAACGGTGGTGCGCAAGGTGTACGCCCCTGAAGCCAAGACCCGTGCGCAAACGGCGTTGCCAAGCGAACCAGCGGCAGCCGTTGATCAGTTGCTGGTGATCATGCAGCAGCATGGCCTGATTTAAGGGAGGCAAGAACATGACAGAAGCAATTTGGATCGTGGCCGAGCGTGAACCCGCCCGGATTAATCCCGTCACTTTTCAGCTGATCACGAAGGCCAAAGCCATCGCGAAGGGCAAAAAGGTGGTGGTGGTTTTACTGGAAGCGCCGGACCAGCAGTTTGAGCAAGCCATCAGTGAGTATGGCCCCGATGAAATCTTGTTGGGTCAAAATGTCGCTTATGCTCAGGCCAGTGATGAGGTGATGGCAGGGGCTTTAACCACGCTGGCAAGAGAGTATCAGCCTAACGCGGTACTGTTTGGCGCCACGCCACTGGGCCGCTCGATTGCGCCGCGGGTGCAGGCAGCGCTGCAAACGGGTCTGACCGCCGACTGCTTGGACTTTTTCTATGAAGACGATTTATTAGTGCAAGTGAAACCTTCTTATGGCGACAATGTGATGTGTGAAATCACCTGCCCAGACCGGCGCCCGCAAATGGCGTCAGTGCGGCCAAACACGTTTGCCGCCGAAAAAGTAGCCGGAGCCATGCCAGCAATCACGCCAGTTGAGGTGGCCCAAACCACCGGCCCCCAGGGGCGAGTGGTTGATGAAACTGTGCGGGTGTCGCACGCTACGGGCATCGCCAGTGCTAACAAAGTGCTGGCCCTGGGCCGCGGGGCAGCGACGCCGGCTGATATCGCCAATGCGCGTGAAATTGCCAGCCGCCTTGGCGCCAGCGTTGGGGTGTCACGGCCGCTGACAGATTTGCCTGACTTCACCGTGGAGCAACAAATTGGCCAAAGCGGCACGACCATTGCGCCTGATTTTCTCCTCAATCTTGGGGTGTCCGGCGCGACGCAGTTCATTGTGGGGATGACGCAAGCCAAACTGGTGGTATCGGTTAATCGCGATGCGCAGGCGCCAATTTTCGCCCAGTCGGATTACACTTTCACTGGGGATGCCGCAGCGTTTATTACCGCGTTGAAGCAAAGAATGAATTAATCGTTCAAAACAAAAGACGCGGCCCAGCCGCGTCTTTTGATTCCAGTTAACCCCAGACGTACCACCAAAGCAGCATCACCACCAGCGAGTAGCCTAGCCGCACCGCCAAATGCGAAAAATGAATTTCGCCGTACATGCGTAAGCCATTCATTACGGCTGCGACCAAAAGCGCAAGGAGGCCCAGCGGCACAAAGATCGGCCACCATAGCCCCAAGAGCAGACTCGCGGCGCCGCCAATCGTCAAGGTGTGCTTGGCTAATACTTGCCGGCCATTGACGAATACGGCGGTCAGCGTTGCACCTGCGTAGAGGAGGAGTAAAATAGCTAAAATGAGCTTCATAGCCTCACCTGCTTCAATCTAGAGAATGTGGTCCTTAAGCTTCATTTTACCGATTTTCGCGGCCTTCGCCTAGTGGAATCAAAAACCGCCGCAGTAGCGACGGTTTAAAGTTTAGGCTAGGACTTGATCAATGGCGGCTTCTTCGTCGGCGGTGAAGGTGAGATTGTCCAACGCCTTGACGTTATCATCCAATTGACTAATGCGGCTCGCGCCGATGATGACCGACGCCACAACGGGTTGCCGCAAGTCCCAAGCTAGCGCCATTTCAGCGAGCGTTTGGCCGCGTTTTTCGGCGATGCCGTTGAGGGCCTTGATCTGGGCGAGCTGCGCTTCCACTTTTTCGACGTTCAGGAAAGGACTGTCCTTGCGCGCTGCGCGCGAGTCGGCGGGAATGCCATTGAGGTAGCGGCCTGTCAGCATGCCTTGCGCCAGCGGGCTGAAGACCACCGCGCCTTTATGGGTTTCGGCCAAAGTCGGGAACAGCGCCTTGGCCTTTTCTTGACTGAACAGGTTGTAGCGGTCTTGATTAATGATGTATGGGGTTTTCAAATCCTTGAAAATGGTCGTCATCTTGGCAGTGGCTTCAGGGCCGTAGTTGGAAAGGCCAATGTACAACGCCTTGCCGCTTTTGACCAATTGATCCAGCGCCAAGGCCGTTTCCTCAAGCGGCGTTTCCGGATCGAAACGGTGGGAATAGAAAATATCGAAGTAATCGAGCTGAGTGCGGCGCAAGCTTTGGTCGCAGCTGGCGATGATATATTTGCGTGAGCCCCAATCCCCATACGGGCCAGGCCACATGGTGTAGCCGGCCTTGGAGGTGATGATCAGCTCATCGCGGTAAGGCTTAAAATCGGCTTGATACAACCGACCGAAATTCGTTTCCGCGCTGCCCGGTTCTGGGCCGTAGTTATTGGCCAAATCAAAACAGGTGATGCCTAGGTCAAAGGCATGGCGCAAAAGCTGGCGCTGGTTGGCTAAGGGATCGACGCTACCAAAATTGTGCCAGAGGCCCAGCGACAAAGCGGATAGTTTCAAACCACTGTTGCCCACGCGGCGGTACTGCATGGTGTCATACCGCTCGCTGGCGGCTAAGTAATTATTCATAGTCAGCTCCTTTAAGGCTAGTTTAGGAATGCGCTTTCAGTGTACCACAGTGCGCCGCCGATGCACGCGTCGCCTTGCCCTGAAGAAAGGATAGTTTTCATGCAATTCATCATTTCACCTACCAAAAAAATGCAAGTCGCCCCAGATGACTTTGCTTCGACGGCCTGGCCGCAGTTTCTGCCGCAAACCAAGCAACTGCTGGCCGCCATGCGCCAGCTTTCATATGCGGAAGCTAAGGCGATATGGCAGTGTAGTGACCGTCTAGCGCAAGCCAACTATGCCTGGCTGCAGCAGCTGGATTTGCGCCAGCAAGTTACGCCGGCGGTGATGAGCTATGTCGGTTTGCAGTATCAAAGCATGGCGCCGGATCTGCTGACGGCCCCGGGCCTCGATTACTTGGCGGCGAACTTGCGCATTCTTTCAGGGTTTTACGGGGTGCTGCGGCCGTTTGATGCGATAGTGCCGTACCGCTTGGAAATGGGCAGTCGGTTTGCAGTCGGTGCGGCTCCAAACCTCTATCAGTTCTGGGGCCAGCGTTTGTATCAGGCCTTGAACTGGCAAGGCCCGGTGATTAATCTGGCCTCGCAAGAATATGCCAAAGCCATTACCCCATACCTGAAACCCCAAGATCAGATGATTGACATCGTCTTTGGTCATTTGGCCGCCGGTCAGGTCAAAACGCGCGCGACGTTGGCAAAGCAGGCGCGCGGGGCGATGGTGCGCTTTGCCGCCGAGCATCAGGTGCAGACAGTTGAAGCGTTGCAGCAGTTTGACGACCCGCATTATCGGTATGCGCCGACCTTGTCCAGTGCTGACCGCCTGGTGTTTTTGCGGCAAAGGGACTAGGGTAGACTTACTGTTAGTGGTTAGACCTTGAGGTGAAAAGATGAATTTGGAACGGCGAATGCCCAGTGTCATGTGGACCCGGGGACGGAAAATGGTGAGGGCCGGTCAGGTTGAAATCAACCAGGTGGATGAAAGCGTCGGGTTCGTACAGGCGACGGTGTATGGCACCGAAGCCTACAACGTGGTGGTGGCGGCGGATGAGGCCGATGATTGGTGTGACTGCCCGTACTTTTTTGACCATGATTACTGTAAACACATTGCCGCCGTGATTCTGACCATGAAGCAAGCGGATGCCCCGACTAGCGTCGCCATGCGGTCACACCACCAGGCCCCGGCCTCCAGTGGGGCCCAATTGGTGGCACATTTGGCGCTACCGCCGGTGCAATATTTTCATGGGTTGAACGCCGCTGGGTCTGGACCGCTGAAACTCGAAGTGACCTTGTTCATCGGCCAGTACCGCCGCGAAGCGTATTTGGACGAGCCGCGGTTTTTCGTGACCTTGCGCGTTGGGGAGGCCAGCGGTCGGTGGTATGTGGTGGGCGATATGCAGGGCTTTTTGCGCGCCTACAATGAAGAAGCCACCTTTCAAACTGGCGGGAAGGCGCAGTTAAGTTTAAGTCACACTGCATTTGACGCACCAGAACAAGCCGTGTTGGATGCCTTGAGTGTGACGGCACCAGTGGAAACTGACCATTTGTATTATTCAACGAATGCCCCGCGCAAATTGGCCATGCTGAATGTCGGCCAGGTGACGGCGCTGACGCCGGTGTTTAATCAACTCGCAGCGTTTCGTTTTGAACCCTTTGATGACGGTGAGGTTTATCGGTCGTTCAACGTTGCGCCATACGATGTTAGCCAAAGTCCCCTCAAGCTGAAGGTTACGCGTGATCGAACGGGTTTTGCGGTTGCGGTCAACCAGCCCTTCAGTATTCTAATACCGGCAGAACGCCTGATTATGGCGGCTAATCATGCCTTTCAGCTCACCCCAGCGCAAACCGGGAACCTGGATCAGCTTCTCAACCAGTTGAGTTGGGCGATTGACCAGCACACTGGCAAGGGGCCGTTGTTGCATTTTCGCGCTGATGAAATGGCCGCCCTCCAGGAATTCATGCACTTTTTCGGGCAAGTGGGCCAAGTTCAAGCCGATACGATTAAGGTTCCGCAAATGGTGGCGCACTTCAACCTGACGCGGCATGATCAGCAGCTTGATCTGACCTTGCAGTATGCGTATGGCGACCAACTGCTTGCCGAAAATGCGCCAGTGGGTGGCATTGAACGTAATCCGACCCAAGAAGCCCAGGCCCAAGATTATCTGCGCAACCTTGGTTTTTGGCCGGCCAATGGGGCGTGGCATCAGAACTTTAGTGATGGCGAGACGCTGTATCACTTTTTTACTGCCGAATTGCCGAACCTCAAGCAAAACGGCGTGGTAACCATTGACCCGGCACTATCGGCGTTACAGCAAACCGGCGCTGACCTGAATCCGCAGGTGGCAGTCAGCGAAGCCGGCGGCCTGTTAACAGTCGCATTTAGCTTTGACGGCATTGCCCCAGCGGCGATTGACCAGGTGCTGGCTCAACTGGATGGCACCAAACCATACGTGCAGCGCGGTGATGGTGGCATTGTCATGGTGGACGAGCAACTGCGCCATCTCTCGAAGGCGTTAACACAACTGCGCCATGGCACCTTGAAGTACGGCCAAATGCAGGTCTCTGCCGCCCAGGCCTTGGTGGTGCAAGCCAGTCTGGGTGATCAAGCCACTTTTGATGCGCAATTTAACCAGATTGCCGCTGATTTGAGGCAGCCAGAACAGTATCCTGTGAACGTGCCGGCCTCGGTCAATGTTCACCTGCGGCCTTACCAAGTGGCAGGGGTGCAGTGGTTAGAAATGCTGGATGCGCACGGCTTCGGCGGAATTTTGGCCGATGAAATGGGCCTCGGCAAAACCCTGCAGCTGTTGACGTTCTTGGCGGCCCGCCATCAACCAGGCCAGCCTGATTTGGTGGTGGCACCGGCGTCGTTGCTGTATAACTGGCGCGCCGAGTGTGAGAAGTTCACTCCAGCCTTGCAAGCCGTCGTGGTGGACGGCAGCAAGGCCGAGCGGGAGGCTGTGATTGCGGCGGGGGCGGATCTTTTGATCACCAGTTATAGCAGTGCCTTGCGTGACGCAGAAACCTATGCGGCGCTAGATTTAGGGTATCTGGTGCTGGATGAGGCCCAGAACGTCAAAAACAGCAGTGCCAAAACCAACCAAGCACTGCGGCAGTTGCAACCTAAGAATACCTTTGCGCTGTCTGGAACGCCGATCGAAAACCGACCGGAAGAGCTCTGGGCCATTTTCGCCTTGGTAATGCCTGGTCTGCTGCCAAGCAGGCGCGCCTTTAATCAGCTGACTCCGGCAGAAATCGCGTTGCGCGTTAGTCCCTTTATCCTGCGGCGTGAAAAAGCCAAGGTGTTGAAGGACCTCCCGGCCAAAAGCGAGTTCAACTTGCATAACGAAATGACGAAGGCTCAAAAGACCGTGTACCTGGCCCAGCTTCAGCAAATGCAGGTGAAGGTCAAAGGCCTGTCTCCCAGTGGCTTGGTCAAAAACAAGCTTGCCATTCTCGCCGGTTTAACCCGGCTGCGACAAATTTGTGATACGCCCGCGCTGTACCTGGACGATTATCGCGGCGGCTCGGGCAAACTCGATCAGCTTGATGATTTGATTCATGAGGCCCTTGATGGCGGCAAACAGGTGCTGGTTTTCTCCCAGTTCACTCAGATGTTGGCCCAAATTCAGCAACGCCTAGATGCCCAGCACCAAGACTATTTCCGGCTGGCCGGCGACACTAAGCCGAAGGACCGTCTGCAAATGGTCGATGCGTTCAACGCCGGTGAGAAGTCCCTGTTTCTGATTTCGTTGAAAGCGGGGGGCACAGGCCTAAATCTGATCGGCGCCAGCGTGGTGATTCTGGTCGACCTCTGGTGGAATCCTGCGGTTGAGGATCAAGCCACCGGCCGCGCCCACCGCATTGGCCAAAAGCACGCGGTGGATGTGTACCGGCTAATCACCAAAGGCACGATTGAGGAGCAGATCATCAAACTTCAGGCTAAAAAGCGCGACCTCGTCGATCAAGTCCTTGGCGGCGTCGAGCAAACGGCCGGTTTGAGTACTGAAGAAATCAAACTGATTTTAGGGATTACAGATTAAGCCTAGTATCGAGCCTGGGCCATGCCGACTGATTTGGTGGCAAGTTGGCCAAGCGGCCGCATCTCGATTAAAATAAGACCTATCATCACCAAATGAAGAAAGCAGGAGAAAGCGCTTGGAAGCTCAAACCATACAACTCGTGCATCAAAGTCTAACCGATATTAGTGTGCATCAAATCAGTACCGTGCTGACCTTGATGCAGGATGGCAACACCGTCCCATTCATCGCGCGGTACCGCAAGGAAATGACCGGAAGCCTTGATGAAGTGCAAATTCAGGCCATTGAAACCGCCTATCAGCAAGTCACGGCGCTGCAGGACCGCAAAGCTGCAGTAATCAAAAGCATCACGGAGCAGGGGCAACTGACCTCGGCCTTGGCGCAAAAAATCAATGCCGCCACCAAACTGCAAGAGGTGGAAGACCTTTATTTGCCTTACAAGCAAAAGCGCCAAACCAAAGCCGCCATCGCCAAAGTCCAAGGCCTGCAGCCGCTGGCCGATTGGGTGTTGCAATTTCCGCACACCAGTATCACCACTGCGGCCGAAAAGTACGTCACTGCCGAAGTGCCAACAGCGGCCGAAGCTTTAGCTGGCGCGCATGAAATCTTGGCGGAAACCTTCAGTGACCGCGCTGATTTGCGCAGTTGGATCCGCGGTTACACCACGCGCACTGGTAACATCACGGCGGCGCTGAAACCCAAAGCCGCCGCCCTCGATGAGAAAGGCGTATACCGGCAGTACTACGACTTCAGCGAAAGCATCACCAAAATGACCGCGACTCGCACCTTAGCGCTTAACCGCGGTGAAAAAGAGAAAATCTTGACGGTGAAAGTGCAAGTGGATACTGAAGCCATCATGCACTATTTGCACTTCAAATTGCTTGGCGAACAGCCTGTCACCGAGGCCACGGCGGCCATTGAATCCGCCTACCAAGATGCCTATAAGCGCTTCATCGGCCCGGCCATTGAGCGCGAATCCCGCGGGGAACTGACAGTGGTCGCCGAGGAACGGTCCATCAAGGTCTTTGGCCAAAATCTGTACAACCTGTTGATGCAGGCCCCAATTCGCGGCAAGGTGGTGCTGGGTTTTGATCCGGCGTACCGCACCGGCTGTAAGCTCGCCGTTGTGGATGAAAATGGTAAATTCCTTGCGAAAGCAGTGATTTATCCTCACAAGCCCGCACCTGAAGCTAAGCGGGGGGCGGCTGCCGGTGAGTTCGTGGCGCTGCTTGAACAGTACCATGTGACCATGATTGCGATTGGGAATGGTACCGCCAGCCGCGAGTCAGAGGCTTTTGTCGCGGAAACGATCAAACAGGTGGCATGGCCAATTTATTATGTTATCGTCAATGAAGCCGGGGCGTCGGTATATTCAGCCAGCCAGGAAGCCCGGGATGAATTCCCCGACCTGCACGTGGAGCAACGTAGCGCCATCAGCATTGCCCGCCGCCTGCAAGACCCCTTGGCGGAGCTGGTAAAAATCGATCCCGCCTCAGTCGGCGTCGGTCAGTACCAACATGATTTGCCGGCCAAGGCGTTGGCCAATGAGGTCGATGCCGTGGTCGAGCGGGCCGTCAATCGGGTGGGCGTTAATCTCAATACCGCTAGCTATCAGCTGTTGGCGCGGATTTCGGGGTTATCACAAACCATCGCTCAAAACATTGTGGCTTACCGCGATGAACATGGCCGCTATGAAAGTCGTACGGAACTTAGGAAGGTGCCGCGCCTCGGCCCGAAAGCCTATGAGCAGGCGGTGGGGTTCCTGCGAATCATCGGGGGTAAACAGCCGTTGGACAATACCGATATCCATCCGGAAAGTTATCCGGTGGCCAAGCAATTACTGAAAGTCGCTGGCCTGACGTCCAAAGCAGTGGGGACTGATGAAGTGGCACAAGTCCTTGAAGTCGACCCCGCGCCATTTTTGGCCGCTGGCGTGGGCGCCGAAACCATTGAAGACATCATCAGCAGCCTGCAGCATCCGGGACGTGATTTGCGAGACAGCCTAGCCGCGCCGCTGCTACGGCAGGATGTGCTCACGATAGAAGATTTGAAGCCAGGGATGCAGCTGCAAGGGACCGTTCGCAACGTGGTGGACTTCGGGGCCTTTGTGGACATTGGGGTCAAGCACGATGGTCTGGTGCATGTGTCCAAAATGGCGAGCCATTTTGTCAGTGATCCCAAAACAGTGGTTGCAGTGGGGGATGTCGTCGAGGTGTGGATTGAATCGGTGGATCTGCAACGCGAGCGCATTCAGCTCACCATGGTGGCCCCTAGATAAAAATCAGGCATGACCACGATGGTCATGCCTGATTTTGTGTGCGCTAAACGCGGGCGGCCCAAAGATTATTGCCGAGCTGCTTGTGTGCTTCCACTTGTTGCCAGAGGCGGTGTTCTTCAGGGGTGAAGGATAAACCATCCGAGAATTTCGTGACCGGCACTCGATTGAGAAATTGCTGGAAGGTGCCGGTAAAAGCCACCCCATTGCATTGGGCGAGGCTGGTTGCGGTTTCGCTGATGAGCTTAGTTGTTGCAGCCGCTGGGACGCGATGTTCGAGGGCCTCAGCGAGGGTTTGCATGGCAGTAACAAGTTGGGTCTGGTTGTCCATTGATGGTTCCTCCTTCAGACTTTGTTAAAATGTTCACACAAAGTATAGCACAAAAGAAAGCGCTTACGAACGGATTATAGTTAAATAATGAACAAATAATTTCTGAGATCAGGTGCTACTGGCAACTTAGCCAACAGCACGAGCAGTGACCGATAAGAATGTTTAAACTCCCTAAACCATATTCTGAATGGATTGGCCAAAATAACCGGTAGATGCCGCCGAAGCTTAGCGTGTTCGCATACATGGGCTATTTCAAAGGTAAGAGTGTGCTGGCGATGTTTGATAAACACGCGAATCTGAAATCTAAGTTTGGCAATCGCCACTTTTGGGCAGAAGGTTACTGTGTCAGTATGGTGGGGCTTACCGGCGACGCCGTTGCCAAGCACATTCGAGTCAAGAGCAGAGCGATATCGCAATCGATAAGGTGAGCGTCTGTGAATATGAGGAACCGTTTAGAAGCAATCAAGCAGCTAACAAAGTAGTCAGATTGGGACACGAGCCTCTTCCAGAGGCAGTTAAAGCGGCAATCGCAGTAGGCCTTGAACGCGGTGAATGAGGCCAGCGCCTTGAGATGCAGCTAGTAGCGGGGGGTTATAGCCCCAGTGAAAACCACCCGTTTTACGGGTGGTTTTCACTCCAGAACCATCACCAAGGCCGTCTGCTGACTAGGTTAGTATTCCTGTGCTGAGACTTAACCAATCGTTAACATGGTCTATCATATTTCAACAAATATTTTGTTCCTACAAATTTTTAAATTATTCCAACCTTAGCTCTTGTGTACATAGAAATTTGTCATATCAATGATTTTCACGAAACCCAATCCCAAAAAAACAAAAAAACTTTTTGTTAATTGACTTTTACGTTGCTTTTACGAATGCTATACTCGTCTCAACGTAGGGTTGTTAACCCTGCTAATCTTATATGGGTACAATGCTTTGGCATGATATAAGGAGGAGTACGATGAAATCAAGACCAAAATCGGGTCCGCTACTTAAACCGTATGACCCAGTCGTAAAAGATTATAAAATGTATAAGGCCGGAAAATTTTGGCGTTTTGCATTCACCATGTTTGCCGGTACTGTTATTGGTGGTGGCTCAATTATTGGTCCCAGCATTCTAAGTACTTCTGGCCTTCAGGTTACGAGGGCGGCAGCCGGAGATACAATTAGCGAAACAAGGCCTTCAGACGCATATGTCAACATTCGTGGCACGGAAGTCCATGCAACGATTACTGTCTCTGGGATTGATGACGGCAGTGGGCATATTGCTGTTGATCAGCCTGTTTCCGTCACCGTGGACGGCCTACCAAAAGAGGTCTATCTGGAACGCGTGACCTTAGTTAACACGACTACTGGCGCTGAGTCGGATCCAGTACAGCTCGATTTTGGTGATCGTTCTGAGACCGGTGGTGTCCCGCTGCTGGGCTGGTTCTCAAGCACGACCGTGGCTGGTGCCGGTGGCTTTAAATACACCTTTCCGGCTGACATTGTGGAGCAGCTATTCGGTGAATCCGGTGGTTATGTGGGGATTTATGTTCAGCCACTGTCACCAAATCCCACTTTGTTGAAGGATATTCAGATTTCAAACGATGATGGCGTAGTACTTAATCCAGGCGACACGGGGAGTACAGGAAGCACGGGCGATACCGGTGATACCGGTGATACTGCGCCGGTTGCAGAAACGTTCACCGTTAATTACAAGTACCTGGATGATGACGGCAACGAAATTCCCGATTCCGCCCAAAGCATTGATTTACCGCTAGATGGGAATATCGACTTTACCCCACTGAGCGCGCCAGCTAACTATGAATTCAGTCCAGCAAAAACCACGACCAATCTAGATTCGACCACGCAATCCGTACTTCAGAGCACGTTTGCCAAGGCGACTAACTTTGCGGACTTGACCACATCATTGGCTGACCTAGGACTTGATTCCCCGAATGAGTTCAAAGATCATGGTATTTCCGAACTCACCATCACTTATCAAGGGAAGAAAACGCAAGGCGCTCCGATTACGGTTAATTTTATTAGCGCATCGGATCCAACCAAACAAGTTAAGAAATCAGTCACTCTGACCGGTACTCTTGGTGCTTCTGTTGATTTTAGTCAAATTGATAAGACTGTTGACGATTGGACGCTTACTGATGACGGCACAAGTGCAGCACTGACGTATGGGGATTCTCCGCAGTCTGTCGATATCTCTTATACTCAGAAGAAGCACAATGTGACCTTTAATTTGGTTGATCCAGACGGTAACCCCGTCAAAAATACTGAGGGTAAATCAACTTTTGGTACCAGTACAGGGTACACTGCCGGATCTGCCATCGCTCCCGCAAAGTACTGGAACTTTAATGTGCCAGGTTATACGATGCAGGAGGCTTCCAAATCAAAAACGCAGTATTACACAGTAACCTCCTCGGATGATCAAGTTTTCGATGTGGTTTACGACAAGATTCCTACGGGCACGGTCACTGTTAATTTGGTTGATCAAAATGGCAAGTTGGTTGAAGCGGGTAGCAAGAAGAACACCTATTCGTACACGGGCCCAATCGGGGAAGCTGTTGACTTCTCCAAGCTTGGTATCGATAAGGATATCGCCGGGTATGAATTGGTGACTGATGGTACCACTACCGCAACGACGATTGTGGCGGACAATACGACTGTTGATATTGCGTACAAGAAGAAGGCCGGGGTTCTGGTCGAACTTGTTGATGACAATGGTACGGTCATCAGCCTTGATGGTTACACCACCACCTACCAGATTGATGCCGCCGTGGGAGACGTCCTCACCTCAGCCGATTTTGCCAAGGCCAATATCAATAAAGAGCTACCTGGCTACCGCCTGAAAAACGATGGCACATCTACTGCCTATACGGTAACCGATAGCGATAGTAACCTAGTTAAAATCGTCTTCGAAAAGATTCCTGATGTGACTTTGACGGTCAACTTGGTTGATACTGATGGCAAAGCCGTGACGAACACGGATGGTAAGTCTGTCTACACGTTAAGCGGCCAACCCGATACCGATGTGGACTGGACCGCTGCTGGTATTAACAAGACGGTCACTGGTTATCAACTTGCCGGTGATGGCACAATTGCCCCATTGAAGTTTGCCGAGGGGATGCCCGTTGTTAAGATTACTTTCGCCAAAGAATGGAAAGTAACAGTATCCTTCGTTGATGAAGCAGGCTCTAGTCTTCAGAACACCGATGGGCAAAGCAGTGTTGACTACACAGGCGTGACGGGTGATACGCTTGATTTTGCTGGGTTGAATAAAACCGTTGATGGCTACACCGTCGAGACTGACCCGACTGCCAGCAGCTATATCATCCAAACAGGCGATACACAGAGTCTCAAAATTGTGTACAAAGCAAATGGGCCACACATTTATACGCCGACTGAGCCAGGAAACCAAAATGATGGTGATCCGATTGGGGTCACTTCTCGTTATCTGATTGCCACAGTTGGCACGCATATTCACTACACTGGTGACGTTTCTGGTTTACCAACGGATAAAGAGATTGAAGGTACTTCGATTTACCGCACTGCGACCATCGATGATAGTGGCACCATTCACTACACGCCTTGGACAACCAATCCGTCAGGGACCCCCGGTAGTGACGATACCATTTTGCTGAGTGGCATCACAAACGCTCCACAATACGTGCCGGTCGTTGCTGGGGCAAAGGCTGTTATTGATGATACAACAAACCAGGATATCAAATCCCCGGATTTGCAAGGGGTGGCTAAAACAGTAGGCAACGTGAGTGGCGTCGGTGGTGGTTTTGTTGGTAAGAATGGGTTTACCGCTTTTGTCGTGACTCGTAATGTTAACTACACTGCGGATACACCGAACTTGCAGTGGCACCAGCCGCCGACAGCAACCACAGACCCGCATTACGACGCCACCCACAAAACCTTGACTGTCACGGTCACCGAGGTCAAAGACGGCAATAAGACGATTCAGAACACTCAGACTGTCACTTTGACCCGCGAATATCAAAAAGACGATAACAGCGACAGCAATGAAGCGACGGCTTACGGCGATTGGACAGTCGCGAACACGTATAGCGAATACACCCCAACCACTTATGATGGCTATACTGCCGACAAGCAGATTGTCGCGAGCAAAACGTCGACGGATGATGGTTCAAACGTTGATGCTCTGGTAGCCTTGATGCAGGCCGCAGACGGCGATGCGGACCAGACAGCGAACGTTACGGTTACCTATACCAAGGATCCGAAGTTAGTTGTTCATCCAGCACCAGACGATCCAACTGCTAAGCACTACGATGAAACGCACAAGACATTGACCATCATTGTTGATGCGATCAAGGATGGTGAAACTCAGCAACTTGATAAGCAAGAACTGACCTTCAGTCGCACTTACACCACGGATGAAAACGATCCGTCAGATACCGTGGTTGAATATGGTGCTTGGACTCAGGACACAGCGTTTAAGACCGTTACGCCGGAAGTAATATCTGGCTATACAGTTAATCCGACCGTTATTGACGGGAGCGCGATAGGTACTGAGGGCATTTCAGCTAATCAATCCGCCACATTGTTCTCAAGTTCTGATAGCGCTCAGGATGATTCTGCCACAATTACTGCAACCTACACAGTAGTTGCGCCCGAAACCGGCACCGGGGTGGTTCATTATGTTTACCAGGATGTTAATGGTGTAGAACTAAGAGCGCCTGAGAATGTTTCTGGTGAAGAAGGCTATGATTACTCGAACGATTATGACATTCCTGATCAGTTGAGCGGTGAAGGATTGAACCTACCGGATGCTGGCGGTACTCTTGATACCAGTGTCCTGTACTATTACGCAACGGCCGATATGAACGGCGGCCAAATTAACTTCCTACCTGATGACAGCAAAGCTGATGCTGCCTTTAATACGACCGGTCAAGATATCTGGGTCATGTACGTTGCTAAACCCAAAGCTGGTGACAAAGGCGCAACCGGTGAGGCTGGTGCAACTGGCGCGGTCGGCGAAAAAGGTCCACAAGGTGATAAAGGTCCTGTTGGTGACAAAGGTGCATCTGGGGATGCTGCCACACCACTTACAATTACAGGCCAGCGACTTGATGGTGATGGCAATACGGTGATCGAATTCTCAGATGGTAAGGAAATTACGGTTCACCACGGTGCTGACTCAATGATTGCCGTTGAGCCGATTACCAAAGACGGTAAAGTCACAGGTTATACGCTGACTATTGACGGTCAAGACTACACCATTAACGATGGTAAGGATGGCCAAAATGGTGTTGGCATAACGGACTACGCCACTGATGCTGACGGCAATATCGTTCTGAATCTTTCTAATGGTGAGAAGATAACTTTGCCTAAAGGGGCCAAGGGTGATACTGGTGCAACGGGTGCTGTTGGTGACACAGGTGCGAAGGGTGATACCGGCGCAGCTGGTCAATCAGCATTCGAAGCTTGGAAGGATAATGGCGGTACTGACGCCGACGGCGATGGCAACATCGATGTTGACGACATGATCCAAGACCTCACCGGTGATACCGGTGCTAAGGGTGACACAGGTGCGAAGGGTGATACCGGCGCAGCTGGACAGTCAGCATTCGAAGCTTGGAAGGATAATGGCGGTACTGACGCCGACGGCGATGGCGACATCGATGTTGACGACATGATCCAAAATCTTAAGGGTGACACAGGTGCGAAGGGTGACACAGGTGCGAAGGGTGATACCGGCGCAGCTGGTCAATCAGCATTCGAAGCTTGGAAGGATAATGGCGGTACTGACGCCGACGGCGATGGCGACATCGATGTTGACGACATGATCCAAAATCTTAAGGGTGACACAGGTGCGAAGGGTGATACTGGCGCAGCTGGTCAATCGGCATTCGAAGCTTGGAAGGATAATGGCGGTACTGATGCCGACGACGATGGTGACATCGACGTTGACGACATGATCCAAAATCTTAAGGGTGACACAGGTGCGAAGGGTGATACCGGCGCAGCTGGTCAATCAGCATTCGAAGCTTGGAAGGATAATGGCGGTACTGACGCCGACGGCGATGGCGACATCGATGTTGACGACATGATCCAAGACCTCACCGGTGATACCGGTGCT
>NZ_RHOK01000012.1 GCF_003946175.1 Lacticaseibacillus suibinensis | reverse complement strand
TTAAGCTTCTCTACGCCGAGAGTAGTTGGTGGGTGACTGCCTGCGAGGGTAGGAAGCTGCCGCGCTTTGTTTTTATTCCGGATTAGCTCAGTTGGTAGAGCACCTGACTGTTAATCAGGTTGTCGTCAGTTCGAGCCTGACATCCGGAGTTTTTTATGGAGAGTTGTCCGAGAGGCCGAAGGAGCATGGTTGGAAACCATGTATACGGGTTTGCCCGTATCAAGGGTTCGAATCCCTTACTCTCCGTTGATTGTATGGCCCGTTGGTCAAGTGGTTAAGACACCGCCCTTTCACGGCGGTAACATGGGTTCAAATCCCGTACGGGTCATTGCATATGGAGGATTAGCTCAGTTGGGAGAGCGTCTGCCTTACAAGCAGAGGGTCACAGGTTCGAGCCCTGTATCCTCCATTTTTTTACCTTTCTTTTGGTTCCATGGTCTAGTTGGTTAGGACGCCTGCCTGTCACGCAGGAGATCACGAGTTCGAGTCTCGTTGGAACCGGCCGAAAAAAGGCACGCTTCGCAGTTTTGCGAAGCGTGCCTTTTGCGTTTAGCCGTGGAGCCGAACCAGGTAAAGGAGTGCGCTTAAACTGATTTGCGTCCAGGCAATCACGCCAGGCTGTTTGGCCCAATGCCGGACCGTCAAGATCCCGCTGCAGGCCAGAGTAATCAGCGCAAAGAGCAAGGTGAACTGTTGCTGCCAAAAGCCGATACCGAGAATTGCAAGCAAACCGATGATGGTGGCGGCAAAAGGCAGGCGCTCAGCCCAAATGAGTAGCAGCATCAAAGCGGCAAACAGGCAGTTGATGATAAGGGCCGTGATGGTTAAGCCATGAGTGATGCTGGCGCTGAGCAGCAGCTGTAAGAACAGCACTTCCAGCTGCCAGCCACTCGCTTTGAGCAACGGGGACATTTTTTGCGTGGCCAGTAGGAGCCCGAGGCCGATTTGAGCCAGGGCCAGGGGCAATAGCGTCCAGTTCGCACTACTGCTGATGACGGCCAAAATCAAGGCGGCCACTGTCCACCACAACGGCTTGGCGAAGTGGGCGAGGCCGGCCATCACGAGAATTAAGGCCAACAAGGCGATCAGTGGCCCTGAAAAGACGAGGCCGGGGTTCAGGAGCAGTGGCAGCAGGGCAATTTGGATGACCGCTGTCACCGCGGCAAATAACGATTTGATTGTCATCACATAATTCCTTTCAGTACGCTTTCTATCATAGCGGAGTCACTGCCGGCTGGCAAAGTAATTTCGATTTTGACCGGTGGATGTGATAGAATAAATCAGTTGCAACGAATTCCCGATGGGATCTGACCGGATAGTCAGAGGTGCCTTGTAACCGAAACAAATTTAGGGGGAAAAATAATGCAAGAACGTCATTTATTTACTTCGGAGTCTGTCTCTGAAGGCCATCCAGATAAAATCGCCGACCAAATCAGCGATGCCATCTTGGATGCAATGTTGGCCCAGGACAAAAATGCCCGGGTTGCGTGTGAAACTACTGTCACCACCGGCTTGGTGCTGGTGGTGGGGGAAATCTCAACCACCGCTTATGTTGATATCCAAAAAGTCGTCCGCGATACCATTCGCCGGATTGGCTACGACAAAGCATCCGGCTTTGACCCGGATAGCGTGGGTGTGATGACCGCCCTGGACGAACAGTCGCCTGACATTGCGCAAGGGGTCGATGACTCCTATGAAGCGCGGGAAGGTGAAACCGATTCGTTGGACAAAATTGGCGCCGGCGATCAAGGCATGATGTTTGGCTATGCCATCAACGAAACGCCGCAGTACATGCCACTACCGATTGCGCTGGCCCATCAGCTGATGCAGCGGATTGCCAAATTGCGCAAGGATGGCACCATCAGTTACCTGCGGCCCGATGCCAAGGCGCAAGTGACCGTTGAATACGATGATCAAGAAAAGCCGGTGCGGGTCGATACCGTCGTCATTTCCACCCAGCATGATCCAGATGCCACGTTGGCGCAAATTCGGGCCGATGTTGAGCAGCAGGTCATTCGTGCAGTGATTCCAGCCAACTTGCTGGATGCGGACACCAAAATCTACGTGAACCCGACTGGTCGTTTCGTGTTAGGCGGGCCACAAGCCGACTCTGGCTTGACCGGGCGTAAAATCATTGTCGATACCTATGGCGGCTTTGCCCGGCATGGTGGCGGCGCCTTTTCCGGTAAGGATGCCACCAAGGTGGACCGCTCCGCTTCTTATGCGGCGCGTTACATCGCTAAGAACGTGGTGGCCGCTGGCTTAGCGGATAAGATGGAAGTGCAGTTGGCTTACGCGATTGGCGTGGCCCAACCGGTGTCCGTCTCAGTGAACTGCTTTGGCACCAATAAAGTTTCTGAACAAACGATTACCACTGCCATTCGCAAGTTGTTTGACTTGCGGCCGGCAGGCATCATTAAAATGCTTGACCTACAGCGGCCGATTTACGAACAAACCGCGGCGTATGGTCATTTTGGACGTACAGATGTTGATCTTCCTTGGGAGCACTTGGACAAAGTTGCTGAGTTAGCCAAGTACTTAGATTAAACGAGAAAAGAGGCGGCCGTTCCAGCTTTTCTGGACGGTCGCTTTTTCACGCAAAGGAGCGAAAACTGTTACATGACGAAAGCTAAACCAACCAACGTGATGATCACCACGATTGCAATTTTCATCGCCACCTTCATGACGGCGATTGAAGGCACAATTGTGGCCACGGCCATGCCTACCATCGTCGGCGATTTGCACGGCGTCGCGCTGATGAACTGGATTGTCTCAATTTACCTGCTCACCAATGCGATGGCGACGCCGATTTATGGGAAATTCGCGGACAAAATTGGCCGCAAGCCGGTGCTCATGCTGGGCCTGCTGATTTTTATTTTAGGCTCGACGGCTTCTGGCTTGTCCCAAAGCATGCCGATTTTGATTGTGGCGCGGGCCTTTCAAGGCATCGGCGCTGGGGCCATCATGCCAGTGACATTCACCATCATTGCGGATATTTATCCCTATGAAAAACGGGCGAAGGTGCTGGGATTCAATGGCTCGGCTTGGGGCATTGCCTCGGTGGTGGCCCCGCTATTGGGCGGCTTCATTGTCGATCAGCTATCGTGGCACTGGATTTTCTTCATCAATGTGCCGATTGGCCTCATCACGATGGCCCTAATCATGGTGTTTTACCATGACCAACACGAAGCCGTCAGTGCGCCGGTCGATTACCTGGGCACGGTGTGGTTGGTATTGACCCTGCTGTTTTTGATGCTGGGCTTTCAGGCGCTAGCCGGCAGTCATGGCCTGTTGGGCTTTGCCGGGCTCCTGGTGCTGGCGGCAGTGGCGCTGTGGTTGTTTACCCGCCAGGAACGCAAGGCGGCGGATCCCATTATCGACCTCAAGTTATTCGCTAACCGGCCGTTTGTCGTGGCCAACGCGATTGCGGCGCTGATTTCCGGGGTGGTGATTGGCTATGAAACCTACATGCCGATGTGGGTGCAAGGCATTTTAGGCATGGGTGCATCGTATGGCGGCTTTGCCATCACGCCGAGTTCGTTGATGTGGGTGATTGGCTCTTTTGTGGCTGGGCGCATGCTGACGAGCCTGTCGGTGCGGCGGATTTTGACCATTGCCATGACCACGATTCTGATTGGGACCTTGGCGTTAGCGCTGGTCCCTGAGAGTACGCCTTACCTGGCCTTTCTAGGCATTGCGGCGGTGCTGGGGTTTGGCTTCGGGATTGTGATCACGACCACCACGGTGCGGGCGCAAGCGGTGGTCGACCCAGGCGAAATTGGTGTGGCCAGCAGCTTTAACACCTTGTCCCGGACGCTGGGCCAAACGCTGATGGTGTCCTTGTATGGGGTGGTGCTGAATTTGCGGATGGCGCAAGGCGTCGCCGCTCATCCCAACATTAAGGCCTCGATGCTCAACCAACTGATCAATCCGCAAACGGCGGTGAACCTGCCGAAAAAATTACTGCCAGTGCTGCATGAAATCCTGTATTCCGGCCTGCATAACATTTATTTCTTCTCGGTGTTGATTGTGGTGGCGGGGCTTATCATCAATGCGCTCGACCGGCAGTCAAAATAACCGCACAAGCGCTTGTGTTTTCCGGTCAAAGTCTTCATGATAGAAGAGAAGATTACGCTGGATAGGGGGCACAACTGTGTTTTCTTATGACAAGCTTCAAACCCTGAATGATATTGAAACCTCGATTTACAACTATGTGATCAAGCACGCCGAAGCGGTGGAAACCATGCCGATTCGCGAGTTAGCCACTCATGCCCATGTCAGTACGGCTTCCGTGCTGCGCTTTGCGGAGAAAATGGGCTTTGATGGTTATTCGGAATTGCGGTTTGCGCTGAAGCAAGACCGCAAAAACAAAGAGCAAGAGGCGCAAGCCACCAGTTATGATGCCTCGGTGCCACTGGCGGATTTCTTTTCCAAGGTGAATTCAACCGACTTCAACAAGTTGATTGATTCCGCGATGGACCTCATCGTCAAGGCGCCGCTGGTGATGTTCTTTGGCCTGGGCGGTGGCAATTCGCTGGCACAGTATGGCGCGCGGTTTTGGTCGAATGCCGGTAAGATGTCACTGCCGGTGTTTGATCCCTTCCAGCCGTTCCCTAATAGCAGTCCTTTGCCGAAAGACACGGTGCTGGTGGTGCTGTCGGTGTCCGGCGAAACCCATGAGGTGCTGGATCTGGTCAACAAGGTGAAGCCAGAAGCCGTCAAGGTGATTGCGGTCACTAACTCTGGCAATTCCACCTTGGCGAAAATGGCAGATTTAAGTATCAGCTATTTTATGCCAGAAATTAAACATGCTGATTTGAATTTAACGACCCAAGTGCCAGTGGTCTACCTGATTGAACTAATCGGGCACCGCCTGGACGAAATCAATCATACCAAGGCTTAACGCCGATTTGTCACCCGTTACATTTCTGTAACGGGTGTTTTTGTGTGAAACCGGTTTCTGAATCGGGCAATAAGGTACCGGTTTCATACGAAACCGGTTACACTAGTTGTTGTGGTCAGGTACCACTGATCATCTGATTTCGGCCGAAATCAAACTATTATTCATGCTTCACCCGACCATTCGTCGGACCGTGTTTTAGCAATGATAAAATTCGACGCCAATTTGGCGCAACTGGGGGAAACATTATGGACTACGTGAACAATAAAGTCTTGCCAAAAGTGATGAAGTTCACTAGCAGCCGGCCAATCACCGCGCTGAAAAATGGGATGATTTACACCATTCCCTTCATCATCGTTGGTTCTGTCTTTCTGATTTTAGCGTCCTTGCCTGTGCCATCATGGGCGGCTTGGATGAACAGTACCGGCTTGGTGCCATACTTCAACCAAGCTTATAACTTCTCATTTAACGTCATGTCTATCATCGCGGTCACCGGGATTGCCTATGAATGGGCTAAGGCCGAAAAAGTCGATCCACTGGCTTCAGGGATTACTGGCCTGCTGTCTTTCTTGATCGTTCTGCAGCCTTCCAATCCCATCGTTTCTGCCACTGGCAAGACGTTAGTTGCTAACAGCCGTGGCATTACCGGCTGGATCGACACTGGTTTCTTAGGTGGTAAAGGGATGATCGCCGCGATCATCATCGGCTTGCTCACGGGCTGGATTTACAGCTGGTTCGTTAAGAACAACATCACCATCAAGCTGCCAGACCAAGTGCCTGCCAACGTTGCCAACTCTTTCGTCGCTTTGATTCCTGCCGCTGCTTTGATTACCGGCTGGACTTTGGTTTACATGTTCTTTGATCACTTCCTGCACGAAGGCATGCTGGGCTGGATCTACTCCGTCCTGCAAGTGCCACTGCAAGGTTTGACCGACTCACTGGGTGGCGTTATCCTGATGAGTCTGGCGATTTCCTTCCTGTGGTTCTTCGGGGTTCACGGTTCCGCGATTGTTTCCGGGATCATGACTGGGGTTTTGATGTCCAACTCCACCGACAACGCCGCTTTGTTCAAGGCTGGTAAGGCTTTGACCGTTGCTAACGGCGGCCACATTTTCACCCAGGCTTTGCTGGATCAGTTCGGCACTGTGACCGGGGCCGGGATTACCATTGGCTTGGTCTTCTACATTCTGTTCTTTGCTAAGTCTGCTCAGTTGAAGGCTTTGGGTGCGGTTGAAGTCGCGCCAGCGATCTTCAACATCAACGAACCATTCCTGTTCGGGATTCCGTTGGTTATGAACCCATTGACTTTGATTCCATTCATGTTGGTCCCAGCTTTGTCCATGTCGCTGACTTACTTGGCGATTAAATTCGGGCTCATTCCGCTGTTTAATGGGGTTTACGTCCCATGGACCACACCAGCCATTTTCTCCGGCTTCTTGGTCGGCGGCTGGAAGACTGCTTTGTGGCAAGCTTTGATGCTCGCAATGTCGTTTGCGGTTTACTTCCCATTCATCCGTAGCTACGACAACACCTTGTTCAAGCAAGAACAAGAAACGCTTGCTAAGGAGCAAGCAGAAAAGGCTAACGCCTAAGCGTTGCAACGAAAATGATTTTGATGACGCCTGGGTTCAGTACGCTGAACCTGGGCGCTTTTGGTAGAAAGGAACAACAATCATGGCAAAATTACGCAAAGACTTTCTCTGGGGCGGCGCAGTGGCGGCGCACCAACTGGAAGGCGGTTGGCAAGCAGGCGGCAAAGGCGTTTCCGTCGCTGATGTGATGACGGTGGGGGCCAATGGCGTCCAGCGCCGGATCACAGATGGCGTCCAGCCAGGGGAAAACTACCCGAATCACGATGCGATTGATTTTTACCACCACTACAAAGAAGACATTCAGCTGTTCAAGGAATTGGGGCTGAAGTGCTTCCGTACCTCGATTGCCTGGACCCGGATTTATCCTAATGGTGACGAGGACCAGCCGAATGAAGCCGGACTGCAGTTCTATGATGACTTATTCGACGAACTGCTGAAAAACGGCATTCAGCCGGTGATCACCTTGTCCCACTTTGAAATGCCTTATCACCTTGTGACCGAGTACGGGGGCTGGCGTAATCGCAAGGTGATTGACTTCTTCGTACGCTTTGCCACGACGGTGTTCAAACGCTACAAGGACAAGGTCAAGTACTGGATGACGTTCAACGAAATCAATAACCAAGCCGACTACCACGGCACCTTTGCGTTGTTCACCAACTCTGGCCTACAAATTAAGCCCGGCGAGAATGCGGAAGCCGTGATGTACCAAGCTGCGCATTATGAGTGTGTCGCTTCGGCACTGGCGGTGCAAATTGGCCATGAAATCAATCCCGCCTTCCAAATCGGGGCGATGATTGCGATGGTACCGATTTATCCAGCCAGTCCGGATCCGCGCGATGTCTTTAAAGCCGAACGCGCCATGCAAAGCCGCTACTGGTTCGCCGATGTGCAGGCTAATGGCCGTTATCCGCGCTGGCTACGGTCGTACCAGGCCCGCAAGTTTGACTTGGATATCACGCTGGCCGACCTGGATGTGCTGAAGGCTGGCACTGTGGATTACATTGGCTTTTCCTATTACATGTCCTTTGCCGTCAAAGCCAAAGCCGATGAACCAGCCGATTTTGCCTATGAAGAAGCCGCTGATCAGGTGGAAAACCCTACCGTTCAGCGTTCGGAATGGGGCTGGCAAATCGACCCCGTTGGCCTGCGCTATGCCATGAACTGGTTCAATGACCGGTATGACCTGCCCCTGTTCATTGTCGAAAATGGCTTCGGCGCGGTTGATCAACTTACCGCGGATCACCAGGTGCATGATGACTATCGCATTGCTTACCTCAAAGCCCACATCGAGCAGATGAAGCTGGCAGTTGAGTACGATGGGGTGGATCTGATTGGCTACACGCCATGGGGCTTTATCGATCTGGTCTCCGCCGGCACTGGCCAAATGGACAAACGTTATGGCATGATTTATGTGGATAAAAACGATGCCGGCGAAGGGACCTTGAAGCGCTACAAGAAGGATTCTTTTGCTTGGTATCGGCAGGTCATCCAATCAAACGGCGATCAGCTGTAACGGAGGCAGAATGGAATGAAACAGTTTGTGGGCTTTGACATTGGTGGCACCAGCATCAAATACGGGTTGCTCGATGAAAGTGGCCAGATTTTGGCGCATGGGCATTTTGCCACGGCGAAAGATGCGGCGACCAATGTGACCAAAATGGTGACCGTGGTCAAGGATTACCAAAAGCAAACCTCGATTGCCGGGGTGGGCATCGACGCCCCCGGCATTGTGACCAAAGACGGCTACATGATCACCGGCGGGGCCATTCCTGGGTTTTACCAGTTCCCGCTGGCGCAGGCCCTCAAGGACGCCTTGCACTTGCCAGTGAAAGTCGAAAACGACGCGAACGCCGCGGCGATTGCCGAACGCTGGCTGGGCAATGCGCAAGGGATTGACGACTACATTTGCTTGGTGCTGGGCACCGGCATTGGCGGCGGTCTGGTGCTGAACGGGGATGTTTACCGCGGCGCGCATGGCATGGCGGGTGAAATTGGCTGGAGCATCACGCACGATCTGGACCTGACCGACGATTTGGAATCGGTGTCGCTGAATTACGCGGCTTCGGTGGTCACCGGCCTGGTGCGGCGGTACAATTTGTCGCTGCAGGCCCTTGATCATGACGCCCCGGAAGAAAAAGATGCGGCGCAAATCATTGCCTTGGCCCACGAACATGATGAAGTCGCCGCGCCGGTGTATGACCGTTTTCTCGCCGATGTGACAGTGATGCTGATGAATTTGATTGGGACGCTTGATCCTGAACGGATTCTGATTGGCGGCGGCATTAGTGCCAATGCGACCTTCATGGCCGACCTGCAGGCGCGCTTCAAGGAATATGTTGCTCGCCACAAAGGCCTCAATGGGGCACAGAAGAGCTTCCCATACCGGATTGAAGCCGCGGGGCTGCAGAACAACGCCGGCTTGATTGGTGCGGTATATCCGCTGACCCGCCAACTTTAAGCGTCAAAAAATCCCGCATTGCAAACCATTTGCAATGCGGGATTTTTGATTATTTTTGATCATTGACCCAGCCGGTCGGGCCCACTTCAGTCAGCCACGGGTACATCAGCCACCACACCAGCATCAAACCGACCAAGGCTTCCAGCCAGCCGGCTAGGACATCAGTGGGAAAATGGACCTGTACGTAGATGCGCGACAAGCCGATGAGGCCAATCATGACGGCGCTGTAGCTCACCAAGAGGCGGCGGAGCCAAGGCAGCGTGATCAACGTCAAGGTGAGCAGAATCACCGTGCCATACAGCAACATCGCGCCGCTGGCATGGCCACTAGGAAAGCTGTAACCGCCAGCCAAGGTCAGGGGATGAATGTTGGGGTTTTGAACGAACGGTCGCTGCCGCAAGAACAGATGCTTCACTGAGGTGTTGACGAAACTTAGGAGCACCACGCTGACCGCCGCGAACCACGCGTAGCGCCGGCGCCGAAAGTAAAACAAAATGCCAACGAGCACCAGGCCGAAAAAGACGACCACTGGCGGATTGCCCAGGCTGGTGATGAACAGCACGATGGTGGTCAGCCAGTCTGGCCGGTGCGCCGTGATGACGTTGATGACGCTTTGATCGATGGTGTGAATCCAAGCAGCGTTAGTACCGACCCCAATCATGATGGGGATTAAGCCAACCAAGGCGCAGGCGGCAATGATTAAGGGATAATGCGGACGCTTCACAGGCTCACCTTCTTTGTTTTGCATAGTGGTTTTATTTTAGCATAAGGCAAGGCCCAGCAATGGTTAATAAATGGTAAGGGGTTGGGCGGAGGTGAGCTGTGGCTTGTAGTTGCGCTCAGCTGGGCAATGCCCTCCGCTAGGCTACTCATCCCGCTAAAAGCGCCCGTCTTCGCAGCCTGGTTATAGTTGCGCTCAGCCGGGCAACGCGGGAGTGATTAGCTACGCCTAGGACCTCGAAGCCAAAGAACGGCTTCCATGCCCTAGGCTAGGCTACTCATCCCGCTAAAAGCGCCCAGCTTCGCAGCCTGGTCATAGTTGCGCTCAGGTCGACAACGCTCGAGCGAATAGCTACGCTCTGCCCCTCATCGGCAAAGTGCACCGATAATGGCCAGAGCTAGGCTATTCGTCGAGCTAAGTTCGTCGACCTTCGCAGCCTGGTCTTGTTTCACCGGCTTTTGTTTGCTATGATTAGGCCAATATCGAACGAACGAAGGACGAGTAAGTCGCAACCAGAGTCCAGAAAGCAGGCGGGTGCTGTGAGCCTGACGCGGGCGCGACTGAACTGACCTTTTGCGTGCCAGATTGGCCGGCCCTGACCGTTATCCAGTTCAAGCGCTGCTTATAGCAGAACTTAGGTGGTACCGCGGCATCCAGCCGTCCTAACAATGTTTAGGGCGGCTTTTTGTTTTTTCAGAGTGTTGGTTCGAAATCTCAAGGAGGCAATTTCATGTACGATCACAAGCAGATCGAAAAAAAGTGGCAAAAGCATTGGGCCGAGCATAACGAGTTCAATACCACCACAGACCCGAACAAGAAGAACTACTATGCGCTGGACATGTTCCCTTATCCGTCAGGCCAGGGCCTGCATGTAGGGCATCCAGAAGGCTACACCGCCACGGATATTGTGGCGCGGATGAAGCGGGCGCAGGGCTACAATGTGCTGCATCCGATGGGGTGGGACGCGTTTGGGTTGCCGGCGGAACAGTACGCGCTGAACACTGGCCACAACCCGAAGGCCTTTACCCACAAGAATATTGAAACCTTCAAGCGGCAAATCAACAGTTTGGGCTTTTCGTATGACTGGAATCGCGAAATTGCCACCACGGATCCCAACTACTACAAGTGGACGCAATGGATTTTCGAACAATTGTACAAGCACGGCCTCGCATACGAAGCCGAAGTGCCGGTGAACTGGAGCCCAGATCTCGGCACCGTGGTTGCGAACGAAGAAGTCATCGACGGCAAAACCGAGCGTGGCGGCTTCCCTGTCATTCGCAAGCCGATGCGCCAGTGGATGCTGAAGATTACCGCCTATGCTGACCGCTTGCTGGAAGACCTGGACGACCTAGATTGGCCTGAAAACATCAAGCAGATGCAGCGCAACTGGATTGGCCGCTCGGTGGGCGCTCAAATCACTTTTGACGTGAAAGACACCGCGGCCCACTTTGATGTTTTCACCACGCGCCCTGATACCTTGTTTGGCGCAACTTACGTGGTGATGGCTCCAGAGCATGACTTGGTGGACCAGATTACCAGTCCGGAGCAAAAAGCCGCTGTGGCAGCTTATCGGGCCGAGGTGGCGCACAAGTCTGATCTGGAACGCACCGACTTGAGTAAGGACAAAACCGGGGTCTGGACTGGCGCTTATGCCGTCAATCCAGTGAACGGCGAAGCTTTGCCAATTTGGATTTCTGACTATGTGCTGGCCACCTACGGCACCGGCGCCATTATGGCGGTGCCGGCCCATGATGACCGTGACTATGCCTTTGCTAAGCAATTCAACCTACCGATTCGGCCGGTGATTGAAGGCGGGGATGTTGCAGCGGAAGCCTACACCGGCGACGGCGTTCACATCAATTCCGGCTTTTTGGATGGCAAAAACAAGCAAGACGCCATCGATGCCATGATTGCGTGGCTAGAAGATAAACAAATCGGCACCAAGAAGGTCAACTTCAAGTTGCGCGACTGGGTCTTCTCACGCCAGCGCTACTGGGGTGAACCAATTCCTGTCATTCACTGGGAAGATGGCGAAACGACCTTGGTGCCAGAATCCGAACTGCCTTTGGTGCTACCTGAAGAAGCTGACATCAAGCCAAGTGGCACCGGTGAATCCCCGCTGGCCAACCTGGATGATTGGGTAAACGTGGTCGATGAAAATGGCCGCAAAGGGAAGCGCGAAACCAACACCATGCCGCAATGGGCCGGTTCATCTTGGTACTACCTGCGCTTTGTCGATCCCCACAACAAGGAAGCCCTGGCCGATTACGACAAGTTGAAGGAATGGCTGCCAGTTGACTTGTACATCGGTGGCGCCGAACATGCGGTGTTGCATCTGCTGTATGCCCGGTTCTGGAATCTTTTCCTGTATGACATTGGCGCAATTCCGAACAAGGAACCGTTCCAGCGCCTGTTCAACCAAGGCATGATTTTAGGCGATAACCACGAAAAAATGAGCAAGTCCAAAGGCAACGTGGTCAACCCTGATGATGTGGTTGAAGAATATGGCGCTGATACCTTGCGGTTGTACGAAATGTTCATGGGGCCGCTGGATGCTGGCATTGCTTGGAGCACCACTGGCCTCGCCGGTGCCCGCAAGTTCCTCGATCGGGTGTACCGCACCTTTGTCGATGATAATGGTAAAATGCGTGATCACATCACCACCATTAACGACGGCAAGCTGGACAAGGTGTACAACGAAACGGTCAAGAAGGTCACCGAAGACTTTGATGACCTTCACTTCAACACTGCCATTTCCCAGATGATGGTCTTCATCAATGAGGCCAACAAGGTGGACGACCTGCCCTATGAATATGTCGAAGGCTTCGTGAAGCTGCTGGCGCCGATCGCACCGCACTTGATGGAAGAAATCTGGCAGATTCTGGGCCATGACCACAGCCTGACTTACGCACCATGGCCAACTTATGATCCGAAGGCTTTGGTCACTGAAGAATATCAGCTGATGGTGCAGGTTAATGGCAAGCTCCGGGGCCATGTGATGGAGTCGGTGGATGCCGATGAGGCGAAGATCAAGGCGGATGCCATGGCCATCGATAACGTCCAGAAGTTTGTGGCTGGTAAAACCATCGTTAAGCAAATCATCATTCCGCGCAAGATTGTGAACATCGTTGTTAAATAAATGCGCAAACGTCGGCAGCTGCCGGCGTTTTTTTGTCAGGCTGAGACCGCAAATCCAGGGTGCGTTGAATGTTAGGGAATGGCAAAGACTGCCGCGGCTGATTGAAAGCGAGGCGCGCTTCAACTAAAATGGTGATTAACATGGACTGAAATTGGGGTATTGAAGATGGCAAAAGAGCCGAAAGCGCAACCGACCGCACGTGAACAAATGCTGCGTGGCTCCGCCTGGATGACGGCGGGCAGTATTTTATCACGGGTGTTAGGCGCGATTTACATCATTCCTTGGCGCATCTGGCTGGGTGCGGCTTTTTTGGCGGCCAATAATCTGTTTACTAAAGGCTACAATATCTACAGTATTTTCCTCACGATTGCCACGGCTGGGGTGCCAGGGGCGATTTCCAAACAGGTGGCGCATTACAATGCGATGAACGAGTACCGCACTGGGTTCCGCCTGTTTCGGCAAGGCGCCATCATGATGGGCATTATGGGGCTGGTTTCCTTCGCCTTGATGTGGCTGCTGGCGCCGTGGCTGGCGTTAAACGATGCGGCGCTGACCCAAGTGTACCGGTCGCTGGCGTGGCCACTGTTGATCATTCCAGTGATGAGTATCATGCGCGGCTTTTTCCAAGGTTATAACGACATGGCGCCGAGCGCGCTGAGTCAGCTGGTGGAACAGCTGGCCCGCATTATCTATATGCTGATGATGACGTATGCCATCATGGTCGCTGGCAATCACAATTATGTGGATGCCGCTTCGCAGTCGACCTTTGCCGCCTTTGTGGGGGCGGTGTTTGGCTTGGGGCTGCTGGTGCTGGTGTTTATCTCCCGGCGCCACAAGTTCCGCGATTTGGCTGATCAAAGTCTCGATCAGGTGCAGATTTCTACGCCGCATATTTTGCGCGAAATTGTGGAGCAGGCGGTGCCGTTCATCATTATCGGCTCTGGCGTCAATCTCTACTATCTGTTCGACCAGTACAGTTTTTACCCGATGATGCAAAGCCATTGGGTGACCTCGATGACGCAACTCAACAGCTTCTTTACCTTGTTTGCCGGCAATGCCAACAAACTAATCATGATTGTCATTTCACTGGCCGTGGCGATGTCTTCGACGGTGTTGCCGCTCCTGTCGGGCGCAAAAACTCGCGGCGATGACAAGGCGATTGCTGAACAGCTGACTAACATCTTGCAGCTTTTCTTCATCGTCATGGTGCCTTGTGCCTTTGGGATGGCGGCAGTGGCTAAGCCGCTGTACGTGGTTTTTTATGGCTACGATCATCTCGGCATCGCGATTTTGGTGTTGTCCGCTTTCGTCGCGGTGGCCATGGGGCTATTCACCATTTTGGCGGCGGCGTTGCAAGGTCTGTTCTACAACCGCATTGCCATTTATGAAATGCTGGCCGGCATGGTGGTCAAGGTAATTTTGCAATGGCCACTGATTTTCTTCTTCAACGTTTGGGGCCCACTGTTAGCAACAGCGGCGGGGATGCTGGTTTCCAGTGTGCTGATGCTGTATTCGCTGCACGCCCGTTACCGTTTCCGTATTCGTCAAACCGGCAGGCGCCTGCTGGGCATCGCCGCGTTTTCCGTGCTGATGGCGGTGGTCGTCTTTGGCTGCGTCCAGCTCGTCGGCTTGGTGGTTTCCCCAGATCGTGCCTTGGGCGCCGTTATCGCCTTGTTAGTGGCAGTTCCGATTGGGGTGCTGGTGTACGGCTATGCTGTGCTGAAAACGCGCTTGGCGGACATGATTTTGGGCCAGCGGGTCGCGCGCCTGCGCGCCGTGCTGCGGATGAGGTAGGCCGATGCGGTTAGATCGGTTCTTAGCGCATTTGCAATTTGGTAGTCGGGCTGAAGTGAAAAAAATGATCAAAGCCAAGCGGGTGACCGTCGACCAGGTCGTGGTTCGAGATCCTGGCTTTGACGTTGCCGCCGAAGCCCAGGTGACTGTTGACGGCCAAGCCGCCAGTGGTGCCCTTGAGGTGTATTACCTGCTCAACAAGCCAGCCGGCGTGATCACGGCGACTCAGGATGACACGGCCCGGACCGTATTGGATCTGATGGCACCGGCAGATTTGCGACCGGGCTTGTTCCCAGTGGGCCGACTGGATAAGGACACCACCGGGCTACTCTTGGTGACCAATGATGGCGCCCTGGGGCATGCCTTGCTGGCGCCAAGCCGCCATGTGCCCAAACAGTACCTGGTTACCATGGCGACGCCTTTGACGCCAGCGATGAAGACGCAGTTGGAAAATGGCCTGACTTTTGCCGAGTTCACCAGTGCGCCGGCGACGGTGACCGCGGTGGCCAATCAGCCGCTACAGATTTTACTTACTATTCATGAAGGTAAATTTCACCAGGTGAAGCGGATGCTGCATGCGGTGGGCAATGAGGTGGTGGCGCTTAAGCGCGTGCAAATGGGCCCGCTGCATTTGCCTGCGGATTTGGCGGCAGGGCAGTACCGACCGCTGACGGCGGCAGAGCTGGCAGCATTGAAACGAGCATAGAAAAATCGGTTGCCGCGAGCAACCGATTATTTTTTTGCCTGTTGGGCCATGTAGGTGGGCAACGCCGCTATCAGCTGTGATGGCACCACGACGTAATGGTCCTGTGCGAGCTGTTCAGCAATGGCGCTGTGGGTGTATACCGCGGCGCAAATCGAGCTGGCGTGATGTCCAAACTGGGCGATGAAGGCGGCCAAAATACCGGTTAAGGTGTCGCCCATGCCGCCAGAGGCCATTGCCGGGGTGCCCAGCGGGTTCAGAAAACTCCCGGCTGCAGTGAAGATTTCAGTGCGGTGCGATTTGACGATGACCGTCCCAGCGAGCTTACTGGCGGCAGCCGCGTTACTGGCTGGGGTTTGCTGCGCAATGGCTAGGCCTGAGAGGCGCTGCCATTCCATTTGATGCGGGGTCCACACTGCCTTGGGCAAAGCGACCGTCAAATGCTGCTGGGCAACCAGGGTAATCGCCGAGCCATCAATGATCAGCGACTGTTCAGGAGTCACTGCCGCGAGGACGGTGGCCAGGACCTTTTGGGCGGTGGCATCGGTGCCCAAGCCTGGGCCAAGCACGATGACATCGCAACTTTGAATCAAGGCAGGTAAGCTCGGATCGTCATAAGGGAGCATCATGGCTTCTGGCAGCCGCGCATGCAAGGCGGAGCGATTAACCGCCGCCGTCGCCACGCTGACCAAACCGGCACCGGCGTACACCGCGGCGCTGGCGGCCATGATCGCGGCGCCACCATACTGAGGATTACCGCCGACGATGAGCACCCGACCAAAGGTGCCTTTGTGGCTGTTTGCTGGCCGCGGTTTGATCACCTCAGCGGGCAGCGCCTGATCGATTGTTTTCACAGTTATCACCTCAATCGCATTATACCGCACTGCCTGCGTCGAACACTGCTCAATCCAATTAGCGAGTCGGCCGAATGTAAAAAAGGCTTGGCATTGGCGGTGCTTCTTGCTATACTATTACCTGTTGTTGCCGCAATGGCGGAATTGGCAGACGCGCAGTGTTCAGGTCGCTGTATGGTTATCCATGTGCAGGTTCGACTCCTGTTTGCGGCATTAGATGCAACATCCAAGTGAACCTCATCGACTTCGGTTGATGAGGTTTTTTTGTGCGGCTCTGCCCTTTTGGTGCGAACGAACGCTTCTATAAAATGGCAAATATATCATAATTGGCTAATTTATTTCGTGACAAGTGATTTATTTGCATCATATAATTAGGCGAATATTCGGATAGTAAAAAATACTTAAGGCCGAATATGTGTCGTTGGGGGTCCATTTTCCGGGGGAGGAAAGGATATGACAAGCACAACTCGTTCTCGTGGTAAGCGTAAGGCCTGGCTTGCGGTAGGGATTGCCGCCGCAGCCTTATTTAGTACTCAGGCCCTGGTTGGCCAAGCCGCAGGTAAGCAGCAAAGCAGCCAAAGCCAGCAAGTCAAAGTTAATGTGCAGTCACCAGTCAAAGCCGCAAAGGTGGCCAAGCAGACTGCGGTCAAAACGGCCGTGGCGACAGTCAGCGCCACACCGGCGGCTGATTATCGCAACATGGGTTACAGCCAGCTCAGCACCGCGGCGGCAAAAGGGATCGCCGCTGCGGTCACGGAGAAGGCAAAGCGGGATGGCAATGCTGATCCATTTGCGGCTTATTTTGCGCCGCAAGCCCCTGATTACAAGAACATGGGGTACACCCAGCTCAGTGCGGCGGCAGCCCAAGGCATTGCGGCGGCCATTACCGAAAAAGGCAAGCGGGATGCGAATGCGGAACAATTTGACGTTTACTTTGCGCCGCAAGCCCCAGATTACAAGAACATGGGCTACAGTCAGCTCAGCGCCGCCGCAGCGCAAGGGATTGAGGCCGCCATCACTGAAAAAGGTAAGCGAGACACGAATGCGGCTCAGTTTGACGTTTACTTTGCGCCGCAAGCCCCAGATTACAAGAACATAGGTTACAACCAGTTGAGCGCGGCGGCAGCCCAAGGCATTGCGGCTGCCATCACTGAAAAGGCCGTACGGGATGCCAATGCCGCCGAGCTCACGGCTGTACTACCAGCGAAGACGCCAGCCTATGCGGCGATGGGCTACAGCCAGCTGACCGCTTTGGCCGCCACCGATCCGGCCGCTCGCGACGAACTGGCGAAGCGCAATGCTAACGGCGCGGCTGCGGAAGCATACGGGGATACCGTGGCGACCAGTTATTCGGCGATGAGCACGGCCCATTTAACCGAATTGGCTGGGGTTGGTAATCTATATGCCAAGCGTGAATTGACCCGCCGGGAGAATACGCCAGCGCCAGCCGCCAAGACCTATGCGGCTGCCGACTATCAGCTTTTGGGCTATGCCAAGCTTCAAACCCTGGCGGCCGCCGGCGACCTATTAGCCACCAAGGAGATTGCCAAGCGCGATGCGCAAAGTGCCAAGATCGAGGATTGGCTACCGCACGCCACCAAAGCATACGTCACCATGAGCTACAGCCAGCTGCAGGCTTTGGCCGCAGCGAACGATGAAGGCGCCACGGCCGAATTGGCTAAGCGCGATGCCAACGCCGCCAAAATTGACCAGTGGCGCCCGGTTGGGACTAAGGCTTATGCAACGATGAGCTACAACCAGCTTAAGGCGCTGCCAGATGATCCAGCGGCGCAAGCAGAACTGGCTAAGCGCGATGCTCAGGCGCAGCAGATGGCGGCTCAAGTCCCAACGCCAGCAAAGACGGATTACAGCCGGCTCGGCTACAACCAGCTGCAAGCGCTAGCGGCGCAAGGGGATGCCGCGGCGCAGGCGGAACTCGCTAAGCGAGGTTAATGACACAAGGTAAGGGAAGCGTGCGAGTGAAGGCCACTCGCACGCTTTTTCTGATTCTAAGAAGCCGCCGGCGGACTTAGAATTTTCTCATTGTGAAAACAGGCTCAGCATTTTCTCATCAGAAAACTGATGAAACCGCGTTTTCAAGCAGGCGAACAGGCGTTTTTGCTTTTGGGCAGCTTGCACTTTCGGGAAAGTGTTCAAGAAAATTTCGCATTTGTTCACAAAAAACGCAACACATGCTTGACATGCCTCTCTAATCAATTTATAATCTTCATTATTCTAATACCGTTAGAGGCGGAATTGGGAAACTATCATAGGTTGGAGGCTTATGTGTATGAAGATGAACAAGAAACGCGGTGCAGTGGTTGTTGCACTGACGCTGGCTACTCTGCTTGCAGCTTGCGGCAGCAAGTCAACCGGCTCTAGCGACACTGCTACCAGCACTTATAATTATGTTTATGCAACAGATCCAGATAACTTTGACTACTCGATCACTGGTCGTGCGACGAACAATGATCACTTGGCCAACTTTGAAGATCCGTTGCTCAAGACTGACAAGTACGGCCAAATCGTTCCTGGCTTGGCTAAGTCTTGGAAGGTTTCTGACGATGGCAAGACCTACACTTACACGCTGCGTAAGGGCGTGAAGTGGGTTGACAGCGAAGGTAACACCTACGCTACCGTTAAGGCCCAAGACTTTATCACCGGCTTGAAGCACGCCGTTGATGGCAAATCCGAAGCTTTGTACATTGTTCAAGACTCCATCAAGGGCTTGGATGATTACGTTAATGGTAAGACCAAGGACTTCTCAACCGTTGGGATCAAGGCCATCGGCGACAACAAGATTCAATACACTTTGAATCAAGCTGAACCTTACTGGAACTCCAAACTCCAATATGGCGTTTTGGAACCAGTTAACGCTAAGTTCCTGAAGCAAGAAGGCAAGAAGTATGGCCAACCTAAGGCCGACGCCATCTTGTACACCGGTCCTTATATCCTGTCGAACTTCACTTCTAAGTCCGTTATCGAATACAAGGCCAATGACCAGTATTGGGACAAGAAGAACGTTCATGTGACTGACGTTAAGGAAACCTACAATGATGGGTCTAACCCAGACGAACTCTACAAGACATTCGCCAAGGGTGACTACACCACGGCTCGGGTTTATCCTAACCTGCCAGGCTACAAGGATGTTGAAAAGAAGAGCAAGAACAACATCGTTTGGTCACAGCAAGATGCTTCCGTTTATAACTTCACCTTTAACTTGAACCGTAAGTCCTACAACGCAACTTCCAAGACCACGGACAAGCAAAAGGCTGATACCAAGAAGGCAATCCTGAACAAGGACTTCCGTTTGGCCATTCAGTTCGCCTTTGATAAGGCTAACTACAACGCTCAGTCCACTGGTTCTGCCGGTGCTACGAAGTCTCTGCGTAACGAAATCACCCCACCAAGCTTCGTGCAAGCTGATGGTAAGGATTACGGGACCTATGTTGAATCTGATTTGAAGGATCTCGACTCAAGCACCTTCAGTAAGTACAACGTTGCTGATGCGCAAGATGGTACCTACAACGCTGCTAAGGCGAAGGAACTCTTTGCTAAGGCCAAGGCTGAACTGCAAAAGGAAGGCGTGGCTTTCCCAATCAAGTTGGATCTGCCAGAAGAATCAAAGGCAGCGCTGCTGTTGAACCAAGCGAAGTCCTTCAAGGCTTCAGTTGAAAAGACCCTGGGCAAGGATAACGTTGAAATCGACATCCAGCAGCTGGCTGAAGACAAGTACCTGGCTGGCACTTACCAAGCACAAACGGGTGCCCAGTCTGACTTCGATATCAGTAACGCTTCTGGTTGGAGCCCTGACTATCAAGATCCTTCCTCATACCTTGACATCTTCAAGCCAACCTCTGGTGCGATGGCACAAACCCTTGGCTTCGTGATCGGCGCAACCGGTGCTCAAAAGACCGAATACGACGCTGTTGCCAAGGAAACTGGCTTGGATCAGTACGAGAAGCTGGTTGATGCTGCTGAAGCGATCACCACTGACACGAACGCACGTTACAAGGCATTTGCTAAGGCTGAAGCTTACCTGTTGAGCCTCGGTGTTCAAATTCCTGTTAATTCTCTGGGCGGCACTCCTTCTGTAACCAAAGTGATTCCATTCACCCGGCCAGCAACCTGGTCCGGTACGCCTTCTCCTCGTTTCGAAGGGATGAAGATTTCCAAGAAGGCAATCACGACAAAGGCATACGACAAGGCTGTTAAGGACTGGACCGCTAAGCGCCTTGAACTTGCTAAAAAGAACGACTAAGCACTAAGCTTTGAGCTCAAACAAGCTCTTTGAACTTAGACGTGTGAAAGGGCTAGCACACTATGTGACTAGCTCTTTTGCTTTAATTGAGCATAGAGGGGGAACCGCAACATGAAGAAGTACCTGTTCTTTCGCGTACTTCGGTCGATTCTGAGTATCTTCTTGGTTACCACGTTGACTTATATCGTGATCTACTCGATGATTCCACGACGAGACGTTTTCAAAAGCGACCTGATGATTCAGAAATTGGCTGCGACGCCAGACAAGCTGACCGACTACAAGAATAATGCGTACGCAAAAATGAACTATCTTGACTATCTCGATACCAAGGCGCTGATCAAGGACGTCGAAAAAGCCAATCCTAAAGTGACGGTGACATCCGCCCATACTGCCTCTAATAAGGCCCAGTTCGAAAAATGGGCCAAGAAAAACAACTACGAACTCAAGCGCTATAAGCAAAGCAAGGACTATTATGCCATTCGGGAATTACCGCTGTGGGAACGGTTAGGCCGCTTCTATGGCAACATGTTCCAGATTGACACGCCATGGGCAATTCATGACAAGAATAATCCACACTTGGCACGCTACCTGAAAATCGAAAACGATCCGACAGTGGGCTGGGCCTTGGTTGGTTCAGGCACCAAGTATCGTTATCAGATTTACTTCAATGGCAGCTTCCCGTTCATTCATCAGAACTTTATTCACTTGAACTTAGGGACCTCGTACCCAACTTATGCCGGGGAGTCCGTGATGGATGTCATTGGCGGGCGCCAAGGCCCAACTGTGACGGTGCAAAAGAAGTTTAAGAACGGCCAGACGCTGAACACCGCATCTGACGTTTACAGCCGGCAATATCAATACCGCACCAGCAAGAGCGACACTGCCAGTGAGCAGTTCGGCGATGATTACTCTGATACCGAACAGAACCTGCGCGATCCTTCCATGATTGGGACTTCTTTCCGCGCTGGTTTGATTGCGTTGGTTATTTCCTACGTGGTTTCAATCCCAGTGGCGATTTTGATGGCCCGGAAAAAGGGCAAGTGGTTCGACCGTGGTGGGACCTTCGTGGTCACGCTGCTGATTGCCGTCCCAAGTCTGGCCTTCATCTACACCTTCCGTTATCTTGGGTCAGCCTTGTTTGGCCTGCCAGACTCCTTCCCAACCCTGGGCGCTAATGTCGCGTCTTCATGGATCTTACCAGCCGTGATCTTAGGGCTGCTGCAAGTGTCCGGGTTGATCATTTGGTTCCGGCGCTTCATGATTGATCAGCAAAAGTCTGATTACGTGAAGTTTGCCAAAGCCAAAGGGCTCAACGAAGGTGAAATCTACTCCAAGCATATCTTTAAGAATGCTTCGATTCCGATTGTGCAAGGGATTCCTGGGAGCATCATCGGCCTGATCGGTGGCGCGACGATGACTGAAGAAGTCTTCGCCATGCCTGGGATGGGGAAGATGCTGCCTGATTCCATCATTGCCCATAACAACTCGATTGTTATTGCGTTGGTCTTCATCTTTACCACCGTGGCTGTGCTGTCTGTCCTGCTTGGGGACCTGTTGATGGTCATTGTGGATCCACGGATCAAGTTATCGACATCCGATTCATCGAAGGGGGAGGAATAAAGAATGGCTGAAAGCACACAAAACCAACCAGAAATTTTAGATTCCGACTTTACTGCGGTGAAGATCGATGAAATGGCTTCCGAAAAACTCGATACCGAAAAGTACTCCTACTGGGGTTCTGTAGGGCGCGCGTTTTTCTCCAGCAAAATGACCATTTTCTTGCTGTTCTTGATGTTGGCTATCCTGCTGATGTCCTTCATTCAGCCGCTGTTTTCCGGGTATAACTTGAACGATGTGGCGAACATCAACGACTTTGGCGCCCGTTACAACTGGCCTAATGCCAAGTATTGGTTCGGGACTGACGGTGATGGGAAATCACTGTTCGATGCCATCTGGGCCGGGGCCAAGACCTCGATTTCGATTTCTGTGATTGCAACCTTGATCACCACGGTGATTGGGGTGGCGGTGGGTGCCATTTGGGGCACTTCCAAGGGCATTGACCGGTTCATGTTGGAAGTTTATAACGTGATTTCCAACGTGCCACAACTGCTGATTATCATCGTTCTGTCCTACTCCTTCGGGAATGGGTTCTGGAACTTGATTTTTGCCATGACTGTTACCGGCTGGCTAGGCACTGCCTACTTCATCCGCGTTCAGGTTATGATTATGCGTGACCGCGAATACAACATTGCCTCCAAGACTCTGGGGACAGGGCTGGGCCGCATGGTCATTCGCAATATCATGCCTTATCTGACCTCAGTCATTGTGACGCAGATTTCGCTGTCCTTGCCATCCTTCATTTCATATGAAGTGTTCCTGTCCTTCTTGGGTGTCGGGCTGAATGCCTCGGTGCCATCCTTGGGTCGCTTGATTCAAACTTACGCACCCTACATTGTCAGCTATCCATACCTGTTCTGGCTGCCAGTGTTGGTTCTGGCTTTGATCGCGGTTTCCTTGTACCTGGTTGGCCAGCGCCTTGCTGATGCGTCAGATCCAAGAACTCACATGTAAAGAGGGGGAACAACGATGAGTGAAGAACGTAAAAAAATTCTAGAAGTTGATGACCTCTCTGTGCACTTCCACGTTCGTGGGCAGGTGCTGAAGGCGATTCATCATGTTTCAATGGATCTTTATGAAGGCGAAGTCCTGGCAATCGTTGGTGAATCCGGCTCGGGCAAGTCGGTTTTGACCAAGACGTTTACTGGGATGCTGGAAGAAAACGGGGAAATTGCCGGTGGGACCATTGTCTACAACGGCAAGCACCTCGAAGAACTGAAGAAAGATAAGCAGTGGGAAGGCATTCGGGGGAACGAAATCGCCACGATTTTCCAAGACCCAATGACTTCACTGGATCCGATTCGGACGATTGGCTCGCAGATTGCCGAAGTTATCGTTAAGCACCAGCACAAGAGCAAGGCGGAAGCCAAGAAATTGGCTATCGACTTGATGAACCGCACTGGTATTCCGAATGCGGCAGACCGTTACAACGAATATCCTTTCGAATATTCAGGCGGCATGCGGCAGCGGATCGTCATCGCGGTAGCGCTGGCTTGCCGGCCGAACATCTTGATCTGCGACGAACCAACGACGGCGCTGGATGTCACCATTCAGGCACAAATCTTGGATCTGATCAAGGATCTGCAAAAAGAATACGGCTTTACAGTTATCTTCATCACCCATGACCTAGGGGTGGTGGCTTCAATTGCTGACCGCATTGCTGTGATGTACTCTGGGCGTATTATCGAATACGGGACTTGCGATGAGATCTTCTACGATCCTAAGCACCCGTATACTTGGAGCTTGCTGTCTTCGCTGCCGCAACTGGCGCAGCGCGGCGGTCAACTCTACTCCATTCCTGGCACCCCGCCATCTTTGTACAAAGATATTGTGGGTGATGCCTTTGCCCCACGGGATCCGTGGGCAATGAAGGTCGATTTCAAGGCTGAACCGCCATTTTTCAAAGTCACAGATACCCACTATGCCAAGACGTGGCTGCTTGACCCGCGGGCCCCGAAGACTGAAAAGCCGGAGCTGATTCAGAATCTGCATGAGCGGATGTCTGAGGTCATGAGTGCGTCACACTTGGAAAATCTAGATTTGGGAGGGAAAGACAGCGATGGAGAATAAGAAAGACGTCCTACTCTCTCTGAAGGATCTTGAAATTTCTTTTGGCGCCGGCAAAGATAAGTTTGTCGCCGTGCAAGATGTCAACTTTGACATTTTTAAAGGCGAAACCTTCTCGTTGGTTGGTGAATCCGGTTCTGGTAAAACCACCATTGGCCGTGCCATTTTAGGTATCAACTCGACCTCCAATGGGACGATTACCTTTGAAGGCCAACAAATTAACGGTAAAATCTCGGAAAAGCGCAAGCACGAAATCGAACGCAAAATTCAGATGATTTTCCAGGACCCATCGGCTTCCTTGAACGACCGGGCCACCGTTGACTACATCATTTCTGAAGGCTTGTACAACTACGGCTTGTTCGACTCCGAAGAAGACCGCATCAAGAAAGTCCGCACGATGCTGGAAGAAGTCGGCTTGCTGCCAGAACAGCTGTACCGTTATCCCCATGAATTCTCCGGTGGCCAGCGGCAGCGGATCGGGATTGCCCGCGCGCTGATCATGGAACCAGACCTGGTGGTAGCGGACGAACCGATTTCGGCCTTGGACGTGTCAATTCGCGCCCAGGTGCTGAACTTGCTGAAGAAGTTCCAGCGTGAACAGGGCGTTACTTACTTGTTCATTGCCCATGACTTGTCGGTTGTGCGTTTCATTTCTGATCGGATCGCGGTTATCCGCGCCGGCCGGATTTTGGAACTGGCGGAAACGGAAGAGTTGTTCACCAACCCTATCCACCCGTACACCGAAGCTTTACTGTCTGCGGTGCCGGTACCGGATCCGCAGCTGGCGAAGACGCGCAAGTCTTATGTTTATGATCCGAACATGCACCACTATGAAACCGACAAGCCGAAGTTTGTCGAAATCAAACCTGGCCACTTCGTGTACTGCAACGAAGAAGAAGAAGCTCGCTACAAGAAGGAGCTGCACGAACAAGGCCAAATCTAATCGCATCTGGTCCCCTCTGGATGCTCAGGCCCGCGCAATTGCGCGGGCTTTTTTGGTAGGCTGCGAAGACCGTCGCACTTAGCCGTCCGAAAAAAGCCCCTCACCAACCGAAGTTAGTGAGGGGCTTATCTGCTGCCGCAAACAGGAGTCGAACCTGCACATGGATAACCATACAGCGACCTGAACACTGCGCGTCTGCCAATTCCGCCATTGCGGCGACAACATTAGTATTATAGCAAGTTGCCTGACGTTTGCCAACTGGAATCTGTCGCTGGGGAGGGTCAAATGAGTTGACATCGCAATGATTAGCGCTAACATGATTTTAATGAGTTTTTCATAACGCGCCACGGATTCCTTAGTCCTTACTAGGCTGCGGGATCAGTGGCGTTTTTTTGCGGAGGTGTTGGTGTGTTCAAATTATTGATGACACATATGCATGGGCGGGCGCGCTGGTGTTTTTTTCTCGCGCCAGCGGTGATGTTGGTGGAGGTCTTTTCGGATCTGCAGCAGCCCACTTTAATGTCCGATATCATCGATCATGGCTTGGCCAAAGGCGACCTCCACTTTGTCATCCGCACCTCGCTTTTAATGCTGATGTTTGCTCTGATCGGGGTCGCTGCCGGCAGTGCCGCCGGTATTCTGGGCAACTATGCTTCTTTGCACATGGGGCAAAAGCTGCGCAGTCATATGCTGACGGTGGCGCTGAATAGCCGAGCGGCTGGTGGGCTGACCCCGGCGACTTTGATCACGCGGATTACCAATGACGTGACCCAAATGCAAAATCTGGTGATGATGGTGACGCGGGGGATGGTGCGCGCACCGATGCTGATGCTGGGCGGGATGGTGATGGCCGTGATTGTGTCACCGCGACTGGCACCGATTTTGCTGATCATCATGCCGCTTTTGGCGGTGTTCATCTTGGTCGTGATGAAACGTAGCATTCCCTTGTACACGCACATGCAGCAGCAAGTCGATGGCATGAACCGAGTGATGCGGGAGAACTTGCAAGGGGCGAAAACGATTAAGGCGTATACGCTGGAAGATCACCAGCTGGCACAGTTCAACCAGGCGAACGCGGACTTGCTGGATAGTAGCATTCGCGCCTCTTTGGCCACGGTGCCGCTCAGCCCCATCATCCAACTGGCGCTGAACCTAGGCGTGGTGGTGGCGCTGGCTTACGGCGGCCAACTGGACGTTAATGGCGTGATTTTGGATGGGCAAATCATTGCGTTTGTGAATTACATGATTCAAATCACCAACGCGATGGTGATGACCGTCAACATCATCACGGCTTTTTCTCGCGCCATCACCTCGGCGGCCCGGGTGCAGGCAGTGCTTGCCGAAGCCACCGGTGAAGTGCCAGTCGGCTCTGCTAGCAATGCGCCGGCGGGTAGCGCGATTACGTTTGACCATGTCACCTTTGGGTATCAACAAAGCCGCCCAATTTTGGACGATATCACCTTCACCGTGCCAGCCGGGCAGTGGTTAGGCATCATCGGCACCACCGGCAGCGGTAAGTCGTCAGTGATTAACCTGTTGACCCGCGCCTTCGATGATTATCAAGGCACTATCGCAGTCGGTGGGGTGGATATTCAGCAGCTCGACTTGGCGGCACTCCATCACAAAGTCACCGTGGCGACGCAAGAAGCGATGCTGTTTTCTGGCACGATTGCCTCTAATTTACGGTTTGGGGCGCCTGAGGCTGATCAGGCCCAGCTCTCGGCCGGCGCAACGGTAGCGGCTGCCACGAGCTTTATTGACCCGCTGCCGGCGCAATACGAGGCACCAGTGGAACAAAGCGGCAAGAACTTTTCTGGCGGTCAGCGGCAGCGGCTAAACATCGCCCGCGCGGCGGTGCCAGATGCCGATATTTTGGTGCTGGACGATGCGACCAGTGCGGTGGATCAAACCACCAACGCCGCCATTCAGGCCCAGCTTACCCAAACGCGGCACGACCGGACCACGGTCATCATCTCGCAGCGCGTGACTAACATCATGCACTGCGATCAAATCCTCGTGCTAGAAGAGGGGCGCATCACGGCTGCCGGTTCGCATGAGGCCCTGGTCAAACAGTCGCCATTTTATGCTCAGCTGGTGCAAACGCAGTTAGGCGGTGGGCGCTATGATGATTAATCGCCGCGGGCCAAGGCGCCTGCATCAAGAAAAAGTGCAACTGACAAACTGGCGGCAAACGACCCGCCGGATTTTGGGCTACTTGGGCTTTGCCAAAGGCCGCTTGCTGGTGGTGTTCGGCCTGACAGTGTTCACCACCGCGGCGACGATTATCGGCAACCGGGTCAACGGGGTGGTGATTGACCAGTTTCTCACCCGGGCCAAGCTGCCTTTACTCTTTATCATTTGCGGACTGTTGGCCGGGATGTATGCGCTAAGCAGCGTGTTCACGTATTTTCAAAATGCGGTGATCATCAAGGTCGCGCAGCAGGCTTCGGCCCGCATTCGCCATGATATTTTTGCCAATCTGCAACGGCTACCCATGCGGTATTTTGACACCCATGACAATGGGGATGTGATGAGCCGGCTGACCAATGACGTGGACAACATTAATACCGCGATGATGCAGACTTTTGTCCAGCTCTTCACTGGGATTATCTCAGTGATTGGGATGGGGGCGGCGATGCTGATCCTCTCGCCGCTGCTGACGCTGATTGCGCTTTTGAGCTCTGGCGTGACTTACCTGGTCACCCGCGCAGTGGCCAAGGTCACCCAGCAGGCGTTTGTGACCCAGCAACAGGCACTCGGGGAGCTCAACAGTCAGATTGAAGAAAATGTGTCTGGAAAGCAGGTGGTGCAACTGTTTGACCACCAGGCGGCGACGCTTGCGAAGTTTGATGCCACAAATGAAACCTATACCAACGCGGCGTTTCGCGCGCAGGCCTTCAGTAGCATTCTTGGCCCTATCAATAATGCCACCAATAACGTGGCCTATCTGCTGATCACCTTTGTCGGTGCCTGGTCCATTCTGGCTGGGCGCGGCGGCATTACGGTCGGGGTGATCTTCACGTTTTTGATTTATCTGCGGAACTTCACTGGACCCATCAATAATATTTTGGATTTGGTCAACACCTTGCAGCTATCGTTGGCTTCCGCCGAGCGGATTTTTGAAGTGATTGATGCGCCGCGGGAGCAGGATCGTGCAGATGCGGTGGCGGTGACCGCCACCCAAGGCAATGTCACGTTTGACCATGTGGATTTTGCCTATGATACGCGGCCGATTTTGCGCGATATTAATCTAACCGCCAAGGCTGGGCAGATGGTGGCACTGGTAGGCGAAACTGGCGCAGGCAAGACGACCATCATGAATTTGCTCACCAATTTGTATCCGTTGCAACACGGTCGGGTGCTGTTGGACGGGCGGGATGTGGCTGCGATTCGCCGTGCCGATTTGCGCCGGTTGATCACGGTCGTGCAACAAGAGCCGTTCATGTTTTCCCTGTCCATCAAGGAAAACATTCGCCTCGGCCGCGCCACAGCCAGCGATGCTGAGGTGATTGAAGCGGCGCAAAATGCGCACGCGGATGGCTTCATTCGCCAGCTACCAGCAGGTTACGACACCGTACTGACCGAAAATGCGCACAACCTTTCGCAAGGCCAGCGGCAGCTGCTCAGCATTGCGCGGGCCTTTATCGCCAAGGCGCCGGTGTTGGTGCTGGACGAAGCCACGGCTTCGATTGACTCCAACACGGAAGCCGATGTCCAGCACGCGATGACCGCATTGATGCAGGACAAAACCAGCTTTGTCATTGCCCACCGGCTGTCCACCATTCAGCATGCGGACCAAATTCTGGTGATCGATCACGGCCGCGTGATTGAGCGCGGCACGCATGAGCAGCTCTTGGCTCAAAATGGGGCCTACACTAGGCTGTACAATAGTCAATTTGACCAAGCCTGAAATTAGGCAGTCTGTTGATTGGCATTGTTTCGCGATTCACAGAATAGGCTTGTTGTTTTCATGCCCTAAGCTGTACATTTATCGTAATGGGAGGGAGGCGACCAAAGTGAAAGAAAGGTTGAAACCTGTTCTAAACCAACCCTGGTTTTGGCTGGCGTTGATTACGATTGCCAGTACTCAGTTGTTGGCAGTCATACCAGCAGTGTTGACGAAGCAGATCATTGATGCTGCGACCCAGAAAAACCTGGGTGTAATTGGTCAAAAATGTTTAGCTTATTTAGCCTGTGCACTGGCGATTACGGTCAGTGACTTTTTTGCCCAATATTTTCAAAGTGCTTTCCGAGTTCACCAGGAGGCAGGAATGAAGGCCGCGTTGGTTGCCCATTTGGTGAAGTTGCTGCCTAGGCATTTTAGAGGCGCTGAAATAAATCATTATCGTAATGTTTACAATAATGAAATTCCGACGATTAGCGATGATTTCTACGCGCCACTGCTACGCCTCTATCAAGGGGGCTTAGGCTTGGCGGGTAGTTTACTTGTGTTGACCGTTCTAGACCCCGTACTAATGGGACTTACGCTCATCACCGCGATTTTACCGTTAATTCTGCCATTTTGCTTTAGGCGAAGCTTAACCTATCGAAAGCGGATGTATTTGAATCAACAGTCCGAAAGTTTGCGCGCTTTTAATGACCTTGCTACTGGGCATGCGGTCATTCATAATTTTGGCGTCGGCGGTTTGTTTCGGAGTCGATTTAATCACGCCAATCGGAGTTACGAAAAAACATATTTAAACTTTAGTCGACAAAACGCATTTGTCAATGTCTTGAGTGGGGCGGCGTTTTATCTGAGCGCGGTGTTGATTTTGACTGTGGGAGCAATCCGAGCAGCGCAAGCTATTATCACAGTGGGGACGATTGCGGCCGTTTTGCAACTGAGTGAAAATCTGGTGCTGCCCATCCAACAAATTGCTGATGCCCTTAAGCAACTGCTGAGTACGGCACCGGTGCTTGATGAGGTGGCGCCGATACTTAAACCTGCGGTCGAAACAACAGTCGTCCCACTTGCTGGTGTAACCTCTGAGTTGAAGTTAAAGGAATTGCACTATGCTGTGGATGGCCAGTTAATTTTAGATGCGGTTACGGCTACTTTCGAGGCGGGGAAGCACTACTTGATAGTTGGTGATTCTGGAGCGGGGAAAAGCACTCTGCTCAACTTGATCAAGGGCAATCTTTTACCTACTGCTGGTGCGATTACACTTCCGAAAGGTACAACGGTTAATCAAATTGTTCTAATCGATCAGACTCGTCTGTTGTTTGACTTGCCGCTTAGTGCCAACATTTCGCTTCTCAATCCAATCACTGAAACACAATCACGGCGCATCGCAGCTCGTGTGGGCATGGCAGGTGAGATGGGCAAAGAAAGCGAAAAGCTTTCCGAAGGCCAGAAGCAACGCATTGTTTTTGCCCGTAGTTTATATTTCAATAGCAGTATTTTGCTTTTGGATGAAGTCACTTCCGCTTTGGACCCAGAGAACGCAGCGAGGGTGGAACGATTGATTCGCGAGTACCCCGGCATTGTTCTACATGTGACGCATCATTTAGAGACAGTCAAACGCGCTAACTATGACGGAATCCTAAGACTTGATTCTGGCAAGACAACATTGACGACTAGCTGATGCCAGCCACGTGTTTGTGCTATATTAGCCTTGGAACCGATGACACAGGAAGAAGGCTTCATGATGCCAGATACTGCAACGATTACCGCGAGGGTAGCGGCTGTCCCCACTGCCCCGCAACAAGTGGTGCGTGTGATTGAGGCGGGCCGTTTACAGGATTTCTTTGACATGGCGCGCATCGGCATGAACAGCATTTTGGCGTACCGCATTCAAGGCGAGCCGCCGGTAGCGGAGCAGCTGGCTTGCTCACTGCAGGCGGGGGCGCTGGATGCGTTTGCCGACCAGGTGAGCAAGCAATTCATAGTGCCGCTTGCGCAAGCTGGAGCGACCGGGTATTTACTGCAAGGCCGGACTAGCGCTGGCTTGATGGTGCCAGATGCAACCGGGGACTTACTGCTGGTTTGCAGCAAGGACTTTCCGGAGTCTGAGGATTGCCACTGCGGTTAAGCATTGCCATATTTGAATCAGTTGGTGGGACGCTGATGTTGTCATCAGCGTCTTTTTGAATCCCGGCAAGGGTTAAAAAAATCGTTAAAGCAAACATACGTTCGATATTCTGCTACAATAACCCTGAGGTGACACGAATGACGTATCAAGCGCAAATCGCGGCTGTCGCGGAAGCCGTTCAAGCGCAGTTTCCTCAGTTGGAGCTGATTGCCGGCGCGATTCAAGATGCGAGCGGCGCCGAGGCGAGCTGGAAGCTGACGGTGTATGAACCGGCAACACAGACGAGTTTTTATTTTCGGGCGGGGCCCACTGCCGGCTGGATGTGGGATCAAACGGCTGATATTGTGTTGCCCCCAGTGATCAAGGATGCCATCAAACTAGCCTTAGCGGTGATTAGGGTGGGACTGGCCCCTTCGGCTTAATCGCATTCACGCGCATGAGAGCGCCCCAAAGCACGTGAAACCAAGCCGCCGCTGATCCTTGCCGAGGCTCAAAGGCGTCACCACGCGGCTGCAGCGTGGTCGATGCGCTTTTTTCGTTTGCGCAACTAGTCGTTACACTGACCCCATCATGACCGGTGATGAAATTCACCTCGCGGCCTGGGCCAAGGCGGCGTCAAGAAGGGGTCGCAGTGGCGACAGATCAAGCAGCATTTGCGTTTTACCTGCAGCATCAGCGGGTGGTTTACTATGCTTTGAGCAGGCTGGGCGTGCGCCCGCAAACGCCAGACTATCAGGATTTGAGACAGGAGGGGATGCTCCTGTACCTAGCGTATTATCAGCAGTATGAAGAACCCTTGAATCAGCCAGCGGCGGTGCAAAAATTCAACCGGCTGGCCGGCAAAATGGTCTATCTGGGCTTGCTGCAACACCGACTGAAGTGGCAGCGGCGCCAAGCCCTTGAGCAAACGGCCGGCGAGCAGTGGCACCAAGCCGCCGCAATGACGGGTGCGCGGCAAGCATCCAGCATGAGCAGTGTGCTGGTGGCAGAGGCATTGACCGCGCTTGCGGCGCGGCTCACGCCCGGTGAACGCACCATTTTAGCACTGCGCTATGGCGAACAGCTATCAAATCGCGAAATTGCCCTTCACCTGAACCTTAGCCCGCAGCGGGTCAACGCGGTGCGCCGCCAGATTGCGGTGAAATACCTGACGTGGCAGGCGGAACAATAGAGGGTAGTATTGAGGCCACCAACCCGGCGCCTGATTGCCGGGTTGGTGGCCTTTTGCCTGCGATAGGGTATATAATGGGATCATTATAAAATTTCGGAGGGAAAATAATGGCAAAACACTTATACGAAACTTTCCAGCCAGCACACTATGACTTGTTCATTGATGTTGACCGGGGCACCAAAACCATCACCGGGAAAACCACGGTTCAAGGCGAGGCCAAAGCAGCGGACATCGCCCTGAACCAGAAGTACTTGAAAATTAGCGGCGTGCAAGCCGATGGTCAAACCGTGCCGTTTACGGTGGATGACCAGGCTGAAACCGTCAAGATCACGTTGCCGCAAGCCGGCGCGGTGACGCTAACGCTTGATTACACGGCGCCGCTGACCGATACCATGATGGGCATTTATCCTTCCTATTATGAAATCAATGGCGAAAAGCAGCTCCTGATTGGGACACAATTCGAATCCACCGCCGCGCGCCAAGCCTTCCCAGGCGTTGATGAACCAGAAGCGAAGGCGACCTTCAGCCTGGCGTTGAAGTTCGACGAACAACCGGGCGAAACCGTCATTGCCAACATGCCAGAAGTGAAAGTTGAAGCTGGCGTGCACTATTTTGACACCACTATGCGCATGTCCACGTACTTGGTGGCCTTCGCGTTTGGCGATATGCAGAAGAAACTGACTAAAACCAAGAGCGGCGTGGAAATCGGCGTCTTTGCCACCAAAGCTCACCAGCCAAAAGAACTCGATTTTGCCTTGGACATTGCCAAGCGGGCGATTGAATTCTACGAAGACTTCTACGAAACCCCATATCCGCTGCCACATTCCTACCAGTTGGCCTTGCCAGACTTCTCGGCTGGCGCTATGGAAAACTGGGGCTTAGTCACCTATCGGGAAGCGTACCTGACGCTGGATCCTGACAATACTTCGTTGCGCATGAAGCAGCTTGTCGCGACCGTTATCACGCATGAACTGGCACATCAGTGGTTCGGTGACTTGGTGACCATGAAGTGGTGGGATGACCTGTGGCTCAACGAATCTTTTGCCAACATGATGGAATACCTGAGCGTTGATGCCATGGAACCCAATTGGCACATTTGGGAAATGTTCCAGACTTCTGAAGCGTCGGCTGCTTTGCAGCGGGATGCAACGGATGGCGTGCAGTCGGTCCATGTCGCAGTCGAAGATCCAGCGGACATCGACTCTGTGTTCGACGGCGCGATTGTGTACGCCAAAGGCTCACGGCTTTTGGTGATGGTCCGCGCCTTGATTGGCGACGACAACCTGCGCAAGGGCCTCAAGGCATACTTTGACGCCCACAAGTTCGGCAATGCCAAAGGGGCCGATCTCTGGGCCGCCTTGGGTGAAGCGTCTGGGATCGATGTGGGCGCCATCATGACGTCCTGGTTGGAACAGCCTGGCTACCCACTGGTCACCGCCAAAATCGTTGACGGTCAGTTGCAGCTCAGCCAACAGCAGTTCTTCATCGGTGAAGGCAAGGAAGTTGGCCGCCAGTGGCAGATTCCGCTGGAAAGCAACTACGCCGCTGCACCGCAGATTATGAGCGAAAAAACGGTAAGCTTGGGCGACTACAAGACCTTGCGCGCTGAAGCAGGCAAAGCTTTCCGCCTGAACGTCGGCAACAACTCGCACTTCATCGTGAAGTACGATGACACCTTGATGGCTGACCTACTCAGCGAAGCGGCAGACTTCGATGCTATTTCCAAGTTGCAGCTGCTGCAAGATATGCGGCTCCAGGCTGAAGCAGGCGTGATCTCTTATGCCGACATTGTGCCGCTCCTGAAGACGTTCAAGGATGACACGAGCAATATTGTCATTACTGCGGTGATGCAAACCGCCGGCCGGCTGCAGAAATTCACCACGCCGGATTCGGAAGAGGACAAGCAATTGCGCGCCTTCTTCAAGCTGTTGTCTGCTGGCCAATATGCCCGCCTTGGCCTCACGCCAAAGGCTGGCGAATCCAATGATGACCAAATCGGCCGGCCATATATTCTGGATGGGGCTGCATTCGGCCACAATGCTGACTTCGAAGCCGATGCGCATGCGTTGTACACCATTACCGATATTGCGGCCATGTCAGCTGATGCTCGGCCTTATGTCCTGAAGAATGAAGCTAAGCAGCATCCAAGTCAGGCCCTGTTCGACCATTTCATCGCTGAGTACCGGAAGACGGCCGATCCAAGTGTCAAAGAAGCCCTGATGTACGCAACGCCAGCCTTCAAGGACGAAGCAATTTTGAAGCAGATTGTGACCTACTTTGAAGAGGCTGATACCATCAAGCCGCAAGACCTGCGGAGCTGGTTCCGCGGCGTGTTGGCCAACCCGCAAGGTGAACAGCTGGCTTGGGATTGGCTGCGCAACGAATGGGACTGGTTGAACAAGACGGTCGGCGGCGACATGGAATTCACCACCTACATCACCGTGGTGGCCAGCCGCTTCGATACGGCTAAGCGTTTGGCTGAATTCAAGGCCTTCTTTGAACCGAAGCTGGAGGTGCCAGGGCTGGGGCGCGAAATCCAGATGGACACCAAAGTGATTGCAACGCGGGTGGCCTTGATTGAGGACCAGAAAGATCAAGTCAACGCGGCGATTGCCAAAGCTTTATAATCAGATGACCGAAACGTCGGCTGCGGCCGGCGTTTTTGCGTGGGCAAAAGAAGGTGATTGAGACCCGAGGATAGGCCCACGACTATTCCGGAATAGTACGAGCCAAATGCGCCGCCCTAGCCGGATAAGCTAAACGGCCTGCAAAACCTAAGTTCAGGTTTTACAGGCTGCTTGGCTGATACTCTGGGCTAAAACCGCATTTTGGCTCAGCAACTAAAAGACTTGGCTATAAAGCATGCAGGTCAGTGGAAATTGCTTGGCGCCCAGGGTGAGTTCAATCTGGCGCGTTTGCTCGCGAATAAAGCCGCGGTGATCATAGAACTGGTACACGCAGTCGCTGTCGGTATAGAGGAAGTAACGTTTGCCTTTGGCAGTGTGTGCGAACGCCGCCAGCAGCTGACTGCCAATGCCGCGGCCTTGCAGCGTCGGGTCGGTGGCCAGTAAACTGATTTCGCCATCGGCCGGTTTTTTGGCCATGAAAGCCGCGAGCATGTCGGCGTTGGCGGCGTCGTAAGCCGGGGTGCCGTGACCCGCAAAAACGCGCATCAAACGCTGATAACTGGCAACCAAGAGGCGCCGCAGCCAAGTGGCGTGAGGCTTTGGGGCCGCTGTTTCGCTGGCAAGCAGTACGCCCACCAGCCGGCCAGCTTCATAGGCGCCCAGCGCTTGGGTAGCATTGGCGTATTCGTGTTCTACGAAATAGTAGCCAAAGGCCCGTAGCATCAGCGGATTTTGAAAATAACGGTCAAAGTGCATGCCCTCAATGGCGAAAGTGACCACTTGGGGAAAATCTTTGGTGGCGAGGGGACGGATTGTCATCATGAGGTGCTCCTTATGCGGTGAAGGCAAACCCTGGGTAACGTTGGGCAAACTCTGCCGTTGCGGCTTGTAGCGCGGCTTGATCATTGGCAACGAGTGCTTCAGGCAGTTCCAAGTCTTCGATGTCGATGCTCATTTGCCAAGCCAGCTCGCGAATGGTCATGCCTTCATAATGGCGGTAGGTAGGCAGCACGGCGGTGACATCCGCACCAGCCTCAAACAGCCGCGTAAATTCCTGCGCAGGCTGGGCAATCAGTGGCCGCTGCTGCAGCCAAGCCGCGGTGATAGACGCCGCTTTGAGCACGCTGGTTGTCTTGAAATACTGCGTCAACAGCGGCCGTGGCAGCGGGTCCTTGGCGTCGCCAAAGTCCCAGGTGGTGGCCAGATGATCTGCGGCGGCCGCCTGCAAAAGTCGCGCCAGCCAAGGGGTAAGTTGCGTCTGTTCGTAAGCCGCCGCGGCTTGTTCGATCGCCGCCCAATCGGCAGCGGTTTCGAAAGCAGGGATACCGGCTGGACCGGCTAAGCCAACGGTGGCCGCGATTTGCGTCCAGGCGGCGGGTGCTTCGCTAATCGGCCACGTCGCGGCTGAAGGCACGGTTATGGTTGGAGCAACGGCAATGGTGAATAAATGCATGGTGAATCCTCCCTGATCAGGCATTGTTTCCTTCAGTGTACCGCAGTGGCAGGCAAATGACTAAGCCGCTTGTGGTTTGAGTAAGCGCCAGAATAAGCCAATCACGACTAGCCCTAGGGCGACTAGGAGCCAAAAAGCGGCATTGGAGCCGGCGGTGACTTGCTGCGCCTTGCTCCAGCCGGGGTGGTTAATCATCGTCATCATCAGCGATAAAACGGTGGTGCCGACTGCGCCGGCGACTTGCTGGCCGGTGTTGTACAAGGCATTGGCGTCATTTTGCAGGTCTTTGGGCAGCCCTTTAAGGCCATAGGCAACTGAATTACTGAAAGCCATTGACCGGCCAATGGCAAAAACGAGGTACACCCAAGTGACCCCGACGACGCCTAGCGCTGGGCCAAAGATGGCAAAAACGAGAATTGAGACCGTGAACAGGCCGGCACCGAGCAACAGCGGCAGCTTGCCGCCGAAGCGGTCCAGCATCCAGCCGTACACCGGCTGGCCGATGCCGTTAAAGACGCTACCGGGCAGTAAAATCAGGCCGCCCACCAGCGCGGTCGCAGAAAAGACGTCCTGCACATAATTGGGTAGCAGGAAGTTTAAGCCGACGTTGGCAAATTGCAGGGTGATATAAGGTAAAAAACTGAACAAAAAGGCCGGTTCATGGAACACGCGCAGCGAGAACAGATAGCGCGTACTGGTGCGGGACACCCGCAAAAAGCCCCAACCGGCCGCCAGCATCAGCACTAGCAGAGCGAAGGCAAAGGCCCAGCGGCCATCACCGAAAGCGGTCAGCCCAACGACCAAAGCGATTAAAGCGGTAGCGAGCAGGCCAAAGCGCGTCCAGTCAAAGGCCAGGGGTTCAGCTTTGGTGTATTGCTTGATTTGGCTTTGGCCGAGCGCCATCAGTACTAACGCCAGCGGTAAGGTAATCCAGAAAATCAGCCGCCAGCTGCCCATCGCCGCCAGCGCGCCGCCAAATGTCGGGCCGAGGGCTGGGGCAATCAGGATGATTAAGTTGGCAATGCCAAGGTACACCCCGAGCTTGGCGCGCGGGACGACATCTAAGATGATATTGACCATCAGCGGCGTGCACAAGCCAACGCAACCAGCTTGAATCAAGCAGCCGAGTAGCATTTGCGGGAAAACCACGGCTGTGGCACACAGCAAGTCCCCTAAGGAAAAAAGCAGCGCGCCCCAGACGAAAAGTTGCCGGTTCGTGAAGCGTCGTTTCATGTAAGCCGAAGTGAGCATGATTAACGCTGCCGTCAATAGGTAGCCGGAAGTGACCCACTGCACGGTGCTGAGCGATACGTGGAAGTCGGCCATCAAGGTCGGAAAAGTCGTATTCATGGCGGTTTCGGTCAAGATGCCAAGAAACGACATTAGCGCCACAATGGCAACCACCAGCATGGGATTTTGCTTTTTTGCAGCCAAGGTTTAGCCTCTTTCTGAAAATTGGAATACGTCCATTATAGCCTTGAGCAGGCCTTGAGGCTAGTTAAGGCGGCTGTTAGGCGGGATTGGTCGAGGTGGTTAAGCGGTACTGCCAGCCATGGCCATCACCAACCAGCGGCTAGTCATTAAGGCGTAAGCGCAACCAAGTCGGGCTGACGGCTAACGACTTTTGTGCGAATCTGCGCTACAATGTTAAGACAACGATAGAAATGAAGTGATCAAGTGGAACCGATGCTCCTGAATATTCACCATGGCTATAATTTTCGTGATTTAGGCGGTTATCCGACCACCGATGGCAAGCGCATCCAGGCACGCCGGTTGATTCGCTCAGGGAGTCTGGATCGGCTCTCCCAGCGCGACATCGACTTTTTGCATCAATACGGGGTGCGGGTGGATGTCGACTTTCGGACGCAAGATGAGCGCAGCGCCAAACCTGATCGGCTACCCGGGTCGGCCCGGTACGTGTTCGATCCGGTGTTCAGTGAAGACAAAACCCAAGTGTCCAAATCCTGGGCTGAAGAGCAAAAGGCCTTCGCACTGGATGGTCAGGCTGGGTACCATAATATGCTGCGGACCTATCGCGACATTGTATTAAGTGATGCGGCACAAAAGGCTTACCGCCAGTTTTTTGATTTGGTGTTGGCCAATGACAAAGACGCGCTTTTGTTCCACTGCACTGCCGGCAAAGACCGGACTGGGATGGGCGCGGTCTATTTGCTCTCAGCGCTGGGCGTGGATGAAGCCACGATTCGCATGGACTATCTCGCGACTAATCAGTACATGGAGCAGGCCGTGGCGGAAGTGATTGCCCAGGCCAAACAGGCTGGCGGCAATGCCAACATGCTGCAAGGAATGCATGATATTTGGGTCGTGTATCCAGAATATCTTGATGCGGCGCTGGCGGCGATTCACGAGACTTATGGCAGTATGCAGCAATACTTGAGTGAGGCGCTGGCCTTGTCGAATCGACAATTAACGACGCTTCGCGAATTGTATTTAGAGTAGGAGGGTAACATGACCGCATTAGACCCCACACATCATTATTCGCAGCAGGCTGGCGCCGAGACCCAAAAGGCGTTTCAACTCACCGCCGGCATCATCATTGTTGATTTGGCCGTCATGCTGTTTACCGCTTGGTGGTGGCTCCTGATTATTGCCGTCGCTAGTGCCGGTGCGTTTGCGTTGTTTTTGACTCGCCGCACCAAGGTGACGCTGCTGGATGTGAACACCAACAAGTTCATCACGACTTCGATGAGTACTTGGAAGGATTTTCAAGCCTCCCATCCAGAACTCGTCGATAAAGCCGGGGCCGACCAGGATTAAGCCGGCGCAGCGCAAGCAAAGTATGGTATCCTGAAACTGCTTACAAATGGAGGGATGACTTAATGGAACTTGTACTTGTGCGTCACAGCATCAGCGTGTCCAATCACCAGGAACGCATCTCTGGGAACGGTGATGATGTGCCCCTGTCTGAGGCGGGCATTGCCTATGCCAAGCAGTGTGCCGGCGCTTTTGATTGGCAGCGGTTCGATGTGGTTTACACCAGCACGATGACCCGCGCCAAGCAAACGGCGGCGCTGCTGACAGGCGAGCATATGCCGTTACATGAGGATCCGCGGCTGGTGGAAATGGGCTTCGGCGATTGGGAAGGGCTTGATCCGGAACCGTTCCGGCATCAATTCCCAGATAGCTTCGATTATCATGGCATGTTCAATGCCAACTTCAGCAAGCATGCCCCGCATGCCGAAAGCTATGCCGAATTGACCGTCCGGGCCATGGATTTTCTCGCGATGCTGCAGCGCACGGCGCCGTCTGCCTCGGTGCTGGCAGTGAGCCATGGTATGACCATTCGCGCCTTGGTGGCGGCAGCCTTGCATCTGTCGCCGGAAGCCTTAGCCGCACCGCAAAATGTGGCGGTAAACGCTTTGCATTTCGACGAACACGATGGCTTTAGGGCGCGGTTGTTGACGTATGATCGGGTGCTAATTCCGCAATGAGGGTTTAACTGCATCCATGCAAAAAGGGCTGCTTCGTAAATGAAGCAGCTCTTTTCATCTGCCAAACTAGAGAATCTGAATGCCCGCTTCCTGACAGGCATCAAGCGTGGCTTGCGGCCAAACGCTAGCCTGCACTTCGCCGACATGCGCCTTGCCGAGTAGCAACATGCACAGCCGGGATTGACCAATGCCGCCGCCAATGGTGTAAGGCAGCTTGCCGGCCAGTAGCAACTCATGAAACGGTAGGTGCGCCCGGTCTTCAGCATGTGCGGCTTTGAGCTGCCGGCGCATGGCCGCCTCATCGACGCGGATGCCCATGCTGGACAGCTCCATTACATGGTGGAGGGGTTCGTACCAGAACAGGAGATCACCGTTCAAGGTCCAGTCGTCGTAGTCAGGGGCGCGGCCATCATGGCGCTGGCCGGATTTGAGTAGGCCGCCAATTTGCATCAGAAAAACGGCACCGTCCTCCTGGCAAATCGCCGCTTCCCGCTCTTGTGGGGTTTTGTCGGGCCAGCGGTCTTCCAGTTCTTGCGTGGTGTGGAAGTGAATTTCTTGCGGTAAGTGATGGACGGCCTGAGGATATTTGTACCAAACCTCATCTTCCATGTGCTTGATGACCTTGAAGATTTGGCGAACAGTGGCCTTTAGCGTCGCTTCGGTGCGTTCTTCTTTGGTGATGATTTTTTCCCAGTCCCATTGATCGACATAGATGGAGTGAAAGTTGTCGAGGTCTTCATCCTTACGAATGGCGTTCATGTTGGTGTAGAGGCCTTCGTGTCGTTTGAAGCCGTAACGATAAAGGGCCATGCGTTTCCACTTGGCCAAGGAGTGCACAATTTCGAGCTGCTCCCCAGGCAGGGCTTGCATGGTAAAGCTGACCGGTTTTTCCACGCCGTTAAGGTTGTCATTGAGCCCGGTGGCTTGTTCCACCATCATCGGCGCCGACATTCGCTGCAAGCCCATTTGCTGGCCGAATTCATCCTGGAAGGTTTCCCGGATGTAGCGAATGGCCGCTTCCGTCTCTTTGACTGAAAGCTTTGGATCATAGTGGTCTGGAATTATTAAAGTCATATCAATGCACTCCTTTTGAAAATCGCAACAGCCAGCAGGGATGGCCACAAAAAAAGCCCTTCGTCCCCTTAAGCAAGGGACGAAAGACTTTTCGCGGTACCACCCAAGTTGCCTATCTAAAATAGACCACCTCAACACGCACTAACATGCGTTTCCGGATGGTAACGGGCCGGTCACGGCTACGCCTACTTTGGCCGCAGCCATTTGGGGTAGCAACATAAGAAAGGGTTATTCACCGCAGTTGGGGTCTGATCGAGTTTCCACTGGCCTCGATTCACTGGCAGAGCAGCTGCGGTTACTGAACTTTCTTTTCGTTTTTTAATGTTGGACTTACTTTAGCATCTTCGGTGCGGTTTGAAAAGAGGCCGCTCAAACTTTTTTTCGGTGGCCGGTGGCGATGACCAGCATTAAACTCGCCAAAGCCAAAACCAGGGCGCTACGGCCAAGGATGAACGACAAACCCTGCACGGCTGCGGCACCCGCAGCAAAGCTAAGCAAAATCACCAGGATATCCACGGTGCGGCGCTTAGCTTGATGCTCGCGTCTGATCAGCCAGTCGTAGCCTGATTCAACCAATAACCGCAGATTACCGGTCATCATGAGCGAGGTGAATGGCGCGCCATGGAGCGAGCGAAATTCTTGGAGTTGCGCCGCCGCGGCCGCCGCTAAAAGCCAAGTGACCAGGGGCTGAGGACCAAGCTGCGTCACCAGCAGGGCCAGACTGATCAACAAGAGCTCATAGCACAAAATCAAGGTTCCTCGGTCTAGCCTAGCGCCTTGATAGCGGTGCTGGATGCCGCGTGCCACCGCCGTGCCGAGCATGAAGGTCAGGAGCGCCCCGGCGTAATGGGCGGCTTCAGCCCACTGCCCGCCGCCGAGATGGACGCCGAGTAAAATCAAGTTGCCGGTTTGCAGGCCGGCAAACACGGCACCTTGATGCAAAAAGGTGTACCCATCTAAGCTCCCTGCCGTTGCGGCGAGCAGCGCGCCAGGCAGGAGTGCGGTGTAATCAGGGCGAGTCATTCATGTCGCCTCCTTTGCGTGATGGCTGCCAGTTTACCGCATCCGCTAGGGAGGTCAAGCAACTCGCCTTGACCACCCAGAGGCTGAGACAAAATGCGGTTTTAGCCCAGAGTATAAGCCAAGCGGCCTGTAAAACCCGAACTTCGGTTTTGCAGGCCGCTTGGCTTATACGGCTAGGGCGTCGCATTTTGGCTCGTACTGTTCTGAAATCGTCGAGAACCCATCATTAACGCTAATGAGGTCTCGGTCCTTGCTTTAAAGTTAGTAGAACGAAGGCTTGTCGCCATCGGTATTGGGCTGATTGACCCCCAGCGAATCACGTTGAGCCTTTGAGGGATCATCGATGAGCTTGACGACCACATCGGCGATACTCTTACGCGAAACCTCGGTGCCTTTGAAGGCATCATGGCGGTGCGTGATTTCGTAGCTGACAATATCCTTATTGGACAGCCAAGCTGGCCGAATGATGGTGTAGGCCAAATCGGAATCCTCAATGACCTTGGCGGCAGCAGTATAAGGTTCAAGGTAGCCGCCATCGAGTTGGGCGTGGTTCCAAGCGCCAAACTTGCCTGGCACTTCATCGTAAATCCCCAATGTCGAAATCCAAATCAGGCGCTTGACGCCGGCCTGGTCCATCGCCGCGACGACGCTTTGGGCCTGCTTTTCAATCTGGGCATTGCCTAAGTTGGCGTACACAATATCGATTCCGGTCAGTGCCGCTTTGAGGGCAGCAACGTCGGTGGCATTGCCTTCGATCACCGTTTCACGGCTTGGGTCTTGAACCTGCAGGCGGCTCGCGTGCCGCAAAAATAAGGTCAACTGGTGTGAGGTGGTACTTAGCAACTGCTGTTCGGCCAAACGAGCAATCTGCCCGTTGGCACCTAAGATTAAGACATGACTCATATTTTTCACTCCTTTGACGCAGAGAAAGCTGCGTTTTGATTAACGACAAATAGAGTGTAACACTGATTTAAAGTAAGCAAAGCGGACAATATGAGCCTAGTGTCCGGTGCGGGCTTTGAGCCCGGCCAGGTTATCGGCGATCAAGGTGCTCAGATGACGCTCCACTGTCGCCACCGGTTCTGCCGGAGTGGCCAACAGGAACCGGCGCAACACGCCTAAGCTCATATCGGCCATCGCCGCGGCGAGAAACTGCTGGTAGTCAGCAGGTAAGGTGAGTTGCTCGGCGTGCTGTAGATCGCGCAAAATGGTGCGACACATTTCTTCTAGGTGGGCGCGAATGTAAGTTTCCGGCGCATTCTGCTCATCGAGTTGTAGCGCCTGCCGGTAGAAGTCACGGTTGGCATCAAAATACGTGAGCATCGCGTGTACCGTTTGCGGCCAGCGCCGGTAATCCCCACAGTACCAAACATCGGCATCGATTTCGGTGCGGTAGATGTCACCGAGGACATCGAATTTATCTCGGTAATAGTCGTAAAAGGTTTGCCGCCGCAAGCCGGCTTGTTTCATGATGGTGGTCACGTTGATTTGCGTCAGCGGCATGGTCCCCACCAATACTTTGGTCGTTTTCACGATGGTCGCTTTTGCTTTTGCCATGGTCTCATCTCCGTCGTTAGCTTACCACAAGCAGTGGCGCGGTGAAAAACTGCCCGCTGACCGGAAACTTTAACTTGCGATAGGCCATGATTTTTCTGCTATAATCTAAGCATTAATGTTTAATCAGTCGTTAGAGTATGGGGTGCGAAGTGGAAGAAATCGAATTAATTATTAATGAATATGCCGGCAACGCGCGGACGAAAAAACAAATTCCAGCGCTGATGGCGGCTTTGGCCGAGCAGTATACCTTCGCCACCACCACTTATACGAAGCAACCCGGTGATGCCCGCGATGCCGTCGCTGCCGTGGTAGCCAAAGTCGAGGCGGCCAGCGTCAAGCCCCTCGTGGTGGTGATTGGCGGGGATGGCACTTTGCACGATGTCGTGAACGGCTTGCAAGCTTTGGGGCAAGGGGATATCCCAGTCGGTTACATTCCTAATGGCACCGGCAATGATTTCGCCCGGGCGCATGGCATTCCTTTGGACCCCTTTGCTGCAGTGGCGGCGTTAAAAACCGCTCGCCCGCACGCCGCCCGCATCGGCAAGGCCGAAACTGAGGAATATGGCACCTTGTACTTTTTGAACAACTTCGGCGTCGGAGTTGATGGCGGTATCGTGTACGACACCAATCATTCCACCAGCAAGGCCGCCTTAAACAAGGTGCATTTGGGCCAGCTTTCATACACCGCCAACATTTTACGTGCCGTGGTGAGCCAGAAAGCCTTCCGGTCCACGGTGAAAATCGATCAGCCGGTGACGATTGATAACACCTTCCTGTGCGTTTTCACCAACCATCCGTTTTTAGGCGGCGGTTTGCGCCTGTTCCCAGACCGTGCTCAAGATTGGCATCAGCTTAGTTTTGTCTTGGTGCGCAAGGAGAAATGGCGGTTGCTGATTCAAGTGCTGATGGCAATTTTGAGCGGTAAGTCGGAGCACCGCAAGCTTGGCCATGTGAAGGCGAACCGCTATGAATTCAGTACCGACGCACATGAACATATTCAGTTGGACGGTGAGGAGTACACCAGCCCAGTGCATGCGGTGCTGACGCAAGTCGATCAAACCATGTTGCTTCCCATTCAGTAAAAAAACGGGCAATCAGCGCCGCTGCGTTGATTGCCCGTTTGCGTTTAGTGAATGTAGACGGTTAAGACCGTAATGAACCCAAAGACGATCCCTGGGAGATTAGAAATAATCACAGGCCAGTCTTTGTATGTTTTGAACCAGCCGTAGCCAACCCAGAGCGTCGCATTAATCATCGCGACCAGCGGCTGCAGTGGTGAAACTGGATTGCCAGAGAAGTTGGCGATGATTTGCGGAATGTAAGAGATGTACATGGAGATGCAGGTAATGGTGGCGACGCGGCTGAGGATTTTTAACCGTTTGACCCGCTTGGGATCAACCGCGTCTTGGCCTTCTGGGTACTTGCTTGTGTCGATACGCATTGAATCATCCTTTCTGCGTTTGCTTGTCCCCCAAATTTGGGTTCCAGTTTAACGCACATGTTGGATCAATGCAAAAAGCCGGGCAGCAATGAAAGGTGAATACCAGGTAATTGCGAATTTAATTATTGGTAGGGGTCGCATCGAACATTCGTTTGGTGTATAATTAATCAGACAACGAGATAGAGAGGACGAAAACAATGGCTAAAAAATCTGCGAATGGGCAAACCTCACTGGATGGCGGCGCCCGCGAACAGGCGCTGGATGCGGCGCTGAAGAAGATCAAGAAACAATTCGGTGATGGCGCCGTGATGAAGATGGGCGACAAGTCGCTCACGAATGTTGCGGTGGTTTCCACCGGTATCTTATCTTTGGATTTGGCGCTGGGCGTCGGTGGTTTTCCGAAAGGCCGGGTCATCGAGATTTATGGCCCTGAAAGTTCAGGGAAAACCACCATTGCCCTGCAAGCCGTTGCCAGTGTCCAGAAAAATGGCGGCACGGCGGCGTATATCGATGCTGAAAACGCCTTGGATCCTAAGTATGCCGAAGCGCTGGGCGTCAACATCGACGACTTGCTGTTATCGCAGCCAGATACCGGTGAACAAGGATTGGAAATTGCTGATGCCTTGGTTCAGTCTGGGGCTGTTAACATCGTCGTCGTCGATTCCGTCGCCGCTTTGGTGCCACAAGCCGAAATTGAAGGTGAAATCGGTGACAGCCATGTCGGTCTGCAAGCCCGGATGATGTCTCAGGCGCTGCGGAAGCTGACGTCCACGATTTTCAAGACGCAGACGATTGTGATTTTCATCAACCAGTTGCGGGAAAAAATCGGCGTCATGTTCGGCAACCCAGAAACCACGCCTGGTGGCCGCGCCTTGAAGTTCTATTCCACCATTCGGCTGGAGGTGCGGCGCGCGCAGCAAGTTAAAAACGGCACGGATGTCGTGGGTAACATCACCAAGATCAAAGTAACCAAGAACAAGGTGGCACCGCCATTCAAGACGGTAGAAACCACGATGAGCTATGGCCACGGGATTTCGCCAGAGGCGGATATGCTCAACTTGGGCGTGGATAACGAAATCGTCGAGAAGAGTGGTTCTTGGTACTCTTACGATGGCGAGCGGATTGGGCAAGGGGCCGACAATGCGGCCAACTACTTGATTGCCCATCAGGATGTCACCGACAAGTTGCGCAAGCAGTTGCAAGACAAGCTGTTCCCGAAGCCCGAAGCTGACGAAGCGCCGGCTGAAGCGGAAGAATCCGACCCATCCACCCTTGATATCGATAAGTAAGCCTTTAGCCGTCAGCAAGTTGCTGGCGGTTTTAGCGTGCCCGGCGGCCGAAACCGCTACGTCACGCGCTCATTCAAGGACCAGAAACAAGAGCGCGTCGGTTGGCTGTCGCGGTGCAGGCACAAGGAAGAGTTCATAGCGTCTGCGCCTACCTTGTTTGCGTAATGTTTGGGTGAGGTGAGGAGCATGTTTGTTGCCCAAGCAGAAAATGGTCGGTTGGTGACGTTGCGGGATCATCAGCAGGCTAAAGCACTTCATGAGCGGTTTGTGTGTCCCGCGTGTTTGCGGCCTGTAGGGATTCGCAATGGGGCGTTGATGCCGGCCCATTTTTATCATTTGGGGCCGCCCTGTGCAGCCAGTGAGCCTGAGAGTTTACCGCATTTGCTTGGTAAGCAGTGGCTCTCGGCGTTGGGTGAGCAGTTCGGTTATCGCAGTGAGTTAGAGGTTTACTACCCAGCAATTAAGCAGCGGGCGGATGTCGTGTGGTTGCGGGAAGGCAAGCGCACGGTTTTGGAGTATCAATGCAGTCCGCTTAGCGTTGAGGCGCTGGCGCAGCGTACTGCCGGTTATGCTAAGCTCGATTTGGTCGTGATTTGGATTGCCGGGCCGCGCTATTTTGATCGCTGGCCGGCAGCAAAACAGGCCAAATTTCTGCGCTACACCGCCGGCGGGTTTCAATTATTATTCTTGGATCCGCAGGCGGGGGTGCTGAGTCAGTGGACGCTGCACGCTGATCATATCGATCAGCGCCTGCAATGGCCTAACCGGGTGCAACAGCGGCGCCTCGATTATGCCGAGCGGCTGGTGGCTGAGGCCAAGGCCGTGCAAGCTGGGCTACGCTTTCGGGAGCCGAAGGTCATGGCGCTGCAGGGTCAGGCGGCTAGGTTTGGGTTGAACGTGGCCGGAGTGCCGTGGGTGGTGCATCAGCAGCAGCGGCATTTGCCGGGACTGGTTTTGCCAGAGTGGCAGCTGCGCACTTGGTGGTTGCTACAGTTTCAAACCGCACCGATTCAAAAAGCCGCCGAAGCGGCTTTTTGGCGGCAGTTTTCGCAGGTGCGCACGCCGCTGATACCAGATCAAGCGGTGCTGGAAGCCGTGCGGCGGCAGTGGCTGGCAGTATTAAAACAGGCGGGTTATTTGCAGGAAACGCCGCTGTTTTGGCAATGGCAGCAGCAGCCAAATTGGTATGCGACGGTGACGGAGAAACTACAGCAGCTTCGCTAAATCCTCATAAGCTAGGTTCAGGCTTGCGCCAACGGCGGGTTCGACCAGCTGACCGGCATAGATGTTGACGCCGGTGTAAAGCATGTGGTCGGTTTGCGCGGCTTGAGTGAGGCCTTGCGTGGCGAGCTTGACCGCAAGTGGCGTTGTCACTGCGGTTAAGGCATCGGTCGCGGTTTTTGGCACTGCGCCCGGGACATTGGCCACGGCGTAATGAATCACCCCGTGTTTGATGTAAATCGGATCATCAAAGGTGGTGGCATGATCACTGGTGGCAAAAATGCCGCCTTGATCGATGGGGATGTCAACCACGACGCTACCAGGGGTCATGCTGGCAATCATTTGCTCCGAAACCAGCTTTGGGGCCACGGCGCCTGGAATAAGCACGGCTCCAATCACCAGGTCAGCAGTTTTAATGGTGGCAGCTAGATTGGCCTCATTGGAGAACAGCGTTTGGACTTGACCGCCAAATTGGGCATCAATGCGCGCCAGGGTGTGGCTGTTGATATCCAGCACGGTGACATTGGCGCCAAGGCCCAAAGCAGTTTTGGCGGCATTCAAGCCGACCACGCCACCGCCAATGATGACAACATTGGCTTTGGCCACGCCAGGCACGGCGGTGAGTAGCACGCCTTTACCGCCGTTTTGCGTTTGGAGATACTGGGCGCCGAATAACACTGCCATGCGGCCAGCCACTTGACTCATTGGCGCCAGCGCCGGTAAGTCAGCGGCGGGGCCGACCATGGTTTCGTAACCAATGGCGGTGACCCCAGCGGCCATCAGGGCTTCCGTTAGGGGCTTGTTAGCGGCCAAGTGCAGGTAGGTGTACAAAATCAAATCCGACCGGAAGTAGTGGTATTCGCTGGCGAGGGGCTCTTTGACTTTGATCACCAAGTCCGCTTGCCAAGCGGTGTCGGCATCGACCAGCTGCGCGCCCGCCGCCTCGTATTTTGCGTCGGCATAGCCGGCGCTGGTACCGGCCGTATGCTCAATTGCCACCTTGTGGCCGGCCTTGATCAAACTCGCCGCGCCGGGAGGGGTCAGGCCCACCCGATTTTCATTGTTCTTGATTTCCTTTGGCACACCAATTTTCATCGCAATCCCTCCCTGGATTTAGTTGACGACTTTAACTTATCATACCTAAGTGAAAGGGGCATTGTCGCGTTTCAACACTTGCGGCCAAATAAAAAACCGGATTAGTCAAAGGCTAATCCGGTTTTGATGGCTAAAGCACCCGCAACATCGCTTCTGGTGCTGGGAGTTCTGGTTGGAGCAGATATTTTTCACAGATGCGTTTAAGCATGTGCAGCGAGGGCAGTTGCTCAAGGCGCAGGCCCTCTTGCGGCTTGTTGGTGTCGAAAATCACTGCTGCTGGGGTGGAGGTGATGGCCATTTCCAGGGCAATGGCTTGATCTGAGCATAAACACTGATGCATCGCTTCACGGGCGCGGTCTTCGTTGAAGGCGGCCACGTCAAAGCCAATCGCCGCGACGGCCTCGGCGGCCACTTGCGAATCGTACGCCTGGGCGGGGCAGGTTAAAGGCGCTTGTTCTGCCAACAGCAGGGCGCGCGCTTTTTTATTGCCTTGGAATTGAGCGGCCTTGTAGTCCACCGCGATTTGGTAGGCAGTGTCGAACAGCTGGTTGCGTAGGTCGAGGTCATGGGCGTCGAGCCCCAGTTCGGCCATATAACGGTCAATCACGGTAAAATTCACGAGTGGGACAAAGCGGAGCTTCACTTTTTGCGTCAGTTCTTTTGCCAAACGCTGAACCGCACGTTCTGCTTCGCGGCAGCGGGTGCCAATGGGATTGATGAATAGGAAAAGTTCTAACACGGTGAGTCCTCCCGGAGAGTTTTTAAGTGGAAGCGCGGAAAAGAAGGGTTTCTGCATAATGGGCTTCTACTCCTCACTTTACCAGAAAACTAATTTATGACAATTAATGTGCTTGTGAATTGCTGACATTGGCGGCCGCCCGGGCCACCTTGTTTTGCACCGGGGAAGGCGTGATGGCGAATTGCTTCAGCAGGGTCTGCCAATAGGCATGCGCATCAGTGGTGTATTCCAGTTCCAACTCGAAATCGCTGTGGCCATTCGGGTAGTGGGTCTCGTCCACAGTCACTAGCCCGCCTGGTTGGTGGGAGACGCGCCGGCGCGTGACTGCGGCAGCAAACTGTTGCAGTGAGCTCGGTTCAATGCCCGCGGCTTCTAGCGTCGTTTTGATTTGGCCGTGATTGGCCACGCTGTTGGCACTGATCAGCGCCCGCGCTTCGCTCACCGTCAAAGGGTCCGTGATTTCCAGTAGCTGGTGGCCGGCGCCATGGGGCTGTTTCAAGGTTTGCTCGGCGCGAGTGGCAAACTGGCGAATGCGCAGGCCTTGGTTTTGCTGGCGTAGCGCAAAGTCAGGGGTGTCGTAGTACGTGTTGGTTTGGTCAAAAGCCGGGGCGAACGGCAGAGCAGCCAAGATAGCTGCACTTTGGGCCGGCGTGATCAGGGTCTTGAATTCTTGTTCGCTGTGGATACTCATGGTCAAATCACCTCGGATTAAGTATACGCTATGTTCCAATGACAAGCGCGAGGTGAGCGCGACTTTATGGTAAAATGAAACAGGTTAGAATTGGAGGCGGCAAGATGCAGCGGGATTGGGAAACGTTTTTGATGCCGTATGAACAAGCGGTTAAGGAACTCAAAATTAAATTTCGCGGGATGCGCAGTCAATTCCTGCAGTCAGGCACCTATTCCCCGATTGAAATCGTCACCGGGCGGGTGAAGCCAGTGGACTCGATTGTGGAAAAGCAGTCGCGCCGGTATATCACCGACGAGTTGCTGGAGCAGGACATGCAAGATATTGCCGGTCTACGCATTCAATGCCAATTTGTTGAAGACATTTACGCTGTGGTGGAGCTCATTCACCAGCGCACGGATATGAAGGTCGTGGAAGAGCGCGACTATGTCACCAACGTCAAGCCGTCGGGATATCGCAGTTACCATGTGGTGATCGAGTACCCGGTCCAAATGGTCGAAGGCGAAAAGAAGCTACTGGCGGAAATTCAGATTCGCACCATGGCGATGAATTTCTGGGCCACCATTGAGCACAGCCTGAATTATAAATATCAAGGCGACTTCCCTGATGCCTTGAAAGAGCGGCTCAAGCGCGCCGCCGAAGCCAGTGCCTTGCTGGATGATGAAATGTCCGAAATTCGTGAGGAAATTCAAGAAGCGCAGCAACTGTTTTCATATGGCAAAGGGCAGAACATGCCGCGCCGCCAGTCGTTGCCAGAAAAAAAGGATGACTAAGCATGCGAGTGTCTATTCACGCCAATTCAAACGCGAATTCCCAAGTGGCCAAGGGCAAGCTCTTGGCTGGTTTGAAGGCCCCAGCATTTCAAATCGATGAAGCGCACCCGGATGTGGTGATTACCGTCGGCGGCGATGGCACGCTGTTATCAGCGTTTCACCGCTATGCCGACCAGCTAGATCATGTCCGGTTTATTGGCGTGCACACTGGGCACTTGGGTTTTTACACGGACTGGCGCGATTTTGAAGTGGATGCCTTGATTGAAGCCCTGAATCGCGATTCCGGCGAAAGTATTTCGTATCCTTTGCTCGACGTCCTGGCCGACTTTGAAGACGGCACGACGGCGCATTACCTAGCGCTGAACGAAGCGACGCTGAAGCGGGAAAGCGGCACGATGCGCAGCGATGTGTACATCCGGGAGAACTTCTTCGAAAGCTTCCGCGGCGACGGGTTGTGTGTGGCCACGCCAACCGGTTCCACGGCTTACAGTAAGTCCAACGGCGGGGCCGTGATTCATCCGCGGCTGGATGCGATGCAAGTCACCGAAATCGCCTCGATCAACAACCGGGTGTTCCGGACGTTGGCCGCCCCGATGATTTTGGCGCCAGACGAATGGATTTCGCTCCGGCCAGAGCCGTTCCAGGATTACGTGATGACCATCGATCAATTCACTGCCCGGCCCTCGATGATCAATGCCATCCGCTTCAAAATTGCCAGCGAGCGCATTCACTTTGCTCGCTATCGCCATATGCACTTCTGGGACCGCGTGGAGGACGCCTTTATCGGCGCGAAGAAACCTGATGCGCTTTAAGTGGACGTATGAAGGCCCGCGCAACACCTTGCAACACTTTTTGATTCAACAAGGTTTTTCCTTGGCCCAATTGAAAAAGCTAAAATTTCATGGCGGTTTTGTGTTTGTGAATCGAAAGCAGCGCAATACCGCCTTTCGCTTGCGGTCGGGGGATCAGATTTTCCTGCAAACGGCGCCGGAAGTGGCGGTGGATACCGTGGTGCCATATGAAGCGCCACTGGCCATTTGCTACGAAGATGAATATTTACTGGTGGTGAATAAGCCGGCCGGGGTGGCCTCGATTCCCGATGCTGCCAAAGGCAACGACAGTATGGCCAATCGGGTGAAGGCCTATTTGATCAAGACCCATGCCGAAAGTGCGGCCATTCATGTGGTGACCCGGCTGGATCGAGATACCAGTGGCCTGATGCTGTTTGCCAAAAGTGGCTTTGTTCACAGCTTGCTGGACCGGCAGCTCCACACCGATGACCTCAGCAAAACCTACTTAGCGGTGGTGCGAGGTGGCGCCGGCTTGGCTGAGCATGGTTGGTTGGTGCTCAAAATCGGCCGCAGTCAGGATTTTTACATGAAGCGCCAAGTGACCTTAACTGGGAAAACCTCGGTGACTGAATATGAAACCCTAGCGGCTAATCCTGCCGCGGCGTTAGTGCAGGTGCAGTTGCACACCGGCCGCACCCACCAGATCCGGGTGCATTTTGCCGCGATTGGTCATCCGCTCTTCGGCGACGACCTCTATGGCGGGCCGCCAGGGATGGCGCGGCAGGCCCTGCACTGCGCCGCTTTGACGTTTTGGCATCCCATTGCCAAAAAGCGGCTAGAGTTGACCGCGGCGCTGCCGCCTGATATGTTATCGTTGGTAGCGCAAGAAAAGTTGCAGCTCAAGTAAGGATGTGGAAAAGATGTATCAACTATTAACGGATTCTGCCTGTGATCTCCCCTTGGCGACCTTAAAGGCCAACAAGGTGGCGTTCGTGCCGTTTCACTTTAATGTGGCCGGCCAGGATTTGACCGATGACATGGGCGGCTCGTATGAGCTCCAAGAATTCTTTGAGAAAATCAAAGCCGGGGTGATGCCATCAACTTCAGCCATCAACATCGGCGAGTATGTGGACTTTTTCACGCCTTACGCGAAGGCAGGCACACCTGCAGTCTATATTGGGTTCTCCGGCGGGCTGAGCAGCTCAATGGCCAGCGCCCAGCAAGCCAAGGCGATGGTGCTGGAGCAGTATCCCGATGCCCAGTTGGAAATCGTGGATACGCTGGCAGCTTCTGAAGGCGAAGGCCGGATGGTGCTGGAAGCCATCCGCCTGCAGCAAGAAGGCAAGACGCTGGCCGAATTGGTCGCGTGGTTTGAAGCCAACCGCCTGCGTTTGCAGCAGTGGTTCACGGTGGACAGCCTAGATTACCTGTACCACGGCGGCCGCGTGTCGCGGACCTCAGCGGCGTTAGGGACGATGCTGAATATCAAACCGGTGATGGATGTCGATCCCGCCGGTAAGTTGCGCGTGGTCAGCAAGGTGCGCGCCCGCAAGCGTTCGCTGCAGGCCTTAGCCGACAAAGTGGTTGCCGCTTTGCCCAGTGACCCCAAGCAGCCTGTGTTAATTGGCACCTCAGGGGACACCGCCGCGGCGGAAGAAACCAAGAAGATGATTTTGGCCAAAGCGCCTGACGCGAACGTGACCCTCGGCGACATCGGCCTCACCATTGCCAGCCACACTGGCTTTGGCTGCGTAGCGGCGTTCGTGATGGGCGCCGCCGACCGCAAGTAAAACCGTAAAAAATGAGCCGCACTGCTTCAACATTTGAAGCAGTGCGGCTCTGTTTGTGTTTCAAGCATTACGCGATGGTCACGATTTTGGTGCCATGGGCTTGGTTGACCCCAATTGCCGAGGTGACGGCTTCGACGTTGGCTGCGGTAATGCCGCCGCCAGGCAGAATTTCGAGCTTGCCTTGCGCCAACGTCACTAATTCCTTGAGATGAGGGGTGGTGGCGTCAATCGACTCGGTGAGCGGACCGCCGTGGGTGAGAATGCGGCTGACGTCTCGGGCGGCCAGCCAATCAATGGCGGCCGCTTGCTTGGCTTCAGGAATGGCATCAAAGGCCATGTGCATTACCACCGTCATACCGGCGCTAGCGGCAATGAGGTTTTCCATGGCCTCTTCATCCAGCCAGCCGTCCGGGGTCAAGGCGCCAAAGGTCACGGCGTCCACACCAAGTTCCTGCGCGACAAACAAATCGGCTTCCATGATTTTCAGCTCGGTGTCCGAGTAGACAAAGTTGCCGCCGCGCGGTCTGATCATGGCCACCAAGCTGGCGTCATTTTCATGGACGTAGCGGGTTGCTTCTGCCATCACGCCCCGGGAAACGGTAGTGCCGCCGACAGCCAAGTTATCGTTCAATTCGATGCGCTTGGCGCCGGCTTGCAGCGCGGCTGGGATATTGGTGAAATTCTCAACACAAGCTTCTTTCAGTAACATAAATTTGCCTCCTTATAGGAACAAAACGAGTAGCACGACCAGCCCCAAGGCAATGCGGTACCAGCCAAAGGGTTTGAAATCGTGGGTTTGCACGAATTTCAGCAGCCACTTGATGGATACCACCGCGACAAGGAATGAAACAATCATCCCAGTGGCTAAAATGGCCCACTGAGCGCCGGTGAAGGCATTACCTTGCAGCAGAAATTTGCCGATTTTGAGAATGGAGACCCCAACCATCGTCGGAATTGCCAGGAAGAAAGAAAATTCCGTGGCCACATACCGGCTGGTGCCGAGAATGATCGCCCCAAGAATCGTGGCGCCAGAACGGCTGGTCCCTGGCACAATCGAGAGCGCTTGGAACAGGCCAATGAAGAGGGCAGTTTGGAAGCTCAAGTCAGCGAGCTTACTGATTTTCGGTGCGCGGTTTTTGAAGATGTTTTCAATGACGATGAACAAGATCCCATAGAGGATCAACATCGAGGCCACAACCAGCGGCTTGTGCAGGTGTTCATCCATGAAATCATTCAGCGGCAGGCCAATCACCACTGACGGTAGGACGGCAACCACGACTTTGGCCCATAGCACCCAGGTGGCTTGGCGTTGGTCGTGGTTTTTCTGGGGACTCCAAGGATTGAGCTTATTGAAGTACAGCAGCACCACCGCCAAAATGGCGCCGAACTGAATCACATATTCAAACATCGCCATGAAAGCGGCAGGTTGGTTGATTTTCACCAGTTGGCTGACCAAATCGATATGGCCGGTGGAACTGATGGGCAGGAACTCGGTGAGCCCTTCAACAATCCCGATGATCACGGCTTTGATAATATCTAACATAATTTCCTCCTAAAGCATTTCAATGTTTTCAGTATACCTTGCAAGACGGTGCTGGCGAGGGGGAAAAGCAAATTTTACACAATCCCAATAAAAAAGACCCATTGCTGGGTCAGTTTAAGCCTAGGCTTTCAGGAAAACCACATTGACGCTTTCGGGTGCGACAATGTCCTTTTGCACGAGCGTCAGCTTGCCGCTGTCGGAATCACGCTTGTACAGCGTGCCATTGCTGGTGTTCTGGTTCACTGCCAGCAAGAAGTTTTCTGACAAGTCTAGCGCAGCGTCCCGCGGAAAGTCGCCTTCAGAAGGAATCTGCTGGATTTCGGTGAGGCTTTGGCCATCTTCGCTCACTTCAAACACAGTGACGCTGTTGTAACCGCGGTTGGTGACGTAGATGAACCGGCTATCAGCGCTAATGCGAATGGCGGCAGCGCCATTGTGCTTCGTCCAATCAGCCGGGATGGTCTTCAGCGTCTGGCCTTGGGTGAAGCGCCCAGTGGCAGGGTCGTATTGCAACACCGTGATTTGGCTGGAGAGTTCAGCCAGCAAGTAGGCAATCGGCTTGCTGTGGTGGAACACCAGGTGGCGCGGGCCAAACCCTGGCGCCAGCTTCAAAATCGCTGGCGTGTCCAACTTGCCTTCATCATTCAACGGGTAGGTGTAAACCTCATCGGTGCCCAAATCAATCACAGCTAAGCGGCCGTCTGGGGTAAGACCAGCGAAGTGGACATGGCTAGCATCTTGTTCCGGCTTGGGACCATGGCCGTGATGACGTGCGACATCAGTCGGGGTAATGGTGTGATCCGCGTTGATCTTGTAGACATTCACGCGGCCTTCGTGATAGTTGGCAGCAAATACCAGCTGGCGCTTTTCATCGATTGAAATGTGAGCCGGCGACGTGCCAGGTTCTAAGACCGTATTCAACAAAACAGGTGGGTTTTGGTTCAAGTCGATGGCAGCCACGCCGCCTTTGCCGTCAGCTGCATCCACGGCGTAAGCAATGCCGGCGTTGGAGACGGCCATGTAAGTGGGTGAGCCCAAAGACGTGATATAAGGTTCCGGGGTGCTCATCGCCCCAGTATCTGAATCGAAGTCGGCGCGGTAGATGCCCTGGCCTTCATGCCGGGTATAGCCACCGAGTAATACTGTTTCCTTCATCAATGTTGCCTCCTTTGCGCAATAGCGCGATCTCCTGCATTATACCAGAAAACGCTCCCGCAAGAACAGGCAGCGGCGTGAACAGGCTGTGGAGCTGGGCGCACTTAGCCCGACAGGTAGCCTAGTCATAGGCATTGCCGCCGAGCTTGGCGGGAAGGCCTATGGCGTAGCTAGCTGCTCGGGCGTTGCCCAGCGCAGCGCGACTAGGCTGTGGAGAGGGTTTAGTGTTAACTGCCGAGCCGGTTAGCCTCCGCCGGCAGGGGCTGGAACGGGGTGGCCAGCGCTTTGAGCCAAGCAAAGCTTGTCTCGAAGTCGCGGCTTGTTCTAGGCCAACAAGTTGGCCAAGAACAATTTCACCCCTGAGCCCCTGCCGACTCCGGCTGACCGGCCCTGGGGTGGTGACCTCGCGGCGATGCTGATTGATTGTATCTACTGCGATTCTGGCTTAAAGTGTTGTCAAATCATTTCGGAGGTGGCAGTCCATGTCGAAGAAATTCTGGGGTCGGACTGGTTGGGGCTGGCTGTTTGTTGGCTTGACCTCTATTGCCCTGCTTTTGGGCGCGGCTAGGGTAATTTCACTCACGTTGACGCTAATTTTTAGTCTGGTCGGCTTGATTGGCACTGCTGCGGTGGCGGTGAGGTATCGAAAATAGATTAGCTTGACCAGGATGCTACGACAACGTTGTAAGCAAAAAGGACCGAATTGTCGGTCCTTACTTGGCTTAGTATTGATCGCCATTAAAAATGGAATTCTTGACGATAACGTAATCAACTGTGGTTAAGGCTTTGAGGTCGCGGCCGCCGGCGTAGGAGACGGCAGATTGCAGGTCTTCTTGCATCTCGGTGAGGGTGTCTTTGATAGAGCCTTTCACCGGCAGGAGGATTTTTTTGCCTTCGACGTTGTGCTTGGCGCCTTTTTGGTATTCTGAGGCAGAGCCAAAGTATTCTTGGTATTCTTTGCCGTCTTTGATGACGTGCTTGCCGGGGGTTTCTTCATGGCCAGCAAACAGCGAGCCAATCATGCACATGGTGGCGCCAAAGCGAATCGACTTAGCGATGTCGCCGTTGGTGCGGATGCCGCCGTCGGTGATGATGGGCTTGCGGGCGGCTTTAGCGCACCAGCGCAAGGCGGCCAGTTGCCAGCCGCCGGTCCCAAAACCGGTTTTGATTTTGGTGATGCAGACCTTGCCGGGACCGATGCCAACTTTCGTGGCGTCAGCGCCGGCATTTTCAAGGTCGCGGACACCTTGTGGGGTGCCAACATTACCGGCAATCACAAAGCTATCGGGCAGGTATTTTTTGATGTGGCGAATCATATCCATCACAATGTCGGCATGGCCGTGGGCAATGTCGATGGTGATGTATTCTGGCACCAGTTCAGCGCCGGCGAGTTCTTTGATGAAGGAGAATTCTTCGGCCTTGACGCCGACTGAAATCGAGGCAAACAAGTTGGCGGCATGCATGTCTTGAATAAACTGCATTCGCGTTTCTGGGTTAAACCGGTGCATGACGTAAAAGTAGTCATGTGCTGCTAGCCACTTCGCCAGGGGGGCGTCGATAATGGTTTGCATATTGGCGGGGACAACCGGCAGCTTGAAGGTGCGGCCGCCAAACTCAACGCTGGTGTCAACTTCCTTGCGGGAGCGCACCACGCATTTGTTGGGAATCAGTTGAATGTCTTCATAATCGAAAATTTCCATGTTGATCGTCCTTTCGCCTGCAGTGAATTTTCGTTAGGGTTGCAGGCCACCACGCGCTAATATACAAACATTGTCCGGAAATGTCAAATTTTTTCGGATAATGTCAGAATAATGTTCGTGACGTATCGAACATTCAATGAAAAGACGGTGCCGAATGCACCGGTGGCAGGATTTTTGCCATGAAAAAAGCCAGGTGGCAAGGCCAACCTGGCAGGTAAGTGTTAGAAATACTTCTTTTTCCAGAACTGATAGCCCAGTAGGACTGCGATGATCAAGGAAATGATAATCGTGATAATCCAGCTGACATGCATCCCTGCCAGTGGCAATTCAACGTTCATGCCATAGAAGGAGAAGACCAAAGTGGGGATGGTGAGGATAATCGAGTAAGAGGTCAAGAACTTCATGACGCCGTTCATGTTGTTGGAGATGATGGACGAGTACGTATCCGAAGTTTCGCTGATGATGGAATTGGAAATCTGCGCCATTTCAGTCCCTTGTTGATTTTCAATCAAGATGTCATCGAGCAGATCCTGATCATCTTCATTGAGCCGCAGCGGGTTATTGCGCTGCAGTTGTTCCAGCACGTTGCGGTCGGTGCGCAGACTCATCATGAAGTACACCAATCCTCGCTGCACACCCATTAACGCATAGAGATCTTCGTTGCGCAGGTTAGATTGCAGTTTGTTTTCCAAATTTTCGCGATCTTTGTTGATGTCACGCAAGTAGGTCAGGTAAGCAGCCGTGGCCCGGTACATCATGATCAGCGCCGCTTTGTTCTTCATCTTGGGGTTGAAATTGGCCACTTTGCCTTCCGCAAACAGCGCCAGTAAGGGCTGGGGTTCGCGGTCAATGGTAATCAGCGCGGTGGCCGTAATAATGATGGCCAGCGGCACAGTTTTGTAGATGACGCGCTTTTTATCATTGATTGAGGCCACCGGCATGTCAAAAATCAGCAGGTGGGCATCAACGTCTTCATCATATTCATAGCGGGCCCCTTCGTCTGGATCAAGGCCATAGAGCAAAAAGTCTTCCGGCACGCGCGCTTTTTTGATCAGTTTGGTCAATTCCGCCGTGGTGGGCGCCACGGCGTTGATCCACACACCGGCTTCGATTTTGTCTTGTGACTTTATTTTTCCCACGGTATCATCGTATTTATAAATCGAGAGCATGTGAACCTCCTTTAGCACTTTAGGTTAAGTGTACTGGAAAACGCGCTCAGAATACAGAGGAGACGAAGCAGTTGCGCAAAATATTAGCCAAAGCGCAAGCGATGGCAGCGTTAGAACCGTTATTTGCTTGTCCAGTGTGTCAGCAGTCGTTGCAGATTGAGGGCACCAGTCTGGTTTGTGAAAATGGGCATCGCTTTGATTTGGCCAAAAAAGGCACGGTGAACTTTCTGAACAAGCCAGTACCGACGGAATACGATGCGCCAATGCTGGCGGCGCGGCGCCGAGTGCTGCAAGCGGGGTTCTTTGAGCCGTTTTTAACAGCCATCAAATCGCAACTCACCGCGGCAGATTTAGTGCTTGATGTTGGCTGCGGGGAAGGCACCCCGACTGCGTTTCTGGCGACTGTGGCGCAGGCCGTGGGCTTTGATATTTCGGCGCCGGCAATTAATCTGGCTGGCAGTTTGGCGACCTCGGCGCTGTACTGTGTGGCCGATTTGGCCCGGTTGCCCTTTCTGGCGAGCCGCTTTTCAGCCGTGGTGGATCTGTTTTCGCCAGGCGCTTATCGGGAATTTGATCGGGTGCTGCAACCCGGCGGCCGGTTGTTTAAGGTCATCCCGGAAGCCGGTTATCTTCAAGAGTTGCGCACCGGCTTGTATGCCGGCACTGATAAAGCCACTTATAGCAACGAGGCGGTGCTGAGCCGCTTCATGGCGACTTATCCGCAGGCCACCAGTCAGTTGTTTAGCTACGACTTCGCAGTGACGTCAGCGCAATTTGAGGATGTGATGGCCATGACGCCACTGAGCTGGCAGGCGCCGGCGGCCAAACGTGAGGCCTTGCTAGCAGCACCACCGACGCACATTCATGTGGCAGTTCGTCTATTACAAGTGAACAACTTCTAAAGATTCGATTGCTTTTCCTGAACAAAAGTGTTAGATTATTGACAAGCATTTTTATTTCTGGCTTTTATCAGGGCTTGCTTTTGGGAAATTGATAAAAGTTAGCGATGAAAAACTTTATTAACGTACCGCCTCGCCGTGCAGACACCGAGGCAGTACGTTTTTTTGTGTGGTAAGATAGAAACAATGTTTTTAGCGGAGGCGTAAAATGACGAACCACCTTGTGTTGTATCAACCTTTAATTCCGGCCAACACCGGTAATATTGCCCGCACGGCGGCAGCCACCGACAGTGTGCTGGATTTGATCAAACCCTTGGGCTTTTCCGTCGATGATAAGCATCTGAAGCGCGCCGGGCTTGATTATTGGGCTTCAGTCCAAATCGTTTACCACGAATCGCTTGAGGCCTTCATGAAAACCGTGCCGGATCAGCGGTATCTGTACTTGGTGTCCAAGTTTGCAGAAACCACCTATTCCGACCGCGATTTAAGCGATCCCACGGTGGATCACTATTTCATGTTCGGGAAGGAAACCACTGGCCTGCCAGAGCCGTTTATGCGAGCCAATCCCGAAAAGGCAGTGCGCATTCCCATGACTGACAAGGTGCGGGCCCTTAACCTCTCGAATTGTGCGGCGCTGGTGGTGTACGAAGCGCTGCGGCAGCAAAACTTCGCTGGGCTGGAGCGCAGTCACACTTACCCGCATGATAAACTCAAATAACCCCATGAGCGGCTGTCAAGGCCGCTTTTTTCTTGGGGGGCCTAGGGCTTTCGGCGGTTTTAGTTCGGTTAACCCTCGTGTATAATGGGCGTGAATGATTCAAGGAGGCAGTTATGGCGCAAGCGCGAAAAACCAGTAAAAAGAGACGGCCGGCCACCAAACGGAAACGGCCGGATGACCACACGCTCAATTGGGTGGGCTGCGGTCTTTTTGTTGTGGCTGCGCTGGCCTTTTTCCGGCTGGGCATTGTGGGCACATTTTTTGCTAACTGCTTCCGCTTGGTGATTGGGGATGCCTATCTGATCGGCGCCGGGGTGCTCATTGCCTATGGCGCCTGGCTGTTGGTGGCGGGCAAACCGCTGCGACCAACCGGGCGGCTGCTGTGGGGCAGTGGGGTGCTGGCGCTTGGGGGCCTGGGCATTTTGTCCAGCATGGCGATGACCGCACAGCATGTGCATGCGCATTTTTTGCTGGCGACTTGGCGCCTGTTGCAACAAGATTTTACGTTAATGACCACGTCCAATCGCGTGGGCGGGGGTCTGATTGGTGGGGCGCTAGTGAATGTGCTGACGCCGCTGTTGGCCAATATTGGGGCGTTGATCTTGTTCTGGCTGCTCGTGTTGGTGGGCCTCAGTATTCTCGCCGGCGTCAAAGCGGCGCAAGTCTTTGCTGCTGCGCACTGGCTGGGTAGCAAGCTCGCTGAAGGCGTACGCAGTTTGCAGGCGCAATTCGCAGACCGTCCCGCCAAGCCAAAAGCTGCAGCCAAGCTTAATCCGCAACCAGCCCCGACGCCTGAGCCTGAGCCGCAGCCGGCCCCGGAGAAGGACTTGCCAACGCCGCGTGCTGAGGCCGACGAGTTTAAAATCAATGTCCCCAAACCTAAAGTAGAACAAACCGAAATATTGGCGGATGACCCGGCGGCAAAAGACGAAACGCCGCTGACCGCTGGGGATGGCACGTCAGATTATAATCTGCCCAGCATGCAACTGCTGACCGCTATCCCAGCCGTCGATCAGTCCAAGGAAATGAGCAAAATTCGTACGAACAGTGCTAAGTTGCGCGACACGCTGAAGAGTTTTGGCGTGTATGTGACGGTGAAGGCCGCCAACTTAGGCCCCAGTATCACGCAGTATGAAATTGAACCAGCAGTGGGCGTGAAAGTGTCCAAAATCACGAATCTTTCTGATGACCTGGCGTTGGCCTTAGCGGCAAAAGATATCCGGATTGAGGCCCCGATTCCTGGTAAGTCGGTGATTGGGATTGAAGTCCCGAATCAGCAAATCGCTACGGTGGGTTATCGTGATGTGCTGGAAGCAACCCCGCCGCACCCTGGCAAGCCACTGGTCATCCCGCTGGGGAAAGATGTCGATGGTCATGTGATCACCTTTGACCTGACAAAAATGCCGCATCTGCTGATTGCTGGGGCGACCGGGTCCGGTAAGTCGGTGATGATCAATGTCATCATCACGAGCCTCCTCATGACCACTAAACCAGAAGCCGTGCGGATGATGTTGATTGATCCGAAGAAAGTGGAGCTGTCGGTGTATGATGGCGTGCCTCACTTGTTGACCCCAGTCATCACCGAAGCCAAAAAGGCGCCATCGGCTTTGAATAAAATCGTGAAGGAAATGGAGAATCGCTATGAGCGCTTCTCTGCCGCTGGCGTGCGCAATATCGGCGAGTACAACCGCAAAGTGGCCGCGGCTAACGACCCGGATTTGCCGCACATGCCACTGATAGTGGTGGTGGTCGATGAATTAAGCGACCTGATGATGGTGGCTGGTAATGAAGTCGAAACCGCCTTGGTGCGGCTGGGACAAATGGCCCGGGCGGCTGGTATTCATGTCATCATCGCCACTCAGCGGCCCTCGGTTGATGTTATCACTGGCCTGATCAAAGCAAACTTCCCGTCCCGCATTGCGTTTGCTGTGTCTAGCGGCGTCGATTCCCGGACGATTTTGGATATGAACGGCGCGGAAAAACTGCTGGGCCGTGGCGATATGCTTTATGCCCCGATTGATGCGGCTAAGCCAATGCGGATTCAAGGTGCCTTTATCCCTTCCGCTGACGTGGAAGCCGTGGTGAAGGCCATCACTGACCAAGTGGCACCAGAATATGTTGAAGACATGGCCCCGAGTGAAAGCACAGATAAAGCCGATCAGGGCGATTCGGAAGATGAGTTGTATGAAGAAGCTAAGGCATTTGTGATTGAACAACAAGGGGCCTCGACCTCACTGTTGCAGCGACGTTTTCGCATTGGCTACAACCGCGCGGCCCGGCTGATCGATGATTTGGCTGCCAATCATGTGGTGGGACCAAGCGAAGGCAGCAAACCGCGCAAGGTCTATATCCAGCCTGACGCACCTAATCACGACTAACAAAGGAGTTACTATGCGAACGGAATTGACGCAAGGGGTTTACCTGAATGTGGTGCCCACCACGCAGTTCAAAACCACGCGGGTGGCGATTCATTTTATCGCCCCGGCAAATGCCGCCACTTATGCGGCCCGCACGTTATTGACCTCGGTGCTGGAAACCAGTAGCGCCGCTTATCCTACCCAGAGTTTGTTGTCGGCGGCATTAGAGCAGCTCTTTGGCGCTAGTTTCGGTATCGGGGTGGCCAAAGATGGCCAGATGCATCGCGTGACAGCAACCTTAAATTTGGTGAGCGACCAACTGGCCCAAGCACCGCTACTGGCGTCGGGGTTTGCCTTGTTGAAGGAAGTTTTGATGCACCCGCTGCTGGCGAACGGCGAGTTTGATGACCAAGTTTTTGCCCGAGAGCAGCAAAATCTCGCCGCTTACCTAGGGAGTTTGGACGAGGATCGCCAGTTGCAGGCCAGTATGGCAACGCAGCGGTTATATTTCGAGGGTCAGCCGGCACAAATGACCCCGAGCTTTGGCACCATTACGCAGCTGGAGGCGGTGACGCCAGCATCCTTGATGCAAACCTATCAGCAGATGCTGGCGCATGACCAAATCGAAATCGTGGTGCTGGGCCAGGTGACAGAAGCAGACGTCTTACCGCTGGCTTCAGCCCTGGGCTTTGCGCCGCGGGCAGTGGCGCCGATGAAACTCACCGTCGACCAGCCCGTCGGTAAGCTGCGCACCAAGGCGCAAACGGCGCATGTCAACCAAGCCAAGTTGAACTTGGCATACCATGTGGATGCCGATTTGTATGGGCGTAAATACTTTGCTAATGTCGTCGCGGCTGATTTGTTTGGCGGCTCGCCGCTGTCGCTTTTATTCACCAACGTGCGGGAAAAAGCCAGTCTGGCGTACTATGCCAGCGCCGCTTTCGATCCGTTTCGGAACATGATGGTGGTGCAATCTGGCATCGATGGCCAAAACGCCAAGCGCGTGCAGGCCTTGATTGCGGCGCAACTGCAAGCCGTCCAGACTGGGGCGTTTGAGGATGACCTGCTGGACCGCATCAAGGAAGGCTTGCGCAATAGCCGGCAAGCGGCCTATGATTCGCCTCGTTTTTTGGCCCGCCAGGAGTTGCTGCACGCCTTAGCAGTGAACCACCAACCGGGCTTTGCCGCTTATGCCGCGGCGATTGATGCTGTGACCAAAGCCGAGGTGCAGGCGGCAGCGCAAACTTGGCGCCTGCAGGCTGTGTATTTGCTGAAAGAACAGGAGGAAGGGTGATGGCGCTGGAGAAGTTCGAGTATCCCGAAGTAGGGGAAACCCTGCTCAAAGCAACCCTGTCCAATGGTTTGCGCGTCCAGCTGGTGCCCAAGCCGGCCTATCATCAGACTTATGCCATGTTTGCCGTTGATTACGGCGGGATTGATGTGCGTTATCAACCGGCTGGCAGCAGCGAAATGGTGCAGGACCCGGAAGGTATCGCGCATTTTCTGGAGCACAAACTGTTTGAAAAAGAAGATCACGACGCCTTTGCCTTATTCGGCCAAACCGGTGCTTCAGCCAATGCTTTTACCGGGGCGACCAATACGGCGTACCTATTTTCCTCAGCGAATGCAGTGGCGGAAAACCTCACCGCGCTTTTGGATTTTGTCCAAGCGCCTTATTTCAGTGACGAAACTGTGGCGAAGGAGCAGGGCATTATTGGCCAGGAGATCCAGATGTACCAAGATGATCCTGGCTGGCTTTTGTACTATGGCATTTTGGGCAACTTGTATCCCGGCCATCCGATTGCCCAAGATGTGACCGGAAGTTTGGCTTCGATTGCGGCCATTACGCCGGAGAAACTATACCGGGCGTATCGCACGTTTTATCAGCCAAGCAACATGACGCTGACCTTGGTGGGCCATTTTGATCCTGACCAAATCATGGCGTTGATCAGCGCCAACCAAGCCGCCAAGACCTTTGCGCCGGCGACGCCGATTGTGCGTGGGGTGGCTTTTGATGGCGCACTGGCGGAAATTTTGCCTTATCGCGCCGCCGATTTACCTGTCATTCGACCGAAAAGTGCCGTTGGGCTTAAAGGGCAAGTGGATATTCCTGATGATGAAGCCGGCACGCGGTATAAGCTGACGATTTTGCTCCTGCTGGAAATGTTATTTGGCGACTCGTCACCGCTCTATCAGGATTGGTATGACCGGGGCTGGGTGGATGATTCGTTTGACTTTGAATTCACCGCCGGCCGCACGTATAACTACGCGCTTTTTTCTGGTGATACGGATGAACCCTCAAAACTGTCTGATGCCGTGGCGGCAGTGATTGCCAATGGCGCGGAGCAGCCGAGCCTGACGCAGGAGCGGTTCGACCGCATCAAGCAGGCCAGTTTGGGTAAGTATTACATGTCCTTGAATTCACTGGAACAAACTGCGAACCAGCTCAGCGCTCAAAGCTTTTACCAGGTGAATGACTTTGACATGGCCAAAATCATGCGCACCATCACGTTAGCGGACTTAAAAGCGGCGGCGGCGATGTTCTTTGACGTTGACGCGTTGTCAGTCTTCCATATTCGCCCGGAGGTGCAACCATGAGCTCAGTCTTGATCATTGGGGCCAGCGGCGATATTGGCCAAGCTTGTGCGCGGCGGCTCGCGCGTCAAGGCTGGTCCTTATATCTGCATTATCATGACCACGAGGCACCGGTCACGACCCTCATCGCCGAATTGGCGAAGGCTTATCCCAAGCAAGACTTTATCCCGATGCGGTATGATTTAACCGACCCGACACATTTAGAGGCCCTTACCGCGCAATTATTTGCGGTGGATGCGGTGGTATTTGCGGCTGGCGCGACGGCGTACCACTTGTTTGAGAGCAGCACGCTGCCGGAAATGACCCAGCTCATGCAGGTGCATTTGCTGACGCCCATGGCCTTATTAACCAAGCTCCAAGGCAAACTGGCCGCTTCAGGCCACGGCCGGGTCGTGTTTATTGGTTCGGTGTACGGCGGCAGTGGCAGTGCCATGGAAGTCGCTTATAGCACGGTAAAAGGCGCCCAGTCAGCGTTTGCCCGCGCTTATGCCAAAGAAGTGGCTAGTCTGGGCATCACGGTGAATGTGGTGGCGCCAGGCGCGGTGGCGACCAAGATGAATCGCTTTTTCTCGCCCGAGGCTTTAGCGGCGGTGCAGGCGGATATTCCCGCCGGGCGGTTGGCGCAGCCAGCGGACATCAGCTACTATGTGGCCAGTTTGCTGGCCCCAGAGGCGATGTATTTGACCGGCCAAACGTTATATGTGACCGGGGGTTGGCTACGTTAGCATCTCAACAATTTCTTAATTCATGGGATGTAATTTTCATGCTATACTGAAAACGACGAATAATTAATAGCGGGTGAAGAAAACAAATGGATGAAATTGGGCAAAAGCTGCGGACTGCTCGAATTGAAAAAGGGTATACATTAGATGACCTTCAACAAATCACGAAGATTCAAAAGCGTTATTTGATCGCGATTGAAGAAGGCAATTTTGATGCGCTCCCAGGTGACTTTTATGTTCGGGCCTTCATCAAGCAATATGCGGAAACCGTTGGCCTGAACGCCGACGAGCTGCTCACACAATTTCAGCAGGATATTCCCGACACGCAGCCGCAGGAATATGTTGAACAATCAGTTGAAAATCGGACCCGCAGTGAACGTAGTAGCGCCGCCAGCCCGGTGAACAAATTGCGCCAACATGCTGTGCCTATCATGATTGTGGTGGCCGTGGTGATTATTGTGTTTGGCGTGTACTTTGTGATGTGGAAGTCCTCGCAAGGGCCAAAGCAAACCGTGCCGACCGACAGCGCCAGCGTTTCGGTTTCTTCGAAGAAAGCCAGCAGCTCCGCTCAGTCTTCTTCCAAGAAGACCAGTTCGAGCAAAAAGGCGGCTTCTTCCAGCAAGAAGAAGGCCTCATCCAGCAGTAAAAAAGCTGAACAGAGCGTTGCCGTGACCACGGTCAGCGCCAGTCAGCAAACGGCTACTGTCACTAACTTGCCTAAATCTGGCAATCAGTTGACCGTTGCCGCTCCTGATGGCGCCGCTTGGATTGCAGTGTATGTCAACGGTAGTATCACTTGGCAAGGGACGCTCCAAGGCGGCTCAGACCACACTGTTGATTTGCCAGATGGGGTCACGAGTTTTGCCGTGCATTCCGGTAATACGCCAGGCACCACCATCAAGTTGAATGACAAGACCGTGGATATCAGCGGTGCGACTGGCGTGGTCCGGACGATCACCTTCAAGCTCGCTGATAGCAGTACCACAGGAAGCGGGGATTAGGCGTGAATTTACCAAATAAACTGACGATGCTACGGATTATCCTGATTCCGGTGTTCACCATTTTGCTGGTCTTGGGCTGGCCAGCAGGCACCATCATGCTGGGGAGCGCGAAGCTCAGCGTCACCTACCTGGTGGCAGCCATTATCTTTGTGGCGGCTTCGCTGACGGACTTGGCCGATGGCAAAATTGCCCGGGCCCGGCACTTGGTTACCAACTTCGGTAAGTTTGCCGATCCTTTGGCCGACAAGCTTCTGGTGATGACCGCCTTTATTTTCCTCACAGCGGCTGGCATTATCCCGGCCTGGGGCGTTGCCATTATTCTATGGCGAGAGCTGGCGGTGACCGGTTTGCGGCTGCTGTTGGCCAATGGCGGAGAGGTTCTCGCGGCGGCTTGGCCTGGCAAAATCAAAACCGTGACTCAAGATTTGGCCATTGTCTTCTTGTTCATGAACGACTTTGGTATTCCTGCCATCTTCGGGGTCGGTTTGGGTGAAATCCTGTTCTACCTGGCTGTAATTTTCACCGTGTACTCCGGGGTCGAATACTTTTACAAAAATCGCAGTGTCTTTGCGGATTCATTTGGACAATAACCAACGGCGCAGGGGCCTTTGCCCTTGCGCTTTTCTCATGCAATCAAGACCATACGAGGTGGCAAAATGAACGCAGAATTAATCGCAGTCGGTACCGAAATCTTACTGGGTCAAATCACCAATACCAATGGCGCGTTTTTGGCCAACCAGCTGGCGGAATTAGGCATTGATAGCCTTAACCAGCAGGTGGTGGGCGATAATCAGGCCCGGTTGGACGCCGCCATCACCCTGGCGGAGCAACGCGCCGAAATCATTATCTTGATCGGCGGGTTGGGCCCCACGCCAGATGATTTGTCCAAGCAAACCTTAGCCGCACATTTGGGCGTGGCGCTGGTGGATGATGCGCCGGCTTTGGCGAAACTGAAGGCGTATGCCGCCCAGCAGCAACAACCGATGACGCCCAACAATTTGCTCCAAGCTAAATATCCTGCCGGCGCCACGGTGCTGACGAATAAGGTCGGCTTGGCGGTAGGCGCAGTGAGCGTCAGCCAAGGCAAACAGTACATCTTGCTGCCAGGCCCGCCGAAAGAATTCGAACCCATGGTGCTCGATCAGCTGGTCCCTTATTTGCTGAAAAGCCTTGGTCACGATGCCACAATGGTGAGCCGTGTGCTCCGGTTCTTCGGTATCGGTGAATCCAAAGTCACCACGGTGCTGGCGGATTTGATTGAGAGCCAAAAGAACCCGACCTTGGCCACTTATATCAAGCCTTACGAAGTGACGCTACGCCTGACCGCCAAAGCGGCTGATGAAACCGCGGCCAAGGCGCTGCTTGATCCCCTAGAAGCCGAAATTCAGACGCGTCTCGGGCAATACTTTTATGGTTATGGCGACGACAATAGCTTGCCGCAAGCCGTGGTGAAAGCCTTGGCTGAGCAGCAGAAGCAAGTCACCGCTGCGGAAAGTTTGACCGCAGGCGCTTTCCAAGCGACCCTGGCGGATGTACCAGGGGTGTCTGAATGGTTCAAAGGCGGCTTTGTCACCTACTCAAATCACACCAAAGCTGCTTTTCTCGGCCTCGATGAAGCCACGATTAATCGTGATGGGGCCGTCAGTGAAGCCACTGCTAAGGCGATGGCTACTGGTGCGCTGGCCAAGGTCGAAGCGGATGTCGCCGTCAGCTTTACCGGCGTGGCCGGGCCGGGTCCCAATGACGGTCAGCCGGCAGGCACCGTGTGGATTGGGTTGGCCCAGCGCGGCCAGGCGCCGCAAGCGCAGTTGTTTCATTTTCCTGGTAGCCGGGCGGCAGTCCGCGGGCGGGCGGTTAAAGCCGGGTTGTTTTGGCTGTTGAAAACGTTGCAAGCAGATTAACAGAAAAGGGCTTTGATGCTGGCTGGAACCGGCGTCAAAGCCCTTTTAGCGTAAGGCTGGCGGCTTGGCCCTGTATTGACAGTAAATCGCGAAACCGCTACAATCGACCTTGTGTCATATTTAAAAATATAATTTGCATCTTGAAAGAAATTGATGATGCGGAGGTGAAAAGATGAGCGCAGAAATGCTGATCTCGATAATCCTCGCAGTCATCGCTTTATTGCTCGGATTGTTGATCGGAAACTGGCTTCAGAAACGGAGCCACCAGAATACTTTGAACCAAGCCCACGATAGTGCTGCCGGGATCATCGAGACTGCTAACAAAGAAGCCGAGACGCTAAAAAAAGAGAAATTAGTCGAGGCCAGAGAAGAATCCCATCAATATCGCACGCAGGTGGAAAACGAACTCAAGGAACGGCGCCATGAAGTCCAACAGTCAGAACACCGCGTTTTGCAGCGGGAAGAGGCCTTGGACCATCGTGATGATACCCTTGATCGGAAGGAACAGAGCTTGTCGGATCGCGAGGGGCACCTCAACGATCGGCAGCAACAATTGGACGAGCGAGAACAAGACATTACTTCGACCATTGCCAAACAACAAGCAGAACTTGAACGCATTGCCAGCTTAACCAAAGACCAAGCGCGGGACCAAATCCTTACTGCCACCAAGGCAGAGTTGGCCCATGAACGGGCGAAGTTGATTAAAGAAAGTGAAGATGAAGCACATGAAACGGCTGACCGCACGGCCAAGTCGTTGATTGCTGATGCCATCCAAAGAAGTGCCTCTGATGTCGTGGCTGAAACCACGGTGACGACAGTGACTTTGCCGAATGACGACATGAAGGGCCGGATTATTGGCCGTGAAGGGCGTAATATTCGGACTTTGGAAACCTTAACGGGTATTGATTTGATTATCGATGACACCCCGGAAGCCGTTGTGCTGTCAGGGTTTGACCCGATTCGGCGTGAAATTGCGCGGATGGCGCTTGAAAAACTGATTCAGGATGGCCGAATCCACCCTGCCCGCATTGAAGAAATGGTCGACAAGGCGCGCAAGGAAATGGACGAACGCATTCGTGAAGTCGGGGAGCAAGCCATTTTTGATGTGGGCATTCATAACATGCATCCGGATCTGATCAAGATTTTAGGGCGCCTTCATTTTCGGACCAGTTATGGGCAAAATGTGTTGGATCACTCGATTCAAGTGGCGAAGTTGGCTGGGATTATGGCCGCTGAGCTGGGTGAAGATGTCAATTTAGCGAGACGCGCAGGATTACTGCATGATATCGGGAAGGCGCAGGACCGTGAAGTCGGCGGCTCCCACGTGGAAATTGGGGTGGAATTAGCCACCAAGTACAAAGAACCACAAGTGGTGATCAACACGATTGCCTCGCATCACGGCGACGTGGCACCAACCAGTGTGATTGCGGTCTTAGTGGCGGCAGCAGATGCCATTTCCGCCGCCCGGCCAGGCGCGCGGTCCGAATCGCTGGAGAATTATCTGCACCGCCTGGAGAAGTTGGAGTCAATTGCCAACAGCTTCACTGGCGTCGATCATTCTTATGCGATTCAAGCTGGCCGCGAAGTGCGCGTAATCGTGCAGCCTGAGGCCTTGTCGGATGAACAATCCGTGGTCCTGGCCCGCGACATTCGCAATCGCATCGAAAAAGAACTCGAATATCCCGGTCACATCAAAGTCACTGTTATTCGCGAGAAGCGGACGGTGGAATACGCGAAGTGACCACAAGCGCTGGGGTAACCTGGCGCTTTTGTTTTGCCTTGATGGCCGCTGGGTCCGGTCGGGGTGGCGCCGAGGCGCGGCGGTGCGGCTGCGGGGTCGGCCGGAGCCAAAGAGCGGTCTCCAGCCTCAAAGGCAAGCCAGCATCGCTGACGCTCAACGCTGTCTCGCCTTTGCCCCCAGTTAGCACAGGAGCAGCCTGCTGCGCAGTCTCCTCGTGTGCCAACTGTTTCGCTGCCGCACCACCGCGCCTCTCTGCTACCCCGACCGAACCCGCTCAATAACGGTGATGCTCAAGGCTTATCGTTACGTCATGACACCCAGTTTGACTGCTGTATGGTCTTGGTATTCAAATGAATTAGACGGAATTCGTGGGTGCAGCTCTATTAATCAGTTGACGATTAAACTAGGGCAAGTCAGCTGGAGCAGGCAGGGGCTCAGTGGTGAAATTGTTCTTAGCCAACTTGTTGGCTTAGAACAAGCCGCGACTTTGAGACTCGCAGAGGCTGAAAGCGCTGGCCACCACGTTCCAGCCCATGGCTGCGGAAGCTGACCTGCCCGGCAGATTGTCTCCCGCAGGTCTGTTAGCGTAGTCGCGCTGCGTGAGGCCAACGCCCGAGTGGCTAGCTACGCATGGCGCCTCGAAGCCAAAGCGCGGCTTCAAGACGCCATGCTAGGCTACCCATCCGGCTAAAGGCGGCCTCACTCCGCAGCCTGCCCGGTTTGACGCAATCACGGCAATGAGCTATGATTCCTTGACAGTAGTTTCTTCCACCGCGGTAAAGCGTGGAGGTTGAGGAGAGAAAAATGACACGTAAGAAAAAAGCCACCATGCTTGGCATGTTGATTACTCTGGGCATCGTGTACGGCGATATTGGGACGTCACCGCTGTACGTTATGAACGCGATCATCGCTGATGCCGGCTCGGTTGGGGCGCTTTCGCCTGATTATATTATTGGGTCGGTATCGCTGATTTTCTGGACCCTGATGATTTTGACCACCATCAAATATGTGGTGCTGGCGATGCAGGCCGATAACAACGGCGAAGGCGGCATTTTTGCGCTTTATGCCTTAGTCCGTCGCCGCGGGGCGTGGTTGGCCATTCCGGCCTTGATTGGGGGCGCGGCGCTGCTGGCTGATGGCACCTTGACGCCAGCCGTGACGGTCACTACGGCGCTGGAAGGGCTGAAGGGTCAAACCTTCGGCCGCTTTGTGTTCAGCAATAACCAAACCGTGGTGCTGGTGATCACCACTGGGGTTTTGCTGGCGCTGTTTTTGATTCAGCGCTTTGGCACCGCGAAGATTGGGAATGCCTTTGGACCGATCATGTTCTTGTGGTTCTTGTTTCTCGGGGTGGCTGGTCTGAGTCATATGTCTGGCCATTTGGAAATTCTCAAGGCTTTGTCGCCAGTATATGCGATCAAGATCTTGTTCAGTCCGGAAAATAAAGTCGGCATTTTCTTGCTAGGCAGTATTTTCCTGGCCACCACTGGGGCAGAAGCCTTGTACTCCGACATGGGCCATGTCGGCAAAGGTAATATCTATGCCACTTGGCCATTTGTTTATGTCATGTTGATGCTGAACTACTTTGGCCAAGGGGCATGGTTGATTGCGCATTATCAAGATGCGGCTTATGCCAACTTGACGACCATGAACCCGTTTTATGAAATGCTAGGGACCGGGATGCGGCCATACGCGATTATTTTGGCGACTGCGGCGGCAATCATCGCTTCGCAGGCCTTGATCACGGGGTCCTACACGCTGGTGCATGAAGCAGTGGGGCTGAAGTTTTTGCCGCGGATGGCCATCAAACATCCCTCCAGTGAACGCAGTCAGATTTACATCGCCTTTGTGAACTGGTTCCTGTGTTTGGTCACCTTAAGCGTGGTTTGGTTCTTTCGGACTTCCAAAGCCATGGAAGCGGCTTATGGTTTGGCCATCACGGTCACCATGCTGATGACGACCTTGCTGCTGTACGAGTTCTTAGCCATGCACATCAAGCGGGCGATGGCGGCGTTAGTGGCTGGGTTCTTCGGCCTGATTGAAACGGTCTTTCTGATTGCCAGCCTGGTGAAGTTCCTGCATGGGGGCTACATCACGCTGTTCATCATGTTGCTGATTTTGGCGATGATGGTGGTGTGGTACTTTGGGAACAAAGTCCGCGAGCATTACCAGGATGAAAGCGAATATGTCGTGCTGACCGATTACCTCGATCAGCTGACGGCGTTGGCTGCCGATGACACCATCCCCACCTACACCACGAACCTGGTGTATATGACCAAGGTTAAGCCGGGCTACCGGCTGAAGCGCTCCACGCTGTACTCCATTTTGGACAAACGGCCCAAGCGCGCTAAGGTCTACTGGTTCGTGACGGTGAACGAAACCGACAAACCGGTGGAAATGCGCTACACCGTCGACATGCTCCACACCCGCAATGTGATTTCCGTCCAGATTTACCTGGGCTTCAGAATGTCGCAGCATGTCAATGTCTACATTCGCAAGATCATCAATGACCTGCTCAGTGCCAAGGTGATCGATCCGCAAACGCCGAAGTACACCACGGTTAAAAATCGCAATGTCGGGGACTTCAAGTTCGTCATCATTCGCGAGCAAGCCCAGAATTTGATGGCGACGGAAAATATTCCTGGTTGGCAGCGCCGTTTGATTGGTGGTCGGCTCTGGTTGCAAAACGTCACCACAAGCCCGGCCAACTGGTACGGCCTTGAATTCTCGAATGTGGTCGAAGAAGTCGTGCCACTGTTTATCAGTGTGCCGCGCACCGTGGCTTTCTCGAAGCACCAGATTATGAACGCGAAAGCCTTCAAGCTCCGAGCGAAGAACCAACCGATTCAAACCGAAACTGAGATCATCAATCCCAAAGAAGATCCAGAATAAGCGCAACTAAAGAGGCCATCAAACCGGCAGCGGTTTGATGGCTTCTTTTGCGTTGCTAGCGCTCTATTCAGTCACTGGCACCTCACTGGCTTGAAGCGACCCCAGGGTGATGGTGACTTTGCCGGCGGTTTGGTTGGTGATGGCAGTGGCCACGGCGGCGGCTTCGGATTTTGGGACCGCAATGGTTAATGCGACCGCTGCGCCGTAATCGCTGTTGAGTAAGGTAATTGCGTTGGCGGTGAGATAGTGCTGGAGCGAATCCAGTTGTGGGTAAGGCACAGCTAGGTTCATGGTTTGCAGCATGACGCGCTTCACGATGCCCACTTGATGAACCGCGGCCGCCACGCTGTTGGCGTAGGCGCGAATCAGGCCGCCGGCGCCAAGTTTGATTCCGCCGAAGTACCGGGTGGTGACGGCAACGACATCATGCAAGCCCATTTCTTGGAGCGTTTTAAGCATCGGGACGCCTGCCGTGCCTGCGGGTTCACCATCATCGGTGGCGCGCTGAATGTGATCGTCGTCGCCCAGTTGATAGGCCGGGACATGGTGGGTGGCTTTCGGTTCTTGTTTGCGTACCGCAGCGATAAACGCTTGGGCCTCGGCTTCGGTGTGCACGCGGCCCACCTGGCAAATGAACCGCGATTTTTTAATCACCAGTTCCGCCTGACCAGCGGCTTTGATGGTGCGATACTCAGACATTGCGTAATCTCCTTTTGAGGTGAGCAAAATGTTGCCCTTAGGCTTTCAATTGACCGATGAAGAATTGCCAAAAGTGGGCCTCACTATGGCCAGTTTAGCACAGCTGACGCCAATCATGGCCATTCAATCCGGGCGCTGCCAGCGCTGTCAGCAGCGCGCCTTGGCGCCATTGCCGGATGGCCGGCAGTATTGCACCGCCTGCGTGGGGCTGGGCCGGGTGACGACCACGACCAAGCTGTGGCGCCTGCCGTCAGGGCCGGCAACCCCCAGTGCCATGACTTGGCGCGGCACGTTAACCTCAGCGCAAAAGCAAGCTGCCCAGGCGGCGTTAACCGCGGTCAACCAAGGCCGGGATTTTTTACTGTGGGCGGTGACTGGCGCCGGCAAAACCGAGATGTTGTTTCCGGTGGTGGCAGCGTTTTTAAGCCGGGGCCTGCGGGTGGCCATTGCCTCACCCCGAGTGGATGTGGTGCGTGAATTAGCGCCGCGGTTCGCGCAGGCTTTCGCCGGGGCGTCGCTGGCGGTACTGTTTGGCGGCAGCGCCTGGCCGGAAGTCCCAGCAGATCTGACGGTGACCACCACCCATCAACTGCTGCGGTATTATCGACATTTTGATCTCATGGTGGTGGATGAGGTCGATGCCTTTCCGTATACGCAAACCCCGATGCTGGCGGCTGCGGTGCAGCAGGCGCGCCGTGGGCCAACGATTTTTTTGAGCGCCACACCAGATAAGCCGATGCAGCAGGCGGTTAAACGCGCGCGACTGGCAGTGGCGTTTCTGCCGCGGCGGTTTCATGGCGCGCCGCTGCCGGTGCCGCGGCAGCGGCTGACGGGGCTCAAACAAGTACCTAAGCAGCTGGGAAGGCGGGATTTGGCGCTGTTGCAAAATCTGGCCGCTGACCGCCGGGTGTTGGTATTTGTGCCCCGGATTGCCTGGCTCAAGCCGCTGGCGGCGCACCTGCGGCAAGCTGGGCTGGCGGTGCGCACGGCGCACGCCGCCGATCCCGAACGGGCGGCGGTGGTGCAGGCCTTTCGACAAGGTGAGTTTACGGTGCTACTGACGACCACGATTTTGGAGCGGGGGGTCACCATTCCCCGCTGTGCCGTTGTGGTGGTGGCCGCCGATGACCCACAATTCTCGGCCAGTGGCCTGATTCAGATGGCCGGCCGGGCCGGGCGCAGTGCGGCGAGTCCGGATGATCCGGTGTTGTTTTTAGCCCGACACATCACCTTGGCCCAGATTGAGGCGATTCATGCCATTCGGCAAATGAATCGGCGCCAGCCATGAACTGCTTGCTATGCCAGCAGCCTTTGCGCAGTGATTGGTCGCTGGCGCAGTTGCTCAGTTTTAAACCGCTAACGCTGAGTCGGCTGTGCCCGCAGTGTCTGGCCCAGTTCACGCCGATCGATGCGACCTCGGCTTGCCCTGGCTGCGGCCGCGCTCATTCGCCGAAACTTTGCAACGACTGTCAGCGCTGGCGGCGGCAGGGGTATGCGCTGCTGCACAACCGCGCGTGGTTTGCTTACACGCCGGCGATGAAGGCTTTCATTCAGCAGTACAAAGGATTAGGCGATTTTCGGCTACATCAAGTCTTTGCTGACCAACTCCAGCTACCCACGCGGCGCACGGCACTGGTGCCACTGCCTTCTGAACCTGGGCATTATGCGCGGCGCGGCTTTGATCCGGTGATTGGGCTGTTCGGCCATTTGCCGCTAGCGCTGTGGTTGGAGAAAGCCGACACGGCAATGCCGCAAGCCCAAAAGGATCGCCAAGGCCGCCTGCAGACGCCGCAAAGCTTCACGGCGCATTTGCCGGCCAAGTTGCCGCCGCAAGTGATTTTATTAGACGATTTATACACCACCGGCCGCACCTTGTATCATGCCCAAGCCGCGCTGCGTGAGGCTGGCTATACGGGCAAGATAACGGCTCGGACCTTGATTAGATAAACGGATTATATTTGTTTCAAGGCGAGCAGTTCGCTATAATAAGGGTGTAGGGTGAAAGGGCTTTAATAGACCCAATCGCCCACGTGCAAGCGACTTGCACGGATGAAAGGGGAGAAGTTTTATGCTCACATACAACGTTCGTGGCGAAAACATCGAGGTCACTGATGCCATCCGCAGTTATGTCGAAAAGCGGATCAGCAAGCTCAACAAGTTCTTTGAGAGCTCAGTTCAGGCGACCGCGCACGTCAACTTGAAGGTGTATCCTGATAAAACCGCCAAAGTCGAAGTGACAATTCCATTGTCCTATCTGACCTTGCGTGCTGAAGAAACTAGCCCTGATTTGTACGCCAGTGTCGATCTAGTGACTGACAAGCTGGAACGGCAGGTCCGTAAATACAAGACCAAGATCAACCGTAAGTCGCGGGAAAAGGGCTTTGCCCCGATTGACGTGGCTCCAGAAGGCACGCCAGCACCAACTGAGCCAGCTGAAGAAGAGGATAACCTGACAGTGGTCCGCACCAAGCGGGTATCACTGAAGCCAATGGATTCGCAGGAAGCCATTTTGCAGATGGATATGCTTGGGCATAACTTCTTTATCTTTGAAGATGCCGATACCAATGGGACCAGCATCGTGTATAAGCGTCGGGATGGCCGTTATGGGCTGATTGAAACCGACGAATAAGCAATCGCTGATTAAACATGGCGCAGATCCGGTGAGGATTTGCGTTTTTTTATTTTTCCAAGGTGTTAAAGCCGCTTCATCAATGCTAAAATACATAAGATACTGTCAGTATTATGCGCATACTGATGACAGGAGAGGATCAACAATGCCTAACGTCTTAAAAAAATGGGTTGAAAGCGACAAGCGCGAAGTGACGCGGCTTGGTAAAATCGCCGATCAAGTCCAAAGCTATGAAGATGAATATGCCGCGTTAAGCGACGAACAGCTGCAGGCGAAAACACCTGCCCTCAAAGCGCGCCTGGAAAAAGGCGAAACGCTGGATGATATTTTGCCAGAAGCCTTTGCGGTCGCCCGTGAAGGCGCCAAGCGGGTGCTGGGGCTGTTCCCATTCCGCGTGCAAATCATTGGTGGGATTACCTTGCATGAAGGTAACATCGCCGAAATGAAAACCGGGGAAGGGAAAACCCTGACCGCGACAATGCCCGTGTACCTGAATGCCCTTGGCGGCCAAGGCGTGCACGTGGTCACCGTTAACGAATACCTGAGTGGCCGTGACGCGACAGAAATGGGCGAGTTGTATAACTGGCTCGGCTTGAGTGTGGGTCTCAATACCCACGACTTAAGTTCCGATGAAAAGCGGGCGGCTTACGATGCCGACATCACTTATTCCACCAACAGTGAACTCGGGTTTGACTACCTGCGCGATAACATGGTGGTGTACAAGCAGCAGATGGTCCAGCGGCCGCTGAACTATGCGATTGTCGATGAAGTGGACTCGATTTTGATTGATGAAGCGCGGACTCCGTTGATTATTTCCGGTGGGGCCGAAAAATCTACCGGGCTCTACATCCGGGCGGATCGCTTCGTCAAGACGCTCAAAGAAGAAGACGACTATAAGATCGACTGGCCGACCAAGACCGTGTCTTTGACCGAAAATGGGATTCGCAAAGCCGAAAAAATCTTCGGCTTGAAGAACCTGTATGACACCGAAAACACCGCCTTGACCCACCATTTGGATCAGGCACTGCGGGCGAACTTCATCATGCTCAAGGATATCGACTACATGGTGTCGCCAGAAAACGAAGTGCTGATTGTCGATCAGTTCACCGGGCGTGCTATGGAAGGTCGCCGCTTCTCAGATGGACTGCACCAGGCGATTGAAGCCAAGGAAGGCGTCGAGATTCAAGACGAAAATGCCACCATGGCGACCATCACCTACCAGAACTTCTTCCGGATGTACAACAAGCTGGCCGGGATGACCGGGACGGCGAAAACCGAAGAAGAAGAATTCCGCGAAATTTACAACATGGAAGTTATTTCCATTCCCACCAACAAGCCGGTGATTCGGGTGGACTCACCTGACGTGCTGTACCCAACGCTGGATGCCAAGTTCAACGCCGTTACCGCTGACATCAAGGCGCGGCACGAAAAGGGCCAACCGATTTTGGTCGGCACCGTAGCCATTGAATCTTCTGAACGCCTGTCTAAACAACTGGATGATGAAGGCATTCCGCACAGCGTCTTGAACGCGAAGAACCATGCCCGTGAAGCCGAAATCGTCATGAACGCAGGCCAGCGCGGTGCCGTCACCATCGCGACCAACATGGCTGGGCGGGGGACCGACATCAAGCTCGGCCCTGGCGTCAAGGAAGTGGGCGGCTTGGCCGTCATTGGGACCGAACGCCATGAAAGCCGCCGGATTGATAACCAGCTGCGTGGGCGTTCAGGCCGGCAAGGGGATCCCGGCTCGACTCAGTTCTACCTGTCCCTTGAGGACGACTTGATGAAGCGTTTCGGCTCAGATCGCATCAAGCAAATGCTTGATCGCTTCAAGCTGGAAGACGATGAACAAGTGATTCGCAGCCGCATGATTTCCCGCTCCGTTGAATCCGCGCAAAAGCGGGTTGAAGGGAACAACTACGATACCCGTAAGAACACTTTGCAATATGATGATGTGATGCGGGAACAGCGCGAAGTCATTTATAAGCAGCGTCAGCAAGTGATCAACGAAGACCAAAGCCTGAAGTCAGTGCTGATGGCGATGATCAACCGCTGCGTGACCCGCATCGTCTTGGCGCATACCCAAGGCGACAAGAAGGATTGGGATCTGGACAAGATCTACGACTATGTCACCACCAATATGGTCACCGATGAGGACTTGAAGCGCACGGCCTTGGATGACAAGACGCCAGACGAAATCATTGCGCAACTCCAAGCCTTAGCGGAAGCCAACTATGCAGACAAGCTCAGCCAGCTCGGTGATAAAGACCAAATGCTTGAGTTTGAAAAAGTCGTGATTTTGCGGGTGGTTGACAGTCTGTGGACAGATCATATCGATGCGCTTGATCAGCTGCGTCAATCCGTTGGCCTGCGGGGTTATGGGCAAATGAACCCACTGGTCGAATACCAAGAAGAAGCGTACCGGATGTTTGAAGAAATGATTGCGAACATGGACGATGGCGTGACGCGCCTGTTCATGAAGGCACAGATTCGGCAAAACATTCGTCGTTAATAGCGAATCGGGAATGGGGCAAACCAAAATGGTTTTGTCCCATTTTTGTCGGCATGGTACACTAGACGAGGCAAAAAAAGGAGCACATCAAATATGGAAATAGCAGAAATGCGCACCATCTTGGCCACCATGCGGGCCAAAATCAATCACTTTAGGGGGTCGCTTTGACCTCGATGCCTTGAACGAACGCATCGCTGAAAACGAAGGCCGCATGGCGGAACCCGGGTTCTGGGACCACGCCGAGCAGGCTCAGCAGTTGATTGACGAAAACAATCAACTAAAAGGCAAGCACGATAACTTCCTGAATCTGCAGAATCAGCTGGAAGACATCGAAGTAGCGTTTGAGCTATTGCAGGAAGAACCTGACGCCGAGCTGCAAACGGAAGTCACGACCCAGATCACCACGCTGCAAGAACAGTTGGATCATTACGAAATGACCTTGCTGCTGAACCAACCTTATGATCACAATAACGCTATCGTTGAAATTCACCCAGGCGCTGGGGGCACCGAAGCCCAAGACTGGGGCTCCATGCTGACACGGATGTATGAACGGTGGGCCGACCAGAATGATTACAGCGTGGAAGTCGCCGATTACCAAGCAGGGGATGAAGCTGGCATCAAGAGTGTGACGCTGCTGATCAATGGCACCAACGCCTATGGCATGCTACGCAGCGAAAAAGGCGTGCACCGCCTGGTTCGAATTTCGCCGTTTGACGCGGCCGGCCGCCGGCATACCAGTTTTGCCTCAGTTGATGTCATGCCAGAACTGGATGATAACATCGAAGTTGATCTGCGGCCGGAAGACATCAAGATGGAAGTCTTCCGCTCTAGCGGGGCCGGTGGGCAGCATATTAACAAAACCTCTAGCGCCGTGCGGCTAATTCACATCCCCACTGGCATTGTGACCTCCAGTCAGGCCCAGCGGAGTCAGTTCCAAAACAAAGCCACCGCGATGGCGATGTTGAAGGCGAAACTCTATCAGCGCGAGCAAGAAAAAAAGGCCCAAGAGGCGGCGGCCATCAAGGGCCAGCAGCAAGACGTGGCGTTTGGCTCCCAAATCCGATCGTATGTCTTTCATCCCTATACGATGGTTAAAGACCACCGCAGTAATTATGAAACCGGCAATGGCCAAGCCGTGATGGATGGCGACCTTAGTCCGTTCATCTATGCTTACCTGCAGTGGCAATTGGCCCAATCGAATCCAGTCTGAAAGCAATTGTAACGTGGTTGCAATCAGTCTGTGTTATTGGTCTGCTATACTCGGCCTAGTGATTCAATAAAGGAGCGAAGTCATGATTCAGATGAAAAACGTGATGAAAAAGTATACCAACGGCGTCATCGCGATTAAAGACCTCAGCTTGACGGTTGACCCCGGGGAATTTTTGTATGTCATCGGCCCCAGTGGTGCCGGGAAGTCAACGCTGATTAAAATGCTTTACCATGAACTGGTGCCCACCAGTGGCACCATCCAGGTTGGTAAGTATGATTTCAGTACCATGAGCGATAAGGATGTGCCTTATTTCCGGCGCGGCATTGGCATTGTGTTTCAAGACTTCAAGTTGCTGCCGCGGCTGACGGTGTACGAAAACATTGCCTACGCGATGGAAGTCATCGAAGCCCGTGACGAAGACATTAAGCCGCGGGTGCTGCATGTGTTGAAGCTGGTCGGCTTGGAACAAAAAGTGCGCCGCTTCCCGAGTGAACTTTCTGGTGGGGAGCAGCAGCGGGTGTCCATTGCCCGCGCGATTGTTAACGCGCCAGATGTCGTGATTGCCGATGAGCCAACTGGGAACCTTGATCCGGATACGTCTGACGGCATCATGGACATTTTGGAACGCATCAACGCCGATGGCACCACAATCATCATGGCCACGCATAATCGCGAACTGGTCAACGCCCGGCCGCACCGCCTGCTAGAAATTGCCGGCGGCCGCCTGGTCCGCGACGAAGAAGGAGGGAGTTACAGCGATGAAGACTGATGTCATGATGCGTCACCTCAAAGACTCCCTCAAGAGCCTGAAACGCAATGGCTGGATGTCAGTGGCGGCAGTTTCTGCCGTGACGGTCACCTTGCTGTTGGTGGGGATTTTCTTAGCCTTGTTGGCCAATGTTAACCGGGTTTCTAGCCAAGTTGAGAATGATGTCCGGGTGCGGGTGTCCATTCAAAAAGGAACCACGGACAAACAGCAGGCGGCCTTGAAGAAGGAACTGGAGAATTTCGCTGAAGTGAAGTCGGTGCAATTCCGCTCGGCTAGCCAAGAACTGGATAACATCATTGGCAGTTACGGTAAGCAGTGGCAGACTTTCAAAGGCGATCAAAACCCGCTGAACAACGTCTTCGTGGTGGACACGAAAGACGCCAAGGACACGATCAAAGTGGCCAAGAAAGCTGATAAGCTCAAGCATGTGTCGGAAGCCACTTATGGGGGCGCCAAGGCCAAACAGCTCTTTAAGACCGTGGCCACGATTCAGCGCTGGGGGCTCGGCTTTACCATTTTACTGTTGTTTGTTGCCGTGTTCCTGATTTCCAACACCATCCGCATTACCATCTTGTCGCGGCGCACTGAAATTGGCGTCATGCGGCTGGTGGGGGCAACGAATGCCTACATTCGCTGGCCATTTCTGCTGGAAGGCGCCTGGACCGGCTTGTTCGGGGCCGTGCTACCGATGCTGATTGTCGACTTTGGTTACGGCTTGGTGACACGCAATGCGCCATTCACCGTGGCAGCGAACGGGTTCTCGTTGTATCCCAACATGCCATTTCTGGTGTGGATCGATCTCGCCTTGGCGGTGATCGGGATGGTCATCGGGGCGTTAGGCGCGGTGGTTTCCATGCGCCGCTTCCTGAAAATCTAAACGGGCTGTAAAACCGGGTGTTTTTACCTGGTTGGCCCGCGGTGCTGCTATAACAGTTAAGGTAATTGCTAAGGGGCTGTGACACTCGTCGCAGCTCCTTTTGTGATGCCTGCTTAGCCCTAATTCATCCCCCTTCGAGTTCGCGTCAGATATGCTATACTTACAGTAAATCCAGTCTGGAAAGGGGCACCTATGGGACAGCTTGTGCTTTCATTTATCTTAAGCCCAGTGACTTGGGTGGGGGCGCTGGTGGCTGACTTAGGCCGGGTGCTGCGTATTCGCCAAGAACGACGGCTTTTTGGGGTCGGCATTGATCGCCATTGGACCGGGCTATGGGCCGGGTTAATTGGCGGCGTTGCGGTCAGTCTGGTGCTAGACGGGATGTTGCTGGCGGCCGGGGCCCTCCTGCCAAAAATGGTGTGGCTGGCGCTGGTGGCACTGAATGTGCTGGCACTGCTACTGTCGTGGCTGGGTTTTGCGCCTTGGTTCTTTGCCGTGGCGGGCCTGATTGCGTTCTTGCCTAGCGTGCAGATTGCACTGGGCCCGTGGGTTGGTGGGTTTGCGGTGTTGGTGGCGGGGATATGGGCCGCCACGGCGCTGCTACTTCATTTGCTCAATCCGCCGATTGATATTCCCAAAGTGGTGGCAGGCAAGCGCGGCGCCAAAGTCGCGGTTTACCGGCATCGGCAGTGGTACTGGTTGCCGCTGGTGGTGCCAGTGCCTGGGACTTGGTTCACTGCCCCGAGCTGGTGGCCGACTTTGGGGATTGGGACGCACCAGTTTGCGCTCCTGTTTGTGCCGCTGGTGATTGGGGCGGCGCTGATGACCAAGCGGCAGCTGCCGCAAGCCGCAACCCTGCAATGGCGCTGGCAATACTTAGGCGCTAGTGTGCTGGCTTTGATCATTGCCGGGTTGACCTTTTGGCGGCCGGCCGCCGCGGGCTCAGCGCTTGTGATGCTGGCGGTGCTGGGCGTGATTGTGGGCATTGGCAACTGGCGCGCCACCAAGCTAGGCGCTGCCGCGATTTCCCAAACCAGTGCCGGCGTGCGGTTGGTGGCAGTGCAACCCGATACCCCAGCCAGCAAAATGGCGCTGCAGGCCGGCGATATTATTTTGACCTGCAACCATCTGCCAGTGCACAATGAAGCCGAACTCTACGCGGCGCTTCAAACCCAGCCGACCTATTGCCGGCTGAAGGTAGAGCGGTTAGATGGGGCGATTCGCCTCGCCGAAACCGCGATTTTCAAAGGGGCCCCACATGAATTAGGAATGATCACATTTGCGGAGGAGCAAGCATGAAGAAAATTCTTGTTGTCGATGATGAACCAGCGATCGTGACCTTATTGCAATACAACTTGGAAAAAGAACATTATGCTGTCACCACCGCCGGCGACGGTGACACGGCGTTAAGCCTGGCGCTCCAGCAGAGTTTCGACTTCATCATTTTGGATCTGATGCTGCCAGGGTTGGATGGGCTGGAAGTCACCAAGAAAATTCGGGCGGCTGACAATAAAACCCCAATCATGATTTTAACCGCCAAGGATAGTGAAACCGATAAGATTGTGGGCCTGGAGTTAGGCGCGGATGACTATGTGACCAAGCCGTTCTCGCCGCGGGAAATCGTGGCGCGGATTAAGGCCATCGAACGGCGTGTGCAGGCCCCGACGCCAACTAGCGCCAAGGCACCAGCCAAGATTCTCAGCGTTGGGGAGCTGGTGATTGACCCCGATAATTATCAGGCGACCAAAAACGGCGAGCGCCTGCAGCTGACCCCGAAAGAATTCGAACTACTGGTGTTCTTTGCGCAACGGGTCGGCAAAATTCTCTCGCGGGATGCGCTTTTGAACGGCGTTTGGGGTTTTGAGTACCCGGCCGAAACGCGGATGGTGGATATTCAAGTCAGTCATTTACGCGATAAAATTGAAGTGGACCCAAAGCATCCGGACTACATTAAGACGGTCCGTGGTTTTGGTTACCAAATGGAGGCGCCTAATGAGTAGCAGATTCAAGCGCCGGCTCGCCTGGACGGGGATTACTTTCGTCGCAGGCTTTTTTCTACTCTGGTTCGGCATGGACCGGACGCTTTATCAGCAGCAAGGCGACCATTTAAGCGCACTGTATCAAACGTATCGCGATTTTGACGGCGCGGCGGCGCAAGTGCAACCCCTGGCAAAAGACAACCATGTGACCTTTACTGTGCTGAAAGGCAAACCCACTGATCGGCGCGGCACGTTGCTGCAGGATCTGGTGGACCGCCAGCGCACGATTGCTGGCCATACCACCACGCTGACAGTCAATGGCCAAGCGGAGCAGGTCTATGTCGCCCGGGAAGGCACCACGTTTATTGGCGTCTGGCAGCAGCGCGCTACGTTGTTTTCTGCGGCGCCAGCCTTTGCGTGGACGCTGATTGTGATTGGCGTGCTCGGTCTGCTGGCCATCGCCACCCTCATGATCAAACGATTCCACTATTGGAATGGCCATGTCGAGAAAATGACCAGTAACTTGGCGCGGATCGAAGCTGGCGGGGTGCCAGAGCCAATTATTTTGACGCCAGGTTCGGCGTTTATGGCCATGGGCAAACAGATTGACGCTTTGGACGAAGAAATGCGCCACCTGCGCGATAAGGTGGCGATCCGCCAAGCGTCCTTTGACCGCTTGATCGATCATTTGCCTCTAGGCATCATGCTGCTAGATGATGAGCGTCAGGTGGTACTGGCCAACCAAGCGATGGGCACGATGGTCGGCCACCAGATTGCGGCGGTTAAGCATGATTATTTTGATGACATCAAAACCTACCGCCTAGCGCGGATGATTGAGCACACCTACCGCAACCAGAAAACGCATCACAAAGAACTCACCATGCTGAACACCCAAAAAGCGGTTGATGCGAGCGTGATTGCACTTAACCGTGGCACCGACCATTTGGAAGTCTTGGTGATGCTGTATGACGTGACCTATCTGCGGCAAGTTGAACAGATGCAGTTGGACTTTGTCGGCAATGTCTCCCATGAGCTGAAGACGCCAGTGACAGCGATCAGCGGTTTTGCCGAAACACTGCTGAATGGCGCCAAAGATGATCCGGCGACGCTCAATCAGTTCCTGCAGATCATTTTTGATGAAAGCACGCGCTTGACCCAACTGATTACCGATATTTTGACCTTGTCGCGGCCTGATACCGGGCAGGCGCAAGCCACGGCGGTGAAGGTCGCCGAAGTGGTGCAAACCGCCTTGGTGAACTTGCGCAAGCCAATTGAAGAAAAGAACCTGACCTTGGAAACCATCATTCCCGATGACTTGACCTTGACCACGGTGCCGGTGAAGTTCTCACAAGTCGTGCGCAACCTGCTCAACAATGCGGTGTTCTATAATCGCAATGGGGGCAAGGTCACCGTGACTGCCACCACTGATGATAAGAGCCTGCTGCTGAGTGTCGCCGATACCGGCATTGGGATCGCCGAGAATGATCAGGCGCGAATTTTTGAACGCTTCTATCGCGTCGACAAGGCCCGCAGCCGCCATAATGGTGGGACCGGGCTGGGGCTGGCAATTGTGCATGATATGGTGCTGCAACTGGGTGGGGAAGTTTCTTTATCCAGTCAGCTTGGGGTGGGCACCACCTTCGTTGTGTCCTTGCCCTTGGCCGATTTACCCACCTTTTACAAGGATTGACCTTTAGTTTTACACGTGATTGCTACAATTAAATCTGTTATGTCAATGGAGGGTTGGATGTGAAAAAACGACTGATTTTTATTGTGTTGGCCGGTTTACTCGCCTTAGTCGGGTGCGGAAAACAAAGTAACAGCCAATCGATTACCGCGGTAGGTTCCAGTGCCTTGCAGCCGCTGGTGGAAGCTGCCGCGGAGCAGTATCAAAGCGATCACTTAGGGGTGTTCATCAACGTCCAAGGCGGCGGTAGTGGCACTGGCCTGTCGCAGATTCAAGAAGGCGCCGTGGAAATTGGCAATTCGGATCTGTTCGCCGAAGAAAAATCCGGCATCAACGCTAAAAAGCTGGTCGATCATCGCGTGGCGGTGGTCGGCATCACCCCGATTGTCAACAAGGCAGTGGGGGTGTCTGATTTGACCGTGGTGCAATTGCGTCGTCTGTTCACTGGCGAAATTACCAACTGGAAGCAAGTCGGCGGCAAGGACCTGCCGGTGGTGGTGGTTAACCGTGCGCAAGGCTCCGGCACTCGGGCCACTTTTGAGAAGTGGGTGCTCGGCGACCGCCAACCGATGGCGGCCCAGGAGCAAGACTCCACAGGGATGGTGCGGTCGATTGTGGCCAGCACGCCAGGCGCTGTGTCTTACGTGGCCTTCTCCTATGTGGACAAAACCGTGCGGCCACTAGCCCTCAGCGGCGTTAAGCCCACCGATCAGAATGTCACGACTGGGGCTTGGCCCATTTGGTCGTATGAACATATGTATACCAAAGGCGCGCCGACTGGCTTGACCAAAAAGTTCCTGGCCTACATTCAAAGTGCCACCATGCAGCAAAAGCTCGTCAGCAAGATGGGCTACATTCCCATGACCGCAATGAAAGTTGAACGCGATTATCGCGGCAATCTCGTTAAACTAGGGGGCAAGTAAGATGGATCCAATCAAAGAAGCGATGCTCCATCGCTCCAAAGCGGCCAAGCTGGAGCGGCGCGGCCGCTGGATCAGTTTCACCTGTATCAGCATCATCGTGCTCGTGGTGGTGGCGATTTTTTCCTTCGTGGCCACGCGGGGCTTGGCGACGTTTTTCGATAACAAAGTCAATCTCTGGTCCTTTCTGAGCAAAACCACCTGGTCGCCTGCCGTGAAAGATGCCCATGGCGCCCCGCAAGTCGGCGCTTTGCCGATGATTGTGGGGTCCTTTGGGGTGACTTTCCTGTCAGCGATTGTCGCCACGCCGTTTGCGGTAGGGGCCGCGATTTTCATGACGGAAATCTCGCCGCAAGTCGGCAAACGGGTGCTCCAGCCGGTGATTGAATTGCTGGTGGGCATTCCCAGTGTCGTTTACGGGTTCATTGGTCTGTCCGTGGTGGTGCCACTGATTCGCAATGTGTTTGGCGGCACTGGCTTTGGGATTCTAGCGGGGACCTTTGTCCTGTTCGTCATGATTTTACCGACGGTGACTTCAATGACGGTAGATGCCTTAAGTGCCGTGCCGCGCCATTACCGGGAAGCCAGTCTGGCGTTAGGTGGCACCCGCTGGCAAACCATTTCCAAAGTGGTGCTGCGCGCCGCCATGCCAGGGATTTTAACGGGCGTGGTGTTCGGCATGGCGCGGGCCTTCGGGGAAGCACTGGCGGTGCAAATGGTCATTGGTAACGCCGCCCTGCTGCCGCAAAACCTGATCAGTCCGGCTTCAACCCTGACTTCGGTGTTGACCTCGGGCATCGGTAATACCGTGATGGGCTCCCTTGAAAATAATGCGTTGTGGTCCTTGGCCCTGCTATTGCTTTTGATGTCCTTGGCCTTTAACCTGCTGATTCGCTGGATTGGGAAGAAAGGGGAGATGAAGTGATGGACGCCAAACAAAAAGACAAACTGGCGACTGGCATCTTGTATGCCATTGCTGGCATCATCGTCCTGCTGTTGGCCAGCCTGCTGGGTTACATCTTAATCCAAGGCTTGCCACATGTGTCCTGGCATTTCCTCACGTCGCCCGCCAAAGCCTTTGAAGCCGGCGGGGGGATTGGCATTCAGTTGTTCAATTCGGTTTATCTGCTCGTTTTGTCCATGCTGATTTCTGTACCGATTGCGCTTGGCGCCGGCATTTACTTGGCGGAATACGCCAAGGCCAACTGGATCACGGATGTCGTGCGGACTGCCATTGAAATCCTGAGCTCGCTGCCTTCAGTGGTGGTAGGGTTGTTCGGCTTTTTGGTCTTCGTGCTGCAGTTCAACTTTGGCTTCTCGATTCTCTCTGGCGCCTTGGCCTTGACGATGTTCAACTTGCCGCTGCTCACCAGAAACGTGGAAGATTCGCTGCGGCAAGTCAGCTTTGCGCAACGGGAAGCGGGGCTGGCGCTAGGGCTGTCACGCTGGGAAACGGTGATTCATGTCGTGATTCCTGAATCGCTACCTGGGATTATCACTGGGATGATTTTAGGGGCTGGCCGGGTCTTTGGTGAAGCCGCCGCGCTGATTTACACTGCTGGGCAAAGTGCCCCGGCGCTGAATTTCAGCGATTGGAATCCGTTCGACATTGCGAGCCCGCTGAATCCCATTCGGCCGGCCGAGACCTTAGCCGTCCATATTTGGAAAATTAATTCTGAAGGCATTCAGCCGGATGCCGCCGCGGTATCCGCTGGCGCCAGCGCCGTATTGATTTTAGCGGTGCTGCTATTCAACATCTTGGCCCGGTTCCTGGGCAATCGCTTGTATCGCAAGATGACCGCTGAATCGTAGCGGAAGAAGGGATTTTATGCAAAACTATTCGCTGACCGATACGTATCTCAAGCCTTTTGATGAAGGTCAAGAAATCGCCATCGCCACCAAGGACCTCAAAGTCCTTTATGGCGAAAAAGAAGCGATTCATGGCGTGTCGTTGCCATTTGAACGCTACAAAATCACGGCGTTGATTGGCGCCAGTGGCTCGGGGAAGTCGACTTTTCTGCGGTCCCTGAATCGAATGAATGATAATATTGAAGGCACTAAAGTCACGGGGCAGATTATGTACCGGGATCTCGATATTAACTCCGATGCAGTGGACGTGTATGAAATGCGCAAGCACATCGGCATGGTGTTCCAACGCCCGAATCCGTTTGCCAAGTCGATTTACGACAACATCACCTTTGCGCCGCGGCGCTTTGGCGAAAAGCGCAAGGCGGTCTTGGATGAGCTGGTGGAAACCAGCCTCAAACAGGCGGCACTCTGGGATCAGGTCAAAGACGACCTCAATCAAAGCGGCTTGTCACTTTCAGGCGGGCAGCAGCAGCGCCTGTGCATCGCGCGAGCGATTGCCATGAAGCCCGATATTTTGCTGCTGGATGAACCGGCGAGTGCCTTGGATCCGATTTCCACCGCCACCGTTGAAGAAACGCTGCTGCGGCTGAAGGATGATTACACCATCATCATCGTGACCCACAACATGCAGCAAGCGGCCCGGATCAGCGACTACACCGCGTTTTTCTATTCCGGCACTGCGATTGAATACGATGAAACCCGCAAAATCTTCACCCGGCCGAAGATTAAGGCCACGGAAGACTATGTATCAGGCCACTTTGGCTAAGCCGGGATAACAAGGAGGCAGCGATGAAAAAACAAGTCATCACCAGTCGCGATGTGCATTTATTTTATGGCGACTTTGAGGCCTTAACCGGCATTGATCTGGCCTTCAATGAACATGAAATCACCGCCATGATCGGCCCGTCTGGTTGCGGGAAGTCCACGTACCTGCGGATTTTGAATCGCATGAACGACTTGATTCCTAACGTCAAAATCACCGGCGACATCGAACTTGAAGGCAAAAACATTTACGCACCGGACACCGATGTTGTGCAGCTACGCAAGCAGGTGGGGATGGTGTTTCAGCAGCCCAACCCGTTCCCGTTTTCGATTTATGATAACGTGGTGTATGGGCTGCGGTTAGCTGGTGTCAAGGACCGGGCGCAGCTCGACGAAGCAGCCGAAACTAGCTTGAAGGCGGCGGCCATCTGGGATGAAGTCAAAGACAAACTGCACGAAAGCGCCTTGTCCTTATCTGGTGGTCAGCAGCAGCGCGTGTGCATCGCGCGGGTGCTGGCGGTGCGGCCCGAAGTCATTTTGATGGATGAGCCGACCTCGGCGTTGGATCCGATTTCCAGTACTCAAATCGAAAATATGCTGCTGGAATTGCGCAGTCAGTATACAATTATCTTAGTGACCCACAACATGCACCAGGCATCGCGCATTTCCGACAAAACGGCCTTTTTCTTGCAAGGCCGGGTCGTGGAATTCGATGATACGAAGAAAATGTTCTTGAATCCCAAGGAAAAAGAAACGGAAGATTACCTGAACGGCCGGTTTGGGTAAGTCAACAGACAAAGGAGGCCCGACATGCGGCGACTATTTGAAGACGAGTTAAATGATTTGCACGCTCGTTTTTCCGAGATGGGCATGATGGTCAACGAAGCAATTTTTAATTCCGTGAAGGCGTTTGTGAATCATGACAAGGCCTTGGCGCACACGGTGATCGACAATGATTACCACATCAACAAGCGCGAAGTTGACTTGGAAAAACGCTGTTTTGAACTGATTGCCTTGCAGCAGCCGGTGACCACCGACCTGCGCATGATTGTGACCGTTATGAAGGCCAGCTCAGATCTCGAACGAATGGGTGACCATGCCGTCTCGATTGCCAAATCCACCATTCGCGTGAAAGGCGAAACTCGCGTGCCTGCGATTGAGCAAGTGATTGCCGAAATGGCGGCGGCGGTCAAGACGATGGTGGAATCCGTGCTGGATGCCTACGTCAAAGAAGATGTGCTGAAGGCGCGCAAAATCGCCGAAGAAGATCATGGCATCAACGCCTTCTCTAAGGACATCTACCAGCGCTGCATTGACGAAATGACCCGCGATGCCGACACTATTGTGGGCTCAATGGATTACATGCTGGTGTCTTCCTATTTGGAACGCATCGGCGATTACGTCACCAACATCTGCGAATGGATTTTGTACCTCAAAACGGGCAAGCTCTTGGAATTGAATTCCAATGCCAAAGAGGATGGGTTTTAGCTCCTGATTACCCTCGCGTCCAAGCCGCATCCCGGCTTGGGCTTTTTTCTTTGGCGGTGGGTGCAGACGCCTGCGCATCTTCGGCCCGAAGCCAAAATCAACCTTAGGCCCTATGTCATTTTACCCGGGACCGTTCATACTATAACTACAGAGCAGTAGTCAAAACCGTGGAGGTAATCTCATGAATGAACGTGAACGGATTTTAGATTTAGTCAAACAAGGGATCATCACCAGTGAAGAAGCATTAGTCTTGCTCGAAAACTTGGCTAAGGCCCAAACCACTGATAACAAAACCACCGCGCAGCCGGAAGCCGCGCAACCCCAGCAGCAATCTTCTGCTGAAGACGAAGCATTAACCGCCTTGAATACCCAGATTGCTGAAACTGCTGGCAGCCTGGATGCGGCCACGATGCAGATCAAAAAGACTCGCGCTAAAGTGGCGGCCAACAAGGAACAAATCATTGTGCTCGACACGATGGAAGACTTGGACACCTTAACGGCGGATAAATACCAAGAACGCGGCGCCTTGAAACGCGAAAATGAGCAGTTAGGTGAGGAACTCGTGCAGCTGGCCGATCAGCAAGAACAGCTGCGCAACCAGCTCAGCGATTTGAACCGGCAAAAGCGTCAGCTCACCAAGCAGCGCTTCACCGACCATGTCCTGCCTGATGACTGGCAAGACCAAACCAAGAGCGCACTGAATGACATTGGCAAAACTGTAAATGACGCTACCAACCAGCTGGGCTCTTTCATGAAGAAGACCTTCAGCGATGTGCTCGACAACGTGGATTGGAAAGATGTGACCGTTCGCGTGCCAGGCTTGGCAACAGAAAAGTTCAGTCACACTTTCACTTACCCGAACAGCCAAGCTTCGATTATTGACGTCAAGGTGGCCAACGGGGATGTGCAGCTGGTGCAAGGCGACGGCGACGACATCACCATTCAAGCCGATGTGAAATTATTCGGTAAAATGGATGGCGAGCCGCTTCAAGCCTTCTTGGATCGCAGCCGCATCGAAGTGACGGATGATCATTTGATTTTCCAAGTGCCGAACAAGCGGGTGCAAGCCGACCTCATCATTACCTTGCCAACGCGCAGCTATGACCATGTGTCGTTGCGCCTGCTCAATGGGAACGTGAAAGGTGCGCACCTGACCGGTAAGGATTTCTATGCCAAGAGCACCAATGGCGACTTGCAGTTCACTGATTTAGATGCCGTGATGCTGGAAACCGAAGGCGTTAATGGCAGTGTCCATGTCAGCGGCCAGATTCACGATCTGCTGGTGGATGCCGTCAATGGCGATATCAAAGTTAAGGGTAATGCCAAAGTGCTGAACCTGAAAACTGTCAATGGGACGGTGCGGGCCACTTTGGTCAGCGACTTCACCCAATTAACGGCTTCAAGCGTCAATGGTGATCTGAAACTGGCTTTGCCTGCCAGCGTAGCGGCCAAGGGTGAAATCAAAACCCGCTTTGGCAGTTTGAAGAGTCGCATGAGCGGCGTGGTGTTGGACGATAAGGTTAAAAATCTGACCTTGGATCGCCCAGGCACCGGCAGCGGCGAATTGAAACTCAATGTTTCCAGTGGTAATGTGCAACTGAAAGACACTGAGCTGACGAAATAAGGAGGGCTAACATGCCATTACTGTTACTTCCCATCATTTTAATCGCGGTGGGCATTGCGTTGATCTTGGTGATCGGCATGAGCCTGTTTATCGGAGTCGCGTTGATTCACATTCTTTTTTGGCCAGTGGTGATCGGCTTGATTGTGTGGTGGATTGTACGCCGCCGCAACGGCAGCAACCGGCCGGCGCGGCATCAAGATTGGCAACAATTCGTGCCGCGGCAACGCAAAGAAGCCCATCATGTGCACGAAGAAAAGCCAGCGCATCATGAGCATCATGATGACTGGAGTGATTTCTAATGGGTTTCATCCGTAAAGTGGTTTTAACGATGGTGATTTTCATCGTTTACTCTCAGCTCTTTCCGGCACAACTGTATGTGGCGGATTGGCAAACCGCGTTAACCGGCGCGGTGGTGCTTGGGCTCTTGAATGGGCTCTTGCGACCAATCCTGAAGGTCTTGACCTTCCCGCTGACCTTGCTGACGTTAGGCATTTCATTGTTGATCTTGAATGCCTTGATGGTCAGCTTGATGGCGAATTTGGTGCCAGGTATTATCTTCAGTGGCTTTGGGGCCGAAATGATTTTGGCCATCATTGTCAGTGTCGTGAATGCCACGTTAGGGGAACCGAGACGAGATTAATGGAAGGGGAGCGTGACATAACCCCTCAAAAAAGGACCAAGACTCGGAAATCACGAAGATTTCTAGTCTTGGTCCTTTTTGTTTGATTGAAAGCCAATGAAGCGAATAGGCGCTTCGCCACCTTTCCCAAGTTCATTGCCATTATCATGAATCCCATCAGATTTTAAACCCGATGCTCCTTTAGGTTAGCTGATTGAAAGTGAAAATTTCAAGTTACACCCTGATAGGACACTTCTGATCCCAGCCTGACTAGTTCCGGAATTGTTCGATTGGGATCTGTCCTGACAAGAGCGGTTACACACAGGAGGTGCATTTCCTGTGTTTTGGTAGTTTTATGATGCGGCTGCTTATTAGATCCTTAGCGTTTAACACCAATGGCTACCTTCGGCCAGACCTTAATTGTTACACAATATAGAGAAAGGCTTCATTCGAATCCCCAGTTTACAATTCAAGTGCAACACCCTGACGACTAGACCAAAAAGGCCATGAAGACCTATTCTTGTTAGTACTAGCTAAACAAGAAAGCAGGAATCTTCATGACCCACTCTCAGACTAACACCCACAAGCATTACCAACAACTC
>NZ_RHOK01000011.1 GCF_003946175.1 Lacticaseibacillus suibinensis | reverse complement strand
GGCGCAGCTGGTCAATCAGCATTCGAAGCTTGGAAGGATAATGGCGGTACTGACGCCGACGGCGATGGCGACATCGATGTTGACGACATGATCCAAGACCTCACCGGTGATACCGGTGCTAAGGGTGACACAGGTGCGAAGGGTGATACCGGCGCAGCTGGACAGTCAGCATTCGAAGCTTGGAAGGATAATGGCGGTACTGATGCCGACGAAGATGGCGACATCGATGTTGACGACATGATCCAAAATCTTAAGGGTGACACAGGTGCGAAGGGTGATACCGGCGCAGACGGTAAGAGTGCTTTCGAAATCTGGTTACTGAATGGTGGCTCTGATGTCAACGGTGATGGCACAACTGATCTATCTGATTTCCTCGAAGGGAACAAAGGAGAAACCGGCGACAAGGGTGCAACCGGCGACAAGGGTGCAACCGGCGATAAGGGTGCAACTGGCGACAAGGGTGCAACTGGCGACAAGGGTGCAACCGGCGACAAGGGTGCAACTGGCGACAAGGGTGCAACCGGCGACAAAGGCACAACCGGCGACAAGGGTGCAACCGGCGACAAGGGTGCAACCGGCGACAAGGGTGCAACTGGCGACAAGGGTACGACCGGCGACAAAGGTGCAACTGGCGACAAAGGTGCAACTGGCGACAAGGGTACAACCGGCGACAAGGGTGCAACCGGCGACAAAGGTGCAACTGGCGACAAGGGTACAACCGGCGACAAAGGTGCAACTGGCGACAAGGGTACAACCGGCGATAAGGGTACAACCGGGAATGGTGATGTATCAATCACAATTACTCGTGTAGGCATCCCGCTTCATGTCGATTCGACAAATGACGTGACTGGCAATCCAAATGAGGACACGACAGATGAACCATCAGATGATCCGAATGACAGCATTGCTATCCCTAGTGATGGCATTAAGTCAATTACGATTACCCGCGTAGGGGTCCCTCTCCATGTTGATTCAACGAGTGATACCCCCGACAATCCGACTGATGATCCAAGCGATGACACTGTCATTCCTGGCAATGGCATTAAGTCGGTGACGATTACTCGAGTGGGCAATCCGCTGTACGTGGATCCGACTGATGAAACGACAGGCAAGCCAACAGGTGACCCAGCAAGCGACCCTGACAATGTTCCGGACACCGACCTCAAAGGCAACCCTACTGGAAATCTTGATCATCATACTGACGACAACCAGGACGGAGATCCGGATGAGAATCTCGCAGGCAACCCTGAAGGAGAGTTAGAAGATAACCTAAGTGGGAAGCCAAGTGATCACTCAAATGGCACTTCGACTGATAATCATCAAAGTCGCTTCTCTGGTACTGGCACGAACGGTAATGCTTCTGGTTCAGGTTCAAACGCACGGCCAAGCAAGTTGCCACAAACGGGTGAATCAAGCAATGCCGAAATGATCTTAGCTGGCATAGGTTTGACAATGGTGGATGCCTTAGCTGCATTTGCGGTTGCCAAAAAGCAGCGCGGTCAAGACGACGAACCTTTATACTAAACTCATGAAAGCATGAGCGCTGAACAAGCTGAGTATCTCAAGCAATCGAGATGGTCAGTTTGTTCTTACATATAGGTACTAAACGAGGTAAACACTTATGAAGCAACTATCTATTATCATCACATATCATAACGAGACACCTGAACAAGTACGACGCGCTTTTGCCAGCGTGACCATGCAAGTAGACGTAGATTTTAGCGATATTGAGGTCGCCCTTATCGGCGACGGCGTGACGGCTATGTCGAATGATTTATTTCAAGCGCCACGCGGACTGGTCGTGCGTCAACTGAACTATCAACCCAGTCGCGGCGCTGGGGTGGCACGGCAAGTCGGTATTGATCACACAGAAGGCAACTATTTTATGTTTATCGACGCCGACGATGAGCTCAGTGATGTCTTCGCGTTAAGAGACATGCTGGCGCCAACGCGCGAGCGTGATCATGACCTAATCATTGCCCGCTATACCAAACAGGAATACCGTCGAAACGGGTTTAATTATGCCTTGTCGGCCAAATATGATTGGAAAGCAGCATATGGCAAGCTGTATCACCGTGAGTATATCAAGCGGATTGGGCTGACCTGGCACCCGGATTTACGGATTTTTGAGGATACCTATTTTGTGGGATTGGCCTGTGAGCTGGCTCAGGATCGCTTTTATTTAGATAAGCCAGTGTATGTATGGCTGTGGAATCCCAAATCGACGGTGCGCAAGAACGGTCACGAATTCGATCATCAGTTGCATACCTGGGCGGAATCTAACCGCTATATTTTGGAAGTGTTGCGACAGCAGAAGGCCTCAGTCTGGCCCCGTGATTTCTATGAATATATGGCAGATTTGTTCTACCGTGAAAAACAGCATCCAGCTGTCGATCCAGACGCCTTTATTGCCGAACACACGAAGCTCTTGGTTGAAAATCGTAGTTTGTGGACAACTCGGGGCCAAGAGCAAGTCAGAAAACTAATCATCAGGGACAGCGAACGCGGCGGCAGACAGGTTGGCTGGTCCACTGTCGGCATGGAAAAATATCTGGCAGTTCAGATGAAGCTGCTAAGGTATGCCTTTGAAGAGACGCAAAACCACGACTGAATCCAACTCGAATATCGGCATTCTGTTTCAATTAGATGATGGTGCTTATTTTGACCGCACGGTGGCTTCTGTCTTCTCGCCAGTTGGAGTAAACTTGAAGCAGATGAAAGTGGTTGCAACGAATGACGTTAGCTCTGAACTAGCTCGGATGGTGGTTGCGAATCCCGTGTCATGGCAGGTAAGCATCAACAAAAGTCAGACGCGGCTAGTCGAACTGGACGCAGGCTATTTGAACAACTTGGAGGGACAGCTATGAATAAGCGGGTCAGTCTTATTATCGCAATGGAATCAGCTTCGGTGCATGATTTGGCCGTGCCGTTATCATCCATCAACAATCAGCTAGGGGTGGATTTTCGCGAGATAGAGGTGCTCTTGATTGATAACGGGCGCTATCAGCTTGAGGATCTGGAGCCGCTCCGGGTGTTCAACCACCTGACCTTCCGTTATATCAAGCCGGCGAAAATCTGGTCTTGGGCTACCGCCTTCCAGCAAGGGGTGATGCTGGCTACGGGCAAATACGTCGCGTTTATGGGACCGAATTTTCAATTCAATGCCGTCGATGTCTTGCAGCAGGTGTTGCAGACCATTACGGCCCATCCCGAGGCGCAGCTGATTTCAGGCCTGTTGATGCGTCAAGAGATGAACGACGATCGCAGCTATGCCTATAAAGTTGAATCGGCTAACCACCTGTTGAGCGGCCGCTTCATCAACCGTAACTTATTGATGCACAGTCAGATCAAGTTCGAAGATTTTGGCGTTTATACCGAGCAGTACGTCGGTCAACAGATTGAAGCTGTGGCACAAGCACCGCGGAAGCTGGAAAGTGTCGTGGCTGTGCAGTTTATGGGCCGGGCGCTACCGGAAACGGTGCTGCCGCCCCAGCCGGATGCCCTGCAGCTGGAATGGGTGCGGATGATGACGCGCTTTCTCACTCGCCTGCGGAGTTTGGCGCCAGAGCAGTATGTGCCGACATTGGCCAAAACCATCGTTCGGTTCTACTCACAAGCTGGCGCAGATGCGGCAATGACGGCGCAGATGGCTGAGCTGACGGCAGTGCATGCTGAGCAATGGCCACAAATTCTGGCGTTTGTGGATGACCTGCGCGTCAGCGACCTGAACCCGGCCGCGCCGTGGAATGCCGCGCCGGCTCGATTCAATGCCTATTTGCAGCGCATTTCGCCACTGACGGCGCATGTTTCCGTCAACGCATAGTAGGGAGGAAACGCGATGCAGGCGTTTTTTGTCACAGGCACGTTAGCAGCGGCGCCAGCCGCAGTTGAAACCGCGCTTTACGAAAGAGTTAAGGTTTTCGCTGCACTAGGTGTGCGAGCAACAATTGTCACCTTGGGCGATTCACCGACTTGGCCGCAGGTCGTACGCGGTTACGGGGTGAAGCCGGAGCAAGTGGTTTCCGTGTTCGATCAAATTCAGCAGGTGCCGGCGTTAGCAGTTGCACCCTTCCCGGTAGCCAAGCTCGCTTTTCCGAGTGACTGGGTAAAATTGCGTCAGGACGATGGGGATGAGTATCACCGGCAGGGTCAGTTACTGGCGAAAGTGTGGCGCGATGAGGCCGGCCATGTCGACGCGGTGGATTACTTCGATGAAACCGGGACGCGCTCTCGCCGCGATCTCTATGATTGCCGCGGCTTTCTGAGTCAGGTGCGCCATTATGCCGAAACCCATTTGCGGCAAGTGACCTACTTAACGCCGCAGGGACAGATTGCGGCGACGCAAGATTTTAGTCAAGGTGGTTTGCTCAACATCAATGCTACTGGTGCGCAGTTCCCCTCCTTCGCCAGCTTTGTCGAAGCAATGCTGCAGCCGCTGGCTAATACCGGCGATTTGATTCTGGCGGAACGGCGCGAGTACGATGCTGCCGTCGCGCAGCTCCAAGGCGTCAAGCATGGGTATCGGCTGCGTGAGGGCAATTTGCGGATTACGCCTCAGGCGGAAGATCTGATTATTACCAGCCAGTTTCACGCTGAGTTGCCGCAAGCCAAAGTCTTCGATGAAGATCGTGCTGATGTGCAGTTGCAGCGGGGCTGGCAGCGGATTCTTGAGGCTGAAGAAATCATTGAGAAGTAAGGCTAGGCGAGGTGGTCAGCAATGGCCGCCCTTTTTTCAATCCTGGCCTGGCCATGGCGCAAACTTGTTGATGTTGATCAGAGATGTTGACCAGAATAAAAGCGCTACATTGCCGGCCAAAAATGATAAAATTAATTTATAATAATTAATCAGTAATAATTGGTGGGAGACGCAGCCCGGTTGGGGGGCCGAGTTACGGAGGAGGACTTATGAAGGCGGTTCGGCGAGTTATTGGGCCAATAGGGTTGTATCTTTTCGTAATCGCGGCTGCGGTTGGCGTCGCGATTATCGGGCTGAAGGTAAACGGGATAGCCCCGTTTGGTCCGCATACGATTCTGCGGCAGGACTTAAACCAGCAATATGCCAGCTACTTTACTTATTTGAAGCGGAACTTTGGCGACTGGCAGCAGTTTCTCTATTCGAGCAATATGACCTTGGGCGGGAACATGTTTGGGCTGACTACCTACTACTTGTTGAGCCCGTTCAATGTCTTGTTGTTCCTTTTTCCCTATAGTCAGCTCCCGATTGCGGTGGCCTGGATGGCAGTGGCGAAAAATGCAGCCGCGGCTGCTACCATGCTCGTGCTGGTGCGTTATTTTAACCGCCACTATGCGCTAAAGGTCGTTGTCCCGCTCCAAGTACTACTTGGGTTATCCTGGGCCTTTTCAGGTTGGATGCTGCATTACTCCATGGATTTGATGTGGCAGGATACGGTGATTTTACTGCCACTCGTGGTGCTGGGAGTGGAGCGTTACATCCTCCACACTAAATGGGCCTTCTATTCAGTGATGCTGGGCTTGTCCTTGATTTTGAATTACTACATCGGCTACATGGTGGCTTTGTTTTTAGTACACTATTTTGTACTGCGGATGGTCATTCAGTGGCGCATTGCTGGGTGGCGCCTCAAACACATTCTACTGAAACTGACTTATTTTGGTGCGATTTCACTGGTGACGGTGGGGCTGGCGTGGGTGATTATTTGGCCAACCTTGAAGACGCTGCAAGGCGTTAAAGGCACCACGGCGTACCATTTTACGTTGACGCATACGTGGACGCTTTATCGGATGCTGAACAATCTCTTTAACCTGACCTATACGCCGATGAGTTGGAACAATCCTGGCCCAGCAATCTATACTGGGGTCATTGTCATGATTATGCTGGCGGCCTTCTTCTTTGCCAACCGGATTCCCGGAGTGATTCGGGTGGCGACTGGCGTGACGTTAGTGCTGCTGACGCTAGAGTCTTTGTTCGATGGGACGAATACCGCTTGGCATGGCTTCACCAAACCAGTGGGGTTTTTGCAACGCTGGTCATTTGTGTTTGGGTTTCTGTTTATCTTGATGGCGCTGTTTACCTTTGGACTGATGCGCGTGAGTGCCAGGGCAGCCCGCTATCTCTTCCTAGTCGTCGTGCTGGTCGCGATTATGGTGGCCTTTCATCAGGTCAGGATTTTTAGCTACCAAGGCGATTATGCGGTCAATCAATTTACCAATGTTACTTTCGCCTATAATGTGGCGATGATTGCGGTGGGGGCCCTAGTTTTGACCCTGTATTTCGCTCAACCCAAATGGCAACGGGTCACGAGCCTGCTGGTGGCGGTCGTTGGTGTGGCTGACTTAGCGGCGGCCACGGTTTGGAGTTATGGGCACCAACCAGTGTATTTCAACATGGCCCGCTACTCGCGGGAGGTGCAGGGCACGAACGCGGCGGTGACTTGGATCAAACAGCATGATCAAAGCGACTTTTACCGGATGGAGTTGAACTATCAGCGGGATCGCACGACACCAATGGAATTCGGGTTCAATGGGTTGACCCATTTCAGTTCTAGTCAGCCACACGCCATTAATTTCATGATGCAAACTATGGGTTACCTCTCTAGCTCGCCTTGGACGTCCTATGATGGCGGCTCGACGCGCGCAGCCGATAGTTTGTTTGGCATCAAGTACATCGTCGATGGCCCCGCCGGCGTGACGAATCAAGCCAGTCGCCTGGTGACTCAAGGCCTCAAGCCCTTAGCCAATGTGAATGGCTACCATATCTATCAGAATCCACTAGCCCAAAAAATCGGGATGGTCGCTCCCACCAAAGCCACCCAGGTGAAATCAACCTATAAGTACATTGGCGTCGCGAATGTGGGGATGGTTTACGGTGATTTAAGTGGCGTCGATAACATTTACATGCTGCGAGGCGGGGTGAAAGAAACCAAACGGGATTTGAAGGCCCGCACCGTCAACATTTCGGTGCCCGGTGGTGGCGTGAACCGGCCGCTTTACCTCGAGCTGCGGCATGATAAGCTCTACACCCTGACACCGGAAACTCGGCCTGATGTAGTGGTTTTGGTGAACGGTAAGAAAATTGTGACCGATGGCACGGAAACCGAAAGTGGGGTCATTCCCCTGGGAACCTATCCACAGGGTCAAACCATCACGGTGACGCTGAAGGTGCTCGACTACACCAAAACCCAAAAGAAATTCGATAAGAAAAAGCGTATCACCCACCTACCGAAATACAGGGTTCTCGTGGGTTATCAGGAACGTTTTGATCAGGCGCTGAAGCAAATGAGCCAGCAACGGGTCAATCTCAAGCGGTTGAAAACCACCCACTGGCGAGGCACCGCCATCGCCACCAAAGCCGACCAGTCACTGATTATGACCTTGCCTTACGATACGGACTGGCAGGTCACAGTGGATGGCAAACCGGTGAAAGCACATAAGTATCTAGAGCTGATGAAAATCAACCTGAAGACCGCGGGTAAGCATCGCGTGGAACTGAAATATACGTTTCCAGAATTGCGGCAGGGTCTGAAAGTCAGTCTTGCGGCCAGTTTCGGTTTGGTGATTTTGCTGATCATCCAGGCCATCACGGTTTGGGGCTGGCGTATTCGCAATCGGCACTTGGAACGAGTGGCGAAGGCCAAAGCACCGCTCTTTGACGCCCATTTCTTCGATTATCGTTAGGAGGCCATCATGAGTTTATTCAAGTCAAACCAACCGGCGCAGGCGGCAACCACCGGTCCCGATTACTATTTTCTTGATCGCATTGCCCCAACGATTTCGATTGAGGCGGCGGCGCATTTGAAGGCCGTGAAGGCGGCGTTGGCCGAGCGGCCGATGACCGTGTTGTCCGGGGGGCTGGATCCGCGAGCTAATGATAACTTCACGCTGTACCGCGATAAAGGTCATTTCTTTGCCAAGGGCACGCCGCATGAGAACTTCTTTGCTGAGCTGCATGGCCATCGCGAGCTCAAAAATCAGCCGCTGACCGCACTACCGCTGGCAGGCTATCTGGGCGAATTGGAAACATTCGAAGACTATGCCCGCAGCGCCATCGTATATCATGACGGGGATGGTCAGCCAATTTACCGGGTGGACCGGGACGAACGGGGCCGGGTCAGTGCCATCAACTATTTTGCCGGCGGGCAGCCGGTGCGAGTGGACACTTATGACCAGCATCAACGACTTTTGATGTCTGAGCAGTTCGGGGCGACGGCCAATTCGGCGCAGCTGGTGGATGGCCGCGATGCGCCGACTGTGCACAGCATCATGAGCCGCACCTTGTACTCGGAGGCCGGGCGCCCAGTGTTCGCCCAAACTTTTTCGCCTTCAGAATTGTGGCTGTTGGATGACCATGCAGTACCGGTGCGATTATTTCAAACCGAGGCGGCGCTCATGGCCGCGTGGCTGATGGATCATGTGGATCGCCACAACCATTTGTATGTGGCTGCGGACACGCCAATTTTTGCTCAGTTGGCTAGCTACGATAAACTGCGCGAGCACCTGATTCCGATCGTTCAAGACAAGCTAGATCCTGCGGTGCTCGCGGGAACGCCATTCACGGAAATTCTAGTGAGTGAGGGCTTAAATCCAGACGACTTCACGGCGTACGCCAAGCAGATCACGACGATGCCGAACTGGATTGGGTTCAAGCCCACTACCGGCTGGTCGGTGTTCAAACATAACTAAACCATGGCCACAAGCGAATTTGCTTGCGGTTTTTGCGTGCTGCTGGGGTACACTGGCATTAAGAGGTGATGACGATGTTAACGCCATGGGGGGAAAAACTCAATCGAGACCACCCACTGTCTGAATACCCGCGGCCGCAGATGCGCCGGGAGCAGTGGGCCAATTTGAACGGTCAATGGGACTATGCCATTACGGCGACCCCGACGCTGCCCAAGCAGTGGGCGGGTCAGATTACCGTTCCTTTTTCACCGGAAAGTGAACTCGGTGGCGGCTTGCCACCGCTGCAGCCGGCCCAAACCTTGTGGTACCGGCGGCAGCTCACGGTATCGGCAGGGGCTGAGGGCCATTGTCTATTACACTTTGGGGGGGTAGATCAGTACTGCCAGGTCTTTGTGGACCGGCAAAAACTGGTCACGCATCGCGGCGGCTATTGGCCTTTTAGCTGTGAGCTGCCTGCTAGTACTTGGGGCAAAACGGTTGAGCTGATCGTGGCGGTGCAAGATCACAGCGACCAAAGCGATGAAGCCACAGGTAAGCAGCGCCTGCAGGCCGGGGGCATTTGGTATCCGCCGCAAAGCGGCATATGGCAAACGGTTTGGCTGGAACAGGTGCCGGCGACTTACATCTCCGACCTGACGTTAACGCCGGACTTGAGTAACGGGCAAGTGACGGTCAAGGCGACCTTGAATCAGGCCACTACGGCCACGTTAGCCGTGGCCGTTACCGCCCATCAGCAAACCGTGGCGGTAGCGGAGACTGCCGACATGGCTGTCACGTTCACCTTGCCCGATAAGCACCCATGGACGCCAGAGGATCCGTTTCTCTATGAGGTGACGGTGCAAGTCGGCGAGGATACCGTAACGTCGTATTTTGGTCTGCGTAGTTTTGGCCGTGGGGTTGATGCCAATGGCCAAGCCGTCTTTTTGCTGAACGGTGAGCCTTATTATCAATCAGGGCTGCTGGATCAGGGCTATTGGAGCGACGGGCTTTACACTGCGCCCAGTGATGCGGCGATAGTGGCCGAGCTGAGGCAGATCAAGGCCTTGGGCTTCAACATGATTAGAAAACACATCAAAATCGAGCCGCTCCGCTGGTACTACCACTGCGATCAGCTGGGCCTGTTGGTGTGGCAAGATTTCGTGTCTGGCGGCGACCAGTATTCGCCGTGGGTGATTCAGATTCTGCCGTTTATTGGCATCACTTTGAAGGATACCCGTGCTGGCTTTGGTCGCCAGTCCTCAGCCGGCCGGGCCGTTTATCACCGCGACCTGCAGCGCACAGTTGCGCTGCTGAAGAATGTGGTCTCACTTTGTACTTGGGTCCCCTTCAACGAAGGCTGGGGGCAATTTGCCACGCAGGCCATCACACAGGAAGTGGCGACGCTGGATCCCACCCGCTTAATCGATCAGGCTTCGGGCTGGCATGACCAACACGGCGGAGATTTTCGCTCCTGGCATATCTACTATAAGCCATTTCACTTGCATCGTGATCGGTTCGGCCGGATACAAGCCCTCACCGAATTCGGTGGGTACAGTTTGCCGTGGCCAGGCCATGCCCCGGAAGAGGCGTTTGGTTACCGGTACTACCATAGCCGGCAAAAGCTCTCCACTGCGCTGGTCAAGCTATACCGCAAGCAGGTTCTGCCGGCCGTTAAGCAAGGGCTAGCAGCCAGTATCTATACCCAAGTCAGTGATGTCCATGGCGAGGTGAACGGCTTGTGGACCTTTGACCGGCGAGTGATGAAAGTAGAGGCTGAGGCGGTGCGTCAGTTGAACCTTGAGCTGCAACAGCGGTTTGCCGAGGTTCACTTGCGACTGCGGCCGGGGAGAAAACAAAAAAGCATTTGACCAAATGGCCAAATGCTTTTTTTGTCTGCCGAGGCAGGATAATCGATTACAGCTTCTGGTTGTAGTATTCAACGACCAAGGCTTCGTCGATGTCTGGTTCCAGTTCGTCCCGCGTTGGGAGGCGAACCAAGGAGCCTTCCTTCTTGTTATCATCGAAGGTCACGTAGGCAGGACGGGAAACCGTTGCTTCCAGTGAGTCATTGATGATGGTCAGGTTTTGGCTCCGTTCGCGCAAGCCGATCACTTGGCCCGCAGCGACTTCGTAAGAAGGAATATCAACGCGCTTGCCATCAACCGTGATGTGGCCGTGGTTAACGAGCTGACGTGCTTGCGGACGAGTGGAGGCCAAGCCCAAACGGAAGACCAAGTTGTCCAGCCGGGTTTCGAGCAGGATCATGAAGTTTTCACCATGGGTACCTTCTTTAATCTTGCCGGCGCGGATAAACAGGTTTTGGAATTGGCGTTCGTTCAAGCCGTACATCCAACGCAACTTCTGCTTTTCAGTGAGCTGTTGGCCGTATTCGGAAACTTTCCGACGGTTGTTAGCACCGTGATCACCAGGGGCGTAGGGACGACGAGCAAGTTCTTTACCAGTGCCGGAAAGGCTAAGCCCCAAACGACGGGACTGCTTCCAGCGAGGACCAGTATAACGAGACATAAGGTATTTCCTCCAAGATTTATATTTGGAGTAAAATAATGAATTGTGAATTCAAAACACGGGCAGTTAAGCTAAGCTGTTCGCTCTCGCAGCCGCGGTTACTAAGCTCTCCGCAAAGGGTTGCCAAACTGGAGCCGACCATTCCATTCACTGCTGCATTATTTTACACGCAGGCTAGTATACCGTAGCTAGCGCCTCGGCGTCAAGGTGTTTCGCTAGCGTCTGGGCAAAGTCCTGCAAGGTTTTCAAGTCGTTTTCACTAAAGCGGTCCAGTTCTGGCGAATCGATGTCCATGATACCGATGATCGTGCCGCCGACGACCAGCGGGACGACGACTTCGCTGTTGCTGGCCGCATCGCAGGCGATATGGCCGGCAAAATCATGGACATTCGGGACGCGCAGTGCTTTTTGGTGGGCAAAACTGGTGCCCACCACGCCGCTGCCTGGGGCGATATGCATGCATGCCACTTGACCTTGGAACGGGCCAAGGTCGAGGCTGTTTTGGGCCTGGTGGTAGAAGTAAAAACCGGCCCAGTTGACGGCTTCCATGCCGTTGAACAACACGGCACTGGCGTTGGCTAAGTTAGTGATCACATTGGTTTCGCCGGCCAGCAAGGCATCAACTTGCGCGACCAGCAGCGGATCGATTGGGGCCATATTCAACACTCCTTGGGTGAAATTGCCTTCATTCCTTACAGAAACGGGGTTTTCCTATGAGAAAGCCTTTCATATTGCCGGCGTTTTTGAGATACTAGGAACCGAAGACGATTGTCGACTTGTAATAGGGACAGTTTAGTGGGCCCGCTGATAAATTGCAACTGCGGCTCTCGGATGGCGGAAGGTGTAATAACATGACTTGGATTATCATTGCATTGATTATTATCGTTCTGATTGGCCTAGGGGTTTGGGGGTATCAGGTGCGTAACGCGCGCGTGATCAAATCCTTGGACGAAGAAGTCGCTACGCTGGATACAGGCAGCGCGGCTGGGCTGATTCGCAGCATTCAGCAGCTGAATTTAAGTGGCGATAGCCGTCAGGAATTCCAAAAGTGGGCCAAGGCTTATCAGGAGCTGCTTGATGGCACACTGACAGAATTGCAGACGGCACTACTTGATGTGGAACAGGCGAATAAACAGTTCCATTTTGGCCAGGTGAAAGACGGTATCGCCAATATTGAAGCCCTGCAAATAGGGGCGGCCAAACAGATGAATCAGATTAACCAGGCGCTGTCTACCATTAAGATCAGCGAGGCCGAAAATGCCAAGCGCATCAACCAACTGCGCGAAGGCTATCAGGAAGCGCGCAAAACGGTTTTGGCGAAGAGCTTCGCCTTTGGTGAGGCGCTGCCGGCGCTGGAAGATAGTCTTCAGCAAATTGCCTCGCGCTTGTCAGCTATCAACGAGCTGAATGCCGCCGGCGATCCGGCAAAGGCCAAGGGTGAACTCGGCCAGCTGAAAAATGAGGTCGCGGCCATCAAGTTGCAGGTGAAAACCTTGCCGCCGCTGGTCAATGAAGTGGTCAATGAATTCCCCGGCCAAGTGAAGGAAATTCAAAGCGGCTTCGAGCATCTTACCGCTCAGCAGTTCCAATTCACGGAAGATGTTCCGGCCGGCGTGGCTGAGGTGACAACGGCGCTGCAGGTCGCCGACCAGCAGATTAAAGACTTGGCTGTCACCGAACTGACCGCCAACACCGAAACCATCGCCAACAAGATTGACTCCTTATACGCCGTAATGGAAAAAGAGCTGAGAGCCAAAGCCGCCGTGGCCGATAGCCAAACCGACTTGCGGCAATTTATCAATCACGCGCTGCAACAAAACCACACCTTAGCGATTGAACTCGATCATCTGAATCAAAGCTATCAGCTGAATCATGATGAAATCAAAACCACCAATAACTTAAAGGTCCAACTGAACGATATCAACCAAGCCTATGATCAGGCGGTTGACCAACTGACCGCGCATCAGGCGGTGTACTCCGAGGTGCTGAGCCAATTTACCCAGGACCGAAGCGACCTGACCGCCATTGAAAAGCAGCAAGCGACCATCAACGACTCAGTCAGTGAGCTGCGCGAAACTGAACAAAAGGCGATTGATCAGGTGGATGCCTTCGACCGTTCGGTGCGGGATATTCGCTATGAAGTCTCACGCCATGATTTGCCCGGCCTGCCGAAAGCCTACCGCGACTTTTTCAAGGTGGTGACTGGCGAAATCACGAGCCTCAAGCAGGCGATGAATCAGGTCAAAATCGATTTGGACGCGATTGCTAAACAGCTCATCAAGGTGTCCAGCGACATCGACCAACTTAAGCAGCAAAGTCGCGATGTGATAGACGCCGCTGGCATGACTGAACAGCTTTTGCAATATGCCAACCGCTACAAAGCTTCCCATGAAGCGGTGGCGCAGGCAATGACCCAGGCGCAAGCCGCATACGCCCAGTACGATTATCAAACCGCGGCGGATACGATTGCGACGGCGCTCGAGGCGGTTGAAGCCGGCAGCTACCAGAAAGTGGCCGACGACTATAACGCCCAGCAGCACAACAATCTGTTTTAAGCCCCGCACCAGCAGCTGAACCCTAGGGTTGCTGGTTTTTTTTTGCTCTCGTTTTTGGTATACTGGCAAGCAGCTAAACTTACGAAAAGGAAGAATGACGGTCATGATATATTTTGACAATAGTGCCACCACCAAGGCGTTGCCGGTGGTGCTGGATACGTACCGCAAAGTCAGCGAGGACTTTTTCGGTAATCCGTCGAGCCTGCATGCGGTAGGCGGCAAGGCTGACGAAATGCTGCAAAGTGCCCGGGCCCAGATTGCCCAGTTGATGCAGGCCAAGCCGGATGAAATCTATTTCACCAGTGGCGGCACGGAAGGCGATAACTGGATTATCAAAGGCACCGCCATTGAAAAGCGACCCTTCGGCAAGCATCTGATTACCACCGCGGTGGAACATCCTGCGGTGATCAACACGATGAAGCAGCTGGAAAGCCTAGGGTTTGAAGTCACGTATCTGCCAGTGGATAAGCGCGGCTTTATCAACCCCGCCGATTTGAAGGCGGCGCTGCGCGATGACACGATTTTGGTGTCCATCATGGCCGTGAACAATGAAATCGGGGCTAAGCAGCCGATTGATGAGGTCGCTAAAATTCTGACCGCTTACCCGAATGTTCATTTTCATGTCGATGCGGTGCAGGCCATCGGCAAAGGGTTGATGCCTAGCCTGCGCAATCCGCGCATCGACTTCCTGACGTTCTCTGGCCACAAGTTCCACGCCCCGCGTGGCACGGGCTTTATTTATATGAAGGAAGGCAAACACCTAGCGCCACTTTTGACCGGCGGCGGCCAAGAGAGCAACCTCCGCTCTGGCACCGAAAATGTGCCGGCCATCGCCGCGATGGCTAAGGCGCTGCGGCTGTTGCTCGATGACGAGGCTGGCAAGGTGGCTCATCAGGCCGCCATTCGTCAGCACATTTATGAGCATGTGGCCCAAGCGGCCAACACCGTGATGTTCAGCCAGCTGACGCCGGATTTTGCCCCGCACATTTTGACTTTCGCCATTGCTGGCGTGCGGGGTGAAACCATTGTCCATGCCTTTGAGCAGCATGACATCTATATTTCGACCACCAGTGCTTGCTCCAGCAAAAAAGGCACCGAAAGTAGCACCTTGGCGGCCATGCGCGTGCCGGACAACGTGGCCACTAGTGCGGTGCGGATCAGCTTAGATGAATACAACACATTGCAAGAAGCTGATGCCTTCAACCAGGCATTCGACCAAGTGTATGCTGGCTTCAAGAAGCTGATGCCAGCGCACGCTGAATAAGGAGGAAACCGAGTGAATTACAGTGAAATTATGGTGCGCTATGGCGAATTGTCCACCAAGGGCAAGAACCGCCAGGCGTTCATCGGCCGTTTGCACGGCAACATTACCAAAGCGCTCCACGAATTCCCGGCGTTGACCATTCGCCCCAAGCGCGATCGGTTGCACATTGAGCTGAACGGCGAGGATTCAACCGCCGTCATGGCGCGCTTGAGCAAGGTCTTTGGGATTCAAAGCTATTCACCCAGTGTGAAAGTCGCCAAAGACATGGATGCCGTACACGAAGCCGCGCTGGCTTTGATGAATGAAACCGTGCCCCAAGGGAGTTCCTATAAGGTTTACACCCGGCGGTCTGATCACACCTTCGAACTGGATACCAACGAAATGAACCTGAACCTTGGGGACTTTTTCGTCGATCACCGCCCCGACCTTAAGGTGCAAATGCACCAGCCGGACTTTACTTTGCGCGTGGAAGTGCGGCGCGAAGCGATTTATCTGTCCACCCAAACCATTTTAGGCGCTGGCGGGATGCCAGTGGGTACCGCAGGCAAGGCGATGCTGATGCTGTCGGGGGGTATTGATTCGCCTGTCGCCGGCTATTACGCCCTGAAGCGTGGGGTCGATATTGAAATGGTCCACTTTTTCAGCCCGCCTTACACTAGCGACAGCGCTTTGAATAAGGCCAAGCAGTTGACCACGAAACTGGCGCCTTACGCCGGTTACATCGAGTTCATTCAGGTGCCATTCACCGAAATCCAGGAAACCATCAAGGCCACTGTGCCAGAAGGATACTTAATGACCGTGCAGCGCCGGTTGATGCTCCGGCTCACCGCGGCGCTGGCAGAAAAGCGTGGTGGCCTAGCCATTGTCAATGGCGAATCGATTGGCCAAGTAGCTTCGCAGACTTTGGAAAGCATGGTGGCCATCAATGATGTGACCACGATGCCAATCATCCGGCCGGTGGCGACCATGGATAAAACGGAAATCATCAAAGTGGCGGAGGACATCGACACTTATGCCTTGTCCATCATGCCATTTGAGGATTGCTGCACCATTTTTGCCCCGCCGTCGCCGAAGACCAAGCCTAATCTGGACAAGTCGCGGTACTTCGAAAGCAAACTTGATGTGGCTGGCCTCATGGAACGGGCGCTGGCCGGGGTGAAAGTCACTGAGATTAAGTCTTCAGATGAATTCATGAACCAAGATCAAGACTTGATCACCGAACTATTGTAGGAGGTGCTGGTGATGACGATTCGTTACATGAACCGGCCTGAAGCGCTCGCGTATTTGAATTGGGCCTACCCAGAGCCTGATACGTTCTACAACACCCCTAAGGACGCTCAGCCGGCAGTGATGGATGAGATTTTCGCCGATGATGGCGCTGATTACTATTCCGTGCTTGAAGGCGGGGAGGAAACCTTGGTTGGCATGTATGAGTTTTCCTTCCCTGATGGCATCATGACCATCGGCCTGGGCCTGGCCCCAGCCTACACTGGTCAGGGGCGCGGCCATCAGTTTGTGCTGGATGGCATTGCCTTTGGGCGCCAGCGGTATCACTATGCCGGGCCGGTCAGGTTAGAGGTGGCTGACTTCAACGCCCGCGCGCGCCACTTGTATGAAAGCCTAGGCTTCAAAACCACAGGCCAGCGGGCGGCAGAGGCATTCGGGCAACCGGTGACTTTTATCCAAATGCAGTTAGATTAGCTTAGGCACCGTCGCTTCTCGAAGCGGCGGTTTTTTGCGCCAAAGTTTGTTTGATGTTTCACAATCATTATGCTAGACTGATTGTGTGAAGTATTGAACTAAATTGAGGCGGAGGCGGCCGCATGCAAACGACAAAAACCCATGTTTCAAAAGCAACTATCAATCGGATTCCTTTATATTACCGGGCTGTACGGCAGCTACAGCAGGAGGGAATTCGCCGAATTCGCTCACATCGCTTAAGTGAGATTATTCACATCCCGTCAGCGACGATTCGGCGTGATTTCTCCAGTTTTGGTGAAATGGGCAAAAGCGGCTATGGCTACAGCATCGAAACCCTGGTGAAAGCGTTCGGGCAATTGCTGGATGTTGACTCGGCCGAGGCGATGATTTTGGTCGGCGTTGGCGGCCTCGGCGCCGCCTTGATGCAGAACAATTTTCGCCGCAATCCGGATTTGAACATTGTCATGGCCTTTGATTCTGATCCTGCCAAAGTTGGTCAACCCGTGGGCGGCATTCCGGTCTACGCGTTTGCGACTTTGGCGGCGCATTTGGAGTCGACGATTCACACCGCCATTGTGGCGGTGCCCAGTAGCGCCCAAACGGCGGTGATCAACCAGCTCGAAGCCGCGGGGATTTCCGCGATTTTAACCTTTGCTCCACAACCCGTCGCCTGCCGGCCGGAAACGACGATTCGGTACATCGATTTGACGTCAGAGTTGCAAAGTCTGCTCTATACCGCCCATCAAAAACAGCATGCCACCAAAATGACGCTGCCAAAGCAAAAGGCGCGTTGACGCTGGGGGCAGGCTTGGTTATAATGGCCGTAACGCGATGACCAAGAGGCTCAAACAGAGGATTTTCAGCGACAAGGCGGCTGGTGCAAGCCTTGAACCTTTGTGCGAGAGGTAGCTTGCGAGCTGTTGACCTGAAGTCAGTAGGGCCAACCGGGACCACCCGTTACCAGGTCCGAGAGAAGTTAGCTTAGCTAGCTTAATTTAGGTGGTACCGCGAGCATGCTCGTCCTAGAAATAGGGCGGGCTTTTTTGTAGGCTGCGAACGAAGGCGCACTTAGCTTGATGATTAGCCTAGCAGTCGGCATTGCCGCGGCACGCGGCGAGGACGACTGCGTAGCTAATCACTCAAGCGTTGCCTTCGTGAGCGCAACTATGCAGGCTGCGGAGCTCGACGGTCTTAGCCTGACGATTAGCCTAGCCAACTGGTTTGCCACCGTTTTTAGGTGGCGGGCCAGTTGGCGTAGCTAATCGCTCAGGCGTTGTCGAGCGGAGCGCAACTATGAAGGCTGCGGAAGGTGGCTGCTTTTAGCCTGATGGGTAGCCTAGTTCAGTGCCTTGAAGCCGTATTTTGGCTTCGAGGTGCTGAACGTAGCTAGCCACTCAGGCGTTAGCCACCTGGAGCGCAACTATGTCGGCTACAGCACCCCCAATAGTCAGCCACTTCAGATAGTTGCGCTCCACGGGGCCAACGCCCGAGCAAATAGCTACACTCAAGGCCTCGTCGGCAGAAAACGCCGGCAATGCCTTGAGTTAGGCTATTTGTCGGGCTAAGTGCAGCCCTGCACCGCAGCCTGCTCTCTCAATCTCACCCAAACCAAGGTCACACCAAATATAGGAGGAAATAGCATGAAAGAGGAATTAGCCCCAAAATTCGACCCCAAGGCCGTTGAAGCGGGCCGGTACGAGAAATGGCTCGAACAAGGCGTTTTCAAGCCTAACGGCGATAAAAAGGCCAAACCGTATTCAATCGTGATCCCGCCGCCCAATGTCACCGGGAAGTTGCACATGGGCCATGCCTGGGATACCACGCTGCAGGATATGATTATTCGCCAAAAGCGGATGCAAGGTTATGACACGCTGTATCTGCCTGGGATGGATCACGCCGGCATCGCCACTCAGGCCAAAGTGGAGGCCAAGTTGCGCAAGCAAGGCGTGACCCGCTATGATTTGGGCCGCGAAAAATTCATTCAACAGGTCTGGGACTGGAAGGATGAATACGCCGCTATCATCCACAAGCAATGGGCCAAAATGGGCCTGTCCCTGGATTATGACCGGGAACGTTTTACCTTGGATGAGGGTTTGTCCAAGGCAGTACGTAAAGTCTTCGTTGACTTGTACAACAAAGGCCTGATCTATCGCGGTGAATACATTGTTAACTGGGATCCGCAGGCGCGCACGGCGCTGTCCGATATTGAAGTGATTCACCAAGATGATAAAGGCGCCTTTTACCATTTGATTTATCCTTACGCGGATGGCACTGAAGGCGGCATCGAGATTGCTACCACACGGCCGGAAACCATGTTTGGTGATACTGCTATTGCCGTGAATGCCAAAGATCCGCGTTATAAGGATCAAATCGGCAAAGAAGTCATTGTCCCTGGCGTGGGGCGCAAGATTCCGATTATTGCCGATGAACATGCCGACATGGACTTCGGGACTGGTGCGGTTAAAATTACGCCGGCCCATGACCCCAATGACTTCCAGGTGGGCTTGCGGCATGATTTGCCGCGCATCAACTGCATGAATGATGATGGCACCATGAACGAAAATGCCGGCAAGTATCAAGGCATGGACCGCTTTGAATGCCGCGAAGCGCTGGTCAAGGACCTGCAGGCATCAGGCGATTTAATCAAAATTGTGCCGATTGTGCACAGTGTCGGCCACTCGGAACGTACCGGCGTGCAGGTGGAAGCGCGGCTGTCCACCCAGTGGTTCGTCAAGATGAAACCACTGGCAGAAGCGTCCATCACAAACCAGCAAGGCCCTGACAAGGTCACTTTTGTGCCTGACCGTTTCGAACACACCTTCTTGAACTGGATGGAAAACATTCATGATTGGGTCATTTCTCGCCAGCTGTGGTGGGGTCACCGGATTCCAGCCTGGTATAACAAGCAAACCGGTGAAGTCTATGTGGGCATGGAAGACCCGAAAGATCCAGAAAACTGGGAGCAAGACCCTGATGTTCTGGACACCTGGTTCTCCAGCGCGTTGTGGCCATTTTCGACCATGGGCTGGCCAGATACCGATGCCCCGGACTACAAGCGCTACTATCCAACAAACACGTTGGTCACCGGCTATGACATCATTCCGTTTTGGGTGGCCCGCATGATTTTCCAAGGCCTCGAGTTTACTGACCAGCGGCCATTCCAGTACACCTTGATTCACGGCTTGATGCGCGATGAGCAAGGCCGCAAAATGAGCAAGTCCTTGGGCAACGGGATTGACCCGATGGACGTCATTGAAAAATACGGCGCCGATGCTTTGCGCTGGTTCCTCACCCAGGGTAATAAGCCCGGCCAGGATGCGCGTTTCTCCTACACCCAGATGGATGCAGCCTGGAACTTCATCAACAAAATCTGGAACATGAGCCGGTTTGTCCTGATGAACCTCGGTGATACCACCGCGGATCAGCAGCCAGACCCGAGCCAGTTTGATCTGTCTGATCAGTGGATCTTTGCCCGCTTGAACGACACCATCCACACCGTCACCACCTTATTCGACAAGTTTGAATTCGGGGAAGCCGACCGCGCGTTGTACAACTTCATTTGGAATGAATTGGCCGACTGGTACCTGGAAATGGCCAAGGAAGTCTTGTACGGCGATGATGAAGCGGCCAAAGTGCAAAAGCGCATCAACTTACGCTACGTGCTGGATCAGACCTTGCGCCTGCTGCAGCCCATCATGCCATTTGTCACGGAAAAGATTTGGCTAACGATGCCCCATGATGGCAAATCCCTGGTCACCGCTGCCTATCCGACGGTTAACCCAGCGTTCGCCAATGATGCAGCCGTGAGTCAAATGGAGGCCATCATCGAAGTCATCCGCGGCGTCCGCAATATTCGGGCCGAGGTCAATGCGCCGCTGGCCAGTCCGATTGATTTGGTCATTAAGCTGCAAGATGCCAGCCTCGCTGAGGTGTTCCAAACCAACCGCGACTTCATTGACCGCTTTGTTCACAGCAAGACCATGACCATCGGTAGCGAGGTGGAAGCCCCAGCCTTGGCAGCCAGTGCCGTCACGACCGGTGCCACCTTATATGTGCCTCTGCAAGAATTGATTGACCTGGACGAAGAAATCGCTAAGTTAACCAAGGAAGCCAAGAAGCTGGACCAAGAAATTGCCCGCGTTGACAAGAAGTTGAGCAACCAAGGCTTCTTGGCCAAAGCGCCAGCTGCGGTGATTGACGAACAAAAAGCTAAGCAAGCTGATTATGTGGCGAAGCTTGAAGCGACGAACGCCCGGATCAAGGAACTGCAGGCAGCCAAATAAAGCCGATTCAGCAGAGTGGCCGATAGCCGCTCTGTTTTTTTGCAGTCAAGTTGACATGGTGTCACTTTGTGGTAGACTAATCAAATTGACACGGTGTCACTTTGAAGGGAGACAATCATGGTATCCGCAACCTTTATGCATCTGAATGCTGATAAGCAGGCGCGCATTCGAGCCGCCCTTAATCAAGAATTCAGCAGCTATCCCGTCGCTGATGCTCAGGTGGCGCGAATTGTGACCAGTGCTGGCATTGCGCGCGGCGCTTTTTACAAATACTTCACCGATTTGACTGATGCTTATCGCTATCTATTTGGCAGTGCGATGCAAACGATCCACGCTGGGCTCCATGTTGCCGCTGCTGGCGGTTTTGACGCGGCTAACTATCTGGCCAATACGCGCCAGTTTCTGGTCGGGGTGCAGGTCAGCCCGTATCGAGCCTTGATGGTGATGCATTTCAAGGCCAATGAGGCGGTACTGCCGGCTCGGCCCACGCCGCCAACACCGGATGCTGCGGCCTGGGCGGCTGAGGTCTTGTGTCATCAAACCATCAAAGACGTCCTGTTAGCACCGAACGCCGCCGAAGCCCGCCTAGAGCAGCTGGCGGCCGCGCTGCAAATTTTAGAAAATCGAGGCCCTGTGAATGTTTCTCGCGATTAAAGAAATTCGAAAAGAAAAGCTCCGCTCATCGCTGATTGTGGCGATGATTGTGTTGATCAGTTATTTGATTTTTATCCTTACCAGTCTGGCCCTGGGCTTGGCTCAGCAAAACACAGATGCCATTGATTCTTGGCATGTCAAAACCGTGGTGCTGAACGCTAACGCCAATGTCGACATGCGGCAATCCCTGTTAACGACGGATCAGGTGGGCGCTTTGCCCAAGGATGCCGCGGTGGTCGGTCAGGCCTCGGTCGCGGTGAAAGCCAAAGGCCACGAGCAGGTTTCGGCGACTTTTCTGGGGTTAAAGGCCAGTCAATTCATCGCCAAAAATCTGACTGTGACCAGCGGCCGCAAGCCAACCAAAGCCAGTGAAGTGTTGGCCGATGATTCGCTGAAGCTGAAAGGCTACAAGCTTGGCAGTACCATCACGCTGAATGGCTTAGCCAAGCACTACACCATTGTCGGGTTTACCAGCGGGGCCAAAATGAATATTGCGCCGGTGCTGTATGGCACCATGAGTGCTTGGCAAACGCTGAAAGGCGGCATGCCGAATCTGACAGCCAGTGCTGTGGTGGCGCAGTCTGCCACCTTTAAGCTGGGCACCAGTGGCACCAAAGCCTATTCAACTGCCGCCTTCATTCAAAAATTGCCCGGCTATTCGGCCCAGAACATGACCTTTGAGCTCATGATTGGCTTTTTGATGGTGATTTCGCTCATCATCATTGCGGTGTTCATGTACATCCTCACTATGCAAAAGCTGCCGAATTACGCTGTGTTGAGGGTGCAAGGAGTCCCAAGCCGCGTGCTGGTGCAAGCCACCTTGGCGCAGTCCTTGCTCCTGGTGGCAGCAGGGCTGGTCGGCGGCACCGTACTTTTGGTGCTGACCGCAGTGGCGATGCCGGCGGTGGTGCCAATGGCCTTTTCCGTGCCGCTGCTGTCCGCAGTGGGGGTCGGGCTGTTGGCAATGGGGCTGATTGGCGGGTTAATTCCCGTGCGGCGCGTGGTTAAGGTCGATCCTTTGACCGTGATAGGAGGTTAAACATGCCAGCATTAGCAGTTGAACAAGTGAATCAGATTTTTGGTCAAGGCACGGCGCGCGTGCAGGTCCTGCACGATGTCAATTTTGCCGCTGAAGCCGGGCAACTCACGCTGATTGTGGGTCCTTCTGGCTCCGGCAAAACCACGCTCCTGACGATCGCCGGTGGGCTTTTGACGCCAACCAGCGGGCAGGTGCAAGTGGCTGGTGAAAGTTATCAGCAGCGCTCGCCCAAAGAAAAAGAACAATTACGCCTGAATCAAATTGGCTTTGTGTTGCAGGCTTATCATTTACTGCCGTACTTGACGGTGGCGGATCAATTCAAACTGGTGGACCGCATTCGGCCTCAGGGCAACCTGGCGCCGGCTGCGCTGACCCAGTTATTAACTGAGCTCGGCATCGCGGAGTTGTTAAATAAATTCCCGAATGAATTATCTGGCGGCCAGCAGCAGCGGGTTGCCATTGCCCGGGCACTTTATCCTGATCCGGAAATCGTGCTGGCCGATGAGCCCACCGCGGCGCTGGACCGGCCGCGCGTGCAAGTGGTGGGACAAATGCTTCATGATTTGGCGCATAACCGCAAAAAAGCGATTGTGGTGGTGACGCATGACGAACGCTTGCTGGGCTTTGCTGATGCCGTTTACAAAATGGAAGATGGCCGCTTGACCCAAACTAAGTAAGCTTAAATGGTTGCCTTTCTGCGACTTGGTTGCGGTATAATCAATCTGCATTGCAAGGACTCTACGTACTTTTAGTAAGTATGTTATAATTGAGCCGGATTGAAAGTACCAAGTAAAAGTAGCAAGTAGGGAGATTTCAATGAAGAAAAAAGGATGGATTATCACTTCTGTTATTGCCGTAGCGGTAGTCGCGGTTGCTGCCTTTTTCGGCGTCCGCAGTTCACACTATCGCGATCACTTTTTGCCTAAAACCGAGGTGATGGGGGTCACCATCGGCGGTAAAACCGTGAAAGCGGCCAATCAGACGTTAAAAGCCAAGCTGGGCAACGTCACTTATCAGTTGACGGATCATGGCAAAACGGTGGCGACAGTGTCAGGTCAGGAATTAGGCCTCAATCGTGACTACACAACGCTTTTGAATAAACTGATCAAAAAGCAAAATCCGTGGGGTTTTACCACCGTAGTGTTGGCTAAGGGTGAGCAGTCGGCCTTGGCCAGCAGCGCCGATCAAACGGCCATCAAGGCTTATGCGACTAGCGAAGCCCAAAGCCTGAACGCCAATCGCACGGCGCCAGAAGATGCCAAAGTCACGGTGGAAAATGGTGATTACGTCATCCAAAAGGAAAAAGCCGGCAACCAGATTGACGCAACGAAGCTTGCCAATGAAATTGCCAGCACGATTCAGGCAAACCAGACCGAGGTGCAAGTGGCGAAAAGTTATGTGAAGCCTAAAGTCGTTAGCTCGGATTCCGAGCTCAAAGCCGCGGTCACCAAGCTGAAAGCCATCAGCAAGATTAAAGCAGTGATCACCATCACTAATCACAAGGAAACCATCCCGACAGCCACGCTGCAAAGCTGGCTGAGTTATCAAGACGGCGCTGTGGCAGTGAGCGAGTCTGGCGTAGCGAAGTATGTGGCCAGTCTGGCCACCAAGTACAACACCTATGACAAGTCGCGCCAGTTCCAGTCCACTAAGCGCGGCACTGTGACTGTGCCAGCTGGGATTTACGGCTGGAGTATTCGCCAGTCGGCCGAAACCAAAGCCTTGATTGAACTCATCAAAAAAGGCGCCGACTTTGACCAAACCGTTCTGTATCAAGGTACCGGCTACCATGCTGATGGCACCGATATTGGTAATACGTACATTGAAGTCGATAAAGTCAACCAGCATGAATGGTTCTACAAGAATGGTCAACTGGTGATGGAGTCTGACGTGGTTACGGGCAAGCCTTCGACACCGACGCCAAGTGGGGTCTTCGATATCTGGTCCAAGCAGCGTAATGCCACTTTGGTCGGTGAGGACTACCGGACACCAGTCAGCTACTGGATGCCAATTGACAACACCGGCGTGGGGCTGCATGACGCCTCCTGGCAGCCAACCTTTGGCGGCGATTGGTACTTGAAACACGGCTCACATGGCTGTGTCAACCAGCCACCGGCCTTCATCGCTAAGCTCTGGAATGTCGTTTCCGTCGGCACGCCAGTCGTGGTATTCTAAATTCAAGCAAAAGCCGTTTGCGCAGGCAGGCGGCTTTTTTGGTAGGGAGGCTTAGTCGTGAAAACATACGAAGCAACGGTGGCGGCGATTCATGCGCTGCCCCGCTTGGCCAAAACCGGCGATCATGAGCGGTTGCTCACGCTGCTGGCGGCGCTGGGCAATCCGCAAACCGGCCGGTATGTGCATGTGACCGGCACCAATGGGAAAGGCTCCACCAGCTCCGCCATTGCCCACATTTTGGAAGCCAGCGGGCTGACGGTGGGTTTATTTACCTCGCCGTTTATCATGCGTTTCAACGAACGCATCATGATCAATCATCAACCGATTGCTGATGCGGCGTTGGTCGAGGCGGCAGCAACAGTGGATGCGGCGCTGAAGCAAGTGCGAGAGCACGAGCCGGAATTTGCGGTGACGGAATTCGAATACATCACGGCGCTGGCGTTTTGGTATTTTCACGCGCAGCACGTCGATCTGGCGGTAATCGAAGTCGGGATTGGCGGCGACACCGACTCAACGAATGTCATCGATCCCCTAGTGTCTGTGATTACTAGCGTGGGTTTGGACCATGCTGCGCTGCTCGGGCCGACCCTAACCAGTGTGGCCCGGCATAAAGCGGGCATCATCAAGCCCCAGCGGCCGGTGGTCACTGCCGCCTTACCAGTTGAGGCAATGGCCGAAGTCAAAAAACGCGTCGCCGTTACTGGCAGTCAGTGGCTGGTGGCAGGTCAGGATTTTGATGTCAGTGGGGCGCAGCTCGAGGGCTGGGGCCAACGATTTGATTTTTCGGCCCCTGGGCAGGCGGTTTTGCACCATCTTCGCATTCCGCTAGTGGGCGCCTACCAGGTGGCCAATGCTAGTTTGGCGATTGTCGCCAGCCAGCTCGCGGCGGCGGCCTGCCAGTGGCCGTTGACTGCTACTGACATCAGGCAAGGTCTAGCCGCCAGCACCTGGCCAGCGCGCATGGAGAAAATAAGTGATGACCCGCTGATCGTGATTGATGGCGCCCATAATCCGCAAGGTATCAAGGCGATGCTCAGCGCGGCGAAGCTTGTGTTCGGGGCGCAGCGGGTGACACTGATCATCGGCGTTCTGAAAGACAAAGATGTGGCCACCATGGTGCAAGAATTGGAATCCGCCCATGTCCGGCTTTGGTTGGTGCCAGTGCCAGATAACGCGCGCGCCAGCGCCTTGAGTGACTATCCCGATGCTGACCGGCTGCGAACTTTCACGAGCTGGCAAGCAGCCTTAGCCGCACATTTGGACGAGGCGCCGGATGAACCAGTTATCATCGCGGGTTCTTTGTACCTGGCCAGTGCAGTGCGGCAGACGCTACTGGGGGCCGCGCATGCTTAAGGCAGTCTTATTTGATTTGGATGGCACCTTGGTGGATACGGAGCGGCTGTATTTAAAAGCGAATGCCGCGGCTGCCGCGCAACTGGGCCGCCTGCTGCCGGCTGCGGCCTTTCAGCGGTTGGTCGGCGCCGGTGACTTGCGGCAGAATACCTGGTTGCAGGCTCAGTTCGGCGAGACTCTTGAGGCTTTTATTCGCCTTAGCGATGAGCTGGTCGCAAAACGGCTGGGGTCGGTGTCAGCGCGTCCAGGCGCGACCACACTCTTGAACCACCTGCACGAACGAGGCGTTCTGCTGGTGCTGGTGACGGTGAGTCCCAGTGCCTATGTGCAAACCATCGTCACCCAGCAGCCTTGGCCGCAGTTTGACGTGACCGTCACCGGGGAAGTGGGTGCCAGCAAACCAGCGCCTGACTTGTATCAAGTGGCCTTGGGCAAGCTGAACTTAGCGCCCGCCGCTGTGGTGGTCGTCGAAGATACCTCAGCTGGCGTGACTGCCGCTAATGCCGCGGGGTTGCGCTGTGTGCAAGTGCGCGACTTGGCGCCGGCCAGCGCCAAGGCTGCCGCCGTTTTACCAGATTTAGCGGCGGTGGCGGCATGGCTGCTGAACGCGTAATCTCTTCGTGAGAGGGGATGAGGGCATGCAGCCACGAGAGTTGATGTTGGCGCATGGGGCACAGGTGCTTTCGGATGTGCAACTGCTGGAGGTGTTGATTGGTGCTGGCGGCCGCGGCCATTCCAAAACGGCGATTGCCGAGGCCTTGCTGGGGACTTTCCCCCGATTGAAAGATATGGGCAGCGCTAGTTTGGAAGAACTGATGGCAATCAGCGGCATCGGGCTGAGCAAAGCCAGCTTATTGGCAGCCAGTATCGAATTAGGCCAACGGGTGCAGCAGCGCCAATCGTTGCGCTTTGGTCAGATTTTGGGGGCTGAAGCACTGGGTCAGGAAATGATGGCCCGGCTGGCTGGGGCCAAAGAGGAGTATCTCTTAGTGATTTTTCTTGATGTCAAAAATGCCATCATTCAGGAGTTAGAGCTCAGTCATGGCGGCATAGACAAATCGGTGGCCGATCCGCGGGTGGTGTTTCGCCTGGCGCTGCGGATGAATGCTTCCAAGCTGATTTTGGTGCACAATCACCCTAGCGGCGATCCCCATCCGAGTGCCATGGATATCGATCTGACGCAACGTTTTGCCGCCGCCGGGGCTTTGATTGGCGTCATGGTGGTGGACCACCTCATTGTGGGGGCGCAGCAGTTTTATTCTTTTAGCATGGAGCATCAGCTCTAGGCCGTAGTGTTTGAATAAAGGTAAAGAAACGCGGCCTTGGTTAAGGCGAGGCGGGTTAAAGCGTACAATCTAAAGTGATCACAGCGGGTATTTTTTAAACGCTGCCGCGCATTTCTGCGGAGCGCCCGGTGCGAGGGTTAGGCGTTATATGCTATAATGCCTAGGACTAGAAAAACGGATCACTTTAAGGAGAGAACGTCTTGCTTGGATTAGGATCGAAAAACATCGGAATTGACTTGGGGACCGCAAACACCTTGGTGTATGTGGATGGCAAAGGTATTGTCACCAACGAACCTTCTGTCGTGGCTAAGAATACCCAAACTGAAGAAATCATTGCCGTGGGTGAAGAAGCCCGGGCCATGATTGGCCGCACGCCGGCCAATATTGCAGCGATCCGGCCCATGAAAGATGGCGTCATCGCGGATTATGACACGACAGCAGCGATGCTGAAGTACTTCATGAATAAGGCGCTCGGTGGTAAAGCCAACCATCCGCAAGTGATGATTTGTGTGCCGAGCGGCGTGACCGAAGTGGAAAAGCGCGCTGTGATTGATGCGGCCAAAGTGGCTGGCGCCAAGGATGCTTTTGTAATTGAAGAACCATATGCTGCGGCGATTGGTGCCGGCTTGCCGGTGATGGATCCAACCGGGAGCATGGTCGTGGATATCGGCGGTGGGACCACCGATGTGGCCACCATCTCCTTAGGCGGGATTGTGTCCAGTCGTTCAATTCGCATGGCTGGCGATAAAATCGACGAAGCCATCATTACTTACATTCGCCAGCACTTCAACTTGCTGATTGGTGAACGCACTGCGGAAGAAATTAAAATTCAAATTGGCTGTGCTTCCCCTGAAGCCGCCAAGGAACTCGATGATATGTCCATTCGCGGGCGTGATTTGCTGACGGGTTTGCCGAAGACGGAAAACATTGCTGCCTTGGATGTGGCCAAAGCCATCAGTGAAATTGTGCAGGCCATCATCGATGCCATCAAGGATACGCTGGAAGAAACGTCACCAGAAATCGCGGCGGACGTGATTGATCACGGCATCGTGCTTACCGGTGGCGGTGCCCAGTTGAAGCATCTCGCTGAGGTCATTTCTGATGCCACCAAAGTGCCGGTCTTCATCGCGCAAGACCCGCTGGAATGCGTGGCGATCGGCACTGGCGAATCATTGAAGAACATTGATGTCTTAAAGAAACACTGATCCTCGCCCGCAGCTGCAGGCACCCGTGGCCGGTCCGATCGTCTTATTGGGGCCGGCTTTTTGAGTGATAGGCGTGAACTGGAACGAAGGAGCGACTCATGCAAAAGTTCTTCTCAAACAAAAAATTGATCGTGTTGATGATCGCACTGCTCCTGAGCGTCGGCCTGATGTTCACCTCCATGGCGGTTCGCAACAATCGTAGCGCCCCGCCGTTGGTGCAACAAATTGGCAATGACATTGTCGGCATCGGCGGCCGGATTGTGTCTGGCCCGGCGAATTTTGTCAAAGGCGGCCTGGATGACGTCAACGATTTGCTCAACGCGTATCAGGAAAACAAGCAACTGAAAACCAAGTTGACCAGCTTGGCTCAAACCAAGGTCCGCAACCAAACCTTGAGCCGAGAAAATCAGGCGCTGAAAAAGCAATTGAAACTGAATGCCACTTTGACCGATTACGATCAAATTTCGGCGACGGTGATGATGCGCAGTCCTAGCGATTGGCAAAACATCATCATCATCAACAAAGGCTCCGGGGCCGGCGTGACCAAGGGGATGCCGGTGATGGCTGGGGCCGGTCTCGCCGGCCGGGTGGTGGAAGTGGCGAAGACCAATGCCAAGGTCGAAATGCTTTCCACTGACAATAAATCCGCGGACCGGTTTGCCGCGCAGATTACCACCGGCTCTGGCCAGGTGGTTAATGGCGTGATTACCGGTTATTCCGTGAAGAAAAATCAGCTGATTTTGGGGCAAATCAACACGGAAGAAAACGTCAAGCAAGGCCAAAAGGTGATCACTTCAGGTCTCGGCGCCAGCACCCCTAAAGGCCTGTTGATTGGGACCGTCGCTAGTGTCAAGAAGGATGACTTCGGGCTGGCCAACACCGTGTATGTCAAACCGGCGGCGAACTTCAACGCTCTCTCAGTGGTCACCGTGATCAATCGCACGATTTCAGGTGAGTAACATGATCACAGAGAAAAAGTTCAGGGGTCATGGCTGGATTATCCTGTTGCTGTTCGTGTGCTTATTGATCGATGGCACGCTAACGCAGACGTTGGCCCAGTTTATCATGACTGGGACCTTTTATGGCGTCCCGCATTTGACGTTGATGGCGCTGGTGATGACGGCGTTGCTGTTGCCGGAGGAAGTCTACATTGTGCCGATCGCCATCGGCTTCGGTTTGATTTTCGATAGCTATTACACCGGCATGCTTGGGGTCAATACCTTGCTATGGCCACTGATTGTCTATGTGGTGCGACAGGTGGCCCCGGTGATCCCGAAAAAGCCGTTTTACCTGGGTAGTGTGATGGTAATTGTGCTGACGGTGGCGGCAGTGGCCGATTACGCCATCAATCAGTTTCTGGGGGTGGCCAACGGGTCGGTGATTATTTTGATTGCCAACCACATTGGCCCAGGGCTGATGGTGAATGTGATTCTTTTCGCCATCGCATATTTGCCTTTGCACCGAATATTGATAAACTTAAGGATAGATTAACGTTGGGGGTGGCGTCTTGGAGGCTGTCACATTAAAAGGCCGCAAAAGCGGCTTTGAGCTGCAATTTAGAGCAGCATCGAGTATTGAGGAAATCACAGCGCAGCTGGCAACCTTGCTGGCGCGGCTCTCCGCTGATACGGAAAATACTGGCGAAGTCGAATTTGTGATTGAAACTGGCGACCGGCTACTGGACGAAAGCCAGGCCCAAGCCATTCAGCAGGTCTTTGCCCAGTATCCGCATTTCACCATTGGCGCCATTCACGCCGACGTGGCGGCCATTGCACCACTCAAGGCCCGGTTGGCGGCCCAAGCCACACATTTAGTGGGGGGCGTGCTGCGCTCAGGGCAAGAGGCCAATTACAGCGGCGATGTGCTGTTTCTTGGCACCTTGCACCAAGGCGCAACGCTGCGCACCACCGGGAGCATTTTTGTGATGGGCACGGTGGAAGGCCTGCTGATTGCCGGGGCTGACGGCGCACAGGATGCCATCATTGCCGGCGACATCAGCAAAGCGGGCCAGATTCGCATTGCGGACACGATCGAAATTATCGACAAGAACACTTATGGACCGGAAACGACCAGCTATATTAACGACCTGCATGTGCTCACGCATGGGCAAACCGCCGGCCTCAGTGAGTTGCGGCCAAAACTGTTCCGTAAACTGGAGGAATTTTAATGGGAAAGTCATTAGTTATTACCTCGGGTAAAGGCGGTGTCGGCAAAACCACCACCACTGCCAACATCGGGACTGCCTTGGCCCTGCAAGGTAAGCGCGTGGTACTCATGGATCTCGACATCGGCCTGCGCAACTTGGATGTCGTGCTAGGGTTATCCAACCGCATTATTTACGACATCGTCGATGTTGCGACCGGCCGGGCGAAAATTCACCAGGCGTTGATCAAAGACAAGCGCTTCGACGATAAACTTTACATACTGCCGGCCGCCCAAAATGCGGAAAAAGATTCACTGGAGCCGGAGCAGGTGAAAGCGATTGTGGAAGAACTGCGCCCGGAATTTGACTACCTGATTCTCGATTCCCCAGCCGGCATTGAACAAGGTTTTCGCAATGCGGTAGAAGGGGCAGACGGCGCGATTGTGGTCACCACCCCAGAAATCAGCGCTGTGTCCGACGCCGATCGCGTTGTGGGGCTACTCGAGCAGCGTGATATGGTTTATCCGCCGAGACTGGTGATCAATCAGATTCGCCAGCACATGATGGCTGATGGCCGTGCGATGGATATCGACGAAATCACACAGCACCTAGGCATCGATTTGCTCGGCATCATTTTGGATGATGATGGCGTCATTGAAACTTCGAATAAAGGCGAAACTGTGGTGATGGATCCAGATGATCCGGCCAGCCAGGGCTACCGCAACATTGCGCGCCGGTTGCTGGGTGAAAGTGTGCCACTGATGAACATTGAACAGAAAAAAGTGGGCTTCTGGCATCGCCTTTTTCATCGTTAGGCTTGACAAGCAGCAAAAACAAGGTATGATAAGCACAATCATTTAAAAACGTTGAGTGGAAATGGTGCATGCGTTGACGATCAGCGACTCTGGGAGAGTGGAAGCCAGAGACGTCGCCTTGCCCCTCACATCCATGAGTGCCTGGTTGAAAGTAGTAGGTCAGGTCGGTTGGGCTCGTTATCGCCGTGGTTGAAAAACGACATGAGGTGTCCTTGGTGACAAGGGCACGCGCATGAGGTGGCACCGCGGCATTCAAGTCGCCCTCATTCAGGCAATTCGCCTGAGTGGGGGCATTTTTGTTTCCGGTGGGTTTTTCAACCACGTGAGGTCTTGTTGGTGACAGCAAGGCGAAGTGAGGTGGCACCACGCAGAAGCGTCCTCTTGTACAACCGTACAGGAGGGCGCTTTTTGCGTTCATTCAACGATTAACCTGCTGCAGAAGCGGCAAAAGGAGGACATTATGGATTACGTGATTTCGATTTTACCAGCATTACTTTCTGGGGTACAAATGACCCTAGCCGTTTTTGCCATCACGTTACTGGGGGCCATTCCACTGGGTATGATTGTAGCCGTCGGGCTGCTGTATCGCGGCAAAAACCCATTGGCCGTTGCCGGTAAAGGCTTACTGGACGGCTATATCTGGTTATTCCGCGGCACACCGCTGTTGCTGCAGCTGATTTTCGTCTTTTACGGGTTACCGCTGGTCCACATTGTCTTCGATCGCTTCTCTGCGGTGATTTTCACCTTCATTCTCAACTACGCCGCTTATTTCGCGGAAATTTACCGCGGCGGGTTCGGCGCGATTGAGGAAGGGCAGTTTGAAGCCGCTAGTGTGCTGAACCTGACCCGCTGGCAAACCTTACGTTATGTGGTCATTCCCCAAGTCCTGAAAGTGGTGCTCCCTTCCATGGGGAATGAAGTGATCAACCTGGTCAAAGACTCCAGCTTGGTGTACGTGATTGGCCTAGGCGACCTGCTCCGGGCCGGGGAAGTGGCGACCGCGCGCGATGTCACTTTGGTGCCACTGGTGCTAGTGGCGCTACTGTACTTGATCATGACGTTGGTGTTAACCCTGCTCCAGCGCCGCGTTGAAAAAGCCTTTAGCTACTACAAATAAGGAGGTCATCACATGTTAGAACTCAAAAATATCACGAAAAAATTTGGTGACCAAACCGTATTGGCAGGCGTTGATGTCACCATTGCCGACCAGAAAACGCTCGCGATTGTCGGCCCCAGCGGCGCTGGGAAAACCACGCTGCTTCGCATTATCGCTGGGCTGACGCCAGCGGACAGCGGTGAGATGATTTGGAACGGTAAGGCCACGACCGCAGCTAAAATGCGGCAGGCTGGACTGATTGGGGTTGTGTTCCAGGGTTTTGAATTATTCCCCAATCTGACGGTCCGGCGCAATTTGACCTTAGCGCCCACCTTGCAAGGCGCCACTCAAGCAGCGGCAACCGCGCAGGCGGATCAACTGCTTGCCGAGCTCGATTTATCTGCTCAGGCGGACGCTTACCCGTTTTCCTTGTCAGGGGGGCAAAAGCAGCGGGTCGCCATTGCCCGGGCCTTGGCCTTGAAGCCGCAAATTTTGCTCTACGACGAACCCACTTCGGCGCTGGATCCTAACTTGCGCCAATCTGTGGCGGATCTGATTAACAGTGTGAAGGCGCAAGGGATGACCCAAGTGGTGGTGACCCACGATATGGACTTTGCGCAGGCGGTGGCGGATGAAACACTGACGGTGGCTAAACTTGGAGGTGGGGAAGCGTGAAAAAGCGAATTATCGCCCTGCTGGTGCTCGTGCTGGCCGTCGTGAGTGCTGCTGGCTGCGCCCGCACCGTGGTGAAAAACAGTTGGCCACGCATTCAGCAAACCAAAAAAGTCGTGATTGGCCTTGATGATAGTTTTGTGCCGATGGGTTTTCGTCAAAAAGACGGGACGCTCAGTGGTTACGATATTGACCTGGCCAAAGCCGTGTTCAAACTATACGGCATCACGCCGAGTTTCCAAACCATCGATTGGTCGATGAAAGAAACCGAGTTGCGGAACCAAACCATTGATTTGATTTGGAATGGTTACACGGTGACGCCAGAGCGGGCCAAGCAGGTTGGGTTTTCTAAGGCATATCTGTTGAATCACCAGGTGCTGGTCACGAAGGCCAATGCCAATATCAAGTCCTTTGCTGATATGAAAGGCAAGACACTAGGGGTTCAAACCAGCTCTAGCGGTGCCGCGGATCTGGATGGTGAACCCAAGAAGCTGAAGAATTTGATTGCCAAGCAAACGCCAGTGCTTTACGACACTTTCGACGATGCTTTCTTGGATCTGAACGCCGGGCGCATTCAAGGGATTTTGATCGACCAGGTCTACGCTGACTACTATGTCAAACACCAAAGTGACCCGAGCGCTTATCGCGTGGTGGCCGGCGACTTCCCGCCGGAAGACTTCGCTGTGGGCTTGCGTCAAACCGATACCACCCTACAAACGAAAATCAATGATGGGTTAAAGGTTTTGGCCAAAAACGGGACGCTGGAAAAGATCAACGAGAAATGGTTCGGTGAAAAATCGGTGGACTAAGGGGAATGGCCTTGTGCCATTCTTTTTTGATTCGGGGGCGCCAGCGCGATCGGGTTAGGCGCCGGGGCGCTGTGGGGCCGGGCCGAGCCAAGGTCTCGACCCTCAATCCGGAGCTCGACTCGCCCCGCTCGCCTTCGAGTCTCAGGATTGGCCCCGAAAAGGCCAGTGAGCCTGCAAAAACCGCAGTCTCGCCGGCTTTTTCGTTTCACCGCTTGCCCACCGCGTCCCTCTGCCTGACCCGACCGCCCTGGCTGAATAACATGGTCAAGTATCGCTCGTTATTTTAATCAGCATTCTTTCCTGTCAGAAGGCGTCATCAAAATATTGCTTCGTTATTAAAAAACGTACCATCATGTAGGACTGCGCTTGCTTGCCCTGTGGTATTATGAATAAAACGATAAGTGGAGGAGGGATGCCGGATGTGGCTGGAGACACTTCTGGTTGTCATCGTGGTCGTCAATGCGGCATCAGCCATCGTGACGGTGTTTCGGCAGCCGCGCGATATCGCGGCGACTTGGGCGTGGTTGCTGGTTTTGATGTTAATTCCGGTGCTCGGCTTTGTGCTGTATTGGTTGTTTGGCCGTAAGTTGTCAACCAACAAACTGAATGCACTGGCCACCCAGCAGCGGCTTGGGATTGATCAAATGGTGGCCGCGCAGCAAGAAGCGGTTGAGTTGAGCCAAGACCAAGGTACTAATTCCCCGTTTGCTGGCGCGCCGGAGTTGGTGCGGACGCTGCTCAAGGCGGATGGGGCTTTGATTACAACGATGAATGACGTGCAGTTGATTTTTGACCGCACGGCGTTTAGTCGCCGCTTGTTTGAGGATTTGGAGGCGGCTCAGCACCATATTCATATTGAGGCGTACACGATTGCGCCTGATGCCCACGGGCAAGCCCTGGTGCAGTTGTTGGTCAAAAAAGTCGAGGCCGGCGTGCGGGTCCGGGTGATTTACGACACCTTTGGCTCTCATCGCCTGAATCGAAACTTTTGGCGGCCGCTGATCGCGGCTGGTGGCATGGTGGAGCCGTTCATTGCCACCAAGCTAGGCCGGGCCAATTTGCGGATCAACTTTCGCAATCACCGCAAAATCACCGTCATTGATGGCCGTGTCGGGTACATGGGAGGCTTTGACATTGGCTCGTCGTCACGCAAGTATCTCATCACGCAAGACACCCAGCTGCGGATCAGCGGGCAGGCGGTGGCGTCGTTGCAGGCGCGCTTCTTCATGGATTGGAACACCACTGCCCGCATTAAAAAGGTGCATTTCCAACGCGCTTATTTTCCGGAATCACATGATACCGGCCGGACCACCATGCAAATTGTCAGTGGCGGTCCGGAGCAGGATTTGGAAGCCATCAAGTTGGGCGATTTGCGGCTTTTGGCCTTGGCTAAGCGCCGTATCTGGGTGCAATCGCCGTTCTTCGTGCCGGATGATAGTCTACTTGATGGGCTGATTTTAGCCGCCCAAAGTGGCATGGACGTGCGGCTGATGGTGCCCAAACAAACCAACCAACCGCTAATGGCAAAAGCCACGGCCTTTTATCTGAACCGTTTGGCTAAGCATGGGGTGAAGGTTTACCGCTATGATGCCGGTTTTTTGCACCGGAAAGTCATCATTGTCGACAGTCAGTATCTCATGACGGGGTCACCCAATCTGGATGTCCGCAGTTTCAAGTTGAATTTTGAAATTGCGGCCTTCATCTATGACCAGGCGCTGGCTGAACGCGCTGAGCGGCAGTTCAAGCTCGATTTGCAGCAGGCGACGGCCTATACTTATGCCGAGGTCAAGAGCCAGACGCGCTGGCATCAAATGGGCACTGAGCTGGCGCGGCTGTTTGCCCCGATTCTATAAACTTGCGTGGGCTGTCTGGCTAAAGCGCTCAGGTCCACAGCGTTTAGTTGCGCTCCGGGTGGCTAACGCCTGAGCAGTTAGCTACACCGGAAGCCTCACCGCCAAAAAGCGTCGGCAATGCTTCCGGCTAGGCTACCTGTCAGGCTAAAAGCGGCCACCCTCCGCAGCCTTTAGTTGCGCTGCGCTGGGCAACGCCCGAACAGCTAGCTACAGTCAGCGCCTCGAAGTCAAAGTGCGACTTCAATGCGCCGACTTAGGCTACCTGTCGGGCTAAGGGCGCCCAGCGCCACAGCCTTTAGTTGCGCTCCGGGTGGCCAACGCCTGAGCAGTTAGCTACGCCGGAAGCCTCACCGCCAAAAAGCGGCGGCACTGCTTCCGGCTAGGCTACCTGTCAGGCTAAAAGCGGCCACCCTCCGCCGCCTGTAGTTGCGCTACGCTGGGCAACGCCCGAGCAGCTAGCTACAGTCAGCGCCTCGAAGTCAAAGTGCGACTTCAATGCGCTGACTTAGGCTACCTGCCGGGCTAAGGGCGCCCAGCTCCACAGCGTTTTCTGTAGCCTGGTGCTTTTACTTGACTTTGGTAAGCGGTCCCTTATAATGGGTTTTGCACAAGTAAATAGTTGTCCGGGACCAACGCAAAGGGGAGCCATTGGCTGAGAGTGGGCATTTGCCCAGACCCTTCGAACCTGTTCGTTAATACGAGCGTAGGAATTGCGGTGTCGATATTTTTCGACCTTCTTTGTGGCTGGCTCCCAGCACACGAAGGAGGTTTTTTGATGTCTAAAACGATGTCACGTTTGATTGTTCTGATGGAAATTGCGGTGATTGCCGCATTCGCGATGGCACTTGAATATGTGCCTCACAAAACGGGGATTTCTAGTGTGGAAATGAGCTACGGCTTGATTCCGATTACCGTGCTTGCACTGCGCCGTGGGTTAGGCGCCGGCATGGCTGCTGGGCTGACCTGGGGGGTGCTGGATGTCTTTTTGATCGGCTTTAGCGAAGGTTCAGTGCTGAATCCGCTTCAAGGCTTTTTGGAATATCCGATTGCCTTTGCCGTCGCCGGCTTGGGCGGGTTGCTTTATCCGCAATTTCAAAAGGCACTGCATGAGAATAAGCCTAAAGCCATCCTGGCGACGGCTTGGCTGGCCGTGCTGATTGGCACGGCGGCGAAGTACTTCTGCCATTTCTTAGCCGGTTGGGTGTTCTGGGGTTCATACGCGCCTAAAGGCATGCCGGCTTGGCTGTATTCGCTGGCCATCAATGGCGGCTCAGCGATTGCGACCGGGCTGGTGACCCTGATCGTGGTGACTGTGCTGCTGCGGACCGTGCGCAAGGCGCTGTTCCAGCCCAAAACCGCGACCCAGTTCCAACCGCAACATTAGCTCACAAAAAAGCGTTGCTTCCAGCCAGGTGCAGGTTGGAGGCAACGCTTATTTTTATATGGAAGGGTTAAAGACTACCCATTGCTTGCAGGGCTAAAACCAAAACCCCAAACACGGTGACGATCAGCATGGCCCATGTTGCGATATGGGTAATATACCAAAACTTAGAACGCTTTTGCTTCACCAGTATCACCACCTTTTCCAGTCTGCGCCTGCACGATTTGCCATTTATTCCCTTGTAGTTTACCTGTTTTGCCAGGCAAGGGCAACTGAAATTGTTGGGTGCGGGTCGTCCGCCTTCGTCAATCCAGCGACCGCAGAACAAATCGATGCGACCGGCCACAGAATCGGGTATAGTGGAGCTTGGAGGAATGCTTATGTACACGTTGTTCGGCTATCTATTACCCCTTGTGGGTCTGGCGCTGTTGATTGCCAGTCGCGCCTTTCAATTTCGCTCACGGTTGCTACCGTTAGTGGCCACACTGCTGAATTTAGGCGGGTTGGCCATGCTCTTGGCCAACCCGCTCCCCAATGCAATCTGGGTCGCTTTGTTTGCGGCCTGCGCGATTGCCTTACTCTTGGTCGTCCTGCTGGTTGACCGAGATTATGATTTAGTGCTCAAACGTTATTTTTCAACTTTGGGCGGCGTCCTCACTTTAGCCACAACTTTATGGTGGCTTGGGGCGATTTTAATCACCCTTTAGAGCAAAAATAGGGCGCATCTCCCACCCAGAATCCACCGTTCCCCACCTGCTGCAAACCGCGGCCGGTGGGGATTTTTTGTACATCGTGGGAAACGTTGGTCAAAAACCAGATTTGTCAAGCCATTTTTTGATACTTGAGTGGTGGATAGTGGGGGATTGTGGTAGACTGAATTTAACGTCAGGAAAGGAGGGGTCTGTCATGCTAATGGGTGAATTTCATCACAGCATTGATGCGAAAGGACGCTTGATTATTCCAGCCAAATTTCGTGAAACACTGGGCGGTGATTTTGTGCTTACCCGGGGCATGGACGGCTGCCTCTTTGGTTATCCCATGGCGCAATGGGAGAAGTTGCAGGCGCAAGTTGAGACCCTCCCTTTGACCAAAAAAGACGCCCGGACCTTTAGCCGCTTCTTGTACTCGGCGGCCACGGAATGCGAGCTTGATAAACAAGGTCGCGTGAATATTCCCAAGCCTTTGATCGAGCACGCTGGGCTAGAGAAGGCCTGCGTTTTAGTTGGTGTTTCTGATCGCATTGAAGTGTGGAGTGAAGCGCGGTGGAACGCCTTCACTGCCTCTGCTGAAGAGAGCTTTGATGATATCTCTGAAAATCTGACAGACTTTGGACTGTAGCCGATGACATTTACCCACGAAACCGTCTTATTAAAAGAGGCCACTGATGAGCTGGCCGTCAATCCTGCCGGTATCTATGTTGACGCCACTTTGGGCCGCGCCGGTCATACCAAACGCATTTTGAGCCAGCTCACCTCGGGCCAGCTTTACGCGTTTGATCAAGACCAGGCCGCCATTGATGCCGTGACCGCTGCTTTGCAGCCAATGCCAGCAAACTTGCATTTGCTACATCGCAACTTTCGCGATTTAACCGCCGCTTTGGCAGAAGCCGGGGTGACGCAGGTGGATGGCATTTTGTACGATTTGGGCGTGTCATCACCGCAGTTCGATGACTCCCAGCGCGGCTTTAGCTATCGCTTTGATGCGCCGCTAGATATGCGGATGGACCAAAGCCAGCGCTTGACGGCCCGGACAGTGGTCAACGAGTGGTCCTTCCAAGACCTGGTGCGGATTTTTACCCGCTACGGTGAGGAACGGTTTGCCAAGTCGATTGCCCGCCAAATTGAGCGGGCTCGCGCTGAGCAGCCGATTGAGACCACTTTTGAACTGGTTGAGCTGATCAAAGCCGGCATTCCGGCTAAGGCGCGGCGCACGGGCGGTCATCCCGCCAAAAAAGTGTTCCAGGCCATCCGCATCGCCGTGAACGACGAATTAGGGGCGCTGGAAGACTCCTTGACGCAAGCCTTCACGCTGTTGGCGCCAGCCGGCCGCATTAGCGTCATTACCTTCCAATCTTTGGAAGACCGGCTCGTCAAAACCATGTTCAATGAAAAAACAAAAACCAAAGATCTCCCGCGCGATTTGCCGGTGATACCGGCAGACGCGGTGCCAGACTTCAGTTTGGTTAATCGCAAACCAATCTTACCAAGTGAAGCTGAATTAGCCGTCAATCATCGTGCGCATAGCGCGAAATTACGGGTCATCATGCGGAAAGCGAAGTGAACGACATGCTTGATAACACAGCAAGACAGTTAGATATGATGCAGCCTGAGCCAACACCTGCTGCACCCAAAGCCGCCCCGACGCCGCAGCAGGCGCCGCAAGCGGCGCCCAAGCATGTGCCGTTTTCGCCGCTTGAGCGGTTGGCCACTTTGGCGCTAGGTTTAATCATGGTGGGCTTTTGTCTGTTCTACCTGACCGGCCAAATGACCTTGGCCAATATGGATCGCAGTTATCAGCAGGTCCAGCGCAACATCACCACTTCGAAACAAGATATCGCCGATGCCAAGCAAAATATCGGTGAGTTATCCAATTCCAATCGCTTGACCAGTTACGCCAAGGCGCACGGCTTCACAGTGATCGAGGGAAATATCAAACGTGCGGTGAATAAGTAGATGAAAAAGAAACAGCAATCACGACAAATGAGCGTTAGGCATCCTGAGCGCAATCGCAAGATCTTCGGTATTATTCTGATCTTTGGGGTTGGGGCCATCTTGCTTGCGTTCATTTGTCGTTTTTGGTACGTCGCTGCCGGTGGGTCCGTAGATAATCAAAACCTCGCCGCCTTTCGGCAGAAGCTATACTATCGGGAAGCCAAACTTCAAGCCGATCGTGGAAATATCTATGATCGCAATGGCAGTGTGATTGCCGAAGACGCGAATACCTACACGCTTTATGCGGTGCTGGACAAAACCCAAGTGGTTGATGGCAAGAAGCAATACGTCTCCGACAAAGAGCAAACCGCCACCGTTTTGGCCAGGTACCTGCCGTTGGCCAAAGAGAAGATTTTGGCCTATCTCAATCCCAAGCAAGGCACTAATCAAGTCGAATTTGGCACGGCGGGGACGAACTTGTCGCTGGCGACGCGCAATCAGATCATGAAGGAAAAACTCCCGGGCATTGCGTTGACGGCTAGTCCTTCGCGCTTGTACCCAAATGGGGTCTTCGCTAGTTACACTGTTGGCCTTGCCCAGGCCAATAAAACCACCGACTCGGATCAATCCCTAGTGGGCGTGATGGGGCTGGAGAAGACCTTCGACAAGCTGCTGGCCGGGCACAATGGCTATCGCACCGCGCAAGGCGACAATTACGGTTACCGGATTCCGCAAGCCAAGGTGAAAACCAAGGCGGCGAAAAACGGGAGCAATGTTTACACAACCTTGGACAGTAGTCTGCAATCTTATCTGGAAACCCTCATGACCCAGGTGCAAAACACGTATCAGCAACAATCACTGACGGCGGTGGTGATGAACGCCAAAACCGGCGAAATTCTGGCTGCCAGTCAGCGGCCGACCTTTGATCCCAGCACCTTGGACGGCCTCGGTGCCGGCGCTTCCTGGCAAAACAGTCTTGTGGAAGATGCTTATGAACCTGGATCAGTCATGAAAGTGTTCAATCTGGCCGGGGCGATTCAAAGCGGCACCTTCAATTCTAATCAGTATTACGATTCCAGCAAAATAAAAGTGGGCGATACCACCATTCGTGACTGGAACCACGTGGGGTTTGGTGAAATTCCACTCAGTCAGGCCTTGCCGCGCTCCAGTAACGTCGGCTTTGTGCATATTGTGCAAGCCATGGGTGAAGCCAATCAGGCTAAAACCCTAAAGGATTTTGGCTTTGGTCAAAAAACCGGCATCGCGCTGCCCAATGAAAGCGCTGGTAGTTACAACCTGAACAGTGCGGTGACCCGCGCGGTCATGGCCTACGGGCAAAGTATCAACGTGACGCAAATGCAGATTTTGCAGGCGGCTACCGCCATCGCCGATGGTGGGACCATGGTGCGCCCACGGATTGTCAGCAAGATCAAGTCTGCCAGTGGCAAAACCACGACTTATTCGCGGCAAGTGGTGGGCAAGCCGATCAGCGCCAGCACGGCGAGTCAGGTGCTGAATGAGATGCGCGATACCATCAACCAAAGCTATGGTACTGGGACGATGTACAAAATCGCCGGTGCTGATATTGCCGCCAAAACCGGGACAGCCAATGTGCCGAATCCTAAAGGTGGGTACCTCGATGGGGCCACCAATCAGTTGCACAGTCTGCTGGCGATTGCGCCAGCCAGTGATCCCCAATTCATCGTTTATATCACTTTGAAGCAAAATAAGACCATGAAAAAACCAGCTACTACCGCGATCAATGATTTGTTCCATCCGTTGATGACTCGGCTGCTGGCGTTGAACGCTGGCAGCAGTGTTAGCGCCTCGGCGCAAACCTTGGCTATTCCTGCTGTAACCAACGACACGCTGACAGCGGCGCAAACCGCGTTGACCGCGAAGAAGTTAGTGGTGTCCACCGTGGGGACTGGGAACCGGATTGTGCAACAGATGCCGGCGGCTGATTCCGCGGCACTGATTGGTTCACGGGTGATTCTGCTAACCAATGGGGCGATGACCATGCCTGACGTTTCTGGCTGGTCGAAGAGCGATGTGTTAAAATTAGCCCAGCTTACAGGGAAGAAATTCAAGCTCCAAGGGGAAGGCTACGCCACTAAACAGAGCCTAGCGAGTGGTTCACTGCTTGGCAGCGAAACAGTGACGGTAGCTTTTCAGAAAACTCAGTAAATCATGAAGGTAGGAGTATCATGCAATTCACACAGATGTTGATCCCGATGGTGGCGGCGTTTTCGCTGACCATCATCATCATGCCCTTGTTCATTGGCTACATGCGCATGAAAAAGGAAGGCCAAACCATTCGGGAAATCGGGCCGAAGTGGCACGAAAAGAAAAACGGCACCCCAACCATGGGCGGGGTCGTGTTCATTTTCGCCATTGTGGTGGCAGCCCTGCTGTGCGATTGGTGGCAACACGCCTTAACCGTCAGCGTGTGGGTTGGCTTGTTTATCTTGGTTTTGTATGGACTGCTAGGGTTCTTGGATGATTTCATCAAGATTTCGCATCACCGCAACCTCGGCTTACGGGCTTGGCAAAAATTGTTGGGTCAGATTCTCGGGGCGGTGGTGTTCCTGATTGCCTACTTCCATGAGGGCTTTCCGGCGAGTTTGCCGCTGTTTGGCTTCACCTTGGCCGTGCCAGTGTTGTTTGCGGCCTTTGCGGTGGTCTGGTTGGTTGGCTTTTCCAACGCGGTCAATTTGTCCGACGGGATCGACGGGTTGGTAGCTGGTTTGGCCACGATTAGCTTCATTGCCTATGCCGTGCTGGCGGCGCATGATGGGCGCGTCGATGTCTTGATTTTGTGCCTGGTGACCGTCGGCGCGATGGTGGGCTTTTTCCTGTTCAACCACAAGCCAGCCAAGATTTTCATGGGCGACGCCGGGAGCCTGGCGTTAGGGGGACTTTTGGCCGTGATTTCGCTGTTGCTAAATCGGCCGTGGTCCTTGCTGCTGATTGGCATCGTTTATGTCGGTGAAACCGCGAGTGTGATTTTGCAGGTGGCCAGCTTTAAGTTGACCGGCAAACGCATTTTCAAAATGTCGCCAATTCATCATCACTTTGAGATGCTGGGCTGGTCGGAATGGCGAGTGGATTTGACGTTTTGGTTGGTGGCCATTTTGGGCAGTGGCTTGTACTTGGTTCTTTTTTGGTAAGATTGTGCCTCTTCCGTTGAAGAGAGCAAAGATAGGGGAGCGTTTTGGCGCATGCGTGTAAATACAGCATATCGAAACAAAAAAGTGTTAGTGCTCGGGTTAGCCAAAAGTGGGGTCAATGCCGCCAAATTGCTGCATCGGCTCGGCGCGTTGGTGACCGTCAATGATAAGCAAAAGTTCGATGACAACAAGGAAGCGCAAGCCCTGCTGGACGAAGGCATTACCGTGATTACTGGGAGCCATCCGGTGGAGTTGCTCGACGAGGGCTTCGAACTGATGGTGAAAAATCCCGGCATTCCATACAGCAATCCCATGGTGCAGCGCGCCGAGGCGCTGGGCATTCCGGTGATTACTGAACCCGAGTTGGCTTACTCAGTTTCTGATTCGACTTGGATCGGCGTGACCGGCAGTAATGGTAAAACCACCACCACGACTTTAATTGGCCTGATGCTGAACGAAGGCGAGCGCGCTGGGCATGCCTATGACGCTGGTAATATTGGTATTCCGGTGTCTGGGGTCGTCCAAAAAGCCACCGCGGCCGATACGATTGTCGCCGAATTGTCCAGCTTCATGCTGGTGGGCATTCAAACCTTGCACCCACATATTGCGGTTTTGACTAATATCTACGAGGCGCATTTGGATTGGCACGGCAGTCGAGAAAACTACGTAAAGGCCAAAATGCGCATCACCATGAATCAAACCGCCGATGATTATTTCATCATGAATTGGGATTTACCGGAGATGCATGAGCTGGCCAAGCAAAGCCAAGCGACCATCGTGCCATTTTCACGCCAAGGCGCTACCGGCGCCCGGGCCACCTTAACGGACGGTTGGTTATGCTTTGACGGTGAGCGCATCATTGAAGCTGACGCTTTGCAAATCCCCGGGGCGCACAACATCGAGAATGCCCTGGCCGCCATTGCCGCCGCTAAACTCAGCGGCGTGACCAACGCCGCCATTGTGGCAGTGTTAAGCCGGTTCACCGGCGTTAAGCACCGGATTCAATATGTGCAAACCATTGCCGGCCGCAAATTCTATAACGATAGCAAGGCGACTAACGTTGAAGCCAGCACCGTCGCTTTAACTGCTTTTCATCAGCCCATCGTGTTACTGGCCGGCGGGCTCGATCGGCACCTGCCGATGGATGATTTGCTGCCACTGATCAAGGCTCATGTTCACGCCATGATCACTTTTGGGGAAACAGCGCCGTTAATGGAAGCCCTGGCGCAGCAAGCCGACATTCCTTACCAGCGCACCGAAAACGTGAAAACCGCGGTGCCGCTGGCATTTGCCCAAAGTCAGCCTGGCGATGTCGTGTTGCTGTCGCCAGCTGCCGCCAGCTGGGATCAATATCCTAATTTTGAAATCCGAGGGGATGAATTCATTGCCGCGGTTCAAGCACTAGCCGAAAGCGAGGAAGCTTAAATGCGCCTGATGATTTCCGGTGGCGGCACTGGCGGCCACATTTACCCGGCCTTGGCCTTAATTCAGCGCCTGCAAGAACGCGGGCTTTTGGACGCAGTGATGTATGTGGGGACCGAAAAAGGGCTGGAGAGCCGCATTGTGCCCAACGCCAAGATTCCCTTTGAAACCTTGCCGCTGCAGGGTTTCAAACGCAAGCTAAACTTGGCCGGCGTCAAAACTAACGTCCAAACGCTGGGGCTGTTTGTGGGTTCCATGAATAAAGCGACCAAAATGGTCAAGGCCTTCAAACCCGATGTCGTGGTGGGCACCGGTGGTTATGTCTCGGCCGGGGTGCTGTTTGCAGCGGCGACCCATCACGTGCCCACGGTGATTCACGAGCAGAACTCGGTGGCCGGCGTCACCAATAAATTCTTGGCTCGCTTTGTCGATCGCATAGCCATCACCTTTCCTGAAGTGGCCAGTGCGTTTCCGGCCAAAAAAGTGGTACTGACTGGTAATCCCAGGGCCCAACAAGTCGCAGGGCTTCGGCCCAATGAGCGGTTAGCGGACTTTGGACTCGACCCGCACAAGCGGACACTGCTGATTTTTGGTGGCTCGCGCGGCGCCCCAAAAATCAATGCGGCGGCGGTTCAGGCCTTACCGGCTTTTGGCCGAGCTGATTTCCAGACGCTATTTGTGACCGGTAATCGCCATTACGGCCGGATCAAGAATCAACTGAAGCACGTTCCCGAAAACGTTAAGGTGGTGCCTTATGTCGATGACATGCCGGCGATTTTGCCAGATGTGAGCTTAGTCATTGGCCGCAGCGGCGCCACGAGCCTCGCGGAATTAACCGCCTTGGGTTTGCCGAGCGTGTTGATTCCCAGTCCGAATGTCACCCATAACCACCAGTACGTGAATGCCAAGAGTTTGGCTGATGGTGGGGCGGCTTTGATGATCACCGAACCCGAATTAGATACCAACTTTGCCAGTCAAATCACGGCGCTGATGGCTGATGATACCAGACTGCAAGCCATGGCTAAAGCCGCCAAAAACATGGGGGTGCCTGACGCCGCCGATCAGTTGATTGCGGTGCTGCAGGAAGCCATCGCCCGTTAATCGTTCATTCACAGTTAGGAGGTGACTCACAGTGGCATGGTTTCATTCTGCACGCAAAAAAGCTGATCCCTTGACGCCGTGGGAAGCCTACCAGGCTAAGCAAGCCAAAAAAAGGCGCCATCCTAAGCAGCGCAATCTGCCGCTACCGACGCTCACCAGTTTCAGACGGCACCAACGCACGCGCAATATCATCCTGGTCACCGCGCCGTTAGTCTTACTCCTCGCTGGGTTTGGCTATCTGATGTCCCCAGTGGCCAAGGTGCAACAGGTCAGTGTCAATGGCACTGAGAATGTGCCGATTCAGCAGGTCATTGATGCCAGTACGCTGTCTAATCGTGTTCTGATTCCCAGCGTGCTGCTGCATCCGCAGCGTTATCTCACGCGTATCAAGCAAGCACTGCCGCAAATTGCCTCGGCCCAGGTCAAAGTGCAGGCCGTTGATCAGGTCACCATTACGGTGAAGGAGCATGAGCCCATCGGCTACCGCCTGGCCAATAAGCGGTATCAAATGATTTTGGCCAATGGCACTTTGATTAAAGCCAAGACGAAAACCCCACTAGCGAACTACCCGGTTTTTTCCGGTTTCACGGTGAAAGAGGCCGCGGCGTTGGCCAAAGCCGTCGCCAAGTTTCCGCCGGCGGTGCGGCGGGCCACTTCGGAAGTGGATGCTAGCCGCGGCGACGGTAATCCTTATCAAATCACGCTGACGATGACCGATGGTAACACCGTGGTGGCTGATAGTCGCACCGTGGCCAAAAAGATTGCTTACTACCCGAGCATCGTGGCGCAGGTGACAACGAAAGGCACGGTGGACCTGGAAGTGGGGGCATTTTTCACCCCTTATCCAGCCAAAACGGCAAAATAGGCGAAAAACGCCGGCTTTTGCCGATATGGCGGCGCAAATGACGGGTTCGTGTGGTAAGATAAATTCAGCGTTATGTTTTCTCATCTAATTATTAAAAAACAGGTAGCAAGGAGGTTCCGTGGTCATGGAAAATCAAGACATCTATGTAGGGCTTGATATCGGGACCACCTCAATAAAAGTGATTGTGGCCGAGCTTGTGCAAGGTCAGCTGAACATTATTGGCGTGGGCAGTTCCAGGTCGCAAGGGTTATCGCGCGGCGTGATCGTGGATATTGACAAGGCCGCTGAAGCAATTCGGCAAGCCGTCAGTCAAGCGGAAGAAAAAGCAAGTATCAAGATCCAACAAGTCGTCGTTGGGGTCCCAGCGAACATGCTGCAAATCGAAAGCGTCACCGGGATGATTGCAGTCGGCGATCAAAGTAAAGAAATCACCGACAACGACGTGCGCGCGGTGGCGGCCGCGGCCTTGGTCCGGAACCTCCCGCCAGAGCGGGAGATGTTATCCTTAACGCCAACCGAGTTTATTGTTGACGGGTTTGACGACATCAAAGATCCCCGCGGCATGATCGGGGTGCGCCTGGAAATGCACGGCATCTTGTTCACCGCGCCGAAAACGGTGTTACATAACACGAAAAAGGCGATTGAAAAAGCCGGCTTGACCTTGCGCAATGTGGTTGTTTCCCCGCTGGCGCAAGCGCAAGTGGCCTTAAGTGATGGCGAAGCAGATTTTGGTACCATTCTGATTGACTTAGGCGGCGGCCAGTCGACTGCAGCCGTCATTCATGACCATAAGCTGAAGTTCACCGATGTCGATCAAGAAGGTGGCGAGTACGTCACCAAGGACATTTCCGTGGTGCTGAATACCGGTTACGCTGATGCGGAAAAGCTCAAGCGCGACTACGGCACTGCCGATTCCTTAGCCACTCACGAAGATAATACGTTCCCAGTGGCAGTGGTGGGCAAAACCGAACCCATCATGGTGTCAGAGAAGTATTTGGCCGAAATCATTGAAGCGCGGCTCACACAGATCTTGACCCGCTTGAATGAAGCCTTGCAGGCCGTTGATGCTTTCGCGTTGCCTGGTGGCATTGTCATTACCGGCGGCAATGCGGCGCTGCCTGGGATTACCGAACTGGCCCAGGATGTGTTCCAGCATCCGGTGAAGCGGTATATCCCAGATGCAATGGGTTTACGGCACCCGGCTTTCACCGCGGCGCTGGGTCTTATCACCTACGCTTCGCAGCTGACGGACATCGATTTGTTGGTCGCCAGCGTCTTACCTAATCCGCCGGCTGCCAACGAGCGGCCAGCGACCCAGACGCCAACGAAGGTGCCGACTAAACCCGCTGAACCCACCAGCGATGAACCGAAAAAGGCTTCAGCTTTGAAACGCTTCTTCGGCAATTTCTTCGAATAAACCCTATTTAGGAGGAACGACAATGGAATTCTCACTTGATACAGATAAAGATACCGGTGCAGTGATCAAGGTCATCGGGGTTGGCGGCGCCGGCGGTAATGCCGTGAACCGCATGATCTCCGAAGACGTCAAAGGCGTTGAATTCATCGCCGCTAACACCGATGTGCAGGCCTTGTCCAACTCGGATGCCGAAACCAAGATTCAGCTCGGCCCGAAATTGACCCGCGGCCTTGGCGCTGGTTCCACCCCTGATGTGGGCCAAAAAGCGGCTGAAGAAAGCGAAGAGGCCATCCAAAATGCCTTGACCGGGGCTGACATGATTTTTGTCACCTGCGGGATGGGCGGCGGCACCGGTACCGGTGCGGCGCCAGTGGTGGCCAAAGTGGCCAAGGACCTTGGCGCTTTGACTGTTGGCGTGGTGACCCGGCCCTTCACATTCGAAGGCCCGAAGCGCGCAAAAAACGCCGCTGAAGGCATCGCTCAGCTGAAAGAACAAGTGGACACTTTGGTGATTATCGCCAACAACCGCTTACTGGAAATCGTGGACAAGAAGACCCCAATGCTGGAAGCCTTCCATGCCGCTGATAATGTGCTCCGCCAAGGGGTGCAAGGGATTTCCGATTTGATTACCAGCCCGGGCTATGTCAACTTGGACTTCGCCGATGTCAAAACCGTCATGGCCAACCAAGGCACCGCGCTGATGGGTATTGGTTCTGCTACTGGCGAAACCCGCACCGTCGAGGCGACCAAGAAGGCCATTTCCAGCCCGCTGCTGGAAGTTTCCATCGATGGCGCCAAGAACGTTTTGCTCAACATTACCGGCGGCCCAGACTTGTCCTTGTTTGAAGCCCAGGACGCTTCTGACATTGTGGCGCAAGCAGCTTCTAGCGACGTCAACATCATCTTCGGGACTTCGATCAACGAAGACCTGGGCGATGAAGTGGTGGTCACAGTCATTGCGACCGGCATCGATGAAGGCGGGGCGCAGGATAACAATCGCCGCCGCCCAGCTGCGCGCCCGGCAACAGAAGCGCCAGCCAAGAGTGCCGATGATCCTTTTGTGCACTGGGATTTGCGCCGCGAACCGAAAGCCAGCGACAAGCCAGCTGAGAAAGATGCGGATTTCGACCATGTGAAGAAGCAGGAGTTCGATATCTTCGAAAGTCAGCCAGATGATCAGGCCAAGCCTGACGATGGCGATGACCAGCCGCCATTCTTCAAGCTGCGGCGGCAATAATCACCAGCCTAAGCTCTAGGCGCTTGCGCCAAGCCGATCACTAGCGACACGCTTAGGCGTCTGCTGGTATCGGTTTTTGTCTATCTGGTGCAGAACGCCAGGTCAGGAGGAAAGCATATGGTGCTTGAAAAAATCGGCAACAAATTTAGTCAATTCTTTGCGATGGATCCCGATGAGGATGATTTGACCAGTGGGCCGACGGAAACGGTCGCCCCAGCCAGTCCCGCGCCGCAGGCGAAACCTGCGGCCAAGCCCAACTATCGCACGAACAAAGTGGTGGCGATGGGCGAACCAACGGAAAAAACCGCCAAAATCGTGGTGTATGAACCACGCATTTACTCTGATGCCAAAGAAATCGGGAACCACTTAATGAACAACCGGGCTGTCGTGGTCAACTTTGACCAGATCGAATCAGCTGATGCCACCCGCATCGTTGATTTTCTGACCGGCACGGTGTTTGCCATTCATGGTGAAATCAAGCGCATCGGGCAAATGATCTTTCTGGTCACCCCGGCGAACTTCCAGATTGATGGCAGCTTGGCGGCCACATTGGGCACTGATGACGACATCGATTTAGGCTAGGAGGCGTCTGTTTGACCGCATTAGCTTGGTTATTTACGATTATTAATGATGCCTTGTATGTGTACATGGTGCTGATGGTGATTTATGTATTGATGTCCTGGTTTCCTGGGGCGTATCAATCCCGGTTCGGCCAGTTGCTGGGCCGCGTGGTTGGCCCGTGGCTGAACCTGTTTCGCATCATTCCGCCGATTTTGGGGCTCGACTTTTCACCGCTGATTGCCTTTTTCGTGCTGGATCTTTTGCGCGGTGGCTTAAACACCATTTTTAATGCGATTTTGATGCGGGTGATGTCCTGATGGATGCCATTTATCAGCATTTTCGCAAAGACGAGGCCCCGCTGATTGATGAACTGGCCGAACATTTGAATTTAGCGGCCACCGAGTATCGGCCGGTGCTGACAGATTTTCTGGATCCGCGTCAGATCCACATTGCCCGGGTGCTGACCGGCAGTGATGGCGATGTGAAATGCCATGTTTTTGGCGGCTATATTGGCGCTGAACGGGCGCGTATCATTTTTGCCCCAGCGTATTTCGCGCCGGATTTGATTGATTTTGAGGTCGCACCTTTAGAAATCAACTATCCGGAAAAATTTGCGGAAATGCATCACAGCAATGTGCTGGGCACCATGGCCAATGCGGGCATCAAACGCACGGCTTTCGGCGATATCATCACGGATGGTCAGCGCTGGCAACTGTTTACCACGCAGACGATGAGTGATTGGGTCCAAAGCAATATCACCAAAATTGGCCGGATTGGCGTCCGGCTTGAACCCATTGGCCTCGATCAGGTGGTCACACCAGCCAATGACTGGCAGCCGCTTGAATTTTCCGTCACCACCTTGCGGCTGGATAGCTTGGTGGCTCACGCTTTCAGCATGTCGCGGGCGCGGGCGAAGGCCCTAGTTGAAGCCCAAAAAGTGCGCCTGAACTTTGAGGTGATGACGCGCCCTGATGAACCAGTGGGGCAAGCGGATCTGATTTCGGTGCGCGGGTTCGGCCGCGTTCGCATCACAGCCTTGCTCGGCATCAGCAAAAAAGGTAAGCAGCGCTTGGCCACTGAGGTCATTCACAAATAACGTCTGCGCTAAGCAGGCCCAATAACGAGGAGGTACCACCATGGCATTAAGTCCACTAGATATTCACAATAAGGAATTCAACGTTCGCTTCCACGGGTATGATCAAGACCAGGTCAACGATTTTCTGTCGCAGATCATCAAAGACTACACGGCGCTGTTGAAGCAAAATGAAGAAACCGAAAAAGCGCTGCAAGAGGCCCAAGACAAGAATAAGTACTTCACTGACCTGAAGGATGCCTTGAACCAGTCGATTATTGTGGCGCAAGAAGCCGCCGATAAGGTCAAGAAGAATGCGGAAACCGAAGCCGCCTTGATTCAGCAGAAAGCCGAAAAGACCTCTCAGGACATGCTGACGGATGCTACCGACAAGGCCAACCATATCGTTGGCGATGCTTCGGATAAGGCCAAGAAGATCACGGTGGAAACCGAAGACCTTAAGCGGCAGACCCGCGTCTTCCGCCAGCGCCTGCAAGTGATGCTGGAATCGCAGTTGGAAGTGGTCAAGAGCCCAGAATGGAAAGACTTGTTGGCTAGCACCACAGAATCAGCCGAATACCTAGATCCGGCCCAGGTCAAAACACCAGCGCCGCTTGACAACGAGGCGTCAGATTCTGTAAACTCAGAGGCGGCTGAAGACACCGACGGTCAAACCAAGTTTACCGAAATTGTTTTCCCGACAGATGAACCAGAAACTGATGCGCCAACGGATGGCCCTGCCACTAGCGAAGCGCCAGTTGAATCTGATCAAGATTAAAATCAATCACGCCTGAACACAAGTCGGCAGTTGCCCCTTGCCACAGCGAACTGGGAATGGTGGAAGCCCGGTGCAAGTCAATTGACGGTATCAGTTCAGCGAAGCCTTGCGCCGGGTAATCCCGTTATCGATTGCTGAAGGAGCTAATTTTTAGCTCGAACTTAGGTGGTACCACGAGTGAACACTCGTCCTAATCGGGACGGGTGTTTTTTGTATGGAAGAGAGGAGTCGCTATGAAAGTCAAAGACACATTGAATTTGGGCAAAACTGATTTCAAAATGCGCGCCGGCTTGCCGAATAAAGAACCAAAGATGCAGGAAGCCTGGGAAGAAAATCACTTGTACCAAGAACGCCAAAAAGCGAATGAAGGCAAACCCACCTTCATTTTGCATGATGGCCCGCCATTTGCGAACGGGAACATCCACATGGGCCACGCGCTCAACAAGATCTCGAAGGATATCATTGTGCGCTATAAGAGCATGAATGGGTTCCGCGCGCCATATGTGCCTGGCTGGGATACGCACGGCTTGCCAATTGAACAGCAGCTGGCCAAAAAAGGCGTCCACCGCAAGGAAATGAGCATGGCGGACTACCGGGAACTGTGCCGCCAGTTTGCGATGAAGGAAATCGATAAGCAGCGCACCGATTTCAAGCGCCTGGGGGTACTGGGCGACTGGGAGCATCCTTATATCACCTTGCAGCCGAAGTTTGAAGAAGCGGAAATTCGGGTCTTTGGCGCCATGGCGGAAAAAGGCTATATCTATCATGGTTTGAAGCCGGTTTATTGGTCCTGGAGTTCCGAATCCACTTTAGCGGAAGCGGAAATCGAATACCATGATGTGAAATCACCTTCGATTTATGTCGCCTTCAAGGTGGTTGATGGCAAGTGCTTGCTGGACAGCGATACCAGTTTCATTATTTGGACCACCACCCCTTGGACCATTCCCGCCAACTACGGGATTGCAGTTAACCCGCGCTTTGAATACGCCCAGGTGGCAGCCGATGGCAAGAAGTATGTGGTCGCCGCCGAACGCTTGCCGGTGGTCAAAGAGGCGCTGGGCTGGCAGGACGTTGAAATCTTGAAGACCTTTAGCGGCAAGGAAATGGACCGCATGACCGCCCAGCACCCGCTGTATGATCGTACCAGCTTAGTGATCTTAGGCGATCATGTGACGCTTGATTCCGGGACCGGCCTAGTCCACACCGCGCCTGGTCATGGTGAAGATGACTACAAGGCCGGCATGAAATATGACCTGCCAGTGGTGTCTGTGGTCGATGAAAAGGGCTTTATGACCGAAGACGCGCCTGGCTTTACCGGCGTGTTCTACGACAAGGCCAACCCCATGGTGACCAAAGCCTTAGAGGAAAAAGGGGCACTGCTAAAGCTCGACTTCTTCACGCACTCGTATCCGCATGACTGGCGGACTAAGAAACCAGTGATTTTCCGGGCCACCACGCAATGGTTTGCCTCAGTCGATGCCTTCCGCGAGCAGATTTTGGCTGCCATCCATCACGTGCAGTTCACGCCAGAATGGGGGAAGACCCGCCTGTACAATATGATTAGAGACCGCGGCGACTGGGTGATTTCCCGTCAGCGCGCTTGGGGTGTGCCGCTACCGATTTTCTATGCCGAAGACGGCACCCCAATCTTGGAAAAAGCCACGATTGATCATGTTGCCGATTTGTTCGGCCAATATGGCTCGATTGTGTGGTCGCAGCGCGAGGCCAAGGACTTGCTGCCTGAAGGCTACACCAATGAACACTCCCCGCATGGCGAGTTCACCAAGGAAACCGACATCATGGATGTGTGGTTTGACTCTGGCTCTTCTTGGTCTGGCGTCGTTGAAGCACGGCCGGAACTGACTTATCCAGCTGATTTGTATCTGGAAGGTTCTGATCAGTACCGGGGGTGGTTCAACTCCAGTATCATCACCAGCGTGGCAGCGCGCGGCAAGGCCCCTTACAAGCAGGTCTTATCGCAAGGCTTCACCTTAGATGGTCAAGGCCGCAAGATGTCCAAGTCCTTGGGCAACACGATTGCCCCAGATGTCGTGGAAAAGCAGTACGGCGCTGAAATCATCCGCTTATGGGCGGCCACGGTGGATTCTTCTTCTGATGTCCGCGTGTCGATGGACAATTTTGCCCAGACTTCAGAGGCTTACCGCAAGATTCGTAACACCTTGCGCTTCATGATCGCCAACACGAGTGATTTTGATGAAGCTAAGGACATCGTTGCTTACGACCAACTCGGTAGCGTCGATCAGTATCTGATGGTCCGTCTGAATCAGGTGATTGAAGCGGCCAAGGCCGCTTACGACCGCTATGACTTTGCCACCGTGGAAAAGACTATCTCCAACTTCTTGGTGAACGATCTGTCGGCCTTCTACCTCGACTTTGCCAAAGACGTGGTTTACATTGAAGCCGAAAATAGTTTGGCCCGGCGCCAGATGCAAACTGTGATGTTCCGGGCCTTGGTTGACTTGACCAAGCTGCTGACGCCAATTCTTTCCCACACGGCGGAAGAGGTTTGGCCATATCTGCGCCAGCCGGAAGCTTACGCCGCGCTCAGCAATTTGCCGAGTGCCCAAAACTTTGCTAATGGTGAAGCACTGCTGAAGCAGTGGGGGGCCTTCATGGCGTTCCGTGCTGAAGTCCAAAAGAGTTTGGAAATGGCCCGCGATGCCAAGTTAATTGGTAAGTCCATGGAAGCGGCGGTGACGGTTTATCCAAAGCCCGCCTTACGCGCACTGCTCGCTGGGCTGGATGCCAATGTGATGCAGCTTTTGATCACCAGTGGCTTCACAGTTGCGGCTGAGGACGCTGCCGTGCCGGCTGATGCGGTTTCGTTTGACGATGGTGCGATTGTGGTCGCGCATGCAGCCGGCGATGTGTGCCAGCGCTGCCGCATGACCACGACTGATGTGGGCAGTGATGACCGCTTCCCAACCTTGTGTGCGCGTTGTGCCAAGATTGTGGCGGCAAACTTCCCAGAAGCCGTGACCAACGGCTTTGAGGCCTAATCATGTTAGGCCGCGTCCGGTTGTTTAACGAAAAGCAGGGCTACGGTTTCATCGTCCCTGAAGATGGTAGTCAGGATATCTATGTCCACTTTTCGGCTATTCTAGGTGGCGGGTTCAAGTCGCTCGCCGCTGGCCAAAAAGTGAAGTTTGTTATTGTTGAAGGCGCGAAAGGCCCTCAAGCCGCCAATGTGACGGTGGTTGAGGATTCTAATTACGGCGCTTAAAGACTAACCAAAAACGGCAACCCATTGTTAAGATGGGTTGCCGTTTTTGGTTGGGCTAAGGCTGACCATGACGTGCCGCTTGAAAGAGCCGGTGGGCGAATTTGTGCAATGCCGCAGAAGTGGTGAGCGTGTGATCATTGCTCACTGGGGTGCGATAAAGCGCATCGAGGTGGCCGAGTTTTTTTGCGCGCTTTTCAATCGTGGCGGCATCGCGATGCCGGAAGGTGTGCACCATGAAAGGTTCTTGGGCCGCGTCATAAATGACCAGCGCCAGCGCTTGGTACTCGAAGACGGTGTAGCGGATGCGGCCAATTTTAACCGCCTGACGCACGCGGTCCGGCCCTTGCCCTTGCCACAACGCTTGGCGCTCGCTGACGGTAAGCGCCACCGGTTCGGCGACTGGCGTGGTGGCGGCGCCGGCGGCTGTGATGTAGACAGGGTGCCGGTCGGTTTGGACGATTTGATGCCAAGGGGTCAACGAATCATCACCAATGGGATTGACCGCTAACAGATTCAAGTCACTGCTGGCCGCGACCCGCGTGGAGAATAGCGCTGAGGTGGCAACAATGTTGATGCTGACTTGCGCATAACGCGCAGTGAGGAGATGTAGCTTTAGCGGCTGGTAACACTCATAAAGTGCCAGTCTGGCCGTTAAGGCGTGCAGACTGGCGCCGTGCGTGGCGCTTTCATTCAAATATTGATTGCACAGCCGCACCGTATTGCCAGTGGTGAGACTCACCACGGTGCCCTGGGCGCTGACGGTTTTAGCCAAGGTCACCAGCACACTAAAGGCATGAAAGCTGCCACTAGGCGCAATAATGGCCAGCTCATGCAGCGGCGCCACGGCGGAGAGTTGCAGAATCAAGGGCTCGAGCTGGGTTTGCTGTGGAATTTGGACCAGCCGGGTTTGACCGGCTAGCGCTTGGTGAAAAAGCTGTTGTAAGGTACGCAAATTTATAGCCGCGTCGGTCCCAAGCGCAGCAATCGGTTCATCGTTCATACCCCTGCCTCCAATATCTTCTCATCAGAATACCACCATCATTGCCATTTGTCTTTAATTATATCGGCATAATTTTAGGTTGAAGACGAGAAAACACGTTCTGGTCGAAAGACGAAAGGCCGCCAATCCAGGGGGAAGCGGGATAAAAACTGATTAAAAACAAAAATATTTGCTAAAATTAGAGGCTTCACCACTGAGATGGTAAAACGGCTTCTCTAACCTAAATGCAATCTTATGATGAATATCATAATACTATTTCATCAAATACTAATGAAACTGGTCGGGCCAATCTGGTGACGGCCTAAAAAAGGCGAAAGGAACCCCGCCTCAAAGACTTGAAGGCGGGGTGAGCGGCCTTAGGCTAAGCGGTGTTCGCGCCATTGGGCCAGCAAATTCAAGGCCAAGGCAATCAGCATCAAAATCAAAGCCAGTAGCATAATCGCGTGGAGCCCAGAATAAAGAATGCTGCGCATGGTGGGGAGCCAAGCGTGAGGCAGTTGACCAACTTGGGTGGCATCGCTCAGTTTGTTCATCATGTTCATGGTGATTTGAGGATGTTTGGCGATGCCTGCCGCCAGGTGCTGGTTCATGACCAGACCAAAGATGGCGGTAGTGAAGGTTTGGCTCAGCATGCGAATCAGAAAACTAAACGAAGTGGCGACCGGAACGTCGGCTGGATCAGCGTCGACTTGGACCTTGACCTGCAATTCGTTGAAGCAGGCGCCATTACCAAAACCTTCAAAAGCGCCGGCGACGAGCAAAAGCCAAAATGGGGCGGTTGGCGACAGTAGCCGCATCACCACGAAACTCAACGTTAAAATCACAATGGCAATGGTCAAAGTTTGATGCGGACTAAAGCGGCGCCGTAGCACCGGCACGGCTTCGGACCCGCCAAAGTTAGTGAAGGCGGCGGGAATTTGTGTCGCGCCCCCAAGCAAGGCCGACGTGCCAAGTAGCCCTTGGGCCCACATCGGCGCATAGGTGAGAAAGGACACGAAGGCCCCCCAGATCAACGTGAACAACACGAAGTCGAGCACAAGCCGGTGGTTACGGAATAAGCGCGCAGGCACGACCGGATCCGGCGCCGTCCGTTCGGCCATGATGAGGCCAGCGCCACAAGCTAATGTGAGGCCCAGCAGCAAGCCGACGACCCAAAGCGCGGTCAAGCCAATGAGTTCCAGGCCGCCCAGCAAGCTGACCAACAGGCCCACCAACAGCACGGCACCGCGGCGGTCCAGCGGTGCTTGGCGAGGGCTGGGCCGCTGCGCGCGATAGAAGACTTGCACCATCGCTGCCGAGAGCAGGCCGATCGGGACATTGATGTAGAAGACCCAGTGCCAAGAGAGGTAGTCCACCAAAAAGCCGCCAATCAGCGGCCCGATAATGGTGGCGAAGCTGTAAAAAGCCGAGACCAGCGCCAAGGCCTTCATCCGTTCCCGCACCTTAGGATAGAGCTGGGCGAAAATGATGTACGGCAGTGAAATCATGCCGCCGTTGCCAATGCCCGCCAGCCCCCGCGTCAGAATCAGCAGCCCAATGTTAGGCGCCAACCCTTGGAGCAATGAGCCCACCACGAACACCATCGTCGCCCACTGGTAGGCGGTTTTGTTGCCGACGCGCTCGCCGAACTTGCTCCACAGCAAGGTACTGACGGCAGTGCCAAGCAGAAAAACCGCGACAATCCAGGCCATCAGTTGTAAGCCATGTAAGTCGGCGATAATGGCGGGCAGCGCAGTGTTAACAATGGTGCCGTCAATGCCAGACATGACATTGGATAAGAGCAAAGCGATGGTAACAATCATGACGTTGCGTTTGGTCAAAAGTGGCGCTTCCTTTAGCTATCAGAGTTAAATCGTATAACCATTATTTTATGCTTATCGAAAGAAAGCGTCTAGACGCAAAAAAGGCCTAGCTAAGTAGCTAGGCCAGCAAAAGTTATTTGTCTTCGATTTTGCCATCATGCGTGCGGGCCACTTGCATGTCCACAATCGGAATGTAACCCATTTGCGTCACGAGCTTAGCTTGCACACTTTTACTTTGCAGGTAGTTGATAAACTTAGCGGTAGCGGCATTCGGCGAGCCTTTGGTGTACATATGCTCATAGGCCCATACTGGCCAAGCGTTCGTGGCAACGTTGGCGGCGGTTGGCTTCACCCCATTGAAAGCCAAGGCTTTGACGTCCTTGGTGATGGCGGAGAAGGCCAAGTAGGAAATGGCGCCTGGCGTCGAAGCGACCATTTTGGCGACGGTGCCGCTGGAGTCCTGTTCTTGCGCGGTTTTAACCTTAGTGGTCTTCAAGGCGAGCTGTTCGAAGGTGGCGCGGGTGCCAGAGCCCTGCGCGCGGTTGATCAAGACGATACTTTGATCCTTCCCGCCGACTTGTTTCCAGTTGGTGATGGTGCCAGTGAAGATACCCACGAGTTGGGCGCTAGAAAGGTTGGTCACCCCAACGCCAGGGTGGACGACTGGCGCGACGCCGACCACCGCGACTTGGTGGTCGACCAGCTTGTTGGCGTCGATGCCGTCTTTTTCCTGGGCGAACACATCAGAATTGCCGATGGTGACTGCGCCGGCCGCAACTTGGCTCAAACCGGCGCCAGACCCGCCGCCTTGCACCGTGATGTCGACGCCAGGGTTGTCGGTTTGATATTGTTTTGCGGCTTGTTCAACGAGCGGCTGTAAGGCCGTCGAGCCGACGGCGACAATTTTGCCGCTGGTGCTGCTGGTTTTCGCCGTGCTGGCGGAGCTAGTGGTTTTACTGCCGCAAGCGGCCAAGGTTAAGGTCAGCGTGGCGGCGAGTAGTAAAATGCTTTTTTTCATTTTGGTTTCCCCCCTTAGTGGAATATCACCAGCATAAAGGCTGAAAGTAAATAAACGATATGAGTGCCGTAATTGTTGCGTAGCCGACGTAAAGCTCTCGCAATAGATGTGTAAAGACACGGTGAGCCAAATTTGATTTTCAGAAAATTCACAGATATACTAGCAAAGAATATTTGGTCAGGTCGCAACCGATTCGCAAACGGCGAATGCCCCTGGCCGCGTCGTTAAAGGAGAACGATATGCAAAATTACGTTGATGATCCCAAAGTGCAAAAGAATCGCTGGTGGATCATTACCGCGGTGGGGATGTTCACCATTATGTCCACGCTAGATGCTTCCATTGTCAATATTGCCTTGCCGGTGATCAGCCAGGATATGGGCTTGAAAATGAATGTGGCTGAATGGATCGTGTCGATTTATCTGATCGTCATCTGTGCTTTGCTGCTGATGATGGGCAAACTAGGGGATATCTTCGGCAAGATTCGCATTTTTCGCATCGGTACGGTGCTATTCACCATTGGCTCGCTGCTGGCTGGCTTCAACCACAGCTTCGCGCTGCTGCTTGGCGCACGAGTGGTGCAGGCACTGGGGGCGTCGATGACGATGGCGAATAACAACGGCATTATCACCGAAGTCTTCCCGCTGCGGGAACGCGGCAAAGCCTTGGGCCTGATCGGCTCTTTTGTGTCGGTGGGCTCGATTGCCGGACCCGGCTTGGGCGGCTTGATTCTGGGCGCCTTGCCTTGGGGGTACATTTTCTGGATCAACTTGCCACTGGGCATCATCACCATGATTGTGGGGCAAATCGTCTTTCCTAAAGACTTACCGCGGGCCAAAACGCAGATTGACTGGCTCGGCTTTAGTGCCTTTGTGGTGTTCATCCTGAGCTTATTTCTTGGCATTTTTATCGGCCAGGAAGTGGGCTTCACCCAGCCTGGCATCCTCGCTGCGTTCGCCGTGGCGGTGCTCGCATTAGCAGCGTTCATTCAGATTGAACGCCGGGTGCCTGAGCCGATGGTGTCCTTGGGCTTGTTTAAGAATAAGGAATTCACCATTTCGCTACTGGTCGGCTTTTTGATTTTCATCACCAACTTCTTTGCCAATGTGATTTGGCCGTTTTACCTTGAAAATGCCCGGGGCTTGACCGCCACCACTGCCGGCTATCTGCTGATGCTTTTCCCAGTGGTGCAGGTGATCATCGCGCCACTGTCTGGGAGTCTCTCGGATAAAAAAGGCCCTTACGGCATCACGCTGGTTGGCTTGTGCGTGATTTTGCTGGCCCAGGCTGGTTTTATTTTCTTGGGCTTAAACACGCCGTGGCTGCTTGTGATGGCGATTATCGTGTTGATGGGCTTTGGCAATGGTGCTTTTCAGTCGCCCAATAACACCTTGATCATGTCCGCCGTGGCCCCGAAAGACCTCGGAGTGGCAGGGGGACTCAATGCCTTGGCCCGGAACATGGGCATGGTCGTCGGCATTTCCGCTTCGACCACCGTGTTGTACGCCGCGATGAGCAACGAAGCCGGCCGCAAGGTGACGACCTATCTGGCCAAGCAGCCCCAACTGTTCATCGATGGCATGCATGTTGCCTTCATCGCCGCGACGGCATTATGTGTGGTGGCGGTGGCGCTGACGGCGTACCGGATGCTGACGATGCGCGCCGGTGAAAAGAGCTAACAATGATCCCAAAAAAGTCACACTTTTTGTTTAAGCTGGTTCTAATCAAATCATTTGTTTGGAGGGTCAGGATATGTTAGCTTACGATTTTTTAGGCGCCCAGAGCGGGGCTGGTAAAACAATGGTCTTGGACAAAGGCTTTGGGCTGAATGCAGCGACGGATTTGGTGGCCACTGCCGGCGCCACGATCGACTTCATTAAGTTGGGCTGGGGCACGGCGGCAACCATGGACCGGAATCTGATCAAACAAAAAGTCGCGTTGTATCGGCAGGCCAACATTGTGGTTTATCCCGGCGGCACACTGCTGGAAGTCGCGGAAGCCGCCGGGCAGTACGCTGCTTTCTTGCAGGAAACCCAGGCCTTAGGGTTCAACGGGGTGGAGATCAGCGATGGCTCCACGGTCATTACGCCGGCCAGGCGGCAGGTGTTGATTGAACAAGCCCAGGCGGCTGGCTTGTTTGTGCTCACGGAAGTCGGCAAGAAAAATCCCACTCTGGATCATGAGCTGACCGTGCCGCAGCGACTTGCCGAAATCCAGGCCGATTTGGCCGCTGGCGCCAACTATGTCATCCTCGAAGCCAGAGAAGCCGGCAAAAATATCGGCATCTATGACGCAAGTGGGGCCATTATTGAAAGTGAACTGGACGCGCTGGCGAAAGCAGGCCGCGACCGCTTGATTTTTGAAGCGCCGCTGAAGCCGCAGCAAGTGGCCTTGATTCTCAAATTTGGGCCGCAAGTCAACTTAGGTAACATTGCCGCGGCTGAAGCCACCGCCGTCGAAACTTTGCGGCGCGGGTTGCGCGGCGATACCGTGGGAAAAATTCAATGAAGCGTTTGTTTATCATTCGCCATGGCAAAACCGCTTGGAATTTGGCCAAGCGCCTGCAAGGGGCCGGGGCCGACAGTCAGCTACCGACCGCTGATCTGACCGGTTATCACCAACTGGCGCAGTATTTAGCGGCGTATCCGTTTACCCAGGTCTACACCAGCCCAATTGCCCGGGCGCAGCAAACGGCCACCATCGTGACTGAAGCGATGGGGCTGACGCTCCCAATTCAATCTTTGGTGGGGCTGAAGGAGCTTTCCTTTGGCCAATGGGAAGGCAAACAGCGCGCTGATTTGATTGCCACCTCACCAACCCTGTTTGCGAAGTTGTCCCACCGTGAAAATGATCCGGCGCTTCAAGCGTTAGGCGTGGAAGATTTTGATCAAGCGCGCAGCCGGTTTCGCAAGGCACTGCAGCAGATTGCCGCCAGCCTCGGCGAAAATGAAAATGCCTTAGTGTTTTCCCATGGTGGAATCAGCCAACTGGGCATCAAAGCGGCGACTGGCAACGAGAATTTGCTCGGCTTGAAAAATCTGTCCACTTCGATTCTCGCGGTGCATGAGGGCCGTTTTTACTTAGATGTGTACAACCAAACTGCTTATTTAACTCATACCGACTTGGATGAAGGCAATGTCTCCATTCTCTAATGACTGCCCCCAAAGGAGCCCTGATTGTGACTCAATTTCGCCCGGCCCAGGCTAGTGACCTGGCGGCCATTATGGCCATTGAAACTGCGGGCTTCAGTCCCGCCGAAGCCGCCACCAAAAGTAGCATGCAGGCCCGCATTGCGGCTTATCCGGAGACCTTTATTGTCGCCGTCGTCGCCGATCAAGTGCTGGGCTACATTGTTGGGCCTGCGATTGACCAGCGGTATTTGACTGATGAGTTATTCGCTAAGGCGGCGGCCAATGCGGCAGTTGCGCCTTATCAGGCCGTCCTGAGTTTGGCGGTGGCGCCAAACCGCCGCGGCCAAGGCTTAGGGGGCCAGTTGCTTGCGCAGCTGGCCCAAGTGGCCGCTGCGCAACACCGGCGCGCCATCACGCTGACGTGCTTGATGCGCCTGGTGCCATTTTATGCAACACATGGCTTTCGCAACGAAGGCCAATCTGCCTCTAGCCATGCCGGTGAGGTGTGGTACAACATGGTGAAGCCGCTCGGTTGAATCAGACTTGAATGTACAAAAAAGCAGCGAATTCGATGAGAATTCGCTGCTTTGACGTTGCCGCTGATTACTGGCGGGGATGCATATCGCCATGGGTGTAATCGAGCAGGTGGTTCTTGAGGTCTTCTTCCATTTTGCCCAGTTCCAATTCGGCGGCTTGGCGCTTGGCGCGGCCTTCCTGCTGAATCTGGAGGGTTTGCTGCAAGGTGTCGACCAAATCGTTTTGGGTTTGGGTGAGGGTTTCGATATCGACGACGCCACGTTCGTTTTCCTTGGCGGTTTCGATGGCCGAAATCTTCAACATATTCGAATTCTTCTTGAGCAAATCGTTGGTGGTTTCGGAGACTTCCCGCTGGGCGGTGACGGCATCTTTTTGGCGCAATAAGGTGAGGGCGATCGCCACCTGGTTCTTCCAGAGCGGAATGGCAGTATTGATGGAGGCCTGGATTTTTTCTGCCAGAGCCTGATTGGTATTTTGAATCAGGCGGATTTGCGGGGCCTGCTGCAAGGTGATTTCACGGGCCAGCTGCAGGTCGTAGGCGCGTTTTTCCAGCCGAGCCTCGAACTGCTTGAGGTCGTTGACTTCCTGGACCTTCATTTGATCGCCGGAATCTTGCGCTTCCTTCATCGCAGCGGGAATGGTGGTGGTCAAGAGTTCTTCTTGCTTCATCTTGGCCGCTGCAATGTAGATGTTCAGTGCATCAAAGTAGGCCTTGTTTTGGACGTAAAGTTCATCAAGCATTTTGTTGTCGTTGATCAGGCCTTGCTGCTCCTTGCCAAGGCGGGCCGCAATGGTGTCGATTTGAGCGCCAATTTTTTGGTACTTCGCGGTAATTTCGAAAATCGAGCGGCGCACTTTGCCGAAGATTTTCTTGAAGACGTTGTTGTTTTCGGCCCGTAACTCATCCGGATTGGCTTCATTCAGCCGGGCCATGAGTGAGGTCAACGCATCGCCGACTGCACCCGTGTCTTGGCTTTGCACCTTGTCCAGCATGGTCTGAGAGAACTGGCCGAGCTGCTTTTGGGCGTTGGCGCCATAGTTCATCACCGCTTCGGTGTTTTTGACATCGATTTGGGCGGCCAGGTCTTTGGCCTGTTTTTCCTGCTCAGGCGTGAGGTTAGCTTTTTTCACCTGCGCTTCTGGTGCTTGGCCGGTAGCGGCAGCAGGCGCGGCGGCGGTGAAGGGCTGGCTCAGCAGGTCATTGAGTAGGTCTGGATCGGCTTGAGTGCTAGTTGGTTGTGGTGTCGGTTCGTCATTCATGTTCATGCCCCGTTTCTTCCTTAATGGTTGCATTCAAATTAACTTGCCGGTTCAGCGGCTGGGTCGATTCAGTCAAGCGTGGTTTAATCTGCTGCTTGGCCAAGTTCAAATCGGCTTCCAAGTCATCGATATCGCTTTCGACAAATGCCGCATAGCCATCTTTGATGGTGGCCGCCAAGTCGGCGAGGGTGTTGGCGGCAGTGGTCAACACGTCATAGGTATCTTGCGTTTTGACTTCATGATGCGAAATCGTTTCGTATTTCTGCGCAATGCGCAGTAGGTTAGGCAATTGTTCATAAATAAAATGGCCGGCCGCCCCGAGCTTTTTCGGCGTCTGCACAATGGCCTTAAAATAAGCATGCATGATGTCGAGTAAATCGGCATTTAAGGCGATGGCCTTAATTTTGGGCACGCGGTCCGCGATTGCCTCGAAGTCATGGATTTGGTCTGCGGCTTGGTCCATCGTGTCCCGAAACAAGTTGATTTCAGTTTCCGAGAGGCCTGCTTCGCTGTAATGGGCGGCCATATCAGGCGAAATGGGTGGCGTTTCGGGTTCAGGCTCAGGCCGGCTGAGTTCACCGATCAAGCGCGCGCCGCCGAACACCACCAATAAGAACGCGGCAATCCACACCCGGCCAGTGAGGAGCCCTAACACTGCGCCGCCAGCGGCCCACAGCCCAACGCGGAGCCAGCGGATTCGTTTTTCCGGTTTTTTCACGTTTTTCACTTCCTGCTATAATGCTTACGTGACCTCAGTTTACCATATTATAGGGGTGGTCATATCCGCCTTCGGATGGACTTTCGTCAAGAATCTCTTAAGGCGTTGGTAATCTGGGCGGCCATTGGTATCATGGGCTATGAAGAAACCGGAAAGAAGGCAAGCGCTTGGAAACCATTGAGCAACGAAAACAACTTTATGCTGGGCCGATTTTAACGTTAAGTGAGCTTACAGTCCGCCTGCCAGACGGCACCACTGCGCCGCGGATTCTCGTGCACACGACTGGCGCCGCTGGGGTGCTCGCCCGCAAGCGAGGCCGCGCCTTGTTTGTTCGGCAATGGCGCACGCCGCTGGGGCAAGAGACTTTGGAAGTGCCAGCGGGCAAAATTGAGCCTGGCGAAACACCGCTCCAAGCGGCCAAACGCGAGCTGAACGAAGAGGCGCAGCTGGCGGCTGAGCACTGGCAACCGCTGACCCACTTTTATCAAAGTGCGGGTTTTTCGGATGCTCAGACGCACCTCTTCTTGGCTGAGGACTTTCATGCACCAGCCCAGCAGCGGCCGCAAGATCTGGGGGAATCGGTGCGAGGCGAATGGTTGAGTCTGCAAGAAGCTCAAGCGGCGCAGCAAGCAGGGTTGATCTGTGATGCCAAAACCACGTTGGCAGTGGCGCTGTGGGCGCTAGAGGAGGCAAAGCATGGCTGAGATGACCCGGAAAGAATATCGTGAGGCCCAGGCCAAAGCCGCAGCCGAGGCCGAAACTCGTGATGAAAAACGGCGCGAAGCCGAGCGGGAATACGCAAAGGAAAGCCGGCCGAAACCCACCACCGGCCGGTTTGACGAACCCACCTTCAAAAAAGTCAACAGCCTCAAGAAGAAACTGAACTGGGCGATTGGCATCACTGCGGTGCTATTGATCATCGTCTTGGTGGTTCTGTTTTTCCTGTAATGAGCGTACAATTAGTAAGTGACTCGCAAGGATAAAGGAGTGTCAGTAATGAAAATCGGCGTGATTTGCGCGATGGAAGAAGAAATTCGGACCTTGTTGCCAAAACTGGCGAACAAGGAAGAAAAAGTTTTTGCCAGCCAGCATTATTACCATGGCCAACTGGATGGGGTCGAAGTGACCTTAGTCGAATCGGGCATTGGCAAGGTCCAAGCCGGGATGACCGCCACGGTGCTGCTCAATGAATACCATCCAGATGTGCTGATCAACACTGGTAGCGCCGGCGGTATTGGCACCGGGTTAGCCATTGGGGATGTGGTGATCTCAGATGAAGTGGCCTATCACGATGTTGATGCCACCGCTTTTGGTTATCTGCCTGGCCAACTGCCGCAGCAGCCGCAGCGGTTCAAGGCTGATCCAACCGTGGTGGCGGCCATCAAAGCGGCCGCCGAAGCCACTCAGCTCACCACACATGTGGGCCTGATTGTGTCTGGCGATCAGTTTATTGCTAGCAAAACCGCGATTCAACGCATTTTGGCGATTTATCCAGAGGCCCTGGCCAGTGAAATGGAAGGCGCGGCAATCGGCCAAGTCGCCACTGAATTCCACACGCCTTTTGTGGTGATTCGAGCGATGAGCGACAATGGTGATAGTGAAGCCAGTGTTAACTTTGATGATTTCATCATTGATGCGGGCAAGCGCAGCGCCGCGATGCTGCTGGCCTACTTGCACCAGTTGAATTAACGAACAAAGGAGTAAGCGATTTTGACCCATATTTATCTTGATAATGCCGCCACCACCCCCATGGCCAAGCCAGTCATTGACACGATGATGACCCAGATGCAGCAGGATTTTGGCAATCCCAGCTCGACGCATTGGTTCGGCCGTGAAGCACATACGGTGATGGACGCCGCCCATGCGACCCTGGCCAACAGTATCGGGGCTAAACCCACCGAAATTGTCCTCACCAGTGGCGCGACTGAGGCTAATAACACTGCCATCATGCAGACGGCGCACAAGCGCGCTAGCCTAGGCAAGCACATCATTACCACGGCGATTGAACATCCCAGCGTGTTAAAGCCGATGGCGGCCTTGGAGCAGGAAGGCTTCAACGTCACGTATCTGCCAGTGGACGAAAACGGGGAAATCAGCCTGGCGGACTTTGACGCGGCCTTAGATGATGACACGATTTTGGTCTCAATCATGCTGGGCAATAACGAAGTCGGCAGCCGTCAGCCGATTGCTGAAATCGGGGCCCGTCTGGCGAACCACCAAGCGTGGTTCCACACGGATGCGACGCAAGCGTATGGCCTTTTGGAGATTGATGTGAATGCCTTGCAGGTGGACATGCTCAGCGTCTCCGCGCATAAAATCAATGGTCCCAAGGGTATCGGCTTTTTATATCGCCGCGCCGGCATCAATTTCCCGTCTTTCCTCAAAGGCGGCGAGCAGGAAACCAAGCGCCGCGCCGGCACCGAGAACCCACCAGCGGTGGCCGGGTTTGCTGAAGCAGTACGGTTGATTACCCCACAGGAAAAAGCCGATCGTCAGGCGAAGTACTTCGGCTTCAAGCAACAGATTATTGATTCGCTGACTGGCGCCGGCATCGATTTCAAGGTCAATGGCCCGCTGAAGGCGGACGCGCTCAACCATGTGCTTAATCTTTGGTTCCCCGGCGTTTCGACCTATGCGCTGCAGACCAACCTTGATTTGGCAGGCTTTGCCATTTCTGGCGGCTCAGCCTGCACGGCGGGCAGCATGGAGCCATCTCATGTGCTGACGGCGATGTACGGGGCGGATAGCCCGCGGATTGCCGAGTCCATTCGGATTTCCTTCGGCGCTTTCACCACGGTGATGGACATCGCCCAATTCATCGATGCCTTAGAGAAAATCGTTACCCGCCTGCGCAGCAAAGCGCATTAGCGGCCGCGGGCGGCTGCGGGGTGGGCTCCGCTCACCACCACGGCCGCCCACTGGAGAATAGGCTGATCTAGTCATTCATGTTTCTTCGACTAGGTGATGCTGTGGTTTGAAGATAGCCTGCCAGCTGACCTGAATTGACGATCTGCGATCGCAGGTAGAGGTTACAAGGTATCAGTAGAAACGATCTTGGCTAATTAGCCAAGGTCGTTTTTGTTTGGAATCAGATTGACGGCAGTGCTTACTGGTGATACTGTACATGTAAGGATATATACAGTAAGGGGATGGAGAAATGCTTGAGGTAGCAGGCGTGACCAAGCACTTTGGGGATCAAACAGCGGTAGACGAGGTGAGCTTTACGATTGCCCCAGGGGAGATCCTAGGGTTGATTGGGCAAAATGGTGCCGGTAAAACAACGACGTTTCGGATGATTTTGGATTTGTTGCAACCAGATGCTGGGCGCATTAGTTGGCAAGGTCAGCCGCTGGCGCAGCTGAATCGCGATTTTATCGGTTATTTGCCGGAAGAACGGGGGCTTTATCCCAAGCTCACCATCGAGGAGCAGGTGCAGTTTTTCGGTCAGCTGCATGGACTGTCCGCCAAGGACGTGGATGCGCAGTTGGATGATTGGCTCCATCGCTTTGAGGTGAAAGGCAAGCGCAAGGACAAAATCAAAGATTTGTCCAAGGGGAACCAGCAGAAGGTGCAGCTGATTGCTGCGCTCATTGCGATGCCGAAGCTGCTTATTTTGGATGAGCCGTTTTCCGGGCTGGATCCGGTCAATGCCAGTTTGCTGGAGGCGGGCGTACGGTTGTTGCAGGAAAATGGTGCCGCGATTATTTTTTCCAGCCATGACATGCGCAACGTCGAGTCCTTGTCAGACCGTTTGGTGATGTTGAAAAATGGCCGGGAAGTGCTGACCGGGACGGTGGCGGAAATTCGCGCCCAGTACGGCCGGGTGCGGATTCACCTGGATGAACCAGCCTTGAGCAAAGCCGAGCTGGGCGCTTTGCCAGGGGTGGCGCAGGTGACGCAAACTGGCACCCACTTTGAGCTGGTCTTGATGGATGAGGCCGCGGGACAAGCGATTTTTGACCGCGTGACAGCTGGCGGTTATATTGCCGGGTTTCGGCAGCAGGCGCCATCATTAGATGAGATTTTCCGGATGAAAGTGGGTGAACCTGATGCGTAAGTTAAATTTGATTGCCAAAATGGTCTTTCGCAAAAACATGCGGAGTTTTAGCTGGTGGAGCCTGGTGCTGATGCCACTGATTGCCCTTGCCATCATTGGGGGGATTTCTTGGTACATGGATCAGACCAACCAGCCGGCGCAAGTGGCCGTGGCGGCACCGGCAGCAGTGCAGGCGAGCCTGAAGCACAGTAGCGACCCGAAGTTTCAGGCAGTGACCAGCGTCGCCGCCGGGCAGAAACTGTTGAAGGCGAGCAAGGTCGATGGCTTGCTGACGGTGGCGCAGGCGACGAGTCCGAGCGTCAAGCTGGTGGTGCGCGACGATGGCGAAACCGTCGATCCGGCCACCATCAAAACCACGTTGACAGCGTTGAATACGCAGGCCGTGGCCAAATCTCTTGGCTTATCGCAAGCAGCGCTGGCACAAATGCTGCGGCCCACTCAAGTCAAGGTCAAAACTGTGACGGTGAGTGGCGGTCACCTCAAAGCAGCCGCCAACAAGTCGGAGGGGCTCAAAAGTATCCTGGCGTTGGCGGTAGGTTTTCTCATGTATCTGTTCCTCATGAGTTATGGCAGCATTGTCGCGCAAGAAATTGCCACCGAAAAAGGGTCGCGCATCGAGGAGTCGATTTTGGCCGCGATCAAAGCGCAAACCCAATTTTATGGCAAGTTATTAGGCATTGCCGAGTTGGTCGGGGTGCAGTTGTCCGCTTATGCGGTGCTGGGCGGCGGGGCATGGCTGCTGCGAAAGCACTGGCCAGCGTTGGATGATCTACTGCGACTGGTCGATTGGCAGCAAATCGGCTGGTCATTTGTCCTGGTGATGCTCGGCTTCTTTGTGCTTGGTATTCTCAGCTACACGATTTTAGCCGCGCTGTGCGGCTCGTTGGTCAGCAATCAGGAGCAAGCGGGCATGGCGCTGCAACCAGTGCTGTATTTGGCGATGATTGGCTACTTTGCGGCGCTGATGGTCAGCAATGGTTCGGGCCCGATTATCAACGTGATGAGTTACCTTCCGTTTCTGAGCCCCATGATCATGCCAGCTCGCTATGGGGTCGATCAGGTGGGCTTGCTCCAAGTCGGCATTGCCCTGGCCATCAACTTGGTCTTCCTACTCGGCTTCAGCATGTTTGCCGCGCGGGCTTATCGGGCGAATGTGTTGGTTTACAGCGATAGTGGCATTTTGGCGGCCTTGAAGAAGAGTCGGTCAGTGGCCAAAGCCCAGAGGTGAGTGCAGTGCGAATTGTGATTCAAAATCGGTCGCAGTTGCCGATTTATCAGCAAATTATTGACCAAATTCAAGCCGCCATTTTAAGTGGCGACCTGCAGCCAGGGACCCTGCTGCCTTCCATTCGGGGGCTGGCGAAAGACTTGCAAATCAGCGTGATTACCACGACACGCGCTTATCACGATTTGGAACAAGCCGGCCTGGTGCAAAACGTCCAGGGCAAGGGCACCTATGTTCAGGCCCAAGACCCGGCACTGCTGCGCGAACAGACCCTGCGCCAAGTGGAAGCGGGTCTACAAGCGGCCTTGGACGCTGCCAAAATTGGCCAGATTCCACCGGCGACGGTGCACGAGATGCTTGATAGTTTGATTGCCGCGGGAGGTGACGATCATGACTGAGCGACTGAACGTGCTGGGGCTGGCGAAAACCTATCCCGAGTTTGCCCTGGGGCCGTTAACCTTTGATTTGCCGGCTGGGTACATCATGGGTCTGATTGGGCCAAATGGGGCAGGCAAAACCACGACCTTGCGCTTACTCCTGGACATGGCCCAACCCAGTGCCGGCGAGTTTACCTTGAATGGCGCCCAGACCGCCGATGCGCGGCAGCAGGCCCGCGATGACCTCGGTGCGATGCTCGATTCAACTACGCTGCCTGACGTCTGGACCGTCAAGGACATTGATGACAATATGCACCGCCTCTTTCGGCGCTGGGATTCACAGCAGTTTATGGAGCTGGTGGCGCAATTTGATATCAATCCGAAAACCATGTATCGGCGTCTGTCCAAAGGTACGCAAAACAAAGTGAACTTGGCGGTGGCGTTAAGCCATCATGCCAAGCTCCTGATTTTGGATGAACCAATGGCGGGGCTGGACCCGATTGCACGGGATGAATTGCGCCAGCTGCTGCAGGCCTACATTCAAGCTGGTGACGCCAGTGTGCTGTTGTCCAGCCATTTAACGGATGATTTGGCACAGTTTGCAGATTATCTCTTGTACCTGATTCACGGCGAGCAGCGCTTTTTTGGAGAAACAGACACGCTACTTAACCGTTATCTGCTGGTGCAAGGCGGCTCCTCGGAGTTGACCGCGGCACTTGAAGACCACGGACTAGGCTTGCGCCAAACCAGCGTTGGGTTCTCTCTGCTGCTGCCGACTACGGACCAAGCGCTGGCGGCAGGGCTGGTCACCTCAACGCCGGATCTGGATACTTTGATGATCTACTTAGGCAAGCGAGGTGAAGACCATGCGTGACATTGCGACGATGATGAGATTAGACTGGACCACCACCAAGCTCCACACGATATGGTGGATCCTGGGGCTAGCCGACCTCGTGCTGGTGGTGCTGGGCGTCTTTCTGGCTAATACTCGCTTTTTGATGCTAGGGGCCGTAGCGGGGATGGCCAGTTCCGCTTTGATGATGCCGTTCGTAGGCAGTCAACAACACGGGCTCGAAGGTATGCTGGCCTTATTGCCACTGCGCCGGCGCACCGTGGTTTGGGGCCATTATGGCTATGCCTTGAGCTTGGTCGCGGCTTTGGTGTTGAATTTTGCAGTGGTGGATGGGGTGACGGGACTCATTCGGCCCACCGAAGCCAATTTCAGTCGCACGCTCGGCGTGGCGGCTGGCGTGTTCTTCTTTTTCGCTCTGACCACCGCCATCGAATACCCGATGCTACTGAAATGGGGCTTTGAACGGGCGCCATTTGCTGTCTATGGCACCTTGTTTGGGCTTTGCGCGGTGCTTGGGCTGGTGGCTTATCTGGATCCCTTTGCGCAGCTACCAGTGTGGCCCACAGTGGCAATGGGCCTAGTGGGGTTGCTGGTGGTGCTTGGCGGCTCCTTGATGATTAGTCTGCACGTCTATGAAACCCGTGAAATCTGACGAACCGTTTGCTGTTAATCAACGGCTTAGGCCGCGCTCTGGCTTTCAGAAGCGCTTGCATCATGGTAAAATAAGGCTAGAGTAATCACGCAACGGCGTGAAAGGGGAGTGGCAAGATGGCACTAAAAGCAACCGGGGCAGCATTGGGCGACCCGAAAACCTATCAAATTTCACCTAATATCAAGCGGTACACGCTCATGGATTTGGGCTTTGTGAAAACCAAGAATGGGAATTTTCAGCTGGAACGTGCACTGGATCCCAATTCACCATTCACGCAAGCCAACAAGCTGAAAATCACGTTTAAGGCTGACCTGTCTGGTTTCCAAATGGATACCACGACCGCCAATGGCTTGAAGGCCATCAATATTTTCAAGTCAGAGCAGACCAAGGACAATGTTGAGCAGTATCAGTACTTGATTGATAACCTGATTGAACGCGAAGTTTTGGCGATTCAATAGCCAATGAGGCACTGCAAACGCAGTGCCTTTTTGATTCTGGCCTCAAGTTAGCTGAGCGAACACTTTTGTCATCTCGGCTTTTGACGCCCGATGAGGTGGTATGCTCAAAGCAGAAGGTGATGAAATGACATTTAGAATGGGTAAAAATCTCCAAGCGGCACGTGAAACGTTGAACCTGTCGCCGCAAACCGCGGCATTGCGAATCGGCGTGGCCGCAACGCAGGTTGAAGAGTGGGAAACGAATCATCAGCAGCCAAGTCTGGCGCAGCTGGTCTTGATTAGCCAGCGCCTAGGGCTTACCCCGCAAACGATGCTGGGTGTGACGGTGCAGCCAGCGCCACCAGTGATTGGGATGCGTCAGCAAAATCGCAGCATGGCTTGGTCCGCCACGAGTGATGAACTGCGGCGCGGCATGCTGGCGCTTTTGATTCAGCTAGCGGCCAGCCTGACGCCGGCGCAAGCAGCCGCGCTCATGCCAGTGCTGAACCAGCATTTTGCTCTAGTGCTGGAAGGAGTCACCAGTGTGCCTAACATCACGACAACGCTGGGGTTTGCCCTGAGCAAGGTGATGCGGCATCAAGGCCTGCGCTTTGAGCCGGCCCAGGACGACATTTTTACGGCCATCATGCGCATGACTCGCAGACGGGTCTAACGCTTACTTTCCGTTAGCGTTGTAATTCTGCGTCGCGCTGGTATAATGAGTACTACTGGAATTGACGACCTTCAAATCGGATAACTCCAGAATCTGATTGAAATGATGGTGATCATTTTGGACAATAGCAACACCCGCGTTGTGGTGGGCATGTCCGGCGGGGTGGATTCTTCCGTCTCGGCGCTTTTGCTCAAGCAGCAAGGGTATGATGTTGTCGGTGTCTTCATGAAAAACTGGGACGACACTGATGAAAATGGCGTTTGTACGGCAACGACGGACTATGAGGATGTCGCCAAAGTCGCAAGCGAAATTGGTATTCCGTACTACGGCATCAACTTTGAAAAAGAGTATTGGGACCGCGTTTTCCAATACTTTTTGGATGAGTACAAAGCCGGCCGGACGCCCAATCCCGATGTGATGTGCAACAAAGAAATCAAGTTCAAGGCGTTTCTAGATTACGCCGATGAACTGAATGCCGATTACATTGCCATGGGCCACTACGCCCAGACCACGACTGATGCCGATGGTGTGGTGCACATGTTACGCGGCGCTGATGGTAACAAGGACCAGACCTATTTTCTGAGTCAGCTTTCGCAGGCCCAGCTGGCCAAGTCCATGTTCCCCATCGGTGGCATGCAAAAGTCTGAGGTGCGGCGCATTGCCGAAGAGGCTGGCCTAGCGACGGCGCACAAGAAGGATTCAACGGGGATTTGCTTTATCGGCGAGCGGAACTTCAAGCAGTTCCTGTCCACCTATCTGCCAGCTCAGCCGGGCCAGATGATGACCTACGATGGCGAAGTGAAGGGTCAGCACGATGGCCTGATGTATTACACCATTGGTCAGCGCTCTGGCTTGGGCATTGGCGGCAACTCTGAGAATTCCGAGCCTTGGTTTGTGGTGGGGAAGGACTTGGCCAAGAACATTTTGTACGTCGGCCAGGGCTTTAACAATCCGCACCTGATGGCGACTCACTTGGAGGCTTCGCAGATGAACTTCTTCACTGGCCACGCGCCAGCGCAGGACTTCCATTGCACCGCTAAGTTCCGGTATCGTCAAAAGGATACTGGCGTCACCGTTCACATGGATGGCGATAAGGCCACCATCGAGTTTGACGAGCCAGTCCGGGCCATCACGCCAGGGCAGGCTGTGGTCTTGTACGATGGCGACGAGTGCTTCGGTGGTGGGACCATCGAAGTCGCTTATAACGATGCCAAAGTTTTGCAGTATGTCTAGCTTGAAGCGTCCTTCCACTACCAGTGGAAGGGCGTTTTTTTTACGATTTTCGCTTCGTCAAACATTTGTTCGCGTGCTACAATCTAACCAAGGAGATGAGCACATGCAAGCGAAAACAAGGATCACTTCGCCGCTGGGAGCCATGACCCTGCTGGCAGATGAGCAAGGTCTGCTCGGGGTGTGGTTTGATGGGCAACAATACTTTGGTGGTCAGTTTGATTTGGCCGCGGCCGCTGACACGCAAACACCAATTTTGCGGCAGGCCACGCACTGGCTGCAGCGCTATTTTGCGGTAGGGCCGCAGCCGCTAGGGGATTTGTCCCTGCATTTAACCGGCACACCATACCGCCAGCACGTGATGCAAGCGTTGTGTCAGGTGCCAGCAGGGCAGGTGGCGACGTATCAGCAACTAGCCGATCAAATCAGTCAGCAGCAAGGCCATCCGACCGCAGCCCGAGCTATCGGCGGGGCGGTGGGCCACAACCCGCTCAGCGTGATTGTGCCGTGCCATCGCATTGTGGGCCAAACTGGGGCGCTAGTCGGTTATGCCGGCGGCCTGGAGCGGAAAGCTTGGCTGCTCAAACATGAAGGCCTGGCGGTGACTGAAGACGCCATGCGCCTTGCTGGTTTTTAACGCTTTCGATTAGAGCTGGCGGTCAACTGCCACTGGCTTTTTAGCCGACCCTTGAATTACTGCGCCTAAATCGCGATAATTGGTAGAGATAGAACTCAATTGGAGGGTCAGGCGTGACGCGTTTATATTTTGTTCGGCATGGGAAGACAGAGTGGAATCTTGAAGGGCGCTACCAAGGCGCAAACGGCGACTCGCCGCTACTGAAGGAGAGCTACGAGGAAATCAGTCAACTGGCCCATTACCTCACGGCCCATCAGGTGAAGTTCAGCCGCGCCTATGTCAGCCCACTGCCGCGCGCGAAAACGACGGCCCAGTATCTGATCAAACAACTGGGGCAAACCATTCCGGTGACCATTACGGTGGGGATGCGCGAGTTTAATCTTGGCCGCATGGAAGGCATGCGCTTCACCGATGTGGCCAAACGTTATCCGCAGGAGCTGTACAGTTTCCGCCATGCCCCAGCTGAGTATGACCCGACGGCGATTCAAGGCGAGTCTTTCGCTGAGCTGATTGACCGCATGGAGCCGGTGGTGTTAGATGCGGTGCGGGCGGATCACACTGGTGATGAAAACCTGCTGTTCGTCAGCCATGGCGCGGCATTGACGGCGCTGGTGCAAACGCTTTTGGGTAAACCCATCAAGGACTTGCGCAAGGCAGGCGGATTGACCAATAGCAGTGTGACGATTTTGGCGGCGCATGGTCCACAGCTGCCCTTCAAACTCATTAAGTGGAACGAAACGTCGTATATCACCAAGAAACTGGAAGCCAGCGACACGATTTGAGGAGGCGAAGCAATGAGTGAACAAGCCATGATCAAGCAGTTCAATCAAGGTGACCATGATGCCGCCATTCGTGAAGCCGTTCAGCGCATCGATGACAAACCGACCGACCCGAAACGCTACGCGGTGCTGGCCACGATGCTGATTGGCATCCACGCTTTTGATGAAGCCAGCCAGTTGTTGGTGCGCGCGCTGGGGCTGTTTCCTAACCATCCAGAATTGACGTATGATGCCGGCTTATTGGCTTTCAGCCAGGAAAACTTTGACCTCGCCAGCAAGTACTTCAAGCAACTGGCGCAAGGGCAAGGCAGCTTGCAAACTGATGCCCAATACATGCTGGCGCTGAGCGAGCAGCATGCGGGTCGTACCCAAAAAGCCTTGGCTTACGCGCTCACGGCCCATGAAGCCGCCCCAGAAAAGGTGGACGCCGCTTTGCTGGCGGCCCAGCTGTTGCTCGGTTTTGGGGCGTTTAAGGATGCTAGTCGGCTGCTGAAGCCGTTTCTCAAAATGAAAGATGCCGGGGTGCTATTCACTTATGGCATGGCGCAAACTGGCGCTGGCATTGATGGCCAAAAGTGGCTGGATGAAGCCAAGGCGCTCGATCCTAAAGGCTACCAAAGTAAAGTCGGTCAGGTCCGCGATATCGCCGGTTTTTTGAAAGCGCAAGGTCAAGCCGATGAATGAAGCTGAACAGCCAACAGTCAGTGGTCGGGTCAAGAGTCTTTTCTTCCAAAGCCCGACTTCTTTTTTTAAGATCATTCTGATCACCATCACGAAAACCAACATTCAATGGCCTGATGACGAAATTGTGGTCACCGGGAATTTTGGCGACATCAAAGAAGACGAAACTTACACCTTCGTCGGCAAAGTGGTCAATCATCCGAAATATGGGCTTCAATTTGCCGCGGATAATTATCAGGTTGACAAGCCGACCTCCAAGCAAGGCTTGGTGGCTTATTTGAGCTCGGATCGCTTTCCTGGTATTGGCACCATTACCGCGCAAAAAATTGTGGATGCGCTGGGGGTCAAGGCGATTGATAAGATTCTCAAGGACGAAAAGGTGCTGATTCCGCTCGGCCTGAATGCAGCCAAGCGCGCGGTGCTGGTGGACAATCTGCAGCTGAATTTGGGGATGGAGCAGGTCATCATTGGCCTCAATGACTTTGGCTTTACGTCGAATATGGCAGCTAAAATCTATCAGCTCTACAAAACCGATGCGCTGGACGTGATTGAGGAGAATCCTTACCAGCTGATTGCCGACATCGACGGGATTGGGTTCAAACGGGCGGACGCGATTGCGGCGCGGATGCACATTGCGCCAGATGCCCAAATTCGCTTAGGCGGCGCGGTATTGGACGAACTCAGTCGCATGACAGATGGTGAAGGCGATACCTATGTTGAGTTGCCGATGCTGATCAATAATGCGGTGGGCCTGCTGGAAGGCGCGCGCAATGTCGAAATCGATCCCAATCAGGTCGGCCAAGCGATCTTAACCCTGACCAAGAAAAATCAACTGTATGTCGATGGCCAAAAGGTGTTCCCGAAGCGCCTCTATGATGCCGAAGGCGAAATTGCCACCCGGCTCAAACAACTGCTCGGCGATGACACCAAAGCCTCCAAACACACGGCCAAAGTCATCAAGCAAGTGGAAAAAGCGCAGGGGATTGCCTATGACGACACTCAGCGCGAAGCCATCCAAACCGCAATCGAGCAGCCTTTGTTTCTGTTCACTGGTGGCCCAGGGACTGGTAAGACCACGGTCATCAATGGGATTGTGCGGGCGTATGCGGCGCTGAATGATTTGAGCCTTGACGTCAATTCCTATCACGATGAGCCGTTTCCGTTGATGTTGGCGGCGCCGACTGGCCGTGCCAGCAAGCGCATGATGGAAACCACCGGCCTGCCGGCGAGCACGATTCATCGCCTGCTGGGTTTGGCCATTGATACGCAAGATTATGAGCCCAAAGAGTTGCCTGATGGCCTGCTCATTGTTGATGAGATGTCGATGGTGGACACTTATTTGTTCCGCACGTTGCTGGCGGCGTTGCATCCTGGCATCAAGTTAATTTTGGTGGGGGATAAAGATCAGCTGCCCTCAGTCGGACCGGGGCAGGTTTTCGCTGACTTGCTCCGCAGTCATACACTGCCGGCGTTGGAACTGACGCATATTCATCGCCAAGACGCTGACAGCTCCATCATTCCCCTGGCGCATGCCATCAACACCGGTAAGCTACCGGCTGATTGGCAGCAAAATCGCGCTGACCGCTCGTTCATTCTGTGCCCGCCGGAGCAATTGCCGCGGGTCGTGGGACAGGTCGTGGGGCGGGCGGCTCAGCAGTTTGATCCCGCCGATATGCAAGTGCTCGCGCCGATGTATCGCGGCACCGCCGGCATCGATCAGCTTAATCCTTTGATTCAAGACATTCTTAATCCCAAAAAAGATGCCCGCACCAAGGAAGTCGATGCGGGCCTGGTGCATTACCGCATTGGCGACAAGGTGCTCCAGCTGGTGAATAGCCCGGAGCAGAACGTCTTTAACGGCGAGCTGGGCATGATCACTGGTATTACCATGGCCAAACAAGCCGAAAGTAAAACGGATGAATTGACCATCGACTTTGATGGCAACGAGCTGCAGTATAAACGTAGCGATTGGACCAAAATTACGCTGGCGTATGCCACCACGATTCATAAGGCGCAGGGGAGCGAGTTTCCGGTGGTTATTTTGCCGCTGACTTTGGGTGCGCGACGGATGCTGCGGCGTAATTTGCTGTACACGGCTGTGACCCGGGCGCGTAACTACTTGATTTTGCTCGGCGATCCCCGCGCTTTTGAACTGGCGGTGCAGGCCGTGGCTGATAATCGCAAAACCGCGTTAGTGGCGCGATTAACAGCGGTGTTGCCTGCTAAATTCACCCTCGTCAACGCGGCAACCGACGCTGGGCCAGTTGACACTCCGCCGAATGCTTTAGATAATGGAACCAAAGCGCCTGCCGCGCCAGCCGATTTTCGCTTGACGCCGGCCTTAGTGATGGCGCAGACCATTGACCCGTTGATTGGGCTGAATGGTCTCACGCCGCAGCAGCTTGCCGCTGCGGCCAAAGCCTAGAAGGAGTTTGGTATGGAAGACGATAGTCGAAGCGGGTTAGAAATTCGACCCGTGACCCCGCATGATCTAGAACAATTTAATAATTTGCTGGCCTATGTGTTTCAGGTGACCGCCAAGGAAGTCGAAGAATCTGGTTATGAAGACGGTGAACTGGAACGCGCTAAACGGCCGGTGCTCGAAAAATCCGATGTCATCGGGTGGTGGCACGGCGATGAGCTGATTTCTCAGCTTGCCGTCTATCCGTGCCGTGTGAATATTCACGGCCGGGTCTTTCAAATGGGTGGTTTGACTGGCGTTGGGACCTATCCCGAATACGCCGGTCACGGCTTAATGCATGATTTGGTTAAGTTGGCCCTTCAACATATGCGCGAACACCAGCAGTGGATTTCTTACCTTTATCCTTACAGCATTCCGTTTTACCGGAAAAAAGGCTGGGAAATCATGTCCGATCATTTGACCTTCGATGTTAAAGACACCCAGCTGCCAAAATCCGTGCCGGACATGCCAGGCCATGTTGAACGGCTGGAAATTGATGATCCGGATGTGATTGAAACCTACAATCGCTTTGCCTTGCACAATCATGGGGCGATGATCAGAAATCAGCTGAACTGGGACGAATACTGGCGCTGGGAAGATGAAGACGAGCGAATTGCCGGTGTGTACTACGATGAAAACGACCTGCCCCAGGGTTATGTCTTGTATTGGATCGCTGATGAGGTTTTCCACATCAAAGAGATGGTGTACAACACCCAAGAAGCCCGCAGCGGCCTGTGGAATTTCGTGGCGGCGCATTTCTCAATGGTGGAGCATGTCAAAGGCAATATCTACAAAAATGAACCGCTGCATTTTCTGTTGGATGATGGGGACATCATGCAAACCATTCATCCGTACTTTATGGCGCGGATTGTCGATGTCGCCGAATTTCTGAAGGCGTATCCCTTCGTGGAACCAGATAAGCCGGTGCACTTTGTGGTCAGCGACCCCTTAGCGGAATGGAATGTGGGCGTTTTTGGCCTGTGGTGGGATGACAAAGGCCAGCTGCACGTGACCGATCGGCCCGTGGGTGAGGCAGTCAAAATCGATATTGCCACTTTAACCACCATGCTGATGAGCTATCGGCGGCCGTCGTATTTGGCGCAAATCGAGCGCTTGCAGGCTAGCCCCGCGGCGATCAAGCTGCTGGAGCGGATCATTCCCATGGAAGAACCATACTTCTCTGATTATTTCTGATGCGAATCAAAAACCGGCGGTCAACCTTGATGAAGGTTGGCAGCCGGTTTTTTAATCGAGTTTAAACCAGAAGCGTTGGGTGGTGGTGGTGAATTCGAGCTCAAAAGACCGGGTGCCCATCTCTTCGCCGTCCATTTGCCCCGGTTCCAGGGCTGTGGTTTCAAGCCGCAGATGTTTGCCCTTGAGGTAGTGGACCTGCGGATATTGCGCGGCCTTGCCGCGAATCATTTGCACCAGCAAAAACAGGAAGGCAAGCCAGTTCGGGTGCTCAACGACCACTAAATCTAGCAGGCCATCGGTGGGCGTGGCTTGGGGCATAAACCGAATACCCCCGCCAAAATAGGGGTGATTGGTGGCGTCTACCAGGAAGGCCCGGGGGATGAGCTCCATTTTGCCAGCTTGGTCGTAAACCACCACGTCGAAGGTTTTCGTTGTAAAGAAGGTTTTAACGCCGGAGAAGAAATAAGATAACTTGCCTAGGTACAGCCGATTCAAAATCCGTTTGATGCGGCTATGGGTGTTGGAAGCGACCACGGCGGCATCGAAGCCGATGCCGACATTGTTGACGAAATACCCGGTTTCATGGTGCGTATGTTCGGTGTAGCGGCCAATATCTAAGGTCAGCGGTGCCTCTGATGCCAGGACTTGGGCCAAGGCTTTCATCGGGTCCTCGCTGAGGCCAACGCCGCGCGCGAAGTCGTTGCCTGAGCCAGCCGGAATGTAACCGACAGGCAGGTCGCTTTGCGACGTCATCCGCAGGCCGGTGATGGTCTGATTCAAGGTGCCATCACCGCCGATGGTCAACACCACTGCGTCTTGGCGCTCATTGAAGCTGCCAATTTGCCGCGCCAGTTGGATGGTATGGCCGGCGTAGCGACTCACCCGCGTTTCATAGGCGATTTGCCGCGCGTCGAGTTCGGCTTTCACGGCATGGTAAATTTTAACTGCGTTGCCCGAACCGGCAGCGGGGTTGAAAATAATGTAGTAGAAGCCAGCGGCCATGTGGGGATCCTCCTCAAAAATCACTAATGCCGATTATACCGATTAGAATAAATTGACACAACTGATTGCCATAATCCACTAAAAAAGCACCCAAATGTTTAAGGTTCACATCTGAGTGCCAGTTCTTACAAGGTAATCAGCATTGGCAAAATCACAGGGTGGCGTTCGGTCTTATCAAACAGGAATTCCTGCAGGTTAGACGTGATGGCCTCTTTGAGCATGCCTTCAGTGACTTTCTCGTTTTGCTTGAAGGTATTCTTGATGGTCCGGTAGACGCGATGCTGCGCCTGGTTGATCAGCTCGCCGCTTTCTCGCATGTAGATAAAGCCGCGTGACAGCAGGTCAGGACCAGCGAACACCGCTTGCTTTTGCATGTTGATGGTGGCGACGACTACGACCAAGCCTTCTTCCGAAAGCAGGCGGCGGTCGCGGATGACGGCGTTACCGATGTCGCCAACGCCATTGCCATCGACGTAAACATCGCCAGCCGGGAAGTGGCCAGAACGCCGCGCGGTGTCGGCCGTTAAGGCGAGCACATCGCCATTGTCCATGATGAAGCAGTTTTCTTCTGGGACGTGGCATTCTTGGGCTAACTCGGTGTGAATTTTCAGCATCCGGTATTCCCCGTGAATTGGCATGAAGAACTTGGGCTTCATTAGCCGCAACATCAGCTTCTGTTCTTCCTGACCACCGTGACCAGAGGTGTGGACGTTGTTGACCTTACCATGGATGACAGTAGCGCCGGCTTCTTCCAGCTCGTTGATCACGTGGTTCACTGAAACAGTGTTACCAGGGATGGGGTTGGAAGAGAAAATGACGGTGTCGCCAGGTTGAATGGAGATCTGGCGGTGGGTGCCATTGGCAATCCGCGACAAGGCGGCCATCGGCTCACCTTGCGAGCCGGTGCAGAGAATCATGACCTGGTCGGCGGGCATTTTGTTCAATTCATGCGGGTCGATCAGTTCGTCATCTTTGACATCCAAGTAGCCAAGTTCCCGGCCATTGACCATCGCGGTTTCCATCGACCGGCCGAAGACGGCAATTTTGCGACCATGTTCACGAGCGGCCGAAATGGCCTGAGCCATCCGGCTGATGTTGGACGCGAAGGTGGCAAAAATGATGCGCCCTTCAATGCCATCGAGAATATGGCGAATCGAGCGGCCGACGAAGCGTTCGGACTTGGTGAAGTTCGGAATTTCGGCATTGGTACTGTCGGACATCAACAGCAGCACGCCTTCCTCACCGAGCTTGGCCATGCGCTGCAAGTTAGGGGCAGGCTGATCGCCAACAGGGGTTAAGTCGAACTTATAGTCCCCGGTTTCCACAATGGCGCCGTAAGGGGTGTGCACCGCCACGCCCAAGGTATCTGGGATACTGTGGGTGGTGCGGAAGAAGTCGATCCACAAGTTTTTGAACTTCAGGACGTCTTCTTCTTTGAGTTCATGTAGCTCGGTGGTGCGTAGCAGGCCATGTTCTTCCAGCTTGCCGCGAATCAGCGCCGCGGCCAACGGTGGGGCATAGACTGGGACGTTTGGTACTTCCTTGAGAAAATAAGGAATGCCGCCGATGTGGTCTTCGTGCCCGTGGGTAATCACCAGGGCCTTAATTTGGTCTTGATTTTCCACCAAATAGGAGTAATCGGAAATCACGTAATCAATCCCAAGCAGGTCATCTTCTGGAAACTTGATCCCAGCATCGATGACGATGATTTCATCTTGGTATTGAACCCCGTACATGTTCTTCCCAATTTCTCCTAAGCCGCCGATGGCAAACACGGCGACTTCGTTTTTCTTAATATTGAGTTTCATATATTAAAACTCCGTCAGTTTGAAATCAGCAGACTTTTTTTCATAGTCCAAAAAGTTGCCGGATAGCTCTTGCACGAGTTCGATGTTGTAGGGGGTGTTTTTTTCCACCAACGCTCGCGCAATGGCTGCAGAATCTGCTTCAAGATAAAGGGTCTGGGTGGTTTCCCGCTTCGGGTTGCGCACCTTGTCTGATTGATATAAAACTTTGTAGATCATAAAAAAAGCTCCTTTTTATCCGCGAAAAAGGCGCACCAAGGCGCGCGACTTCGCAATTTTTGCCGGTCAAATGTTGAAAACTCAACAGTTACAAACATTTTAGCATAACTGCGGCGGTTTCGCTATGGACCCCGCAGGCACCGTTAAGCTTCGGTCGGCGCGGCTGGCGCCCAATAGCGTATAATGTAAGAAAGGAAGTGAACGCATGTATTGGTTGATCTTGGTTTTATTGCTGGGCATCGCGGCGGCAGTGGTCATCTGGTGGCGCATCATGCGGCGGCGCCAGGCCTTACGGTTGTTTATGCATCACAGTCAAAAACTCACCGATCAAATCGTGGCGGAAAGCCTGACCGCCTTGCATTGGCCATATCAACCGCCGCTGCGTTCCGCGCCAGTGGCGGATGTTTGGGGTCATGGCATTATGGGCTTTGAGTACGAAACCGCCACGCCGAAAATCACGATTACCGCTGGCCAGCTGCAAAAGCAGTTGGAACTGATTGCCAACCAGCAACATATTGCCAGCTCTGATCCACAGTACCCAGCTTTTGTGGTCACCGATTTTTGGCAGCGGGCTGGCGTTGTCCACTTTGATGTCGCTTTTGTGACCAACGCGCCGACCATCGCTTATTTGCAGGATATTCAGCGCGTCTAGGCCATAAAAAAGACCGGCGCGCTGGCCGGTCAAATCACTTAGTCGATCAAAACACCTTCAGGCGTCATCTTGAACGGTGTTTTTTTGTTGATGTGGTCATAGAACAAAATCCCATTTAAGTGGTCGATTTCATGTTGGCAAACAATCGCCGCATAGTTCTTGAGGCGCACCTTTTTGGTTTCGCCTTCAAGGTTTTGGTAGCGAATGGTGATGCGATCATGCCGCACAACGTAACCTTCAATGTCTTTGTCCACGCTCAGGCAGCCTTCGCCTTCGGAGAGGGCGGCGTCTTGCACCGAGTTGGAAATAATCACGGGGTTAATGAGGGTTTCTTGAAATAAAATCGTGTCATCCGGGCCGGGCACGAGTACAGCCGCCATGCACTCAGAAACGCCGACTTGCGGCGCGGCCAAGCCAACGCCGGGCCGCAGTTTGTATTTCTTGTTTTCCTCTTCGTCTTGGCTAATGACCAAGTATTGCATCAAATCGTGTGCGAGTTGTTGGTCGGCCTCAGATAAGGGGAATTGAACTTTTGCTGCCCGCTTACGCAGGACTGGATCGCCGTCGCGGGTAATGTCTTTCATTAGATACAAGGTTTTGACCCTCCAGTTTGTCAATTTCTTTTCTACTCTAGCACAATTAACCGCTGCGGTGAACGGATGGCGGTTAAAAACTCGCTGCGATTGAAGATGAGAAAATGCTCATTTAGGCCGGTACAGCAGCGTTTGCAGTTGACTTTTTCACCTGAAGTCCGTATAGTAGAGGGCGTAGGTAAATAACTGGTGCTTTCCGTTAGGTGAGGCTCCTATACGAACAATGCTGCTGCTCAGAAACATCCAGAGATGCCAATGAGTCAACTGCGCTTGTCTACAAAGGCTTGCGCTAACGTAGCTGAAGAATTTTTTCTAGGCGTATAGTGCTAAAACTAAACGATTGGGATGCAAGAACTGCGCGCATACTCAATCGGTGTGCGTTTTTTCTGTTTCGCAGAAAAATGACCCAAGGTGGAACTTGGGGGCACAACGGCGGGTGAATGAAAGAAGGTGAGCACATGAAACAAGCAGTTGATGGTGGTAGTCCGGACAATGCAGATCCCGGAAGGCTTGATCGTGTGCCACCACTTATATGCCATAAGTAATAAGGCGCATCGCTAAGCCTCTCTGGGAAGAGAGGAGCATACGATGTTGATGCAAGTACAAAGTGGCTTGAGTCAAGCTCAAGTCCAAAAAAAGCAATTCGGCACCACTCAGCGTGCCCACACCCTGCGGCCAACCTTTCCGCTTCGTCAGCTCGCAGTGCTGACGCTTGGCCTCGCATTGTTGGCGGACCGCCTGTTTGACCAAGCCTGGCTGGGCCTAGTACCGGTTGCCTTGGCCGCAATCCTGATCTTGGCCGCACGCCATGTGTTTACCCACTGGACCATGCGGCTCGACGCTGATCGCCCAGTGCTCGTGATTCGCGACGGGTTGCGCCGGGCAATGAAGTGCAACAGTTTGGTCGTCGGTGACGTGGTCGAATTCAACGCCGACACGGTTTTGCCGTTTGATGTTGAAACCAACGCACCGGTGCAAGTTGCCGGCTGGCTCAAGTTGATTTTGACCTTGACCAACCAAACTTGTGCCGCAGGGTTTGCCCCTGCTGGCAGCACCCTACTGGCTGATGCCCAGGTGGTCGTGGTGGCCACTGGTGATCAGCGAATGGGTGTGCAACTGACCCACGCCGTTTTTTCTGGGCAGCAGGCGTTAAGCCTGTGGGCCTTTGCTAAGATGGGGCTTCACCTCCTACTTAGTCAATGCAAAGCGCTTGGCCAATGGTTCGTTGGCCTGCGCTTTAGTCAAGTTAAAGCCGTATCGGGCTGGGTTTTGCCTGATGCGCAAGGTTTTACGCCGATCGTGTTCGATCGGTCCCTGGTCGACAACCGGCAGGCGGCAAAAGAAGCAGCCTTCCGATATCACCAGGATCCTGTCACGTCGCCCAGTCCCGTAGCAGGTTAATCAAGGATGATGCAAAGTTCCCACCAGCCAGTGGGGACTTTTTTTGTGCCGCATGATGTCCACTGTTATCAATCAATTCTTAAAACTGTTTCAATGAGATTGTGAGGCCTTTCACAGTTGCTGTAAAGGCATTTCACTTTTTCAATCTTAAATGTAAAACGCTTGCATTCCGCATTTTGTGATGATAGGCTTGATTTGTAGGAAATGTAACTAATACAGTTACACAAAAATAATGAAACAGTACAACGAAAAGAGGGACTGATTATGGCAAAGCATGCAGCGGTTGATTTCGAGCAGTTGTTAAGCGGCCAGGCAACAGATTTTCCTGAGATCCAGATTCTTAATGAAACTGGCGAGGTGGTTAATCCTGATTTGATGCCTGACTTAGAAGATGATCAGCTGGTGGCGTTGATGCGTCAAATGGTGTGGTCACGGGTCCTTGACCAGCGGGCCACGGCGCTGAACCGGCAAGGCCGCTTAGGCTTTTATGCACCGACGGCTGGGGAAGAAGCCAGCCAGTTAGCCAGTGCGTTTGCAATGAAGAAAACGGATTGGTTGCTGGGCGGCTACCGTGATGTCCCGCAGCTGATTCAACATGGCTTGCCGCTGGCCAAGGCGTTCTTATGGTCACGCGGTCATGTCGTCGGCAATGAGTATCCGGCCGATCTACACGCCTTACCGCCGCAAATCATCATCGGCGCCCAGTATGTACAAACTGCTGGTGTGGCTTTAGGTCTGAAGAAAAATGGCAGTGATGAAGTGGCCTGGACGTATACCGGTGACGGCGGGACCTCACAAGGGGACTTCTATGAAGGGGTCAACTTTGCTGGGGCGTTCAAAGCGCCTGCCATTTTAGTTGTGCAAAACAATGGCTTTGCGATTTCCGTACCGCGGGCCAAGCAAACTGCAGCGGAAACCTTGGCGCAAAAAGCAGTCGCCATGGGGATTCCAGGGATTCAAGTGGATGGCATGGATGCCTTGGCCGTTTACGAAGTGATGAAGGAAGCACGGGCGTTCACGGCCGCGGGCAACGGTCCCGTACTGATTGAAACGCTGACTTATCGTTACGGACCGCACACCCTGTCTGGGGATGACCCGACCCGTTATCGCAGCAAGGAAACCGATGAACTTTGGCAAAAGCGCGATCCTCTGATTCGGATGCGCCAGTTCCTCACCTCAAAGGGGTTGTGGGACAAGGAGCAGGAAGATGCGTTGATTGACCAAACCAAAGCTGAAATCAAAGCGGCCATCAATGAGGCGGATCAAGCGCCGAAGCAAACCGTTTCCCGTTTTCTGAAAGATACCTATGAAGTGGCACCGCAGAATGTCAAAGCCCAGCTAGCAGCCTATGAAGCAAAGGAGGCTAAGTAATCATGACTCAGAAAACGATGATTCAAGCGATTACCGATGCCCTAGATATCGCCCTGAAAGATGATCCGAAAACCCTCGTCTTCGGTGAAGATGTCGGCAAAAACGGCGGGGTCTTCCGCGCCACCGATGGCTTGCAGGCCAAGCATGGCGAAGACCGGGTGTTTGATACGCCGCTGGCGGAAAGTGGCATTGGCGGCTTGGCGATTGGCTTAGCCTTAACTGGTTGGCGGCCGATTCCTGAAATTCAATTTTATGGGTTTATTTTTGAAGTGATGGATAGTATCGGCGGTCAGATGTCGCGGATGCGGTATCGCATGGGCAACACCCGGCAAATGCCGATTACCATTCGGGCACCGTTTGGTGGGGGCGTGCACACGCCAGAAATGCACTCGGACAACTTCGAAGGGCTGGTCGCCCAATTCCCAGGTATGCGCGTGGTCGTGCCAAGTAATCCGTATGATGCCAAAGGGTTGCTGCTGGCCTCGATTCAAAGCAATGATCCCGTCCTGTTCCTCGAACACATGAAACTGTATCGCTCCTTCCGCGGCGAAGTGCCTGAAGGGAGTTACACCGTGCCGCTGGATCAAGCGGCAGTGACTCGGGAAGGCACAGACCTTACCGTCGTGACCTATGGCGCGATGGTGCGCGAGGCCATCAAGGCCGCAGATGAATTGGCCAAAGACAATATCAGTGTGGAAATTATCGACCTGCGGACAATTGCCCCGCTGGACACGGCTACGATTATCCACTCGGTAGAAAAGACCCATCATGCGGTGGTGGCCCAAGAAGCCCAGCGCATGGGCGGCGTCGCCAGCACAGTGATTGCCGAAATTTCGGAGCACGCCATTTTGAGTCTGGATGCCCCAATCGGGCGGGTCGCGGCGCCGGACACACCGTTCCCATTTGGTGAAGCGGAATCCATCTGGCTCCCGAACGCTAAGGATATTGTGGCCCAAGTCAAAGCGACGTTGGCATTTTAAGGAAGGGACATCATCATGGCATACGAATTTAAATTACCTGATATTGGCGAAGGAATCGCTGAAGGCGAAATCGTCAAATGGCACGTGCAACCTGGCGACACCGTTCAAGAAGACGATACCTTGGTCGAAATTCAAAACGACAAGTCTGTTGAAGAAATCCCTTCTCCAGTGAGTGGGAAGATTTTGAAGGTCTTGGTGCCGGAAGGGGAAACCGCCACCGTTGGCGAAACCCTAGTGGAAATTGATGATGGCAGCGGCCCGGCCGCAGCAACCGCGCCAGCGGCTCCTGCTTCAGCCGCACCTGCCGCACCGGCGCCGGCGAGTGGTGAAGGCCGCTACGAATTCAAATTGCCGGATATCGGTGAAGGGATTGCCGAAGGGGAAATCGTTAAGTGGCACGTCAAAGTCGGCGATCACGTCGAAGAAGACGACACCTTACTTGAGGTCCAAAACGACAAATCAGTTGAAGAAATTCCGTCACCCGTGACTGGCACTGTCACCAACATTCTGGTGGCAGAAGGCGAAACCGCCACAGTGGGGCAAACCTTGATTGAGTTGGATGCCCCAGGGTACAACGCGCCGGCCGCCGCTCCAGTGGCGGCTCCGGCAGCCCCTGCGCCTGCGACCCAGGCCGCACCAGCAACAGCGGCACCAGCAACAGCGGCACCAGCAACAGCGGCACCAACAACAGCGGCACCAACAACAGCGGCGGCACCAGCCGCTCCAGTGGCGGCAGTCGATCCCAAACGTGAAATCTTGGCGATGCCTTCAGTGCGGCAATATGCCCGCCAGCAAGGGGTCGACTTAAGTCAGGTGCCAGGCACCGGCAAGCGCGGGCGGATTTTGAAAGCTGATATTGATGCCTTCAAGGCGGCCCCAGCCGCGCCGGTGGCGGCCGCTTCAGTGCAGGCGGCACCAGCCTCTGCGGCCAAACCAGCACCAGCTAAGCCAGCGGTCGCGGCCTATGCGCCAGCCGCAGACGTCGCAGCGCTGGAAACCCGGGAAAAGATGACGCCAACGCGCAAGGCCATTGCCAAAGCCATGTTGGCCTCCAAGGCTCGCAGCCCGCATGTGACCAGCTTCGATGACGTTGAAGTCTCTAAGCTAATGGCCCACCGCAAAGCCTACAAACAGATTGCGGCCGATAAAGGCATCAAGTTGACCTTCCTGCCGTACATTGTGAAGGCTTTGGTCACGATTTTGCGGGACTTCCCAGCGCTGAATGCTTCGATTGACGACAGCACTGACGAAATTGTGTACAAGCACTACTTTAATGTTGGCATCGCCACGAACACCGAGCACGGTTTGTATGTACCAGTCATTAAAGACGCCGACCGCAAATCAGTGTTCCAAATCGCCAAGGAGATCAGCGAGAATGCCCAAAAGGCCTATGATCAGAAATTGCGACCAAACGAAATGACCGGCGGCTCGATGACGATTTCGAACGTTGGCTCGATTGGCGGCGGCTGGTTCACGCCAGTCATCAATCAGCCGGAAGTGGCCATTTTAGGCGTGGGCAAGATTGCTAAAGAGCCATGGGTCAATCCGGCAGGCGAAATCGTGGTTGGCAACATGCTCAAGCTGTCGTTGAGCTATGATCACCGCATCATTGATGGCGCGCTGGCGCAAAACGTCCTGAATGAACTGAAGACACTACTGGCAGATCCTGATCTGCTGCTGATGGAGGGATAGCACATGGTCGTGGGAGATTTTGCAATTGATTTAGACACGGTGGTCATTGGTTCTGGCCCTGGCGGCTATGTGGCGGCGATTCGCGCTGCTCAAATGGGTCAGAAAGTGACGGTGATTGAAAATACCTTCATCGGCGGGGTGTGTCTGAACGTGGGGTGCATTCCCAGCAAGGCTTTGATCAACGCGGGGCATGCCTTCCAGGCGGCGCAAGGGGGGAGTGTCTTTGGGGTTCAAAGCCAAGGGGCAACCCTGGATTTCGCCAAAACCCAAGACTGGAAGCAGCACCAGGTGGTGGAGAAACTCACCGGCGGCGTGGGGATGTTATTCAAGAAGCATCATATTGACGTGGTGTGGGGCACTGCCTTCTTGAAAGACGACCATAGTCTGCGCGTGATGCAAAAAGATTCGGCGCAGACCTACACCTTCAAAAATCTGATCATCGCGACTGGCTCGCGGCCGATTGAAATCAAAGGTTTCAAATTCGGTCCTCATGTGGTTGATTCCACTGGTGGTCTGAATCTGCCAGCAGTGCCGAAGGAGTTTGTGATTATTGGCGGCGGTTATGTGGGTTCGGAACTGGCTAGCGCCTACGCCAATCTGGGTGCCCATGTCACAATTTTGGAAGGCACGCCATCAATTTTGCCGAACTTTGAAAAAGACATGGTGCAACTGGTCACAAAATCGTTCCAAAAGCGTGGCGTGACTGTCATTACCTCAGCCATGGCGAAACAGGCGGAAGATACCGCTGATGGCGTCAAGGTGACCTACACGGTGGACGGCCAGGATCAAACCATTGCGGCGGATGCCGTCATGGTCACGGTGGGCCGGCGCCCGAATACCGACAACCTCGGCTTAGAAATTGTGGGCATCAAAACCACAGAGCGGGGGCTGATCGAAGTCAACGCCCAAGGTCAAACCAATGTGCCTAACATTTATGCGATTGGTGATATTGTTGCCGGCGCCGCCTTGGCCCACAAGGCCAGTTACGAAGGCAAAGTGGCAGCTGAAGCCATCAGCGGCAAAAAGGTCGCGGTGGATTATCGGGCGATGCCGGCGGTGTGCTTCACGGATCCGGAACTGGCCACCACTGGCCAGACCTTGGCGGAAGCCAAAGCGGCGGGCATCAAGGCGAAGGCCGCTAAGTTCCCGTTTGCCGCTAATGGCCGGGCCATCAGTCTGGATCAAACCGATGGCTTTGTGCGCATGGTGACCAATGAGAACGGCACCTTGATTGGCGCTCAGGTGGCTGGCCCTGGTGCTTCAGATTTGATTTCTGAATTGACCTTAGCCGTGGAAACTGGGATGAATGCTGAAGATATTGCCCTCACTATCCACCCACATCCAACCTTGGGTGAAGCCATTATGGACGATGCAGAATTGGCCTTGGGCATGCCGGTGAACATCTAATAACGCTTCAGCAGGTGCGGCTTTGCCATTGGCGGAGCCGCATTTTTGTGGGCGCGGTAATTTGTGACCTAAATGTATTAATATTCTTCCTTGAAATTAGATAAAATTGACTTTATCTGGGAGGACATTTTATGAAAAAAGTTGTGGTATGTGGGCAAAGTGTTGCCACGGCCGAAATTGCCAGTCGATTAATCCAAAGTCGCTTGCCGCTGGCGGTGATGATCAGCGCTGCGCAGCCCGAGGCGCTGAATTTAGCGGCCTTGAGCGCGTTGAGCGCAGTGTGTGACAATCCGTTCAGCAAGGCCACGCCTAAGCAATTCGCGACGGCTGACGTGCTGGTGCTGACGGACTACGCCGAGGCCGGGGACCTCACCGCGAATTTGGCGGGGATGCGCAAAGTGATCAACGAAGCCATGGCAGCAGGTTTTGCTGGGAAAGTGATTGTCGCGATGCAAGCCAGTGAGTTGGGGACTTACTTTGCGCAACGCTTTTCGGGGTTACCCAAGACCGCGGTGCTGGGGCTCGGCACCATGGCACTGACGCAATGCTTCGAGCGTCAAATCGCCACCGCGTTTGACGTGCCCGCAGATGCGGTCACGGCGTATGCAGTGGGGACGCAGCAGGATTTTGCCTTGCTCTGGAGTCGGGCGTTTATCGGTGCGACGGCGGTGATGAGCCTATTGCAAGGTGAAGATGGGGCGGCTTTGATGACCCAGTGCACGGAGGCCTGCACGACCTTTGCGGCCAATGTGGATGCTGCGGTCGCGAGTCGCCTGGTGGAGCGACTGCTCGCCGCCTTATTTGGCCGCGCCTTGATTGCACCGGTGGCCAGCCTGTATGATAATGAGGCCAGGCCGACGGTGTACGCGCGGCCGGTGCAAATTGATGCCCGCGGGGTGACGCCAGCTTTTGAAGTCAAAGGCTCTGAGGCCGAACGCACCCAGCTGGAGGCGTGCCTCACCCGCCTCGCAGCGCAAATTGCGGCCGTGGAAGCAGGAGAAAAAGCATGAAACCGAATTATGAATACCCGTTAGACTTAGACTGGTCGCAGGCCGATATGGTCAAGGTGACGACGTTTTATCAGCTGGTGGAAGATGCTTATGAAAAAGGGGTCAACCGGGCCAACTTACAAGCCGCTTATCAAGGCTTTAAGCAGGTGGTCCCGACCAAAGGCGAAGAGCGCCAGCTTGGCCGCGCCTTTGAGGCGGTATCTGGTTACTCGTTCTACCGAGTCGTCAAGCAGGCGCAAGCCACCACGGCTAATCGCTTTAAAATGAAGGAGTGACATTGTGGAAATCAAAGCCCTCGATGAAACGGTCAAAGGCTGGCTACAAGTTAGCCGCCAGCAAATTCTGGCAGCGATGCAGCAACCCCTGACCGTTGCCACCAAAAGCAATCGCAATGATTTAGTCACGAATGTCGACAAAGCCAACCAAGCCTTTCTGATCAAGCAAATTCACGCCGCTTTTCCCGACGCCAGCATTGAAGGAGAAGAAGGGCAGGCGGCCAAGGCGGATCGCCTGGCGGGGCTGGTGTTCTTCGTCGATCCGATTGATGGCACGATGAACTTCGTCAAGCAGCAGGCCAACTTTGCCGTGATGATTGGCGTCTATCAGGACGGCCAGCCGCTGTATGGCGCGATCATGGATGTGATGCGCAACGAGGTGATTTCCGGTGGGCCAGACCTGAAACCCAATCTGAATGGTGAGCCCTTGACGCCGCCGCTGGATCGCCCTTTTGCAGCCAGTTTGGTGGGCATTAGCGGGCCGATGGCGATCAAAAACCGCCTGCATCTTGGCGAATTAGGCTTAGCCTCATCCGGGGTGCGGATGTCAGGCAGCGCGGGGATGGAATTTAAAAGCATCGCCTTGGGCCGTTTAGGCGGGTATGTGTCATGGCTCCAGCCTTGGGATGTCGCGGCAGGCCTTGCCATTGGTCAAGGGTTTGGGCTCGTGGTGACCCGCGGTGATGGCCAGCCGCTTGACTTACTGGAAGCAGGGGTCGTGGTGGCAGGCATGCCTCAAGTCCATGCGGCCTTTATTGCCGGCATGAATGCGTAACCAGGAAGTGCAGGCGGGGTTTCTTTTCAGAAAGTCTATCCACACCCCCGCCTTTGTGCTATAATTTCAAAACGAAGACTGCCTCGCATGAGGCATGTTTTTTTGAGCAAAAAAAGCGGTGTGCTTGCGGAAACGACGAAAGCCGCCGCCTGAGTCAGGACGCAACGTCTCCTGATGGCCTGGCGGTTGAACCGCGCAGGTCGTGCAGCCGATGAGGCGAGGCAGCAGTCAAGTCGTGCCCTTGAGAAGCAAGGCACGCTGAAAGGAAGTTTAGATACTTGAAGACACGTGACGATATTCGGAATATTGCGATCATTGCCCACGTCGACCATGGTAAGACCACCTTGGTTAACGAAATGTTGAAGCAATCCGATACCTTACCAGAACACACCCAAATTGGCGATCGGGCAATGGACACCAATGCCATCGAAAAAGAACGTGGGATCACAATTCTGTCCAAGAACACCGCCGTGAAGTATGGCGACACCACGATTAACATCGTGGATACGCCAGGGCACGCGGACTTTGGTGGTGAAGTGGAACGGATCATGAAGATGGTCGACGGCGTTTTGCTGGTTGTGGATGCGTTTGAAGGCACTATGCCCCAGACTCGCTTCGTTTTGAAGAAGGCTCTGGAACAACACCTGACCCCAATTGTGGTCATTAACAAAATCGATCGTCCCGGTGCTCGTCCCGCCGAAGTGGTGGATGAAGTGCTTGAACTCTTCATCGAACTTGGCGCTGACGAAGACCAACTTGAATTCCCAATCGTTTATGCTTCCGCGCTGAACGGGACTTCCAGCTACTCCGATGATCCGGCTGACCAAAAGCACACCATGGTGCCGTTGTTCGACACCATTTTGAAGACGATTCCAGCGCCTGTCGATAATTCCGACGAACCGCTGCAATTCCAAGTGTCCATGTTGGACTACAACGACTATGTGGGCCGGATCGGGATTGGCCGCGTCTTCCGCGGCACGATTTCCGTTGGGGATAATGTTACCGTCATGAAGCTTGATGGTAGCAAGAAGAACTTCCGCGTCACCAAGATCTTCGGGTTCTTTGGCTTGAAGCGGGTAGAAGTCCAAACCGCTAAAGCTGGCGACTTGATTGCCGTTTCCGGGATGGAAGACATCTACGTGGGTGAAACCGTTGCGGCGGCTGATACCCCAGAAGCTTTGCCAATTCTGCGGATCGATCCACCGACCTTGCAGATGATGTTCATGCAAAATGACAGTCCGTTTGCCGGTCGCGAAGGCGACAAAGTGACCGCCCGCAAGCTGGAAGACCGGCTCAAGGCGCAGCTGCAAACTGACGTGTCCTTGCGCGTTGAAGACACCGACCGCGCCGGTGCTTGGATGGTTTCTGGTCGTGGTGAATTGCACTTGTCCATTTTGGTTGAAGAAATGCGCCGCGATGGCTTCGAGCTGCAACTGGGCCGGCCAGAAGTCATCTATCGCGAAATCGATGGCCAAATGATGGAACCTTACGAAGAAGTCCAAATCGACGTGCCAAGCCAATACACCGGCACGGTTATCGATGCGATGGCGCAACGTAAAGGTGAAATGCAAGACATGGCTGATGAAGGCAATGGCCAAACTCGGCTGGTCTTCTTGGCACCATCCCGAGGCTTGATTGGTTACTCCACTGAGTTCCTTTCATCCACTGGTGGTTACGGGATCATGAACCACACCTTCGAAAAGTACATGCCAGTTGTTAAGAACTGGACCCCAGGCCGGACTAACGGTGCTCTGGTTTCCATCAACGCCGGCACGGCGACGACTTACTCCCTGCAAAGCATTGAAGAACGCGGGCAATTGTTCATCGATGCGGGGGTGGAAGTTTACGAAGGTATGATCGTCGGCATGAATAACCGGGAAACTGACATCGCGGTTAACGCGACGAAGGGGAAGAACCTGACCAACACCCGGGCGGCTGGTAAAGACCACGCAGCTGCCATCAAGACCCCAAAGGACATGAGTTTGGAAGAGTCCATTGAATTCTTGAATGACGACGAGCTGTGTGAGGTGACCCCAGAAAGTGTTCGCCTGCGTAAGAAGATTTTGAACACCGGCGAACGTCAAAAAGCAGATAAGCGCAAGAAGATTGCGGCTTCGAAGTAATGAAGCAGAAGGCAGCCGCCAACCAGCGCATGGTTGGCGGCTGTTTTTTATGGCCGGTTTTGGTTGGCTAAATCAAGGGAAAAAGGTTTCAGAACCGGCTGCAGACCGGTATACTTAAACCAGCAAAGCCGAATAGTAGAAACAATGTAAGCACCTAATAACAGACCGGATATGAATGCTAGCTTCTGGGCGATATGATTGCCTCATCAAATATGGTGAGGTGATTTTTATTGGATGAGAAGCCAGAGATTGTTCGCATCAAATTGGAAGAGGATCAACGCCGGCAGACTCAGAA
>NZ_RHOK01000010.1 GCF_003946175.1 Lacticaseibacillus suibinensis | reverse complement strand
CAAGCAGTCCAATCCGCACTGAACCATCGTCCCAGACGTATTCTGAACTATCTTCGCCCATGCGATTACTACCGATGCATGGCGTAACAGACTAGACCACTATCAAGAATTCGTTATCATCGTTGCACTTGACTTGAAAATTGAGGGGCTTCATTCGAATGTATTTTTTCTAAGGTTAATCTTTTCTCATCGCCAGTGCTATTACTTGCAATTCATCTAAAAATGGGGTATTTTCTGCCAGAAAAGTGGTGATATACCAATAGTCAATTTTATGACGATAAGCCTCTATAAAAGTGGCATGAATATGCCATACCAATGGTGATGCTTTCGATCGGATGTGTGTGATATTTTCTTTAAATCTGTCACACATGCCAAACCTAGCTCAAGCTATACCGTATCCTAATACTTTCAGACTTCCCATGTGGTATAACGCAGTCTCAAAAGTTGTTATTGGCGCGTACTGAAGCAAGGTAAAAGGAGCTGAATAGTAATGAGAAAAGTGGTCTTGGGTGCTCTTATTGGTTTAATGTGCTTGTTATCGGTGCTTTTTGCGCCAGCTCTTAACGTAGAGGCGAAATCAGTGAACGAATATTCATACTCGGATTTAATTAAGTCAGCATCTTGGATAACCCGGAGCGGTAAAGTGTCTTTAAGCGTTACAATGTCAGCACAGTTTGAAAGTATTTCGAATGGCAATCTTAAAGGTGCGCTGGCTACAAGGGCATTCAACTTATTGAAAGCCAAGTTTTCCAGCAGCAAAAATTGGGAAAATACTGACGGCATGCGCAATCAATTTATGTGCCATTATCTTTTTGCTTTCAAGACTCCCTGGAATCTGGAACCCTGGAGAAAGACGGTGAGCATGAGTGCAACGACCGCGGCGTTGTGTAATCCTTAAACTATTCTTGATTTTAATAAGCTTGGCTACGCTTGCATTTCTTATGTGTACCCCTCAAAGAACACCGAAAGTTAATAATATTTCGACTTACCGCAAAACCGAGAATAGTCTCGTTCAAAGCCATAACTTAGTGCGAGTTTCCCCTAATCAAGTCATGACTACACTGACTAAATCAGGCAGACCTTTCACTGTTGTATATGTTGGTAGAAGCACCTGCCCGTACTGCCAACAGTTCATGGGAGCCTTTGCTTCAAGTTTAAAGTATACGGGCGAAACAGTGGGATATATTGACACTGATATATATCGTAATGATCCTCAATTTGTTACGATGGCAGAAAAACTTGAGTTGGTGTCAGTGCCTTTCCTCTTTCGAATCAAAAATGGTTCACTCCAGAAAGTTGCCCTTGCAAGTGGGCCTTCAGTAAACGTAGCGCTTGCAACAATGGATATTTTACGGTCAGGGAGTGAAAATAGAATGGCATTCATTAAAATCGCTTTAGAAGTCATTGGTGTAATAGGAATAGCAGTTCAGGTTATAGTGTTGATTTTGCATTACCAAAAACGCCAAGAAAACTTGGAGCAATTTACTTTATTATATAGCCTGATGAATGTTTTGCTTGTTGCTCTTCAGATGACGGTCACTTCTGCATACGGCGCACTCCGTGATGTTTTTACTAGTGATGTGCTTAGCTATTTGTTCTGGTGTTTGTTAGTAACTTCTGTTTTTCTGCTCGGTGTGGAATTGGTTCTATTATTCAAGCCGTTCAAGAAGATAACCGACACGCCAGTTCAACGAGACTAAAGGAATAGAGCTATTTTTCGGTGGGCCAGCTCAGTTTCTCGCATGAAAGTCCAAGGCACTGGTTTCGTACTGGGGGTGTGTGGTGACAGCTCCTCTGATTGCATTTAGAAGGCATAACACACTAAGGTTCTTGAAATAAGCCTTCTCGTTTGCGCGTGATCGCCTTAGTTGGTTTTAATGTGCTTCACACGAGTGCCACGATAATTCTCGGTTTTAACTAAGGCCATAGTGCAAAAAAGAGTGTGACATACCCCCCTCAAAAAAGGACCAAGACTCGGAAATTACGAAGATTTCTAGTCTTGGTTCTTTTGGTTTTCCTCAGTTGACGTCTTTTTGTGGAGTTATGTCACAACCCCTTTGCGTGAAGGCGGCGTGTTAGAAAGCTATTCGTCCTGCTAAGTGCGTTGCCGCCATAACCTACTTGCGGTCAGGTCGGCAACACACGAGCGATTAGCAACGCTCCGAGTATTACCGGCGGTCTTAGCCGGTAATACTCGGAGCTAGGCTACTTGTCCGCTAAGTACGCCTTGCCTCACGGCCTGTAGGTGCGTTGCGCGCACCAACGCGGGAGTGATTTGATCAGCCCGTAGCGCATAGCGCGTACGGACTGACATGCGGTAGCGGATACGGCCAGCACCTCGAAGCCAAAAAACGGCTTCAATGCGCTGACCTTGGCTAATCATCCCGCTAAGTGCCCCCGCCTCCACTGCCTATAGTTGCGCTGCGGGCACCAACGCCGGAGCGATTAGCTACGCCAGAAGGTCCGCCACCAAAAAGCGGTGGCAAACCCTCTGGCCAGGCTACTCGTCCGGCTAAGTGCGGTGCCCTCCACTGCCTGCTCCACAGCCTTCCTCTGTTCACTTGCCTTCAGTGATGATAAACTTAACCTAACTATGTGAAAGACGGGGTGGACCTGATGGCAGATCAAGTTTCCGTGAAGCAATTGGTGACCGATATCAAGTTGAAGGTGTATAGCGGTGAGGATTATTTGCCGGAGCGCCAGGTGGTGGTGAGCGATATTTCGCGGCCGGGCTTGGAGCTAACGGGTTATTTCAATTACTATCCGCATGAACGGATTCAATTGTTTGGTCGCACGGAAAGCGCCTTTGCGCGCAATATGTCCGCCCCGGAGCGGTTGGTGATTTTCAAACGCATGGCGGCGGAAGATACACCAGCGTTTCTGGTGTCGCGGGGGATTGAGCCGTTGCCAGAAATGCTAACTGCCGCCGCGGCGGTGCGGGTGCCAGTACTGGGCTCTGATTTGCCCACCACGCGGCTGTCGAGTTTACTGACGGATTATTTGGAAGAAAAGCTCGCCGAACGCCAAAGCATGCATGGGGTGCTCGTCGACTTGTATGGCTTAGGGGTCATGATTACCGGGGATTCTGGCGTTGGTAAATCCGAAACGGCGCTGGAGCTGATTCAGCGGGGCCACCGGCTGATTGCCGATGACCGGGTGGATGTTTACCAAAAAGATGAACAAACCATCGTTGGGGAAGCGCCGGCGATTTTGTCCCACTTGCTAGAAATCCGCGGTCTAGGCATCATCGATGTCATGAACTTGCTCGGTGCAGGCGCAGTGCGGACGCACACCAACCTCGACTTGATTGTGCATCTGGAAAATTGGACGCCAGATAAGCAGTTCGATCGGCTCGGTTCTGGTGAGCAGAGCCAGCAGATCTTTGATGTCAATGTGCCGAAGATTACCATTCCGGTCAAAGTCGGCCGGAACCTGGCGTCGATTATTGAGGTGGCCGCGATGAACTTCCGAGCCAAATCCATGGGCTATGATGCCACCAAGACGTTCGAGGCCAACTTGAATAAATTGATTAAATCAAATGAAGCAGCCGATAAGGCGAAGTAACGATTCCGGATTGAGAGGGACAGTATGTTAGCGGCGTTAAATCCAATTGCACTGAAGCTAGGCGGTTTAGAAATTCATTGGTATGGGGTGATTATTGCCTGCGGGGTGCTGCTGGCAGTTTGGCTCGCCACCCGAGAAGCCAATGCGCGGGGCATCGGCGAAGACCATATCATCAACTTGGTGCTCTGGGCGCTGCCATTCGCGCTGATTGGGGCGCGGCTGTATTATGTGGCCTTTGAGTGGCCGTATTATGCCGCGCATCCCGATCAAATCATCGCGATATGGAATGGTGGGATTGCGATTTATGGCGCACTGATTGCCAGCGTGATTGTGTTCCTGATATATTGCCGCATCAAATGGCTACCAGCCTGGCTGGTGCTGGATATTGCGGCGCCAACCGTGATGATTGCTCAAAGCATTGGCCGCTGGGGCAACTTCATGAACCAAGAAGCGTTTGGCGCCAAAACCACCCTGGCGTACCTGCGTGGGTTGCATTTGCCAGAATTCATCATTCAGCAGATGAACATCAACGGGGCCTTTCGCCAGCCGACATTTTTGTATGAATCGATGTGGAACCTTGTCGGTTTTGTGCTTATCATGAGTGTTCGGCATCATCAAGGTTGGTTCAAGCGCGGCGAAATCTTGCTGAGTTATGTGATGTGGTACAGTTTTGGCCGGTTCTTTGTCGAAGGCATGCGCACCGATAGCTTGTATTTGATGCCGGGGCTGCGGGTGTCGCAGCTGTTGTCCATCGTGCTGTTCGTTGGTGCTTTGGGGTTGTTCATTTGGCGCCGACGCAAATCAGACCTGCCGTGGTACATGGACGGCTATACGATCAACAACTTATAGGAGTGATCTTTTGACCGAAAAAATCGCAGTATTAGGGGCCGGTTCCTGGGGCACCGTGTTGGCTAATCTGTTGACGGAGAACCAGCTGGACGTTGCCTTGTGGACGCATAAGCCGGCCCAAGTGCCAGAAATCAACGAGCAGCACACCAATCAGCACTACCTGCCGGATTTTAAACTGCATGAAGCCTTGCACGCCACCGCGGATCTAGCCGCGGCCGTGAAAGACGCCACGGTGATTTTATTTGTGGTGCCGACGAATGCCATTCGCAGTGTGGCCACTCAGGTCAGCACGCTACTTGATGACAGCCAGCGGCCCATCATTGCCCATGCGGCGAAGGGGCTGGAGCTGGGCACCAAGTTGCGGGTATCGCAGGTGCTGGAAGCTGTGCTACCAGCAGGCCGGTATCAGGGCCCGGTGGTGATTTCCGGGCCGAGTCACGCCGAAGACGTGGCAACGCGGGACATCACGACCTTGACCGCGGCGGCGGCCGACGAAGCAGTGGCCAAAAAAGTGCAGCAACTGTTCATGAACGACTATTTCCGACTCTATACGAACACCGACGTGATTGGCGTTGAGTATGGGGCCGCTTTGAAAAACGTGATTGCCATCGGCGCTGGCGCCTTGCATGGCCTCGGTTATGGTGATAACACCAAAGCGGCGCTGATGACGCGAGGCTTGGCCGAAATCACCCGGTTGGGCGTTAAAATGGGCGCCAATCCTATGACCTTCATCGGCCTGTCTGGGGTCGGCGATTTAATTGTCACCTGTACCAGTGTCCACAGTCGCAACTGGCGCGCCGGCAATGCTTTGGGGCAAGGCCAAAAATTGCCTGAGGTGTTGGCCAACATCGGCATGGTGGTCGAAGGGGTCTCGACGGCCAAAGTCGTGCATGAATTGGCGGAGCAGCAGCAATGCGAGATGCCGATTTCCAATGCGATTTATCAAGTCCTTTACCAAGGGGCGCCAATCAAGACGGTGATTACGGATTTAATGGCGCGTGAAGGTAAAGCCGAAACCGATTTTGGGGTCACTTTACAAGTCGTCCCAAACAAGGTATAGTATAATTTGACTTACGAAAGGTAAGCGAATTGGAAAGAGGTGCGTCCCATGGCAAAACAATATGATGTAATCGTAATCGGGGCTGGCCCTGGTGGCATGACCGCGGCGTTGTACGCGTCACGGGCCAATTTGTCCGTGTTGATGCTGGACCGCGGGATTTACGGCGGCCAGATGAACAATACCGCCGCAGTGGAAAACTATCCTGGCTTTTCTTCGATCTTGGGACCAGACCTGAGCCAAAAGATGTATGATGGCGCGACGCAATTTGGTGCCGAATACGCTTATGGTAATGTGACGGACTTGCGCGATGAAGGGGCCATGAAGCGCGTGGTCACTGACGAAGGCGAGTTTGAAGCCAAAGCGGTGATCATCGCTACCGGGGCCGAACACCGTAAGCTGGGGATTCCTGGCGAAGAAGAATTCGGCGGCCGCGGTGTATCATACTGTGCGGTCTGCGACGGCGCCTTTTTCAAGAATCAAGAAGTCGCAGTGATCGGCGGCGGTGATTCAGCAGTTGAAGAAGGCCTCTACCTCGCCGGGCTGGCTTCCAAAGTCACGGTGATTCACCGGCGTGACCAGCTGCGCGCCCAGCAGATTATCCAGCAACGCGCCTTTGCCAACGACAAGATGCATTTTGTCTGGAACGCAGACGTGCAGGAGATCCTCGGGGATGACCAGAAAGTCACCGGCGTTCAGTACAAGGACAAAGTGACTAGCGAAACGCATGTCATTCCCGCGGCGGGTGCTTTCATTTACGTTGGTATCAAACCCTTGACCGATAGTTTCAAAAACGTCGGGGTGCTTGATGAAGCCGGCTGGATTCCGACTAATGACCTGATGGAAACCCGCGTGCCTGGCATTTTCGCTATTGGTGATGTGCGGGCCAAAGGCTTGCGCCAAATCGCAACCGCGGTAGGCGAAGGCGGCCAGGCGGGCCAAAGTGCGTTCAACTACATTCAAAGTCTTCAAGATGCCACTTTAACGGCAGCAACGAAGTAACATGTGGCGCTCTCCAGCTGGAGGGCGCTTTTTTGGTGGCCGCGATTGTTTAACATCGCGTAACAATTGGCCACCTTGAGTTGAAACCCGCTTTTGATATGCGATAATGAAACCGTTATGCCGATGCTTTTTTGCGCTAGCCAAGGGCTGGTGAATGCCAGAAACCACTTCGCGGCGTACAATGAACTTGCAATAGGCACCGGACAAAGGATAGGAGTGAATCAAATGGGGTATAAAGAAAATTATCAAGCATGGGTGAATGCACCGACGATGGATGCTGCTCTAAAACGCGAGCTCAGCGCAATGGCAGATGACGAGAAGACACAAGAGGCAGCCTTTTCGGTGCCAATGGCCTTTGGAACTGCCGGCATGCGCGGTATCATCGGAGCCGGCATTGGCCGGATGAATATCTACACCGTGCGTCAAGCCACTGAAGGCTTGGCCCGGTTTATGGATACCCTGGATGCCAGTCAAAAACAAGCCGGGGTGGCAATTTCTTTTGATTCGCGGTACCAAAGCCAGCAGTTTGCGCAAGAGGCTGCGGCGGTTTTGGGGGCGCATGGGATTGTGAGCTATGTTTTCGACAGCTTGCGCCCCACGCCGGAGCTGTCATTTGCTGTGCGCTATCTGAAAACATACGCCGGCATCATGATCACCGCCAGCCACAACCCGAAGCAGTATAACGGCTACAAGATTTACGGCCCAGATGGCGGCCAAATGCCACCAGAAGAATCTGACCGCATCACCGAGTACGTTCGGAGCGTGGATGATTTGTTTGCCATTAAGACGCTTGATGTGCATGCCTTGCGGGCCCAGAACCTGATGCACTTGATTGGCGAAGATGTCGATGAAGCCTACTACCAAGCCGTGGCTACCGTCACCATCAACCAAGACTTGGTCCACACCGTCGGCAAGGATATGAGTTTGATTTACTCGCCACTGAATGGGACTGGCCGCATTCCGGCTCAAATGGTGCTGCGTAACGCCGGCTTCCAAAACTTCCAGCTGGTACTGCCGCAGTCCACAGCAGACCCCGAGTTCCCGACCACGCCGTTTCCGAATCCTGAATTCCCGCAAACCTTTGACCTAGCGATTGAAATGGGTAAGGCCAGTCATGCCGATGTGCTGATTGCCACGGATCCCGATGCGGACCGCCTGGGCACTGCAGTGTGGACCGGGGATGGCTACCAACTGTTGACCGGCAACCAAATTGCGTCCCTGTTGCTCCACTACATTCTGGAAGCCCGCAAACAAGCTGGTACCTTGCCAGCCAATGGGGCCGTGGTGAAGTCGATTGTGTCGACGGAACTGGCCACCGCGATCGCCAAGGATTATGGCGTGGCCATGATCAATGTGGAAACCGGGTTCAAGTTCATTGGCGACCAAATCAAGCAATACGAAGAAACCGGTAGCCATGAATTCTTGTTTGGCTTTGAAGAAAGTTATGGCTACCTGATCAAGCCATTCGTGCGGGACAAGGATGCCATTCAATCCACCGTGCTGCTGGCGGAAGTGGCAGCTTACTACAAGTCCAAGGGCCAAACCCTGTGGGATGGCATTCAGGCCTTGTATGCTCGGTACGGCTACTTTGCCGAAAAGACCGTCGGCGTTGACTTCCCAGGGCTGGAAGGGCCAGCGGAAATGGCCGCGTTGATGACCAAGTTCCGGGAAGAACAACCAGCTGATTTTGCCGGCGTGAAGATTGTGCGCACCGAGGACTACAAAAAGCAGCTCATCACCACGGCAGAAGGCACCAGTCCCATCACGATGCCGGTCTCTGATGTGCTGAAGTACATTTTGGCAGATGGCACTTGGATTGCCATTCGGCCTTCTGGGACGGAGCCAAAAGTGAAGTTCTATGTTGGCACCTCAGCTGCCACTGAGGCCGAAGCAGAGCAGAAACTGGCCAGCTTTGAAGCAGCGTTAACTGCCTTTCGCACTGCATAATTGAACGTTCAGCTGTCCGGCGAGTCGCAAAGTGGCTTGCCGGATTTTTTGCGCGGTGGTAAGCTTTTAGAAACTTTACAGGAGGGTTCAATCATGGGAATGCACCAATTTATTCAAGGCCTGAACAATTTGGAAACCTTGCGGCGGGCACCAGGCTTTTTCAAGTATGCTGAGCATAGCGTGGCCGCGCACAGCTTTAAGGTCGCGGAAATCGCGCAACTGCTGGGCGACATCGAAGAGCACGCTGGCAACGAGATCAACTGGCAGATGCTTTACGAAAAGGCCTTAAACCATGATTACACCGAGCGTTTCATCGGTGATATCAAGACCCCAGTTAAGTACGCCACGCCGACGCTGCGTAAAATGCTGGCCGATGTCGAGGACACCATGACCGAGAACTTCATCGAAAACGAAATTCCGGCCGATTATCAGGATGTCTATCGCCGGCGGCTTTCGGAAGGTAAAGACGATACCTTGGAAGGCCAAATTTTGAGCATCGCTGACAAGGTGGACTTGCTTTATGAATCCTTTGGCGAAATTGAAAAGGGTAACCCAGAGCGGGTCTTTGTTAACATCTACACGGAAAGCTTGAGCGTCATCATGTCGTTCGAAGACCGGCCATCAGTGCAGTATTTCCTAGATCAGATTCTCCCGGATATGCTCAATGAAGAATTTGCCGACCGGGATATGCTGGCCAAGTTAACCCGGTCAGTGATGGCGAAACAGTAGGAGTTGCGAGCTAAGAGCGCCGCTGCACCTTGCAGGTTTGTAGTTGCGCTCCGGGTGGCCAACGCCGGAGTGGCTAGCTACGCTAAAGGCCTCGCCGGCAAAATACACCGGCAATGCCTTTAGCTTGATCAGTCTGTAGCGCATGGCGCGTACAGACTGACATGCGTTAGAAAGGCTACCCATCCGGCTAAGAGCGGCCACCCTCCGCAGCGTGTAGTTGCGCTCCGCAGGGCAACGCTCCGCAGCCTGTTTTCTCCATTGGCGAATGTGTGTTCGCTATGTTATAATTAGTCCAATGAAAAAGTCGGAATTTCGGTTCCGGCTTTTTGCGCGTTGAGGTGAGGAGGTTGCGGCCATGATTGAACGCATTGCCGATAAAAAATTTGATTTAGTCTCCCCTTATAAGCCGGCGGGGGATCAGCCTGAGGCCATTGAAAAGTTGACCCAGGGCTTTTTGGCTGGAGAAAAGGAACAAGTGCTGCTAGGCGCGACTGGGACCGGGAAGACGTTCACGATGAGCAATGTGATTGCCAACCTGAATAAGCCGACGCTAATTTTGTCGCATAACAAGACGCTGGCTGGCCAGTTGTACGGGGAGTTCAAAGAGTTCTTCCCGCACAACGCGGTGGAGTATTTCGTGTCCTATTATGATTACTACCAACCAGAAGCTTATGTGCCAAGTTCGGATACCTATATTGAAAAAGACTCCGCCATCAATGATGAAATTGATAAGCTCCGGCATAGTGCCACCAGTGCCTTGCTGGAGCGCAATGATGTGATTGTGGTGGCGTCGGTGTCCTCAATCTTTGGCTTAGGCTCACCAACCGAGTACCGCGACCATGTGCTGTCCATCCGCAAAGGCATGGAGATTGACCGCAACACCTTGCTGCGGCAGCTGGTGGACATCCAATTTGACCGCAATGACATTGATTTTCAGCGCGGGCGTTTTCGGGTGCGCGGCGATGTGGTGGAAATTTTCCCAGCCAGCCGCGATGATCACGCGATCCGCGTGGAGTTCTTTGGCGATGAAGTTGATCGCATCACCGAGGTCGACGCCTTAACCGGGGAAGTGATTGGCGAACGGGAACAGGTTTCCATTTTCCCGGCGACCCACTTTATGACCTCAGATGACGCCCTGGAGCGAGGCATTCAAAGCATTGCCGCTGAACTAACGCAGCGGCTGGCAGAGCTGCGTGACCAAGGCAAGTTGCTGGAAGCGCAGCGGCTGGAGCAACGGACCAATTACGATATCGAAATGCTGCGGGAAATGGGCTACACCAACGGCATTGAAAACTATTCCCGGCACATGGAAGGGCGGGCGGCAGGCAAGCCGCCATATACGCTGCTCGACTTTTTCCCTAAGGACTTCATGATCATGGTGGACGAAAGCCATGTCACGATGCCGCAAGTGCGGGCGATGTACAACGGCGACCGGGCCCGGAAGCAAACGTTGATTGATTATGGCTTCCGCCTGCCCAGCGCGTTGGACAACCGGCCACTGAAGCTCAACGAATTCGAGCAGCACGTCAACCAGATCCTCTATGTTTCGGCGACACCGGGGCCTTATGAACTGGACCGGGTGCCAAAAGCGGATATCGCCGAACAAATTATTCGGCCGACGGGGTTGCTGGATCCGGAAATCGAAGTGCGGCCGATTATGGGCCAAATCGATGACCTGACTTCAGAAATTAACAAACGCATCGAACGCAACGAGCGCGTCTTTGTCACGACTTTGACCAAAAAAATGGCTGAAGATTTGACCGATTATCTGAAAGAAGAAGGCATTAAGGTGGCCTACCTGCATTCAGATATCAAAACGCTGGAACGGACGCAAATCATCCGTGACTTGCGGCTAGGCAAGTATGATGTCCTGGTCGGCATCAACCTGCTCCGGGAAGGGATCGATGTCCCTGAAGTGTCCCTGATTGCGATTTTGGATGCCGATAAGGAAGGCTTCCTGCGGGCGGAACGCTCGCTCATTCAAACCATTGGTCGCGCCAGTCGGAATGCGCATGGTAAGGTCATCATGTACGCTGATAAGATGACTGACTCGATGGAGGCGGCGATCAATGAAACCAAGCGGCGGCGGACCATCCAGATGGCGTTCAACAAGGAACATCACATCACGCCGAAAACCATCATCAAACCCATTCGCGATGCCATCACGGCGGTGGATACCAGCGGCAACGGCGATGATGACAAGAACAAGAGCTTTGCCGAGGTTGATCTGCATGATCTGACCAAGCAAGAGCGCCAGCAGTTGATCAACAATTTGCAAACGCAGATGCAAGCTGCCGCCAAAAAGCTCGATTTCGAGCAGGCGGCCACGTTGCGGGACACGATTTTGGAACTGGAAGCAGAAAAGTGAGGATTTATGGCTAACGATAAAATTGTGATTCACGGCGCTCGCGCGCACAACTTAAAAGATGTCGATTTGACCATTCCCAAAAATAAACTGGTGGTCATGACCGGCTTGTCCGGTTCCGGGAAGTCTAGCCTGGCCTTTGATACGCTGTATGCGGAAGGCCAGCGCCGTTATGTCGAAAGCTTATCGGCGTATGCGCGCCAGTTCCTTGGCCAAATGGACAAACCTGATGTTGATTCAATCGACGGCTTGAGCCCAGCGATTTCCATCGATCAGAAAACCACCTCGAAAAATCCGCGGTCCACAGTGGGCACGGTCACTGAAATCAATGACTATCTGCGCTTGCTGTGGGCGCGGATTGGCAAGCCAATTTGCCCGAATGACGGGACGCCGATCACCAGCCAAAGCGTCGAGCAAATGGTCAACCGGGTCCAGCAACTCCCGGACAAAACGCGGATTCAGATTCTCTCGCCAGTGGTGCGCCGGAAAAAAGGCGCCCACAAAAAGGTGCTGGAAAAGATTGTCCGTGAAGGCTATGTGCGCATGCGGGTGGATGGCGAGATCATGGACGCCAGCGCCGACGTTGAATTGGACAAAAACAAAAACCACGACATCGACATTGTCATTGATCGCATTGTCGTGAAGGCCGGGGATGCCGACAATCGCTCGCGCTTGTTCGATTCTTTTGAAGCCGCGCTGCGCCTGTCTGAAGGTTATGCCACCGTTGATGTGATTGGCGGCGAGCCGCTCGTGTTCTCGGAACATTTTGCCTGCCCGCTGTGCGGCTTCACGATTGGGGTGTTGGAACCGCGGCTGTTTTCCTTTAACGCGCCATTTGGGGCCTGCCCAGAATGTGATGGGTTAGGCGAAAAGTTGACGGTGGATGTGGATTTGGTGGTGCCAGATCCTGACAAAACCATTGCCGAAGGGGCGATTGCGCCTTGGTACACCGCTAGTTCCACTTACTATCCGACCATGCTGGAACAAGCCTGCACGGCGTTCAAGGTGCCGATTGACAAGCCATTCAATAAATTGACCGACCGCCAGCGTGATTTGGTGCTGAACGGCAGTCAAGGCAAGAAGTTCCATTTTCATGCTGATTCCGATTTCGGCGGTGTGCGCGATGTGATGGCCCCATTCGAAGGCGTGCTCCCGAACATCGAGCGTCGCTACCGCTCCAATAACACCCCGTTTGGCTCTGATCAGATGCGCCAGTACATGACCGCACTGGTTTGTCCAGTGTGCCACGGTAAGCGCCTTAACCGCCAAGCCCTGGCAGTCAAAGTCGCCGGTAAAGACATTGCGGAAGCCTCTGACTTAGCCATCAAAAACGCCCTGCCGTTTTTCAGTCAGATTCAGCTGTCCGCAAACGAAGTCGTGATTGCCAAGCCGATTCTGAAGGAAGTCAACGATCGCCTGACCTTCCTGGAAAACGTCGGCCTCGATTACTTGACCCTGAGTCGGGCGGCTGGCACGCTGTCCGGTGGGGAAGCCCAGCGAATTCGCCTGGCCACTCAAATCGGCTCCAACTTATCAGGCGTGCTGTACATTTTGGATGAACCGTCCATTGGCCTGCATCAACGCGATAACGACCGCTTAATTGCCTCGCTGAAGAAAATGCGTGATTTGGGCAACACGTTGATTGTCGTTGAACATGATGAGGACACCATGCTGGCGGCGGATTATCTGATTGACGTTGGCCCTGGCGCTGGGGATAAAGGCGGCCACATTATGGCCGCCGGCACCCCTAAGCAGGTGATGCGTTCTAGCAAATCCCTGACGGGCCAATACCTCGCCGGCAAGAAGTTTATTCCGGTACCGACCCAGCGGCGCGCCGGCAGCGGCAAGATTTTGCGGCTGGAAGGCGCGGCTGACCACAACTTGAAACACATTGACGTCGACTTCCCACTGGGTAAATTCATCGGCGTGACTGGGGTTTCCGGCTCCGGTAAGTCCACTTTGGTCAACTCGATTTTGAAGCGCGCCTTGGCCCAGAAGTTGTACCGCAACTCGGCTAAGCCTGGGGCTTACAGCAAACTGCTGGGCTGGAAGAACATCGAAAAGCTGGTGGACATTGATCAAAGTCCAATTGGCCGCACGCCGCGCAGTAACCCCGCCACCTACACGGGGGTGTTCAACGATATTCGGGCCTTGTTTGCCCAAACTGGTGAAGCCAAATTGCGGGGCTACACCCAAGGCCGGTTTTCCTTCAATGTCAAAGGCGGCCGCTGTGAGAACTGCAAAGGCGACGGGATTATTAAGATCGAAATGAACTTCCTGCCGGATGTCTATGTGCCTTGCGAAGTCTGCCATGGCAAGCGGTACAACTCCGAAACCCTCGAAGTGACTTACAAAGGTAAGAACATTGCTGATGTGCTGGAAATGACAGTGGACGAAGCGGTGAAGTTCTTTGCCCCGATTCCTAAAATCGCGCGCAAACTGCAAACCATTGTTGATGTGGGCCTCGGCTACGTCCAAATGGGTCAAAGCGCCACCACCTTATCGGGTGGGGAAGCCCAGCGCATGAAGCTCGCTTCTGAACTGCAAAAGCTTTCTACCGGCCGCAACTTCTACATTCTCGACGAACCAACCACCGGCCTGCATACCGACGATATTCGCCGGTTGCTGGAGGTTCTCCAACGGTTGGTCGATGAAGGTAACACCGTGTTGGTGATCGAACATAACCTGGATGTGATCAAAACCGCCGATTGGCTGATTGATTTGGGCCCAGAAGGCGGCGATGGCGGCGGTCAAGTGATCGCCACCGGCACGCCAGAAGACATTGCCAAGGTGAAGAACAGCTACACCGGCCAATACCTCGCGCCAATTCTGGCCCGGGACAAGGCCCGCATGGCTGCCCAGCTTAAATAAGGCTGTGAACCGCTACTGTTGAGTGGCGGTTTTTGTTTGGGCTGAATCCCGGTTTACTGGGATGCGCGTTGCTTGAGCGCCGGCGCCACCCGCGGCAGCGCTGGCCAAAACTGAATTTTCTTGTGCCACGTAGATGAAGCCGGTATGATAGGGGTAGAAAGAGAGGCGCGGTTTATGTTTAATCGGACACATTTTGGATTTGACTGGGGCGAATTTATTACAGGGATTGCCTTGATTTTGGCTGGGGTAGTGGTGCTGCATCACCCTGGGGCGACTTTAACCACGTTGACTTTCCTGTTCGCGTTGGTGGCCATTATCAGGGGGATTGCGACCTTGGCGGCGTTTGCCAAGTTGCGTGAGTTCACAGGGAAGTTGGCTTGGTTGACGTTGATTTCTGGGATCCTTGATTTGATCTTGGGCGTGGTCTTCCTGTTTAACCTCCAAGCTGGGGCGTTGACGCTAGCTTACCTGTTTGCCATCTGGTTCGTGATCGATAGTATCGCTAACCTGGCCAATGCCGGACAAATGCGCGCAGCTGGCACCGGCTGGTTCATCTTGAACTTGGTGCTAGACATCTTTGCGCTGGTCGTCAGCGTGCTACTGTTGATGCAGCCAGTGGTGGCCGCAGTGGGCATGGTGATTTTGCTGGCGACGGCCTTCTTCCTGCTGGGACTCAATGCGATTCTGCTGGCGTTTGCCCGCCGCCAGATCTAATCCGCTCGCGACTAAAACGAAAATCAAACAGGCCCTTTGCCGCACGTTGCGGTGAAGGGCTTTTTTTACCTGCGCGACCGGGGTCGCAAAATTGCGCTGGCGTAGCCCCAAGACTTGCAGCGCTTCCAAGGATAGCCTATAGTTTCAAGTATAGACTTATTACAAACGAAGACTATGGGGGATGGCAAGGTGGAGCCAAAGTACATGCACATTGTGAACGTCATCAAAAAAAGAATTACCGATGGCGTTTATCCAACTGGCAGTGTGATTCCAAAGCAGGAGGAACTGGCGGCAGAGCTTGGCGTTAGCCGCATGACCGTTAAAAAAGCGTTGGATATTTTAACCGTTGATGGCTATGTCCTGCCAAAACGCGGCGTGGGCACCTTTGTACGGCCCAAAGTCGTGCGCCAGCGCAACTCACTGCCACTGAGTTCCTATGGCGGCCTGAGCAATGACTTAGGGGTGCCGGTGGAAAGCAAGGTGATTTTGTTCGATATTGGCTTTCCCACCGCGGAAGTCCAGGAGGCGCTTGAGATCGAGGAAAACCAGCCCGTCTATGAAATTCGCCGGTTGCGGCTAGTTGATGGCCAGCCGTATGGGCTTGAACACACCTTTCTAAACGCCGCTATTTTTCCGCAATTGAAGCCGGAAGTGTTCAAAGGTTCGTTTTACCGCTATCTCCACGAAACCTGCGGCCTGACGATTGGCGGGGCTAATCGCTCGATCTCGGCGGAAAAGCCGGATCAATACAATGAGCAATACTTGCATTCCAAGTCGGATGAGCCGATTTTGCAAGTGAAGCAGACGGTGTATTTGGACGACGGGCAACCCTTTGAAATGTCGATTGATCAACATCCTTATAGCGCCCATCATACTTACACCTTTATCGATGTGAAACGTTAGCGCTAAGCACCTGCTCACAGGTGCTTTTTTTGTGCGTAAGTATATACATGAAAAATATAAAAGTATTGACATGGAAATATTCTGATATATACTGACTTTGGCGGTTGATGAAATCGCTTCATTCTTTCGTGGTAGTTGGCGCTGACTAACTGCGCGATGCACTTATAAAAGGGAGATGGCATTATGTCTTTGGAGAACTCTAAACTGGGCGATCGGTTCGCGATTTTCGCGGCCAAGCTCGGCAATCAAATTCATCTGCGCTCATTGCGGGATGCGTTTGCGACCGTCATGCCGCTGTATATTTTGGCTGGCTTGGCGACCTTGTTGAACAACACCGTGTTCACCTGGATTTTTAAGGGTAGTACCTTAACGTCAGTCCAGTACTGGGGCACGCTGTTGAGCAATGCGACGCTGAACTTTTCCGGCGTCATGATTGCGGCCATGATTGGATACTGCTTGGCCAAGAACCGGCGCTTTGAAAACCCCATCGCCGCGGCGATGGTTTCAATTGCGGCTTTGATTTTGATGATGCCAAACACGGTCTCCCTCATTCCTGATGGGGCGAAAAAGGCAGTTTCGATTTCCGCTGTGCTGCCATACACCAACCTGGGCACCGGCGCGATGTTTGCCGGAATCATCATGGGCTTGGTCGCAACCGAAATCTTTATCCGGGTGTCTCACATGAAGCGCCTGCAAATCAACTTAGGCGACAACATTCCGCCGGCGGTTTCGAACTCATTTAATGTCCTTATTCCGGTCATTTTGGTGCTGTCGGGCTTGGCGATTGTTTCTGCCTTGCTGAATAACTTGGCCGGGATGAACCTGATTAACCTGATCACCACTTTCATTCAAGAACCACTGCGCCATGTTGGGACCTCAATCTGGGGCGTGCTGCTGCTCTATTCTCTGGGCAACTTGCTGTGGCTGTTTGGGATTCACCACTCAGTTATTTACAGTTCCATCTTGGAACCATTGTTGATTATCAACATTACCCAGAACATTGCCGCATACAGTGCCGGCAAAGCAATTCCTAACATCATCAACGTTTCGCAGGTTGCTTCCTTTGGCCTGATTGGTGGTTCCGGTTCAACGCTGTGCCTCTTGATTGCGACCTTCCTGTTCAGCCGCAACAAGGTTTCCCGCAATGTGGCGAGCTTGTCCGTTGCGCCTGGGATCTTTAACATCAACGAACCAGTCATCTTTGGTTACCCAATTGTTTACAACATCAGCCTGATCTTCCCGTTCATCTTCGTGCCAGCACTGGGTGTCTTTGTTAGCTGGGCCGCAACGGTGGCCGGCTGGATGAACCCATGTGTGACCTTGGTACCTTGGACCACGCCGGTTGGCATCAGTGCCTTTCTGGCAACGGCGGGCGACTGGCGCGCCGTGGTCATTCAGCTGCTGATCTTGGTCGCTGGGGTGCTGATTTACGCGCCATTCGTCAAGATCAATGACAAAGTGGCTGAGAAGCAAGCCGAAGAACAACTCGCTGATCAACAATAATTGCGAGATAGTTAGAAGGAAAATTATGCGCGAACAAATGCTTTACGATACGGACCGCTACCAGCTACGCGATTATATTATTGAGCGGCTGAACGAAGTCACAATGGCCAACCGGGACGCGGTGCCTGGTGGGGTAGTGTTCTTCGGGGATTCCTTGACTCAGTTCATGGATCTCAAGCGCTTCTATCCTGAATACAAAAATGCTTATAACTGCGGCATTGCTGGGATTACGTCGGATATGTTGCTGCACTTTATCGATGAAGGGGTACTCAAATACCGGCCCAGCACCGTGTTTCTGATGGTGGGGACCAATGACTTAGGCAATACTACGATGACCAGTCCCCGGCAGATTGCCCTGAACGTGAAGGAGATTATTGAGATTATTCACAATAATCTACCTGATTGCCGCATTAATTTGCTGAGCTGTATTCCTTGTGATGAAGCCATTCAAAGCTACATGGCCAAAGGCACCACGCTCAGACGCAATGACACGCTGCGCATGGTCTTTGCGGAATACCAGCGCGTCATTCCGTATTCATACGTCCACATGATTGATATGTTTGATGCCTTGTATGACGAAAATGGGCACCTTGATACCAGTGCTTTCAAAGACGGCTTGCATGTCAATGATGCCGGCTACGAAAAGCTCGTTGCCGCTGTGAAACGGCAGTTATAACCAGAGAAAGTCGCATCCTGTAGGTGCGACTTTTTTGCTAGCTTGAAGAGGGTTGGTATCAATGACACGCCCGGCATGTTACAATGGAGCGAGAAAGAAGGGATACGATGGCGGAATCATTGAACCTCGTTGTGATCACAGGGATGTCTGGGGCCGGCAAGACGGTCGCCATGCAATCATTCGAAGACCTCGGCTATTTTTGTGTCGATAATATGCCCCCGGCTTTGCTGCCCAAGTTTTGGGAACTGGTGAAGGAAAGTGGCAAGATTACCAAAATCGCCTTGGTCATTGACCTGCGGAGTCATGCCTTTTACGATCAAATCAACGATATGTTGGCCAGCTTGGACAATACGGCGTTTGTCACCACCAAAATTCTCTTTTTGGACGCCACTGATGCGGAGCTCGTTTCCCGTTACAAGGAAACGCGGCGCAGCCACCCCTTGGCCCAAGAAGGCCGCTTGATGGATGGCATTCGCAAGGAGCGGGCGCTCTTGACCGAGCTACGTAATCGCGCGCAAGTGGTGATTGATACCACCAATCTCAGTCCGCGGCAGTTGCGGGAGAAACTGTTCGTCACCTTCAAATCGGCCAATCATCCGACCTTCCACTTGGAAGTGATGTCCTTTGGCTTCAAGTACGGCCTGCCGATTGACGCTGATATCGTGATGGATGTGCGCTTTTTGCCTAATCCTTATTACGTGCAAGCTTTCCGCAATCGCGATGGCCGCGATCAGGATGTTTACGATTACGTGATGGATAACAAAGCGGCCGAAGACTTTTATCAAAAATTCTATGGCATGCTGGCGTCCATCATGCCGCAATATCAAGAAGAAGGTAAAAGCTCCGTCACGATTGCGATTGGTTGCACCGGCGGCCAGCATCGCAGCGTGGCCTTTGCTGAGCGCATCGGCAAAGCCTTCAAGGCGGATTATCCGGTGGATATCACGCACCGGGATGTCAATAAACGGAAAGCGACGGTGAATCGCTCATGACCATGACTGAAACCAAAACCATTCGGGTCATTCGCGGCCGGCGCCCGAAAGTCGTCGTCATTGGCGGCGGCACGGGCTTGCCAGTGATTGTGAAGAGTTTACGCGAGCAAAATGCCGATGTCACCGCGGTAGTCACCGTGGCGGATGACGGCGGCTCTAGCGGCGTGATTCGCAACTACATCAACGTGGTGCCGCCTGGTGATATCCGCAATGTCCTGGTGGCGTTGTCGGATTTGCCCGAGCTAGAAAAAAGCGTATTCCAATACCGCTTTGACACCAGTGATGCCTTTTTTGCCGGGCATGCGATTGGTAATCTGATTATTGCGGCGTTGTCCGAAATGCGCGGCGGCATTTTCCAGGCGGTGCAATCTCTGTCCGCCATGATGAAAGTCGATGGCCATGTCTATCCGGCCAGCGACCGGCCACTGACACTGAACGCGGAATTTACCGATGGTACGACCTTGGCCGGCGAAGCGGAGATTACCGCGGCCGGCAAACATATCAAGCGGGTCTGGGTCACCGACAGCAACGGTGAGGTCAAGCCGCAAGCGGTGGATGAAGTCGTGCAAGCAATTTTGGCCGCCGACGTGGTGGTGATGGGGCCAGGGAGCCTCTTCACCAGTGTTTTGCCGAACCTGATGATTGAAAACCTCGGGCAAGCGGTGCTGAAAACCCAGGCCGAAGTGATTTATGTCGTCAACATCATGACCCAAAAAGGGGAAACTGAACGCTTCACCGATGCGGATCATGTCCGGGTGCTGAACGCACATCTCGGCGCCAATTTTGTCGACACGGTGTTGGTCAACATTGCGCCGGTGCCGAGTCACTACCTCGATCAACAAAAGTACAACGAAATTCTCGTGCCAGTGCGGCCTGATTACGCCGGTTTGCGCGCCATGGGGTGCCGCGTGATTTCCGCTGACTTCCTGAAGTTGCGCGATCACGGGGTGTTCCATGATGGCGATAAAGTCGCCTCGGAAATTTTGAACCTCGCTTTTCAGGTGGGGACGATGAAGAAACGAAAGCGGTGAGAACATGGCCAGTTATGCCAGTACGGTCAAAAAAGAATTAACCCAGCTGGAGGTGCATCCAGAGCATGCTAAGGCCGAGCTGTCGGCGCTGATTCGCATGAACGGTTCGCTGGCCATTCAGGCGCATGAATTCGTGCTGAACGTCCAAACCGAAAACCCGGCGATTGCGCGGCGTATTTATAAGTTGATTAATCAAGTCTATCACCGCGAAGCTGCGCTGGTGGTGCGGCGCAAGATGAAGCTCAAGAAGAATAATCAGTACATCGTGCGCTTGGTCTCAGGTGTCAATGAAGTCCTGCAGGATCTCGACATTCTCGATCCCGCGGATATGGCGATCAGCACCGCTGTGTCGCCCAAGGTGCTGAATGAGCCGCAGCGCGAACGGTCTTACTTGCGGGGCGCCTTTTTGGCTGGCGGCTCGGTGAATAGTCCGGAAACGTCACGCTACCATTTGGAAATCTATTCCCTGTACAAAGACCATAATGATGGCGTGCTTAAGATGATGAATGATTTTGGCCTGAATGCCCGCACCGTCGAGCGCCGTAGCGGCTGGATTGTGTATTTGAAGGAAGCCGAGAAGATTGCCGATTTTCTGCAGGTGATTGGCGCCACCAATGCGATGCTGAAATTTGAGGATGTGCGGATTGTCCGCGACATGCGCAATTCCGTTAACCGTCTGGTGAACTGCGAAACCGCCAATATGAACAAAACCATTGATGCGGCGCAGCGGCAGATTGAAAATATCAACTACTTGCACGACCATGGCATGTTCGACAGTTTGCCCGCGAAGTTGCGGGAAATTGCTGAGCTGCGCCTGGCGCATCCTGATGTATCGCTGAAGGAGCTTGGAACCATGGTGCCAAGCGGGCCAATCTCAAAGTCAGGGATTAACCACCGCCTGCGTAAGCTCAATGAAATCGCTGAAGGCACTCGGCAACCGGCAAGTAACTAACGGCGCATTCTGGCCGCATTGCTCAATTAATCGCTTCTGCCCCTTGCTTTTTAAGAGGCAGTCACGTATCATAATTGAGTACTTGCGCGGTTAGTGTAATGGATCGCACGTGAGATTCCGGTTCTCGAAATCCGGGTTCGACTCCCGGGCTGCGCAGCATGATCAACGAAACGTCCAGTGATGGGCGTTTTTGTTTTCCCTAAGTTAATCGGTGATAAGCGCAAGCCCGATATTTTCGCGTTGCGCTATGCTAAACTAGAGCCAAGCAAAGGCAAAGAAAAGATTTGACCTTCTTTGACTTTAGCTTTATACTTAGCACTGTACTTTTAAGAGTGCTAAAACTCGCGATGAGGAGGTTCCAATATGTTAGTTCCGACAGTTGTTGAACAAACCAGCCGCGGCGAGCGTGCCTATGACATTTACTCCCGCCTGTTAAAAGACCGGATTATCATGCTGTCCGGGGAGATTAATGACCAAGTGGCCAACTCGATCATTGCCCAACTCCTATTTTTGGACGCGCAAGACCCTGACAAAGACATTTACCTCTACATCAATAGCCCAGGTGGTGTGATCACCTCTGGTCTGGCGATGCTGGACACCATGAACCTGATTCACGCCGACGTGCAAACCATTGCCATCGGGATGGCGGCTTCCATGGCTTCCGTACTGTTAGCCGGCGGGAAGAAAGGCAAGCGCTTTGCGCTGCCTAACTCCGAAATCCTGATTCACCAGCCATCCGGCGGTGCGCAGGGCCAGCAAACTGAAATCGAAATTGCGGCGGAAGAAATCTTGAAAGCTCGCAAGAAGCTGAACAAGATTCTCTCTGACGCCACCGGTCAAACCGAAGCGAAGATCAAGAAGGACACCGAACGGGACAACTACCTGAGCGCTCAAGAAGCGAAGGATTATGGCCTGATTGATGACATTCTGACCTCTAAGGCCGACCAAAAGTAACATCGATACCAACCAAAAATCGCCGGTCCGTTGCGAAAGCAACAGGCTGGCGATTTTTTTGTGCGCTCGTTTAGTTCAGAGACTCATCTGGAATGGCAGATAGGTTGCCGTCCACGCGGTCGACGCTCTCTTTAATCGCCACATAAGATTCTTCTGGCAGATTGAGTAGGGTCATGCAGGAGCCGACGTGTTCGTAAATGTCATCACGCATCATCTCGGCTTTCTCGGTCAAGCTGACATCAACGCGGCGTTCATCAACGGTGGAGCGCTTGCGGGAAATCCAGCCGTCTTTTTCCATCCGCTTCATTAGTGGGGTCAAAGTGCCGGAGTCCAGATCCAACGCCTTGCCGACTTCCTTGACCGACATGGTGCCGTGCTCATAAAGTGACAGCAGGGTGATGTATTGTGGATAGGTCAGTTTGTACTTGGCCAGCGCCTGTGCGTAGAAATGATTGAACTGTTTTTGGGCTTTATAGATTGAAAAGCAAAGTTGCTCGTTCAAACGAATTGGTTTTGTCATAATCTTGCCTCCAGATTTGCGGCCATCGCATTTGTCGAGATTATTGTACACGATTGAATGGAGCAATGGAAGTTTTAATTACTGGTGATGCCGGTGTGAGGGCTGCGCCTGATCGGATGAAAATCCCGTGAGAATAAAGCCGAATATGGGCTCCCAAAATTGGTCGCCACAATGCACCGCAACCGATTTCAATCCGAAAATAGTCATGGGACCGCCGTGTAATCTTCCATAATTTGAACCTTTTGGGGAGATTGGGCATTTTGCTTGCTTGCTTTTCGAGCAGTGGCTATAATAGAAGTCGTTGGTAAGGAAAAACAGGTCGCACTGGGGTTCCTAATTTTTTTACAAGTGCTGGGTCGTAATGTGACACAGCGGGACACGGTGAGACCCACAAGAAGGATAATGACCTATGCATTCTGAATTCGCCTGGATCGAAGCAATCGCGCCAGACCTCATGGGCGTGATTACGAAACGTTATCAGATCCTTCAGTTCATCAGCTGGATGGCACCGGTTGGTCGGCGTTCACTCGCCGAGCAGATGAAGATTTCAGAACGGGTGCTGCGAACCGAGACCGACTTTCTGCGCAAGCAGGGGCTGATCAAAAGCTCCAAATCTGGGATGGTCCTTACCAGCCAAGGCATTGAAGTCTTTGAAGGGCTCGAGCAGTTTATGAATCGCCTGCTTGGGTTCAAAGAAGACGAGAAGCGCTTGGCGGACAAGCTGGGCATTGACCATTGTCTCATTGTTAACGGCGATGCCGATCAAAGCAGCCGGGTGTTGGACGAAATGGGCAAAGAGCTCAACCAAACCTTGCAGCTGGTGCTACCGGCTGGCCGGCTGACGGTCGCTGTCATGGGCGGCACCACGATGGCGCGGGTCGCCCAACAGATGACCTACAAGTTGTCGGCGGGCCGAGAGTTGACCTTTGTGCCAGCCCGCGGCGGGGTCGGTGAGGCGGTGGCCATTCAAGCTAATTCCGTCGCCGCCAGCATGGCAGAAGCAACAGATAGTAAGTATCGGGTGCTTTACATTCCTGAAAATGTCAGCGCCGAAACTTACCAGCCGCTGCTCAAAGAGCCATCGGTGCAAGAAGTGCTTCAATTAATTGACAATGCTCAGGTTGTGATTCATAGTATAGGGGATGCCTTGGTCATGGCCAAGCGTCGTTCCATGGCTCCAGCCACCATTGCCAAGCTGGTCGATAAACATGCCGTTTCAGAAACTTTCGGTACGTTCTTCGATGAAGCCGGGCAAGTCATTTACAAGATCCCAAGAATCGGGTTACAGATTCCGGATCTTGATCATATCCCATATGTGTTCGCCGTCGCCGGAGGCAAATCCAAAGCCCAAGCGATTGCGGCCTATATGAAAAATGCACCGAGTCGGACGTGGCTCATCACGGACGTCGGTGCCTCAAATGCGATTTTAACTGGGGAAACCCGTTAGAATAAAACTCTTATTTCCTAAAGGAGGAAATTTTAGCATGACTGTTAAAATTGGTATCAATGGTTTTGGCCGTATCGGTCGTTTGGCTTTCCGCCGCATCTTCGAATTGGGCGCCAAGAGTGACGACATCGAAGTTGTCGCAATCAACGATCTGACCAGCCCAGCGATGTTGGCTCACCTGCTGAAGTATGATTCCACACACGGCACTTTCCCTGGTGAAGTCAGCGCTACCGACAACGGTATCGTTGTTAACGGCAAGGAATACCGCGTTTACGCAGAACCACAAGCACAGAACATTCCTTGGGTTAAGAACGACGGTGTTCAATATGTCCTCGAATGTACTGGTTTCTACACCTCTGCTGAAAAAGCTCAGGCTCACTTGGATGCCGGTGCAGAACGTGTTCTGATCTCCGCTCCTGCCGGCAAGATCCGTACGATCGTTTACAACGTTAACGACAACGAATTGACTGCTGACGACAAGATCGTTTCCGCTGGTTCTTGCACGACCAACTGCTTGGCACCAATGGCTTACTTCCTGAACAAGGAATTCGGCATCGAAGTTGGTACCATGACCACGGTTCACGCTTACACCTCCACTCAGATGCTGTTGGACGGCCCAGTTCGCGGCGGCAACATGCGCGCTGCTCGCTCTGCTGCGGTTAACACCATTCCTCACAGCACCGGTGCTGCTAAGGCTATCGGTATCGTTATCCCAGAACTGAACGGCAAGCTGCAGGGCCACGCACAGCGTGTATCTGTTGTCGACGGTTCTTTGACCGAATTGGTTTCCATCTTGAAGACCAAGAACGTTACGGCTGACCAAGTTAACGAAGCCATCAAGAAGCACACTGAAGGCAACGAAAGCTTCGGCTACAACGCTGACGAAGTTGTTTCCTCAGACATCATCGGCACCACTTACGGTTCAATCTTCGACCCAACCCAGACCGAAGTTACAACCGCCGGTGACTACCAACTGGTTAAGACGGTTGCTTGGTACGACAACGAATATGGCTTCACTTGCCAAATGATTCGTACCCTGCTGAAGTTTGCTACCCTCTAATTCGTTGGAGTAAGCTCATTTCAACCGTTTGATGAAGAGGGCGGAGGGAGTAACTCCCTCCGCCCTTTTTTCAAGGCTCCGGTTCACAGGCGTGGACTGGGCTTGCCGTGGCGGCAGCAATGCCGCTAGGGCAAACCTAGTCCGCGTTTGGCCGGGCTTTAAGTAGACATCCATTTTTAGGAGGGTTTTATTCAATGGCTAAATTGATCGTTTCTGATTTAGACGTTAAGGACAAAAAAGTCCTCATCCGGGTCGACTTCAATGTGCCGATCAAGGATGGCGTTATCGGTGATGACAACCGGATCGTGGCAGCTTTGCCAACCATCCAGTATGTAATCGACCATGGTGGCAAGGCCATCTTGCTGTCACACTTGGGCCGCGTGAAGACTGAAGAAGACAAGGCTAAGTTGAGCCTGCGTCCAGTCGCAGAACGCCTGTCCGAATTGCTGAAGAAGCCGGTGACCTTCGTTCCCGCTACGCGCGGTCCAGAACTGGAAGACGCCATCAACAAGATGAACGACGGCGATGTTCTGGTCATGGAGAACACCCGGTTCGAAGACTTAGATGGCAAAAAGGAATCCGGCAACGACCCAGAATTGGGCAAGTACTGGGCTTCCTTGGGCGACCTGTATGTTAACGATGCTTTCGGCACCGCACACCGGGCCCATGCTTCTAACGTCGGCATTGCTTCCAACATGAAGCAAGCCGCTGCTGGCTTCTTGATGGAAAAGGAAATCAAGTTCTTAGGCGACGCGGTTCAAAATCCAAAGCGCCCATTCGTTGCTATCTTAGGTGGCGCGAAGGTTTCCGACAAGATCGGTGTGATCCGCAACTTGGTACCAAAGGCTGACAAGATTATTGTCGGTGGTGGTATGACTTACACGTTCTACGCTGCTAAGGGTCTGTCAATCGGTAAGTCCTTGGTTGAAAAGGACAAGATTGAACTGGCTAAGCAGATCATGGACGAAGCCGGCGACAAGCTGCTTTTGCCGGTCGACAACGTGGTTGCCACCGAATTCTCCAATGACGCCCCACACAAGGTCGTCGAAGGTGCGATTCCTGATGGCTACATGGCGCTTGATATCGGCCCGAAGTCGGTTGAAGACATCAAGGCTGCTTTGAAGGGTGCCAAGACGGTGGTTTGGAACGGGCCAATGGGCGTGTTCGAAATGCCTAACTACGCCAAGGGTACGCTGGAAGTTGGCGAAGCGCTGGGTGCCTTGAAGGACGCTACCACCATTATCGGCGGCGGCGACTCCACTGCGGCTGCTAAGCAGCTCGGCATCGCGCCTCAGATCACCCACATCTCCACTGGTGGTGGTGCAAGTCTTGAATACCTTGAAGGTAAGACTTTGCCAGGGATCGCTGCGATTTCCGAGAAGTAATCACTGCGTTTGGAAAGGAAGTTTGTAATGCGTACACCAATTATTGCCGGGAACTGGAAAATGAACAAGAACCCGGAAGAAACCCAAGCCTTCTTAGATGGCGTTAAGGGCAAGTTGCCAGAATCCAGCAAGGTGCAAACCGTCATTGCCGCACCGGCAATCGATTTGTCCACCTTGGTGGCTGGCGCTAAAGGCACCCCGCTGCAGACCGCAGCTGAAAACAGCTACTTCGAAGACGAAGGCGCCTTTACCGGTGAAACCTCACCCAAAGCTCTTAAGGAAATGGGTCTGGACTATGTCGTGATTGGCCACAGCGAACGCCGCGGCTACTTCTACGAAACCGACGAAGACATTAACAAAAAGGCTCACGCTATTTTCAACAATGGCCTGCTGCCAATCATCTGCTGCGGCGAAAGCTTGGCTCAGCGTGAAGCTGGCCAGACTGAAGACTGGGTGGCTTCCCAAGTTGAAGCTGCGCTGGCCGGCCTGTCTGCAGACCAAGTTAAAGTCGCTGTGATTGCCTACGAACCAATCTGGGCCATCGGCACCGGCAAGACGGCTACGGCTGATCAGGCGCAAGCCGTGGTTGCGCACATCCGCGCGACGGTCGCTAAGTTGTATGATGCTGATGTGGCTGACGCTGTTCGCATTCTCTACGGCGGTTCCGTTAAGCCTGCTAACGTCAAGGAATTGATGGCTAAGCCTGATATCGATGGCGGCTTGGTCGGCGGTGCTTCCATGGATCCAGAAAGCTTCATTGCCTTGGCTAACTACCAAGACTAGTCACGCCTGCGTGATGAACGTCAATTAAAAAAAGTGCCTTCGGGCAAAAATAAAGGAGAAGACATATGTCTATCATTACAGATGTTTTGGCTCGCGAAGTCTTAGACTCTCGCGGCAACCCGACTGTTGAAGTTGAACTGTACACCGAAGATGGCGGTTTCGGCCGTGCTTTGGTGCCATCAGGTGCTTCCACTGGTGAACACGAAGCCGTTGAACTGCGTGACGGCGACAAGTCCCGCTTTGGCGGCAAAGGTGTTTTGAAGGCCGTTGCTAACGTCAATGACGTGATTGCCAAGTCCGTTATCGGTTTGGACGCAACTGAACAACGCCTGATCGACAAGACCATGATCGACTTGGACGGCACCCCGAACAAGGGCAAGCTTGGTGCCAACGCCATCTTGGGTGTTTCCTTGGCTGCAGCCCGTGCTGCTGCTTCCGAAGTTGGTCTGCCATTGTACCAATACCTTGGCGGTCCTAACGCTCATGTGCTGCCAACACCAATGATGAACGTCCTCAATGGTGGCGCGCACTCCACGAACACCGTTGACTTCCAGGAATTCATGATCATGCCAGTTGGCGCCAAGTCCATGCGCGAAGCAATCCGCATGGGTTCTGAAACCTTCCATGCTTTGCAGGCACTCTTGAAGGAAAAGGGCGACATCACTGCTGTCGGCGACGAAGGCGGCTTTGCCCCTAACTTGAAGGATAACGAAGAAGCCTTCGAATTCTTGGTTGAAGCCATCACCAAAGCCGGCTACAAGCCTGGCGAAGATGTTGCCATCGCCTTTGACGTTGCTTCCTCAGAGTTCTACGATGCTGAAAGCAAGAAGTACACCCTGAAGTGGTCCGATCCTGACACGTCATACACCACCGACGAATTCATCGACCTGATCGCTGGCTTCGTTGACAAGTACCCGATCGTTTCGATTGAAGACCCAATCGACGAAAACGACTGGGAAGGCTGGCAGAAGATCACGGCCAAGTTGGGCGACAAAGTTCAACTGGTCGGCGATGACCTGTTCGTTACCAACACCGATTACCTGAAGAAGGGGATCGACATGGGCGTTGCGAACTCCATCTTGATCAAGCTTAACCAAATCGGTACTTTGACCGAAACCTTCGAAGCCATCGAAATGGCTAAGGAAGCCGGCTACACCGCCGTTGTTTCCCACCGTTCTGGTGAAACCGAAGACACCACGATTGCTGACCTCGTTGTTGCAACGAACGCCGGCGAAATCAAGACTGGTTCCATGAGCCGGACCGACCGGATTGCAAAGTACAACCAGTTGATGCGGATCGAAGACGAACTTGGCACTTCTGCTGCGTACAAGGGCCGCAAGTCCTTCTACAACGTTAAAGCCATCGACTAATTCGTCATTGAAGCGTCTTACCTGCGGGTGAGGCGCTTTTTTTGTGGGCTGTAGGGCGGCCTTTCCGGTTCAAAGCCCAAAAATTCACAAAAAATTCACAATTTTCGTCCATGCTTAAGAGACTAGTGTTTTCAGAAAGGCGGAAAGATCGTGGACGAAAAGCAACGGGAGCAGAGCCCTTGGCGGCGGAACCTCTCTGTTTTGTGGGGCTGCACGTTTGTGGCGGGGATTGCGTTTTCAGAAATTACGCCATTTATGTCCCTATACGTTGCCCAATTGGGGGACTTTACCAAAAATCAGATTTCCTTTTACTCAGGGGTGGTTTATGCGGCGACCTTTTTTGTGACGGCGATTGTGTCGCCGATTTGGGGCGCCTTAGCCGATCGCAAAGGGCGGAAAATCATGCTGATTCGAGCCAGTCTCGGCATGGCAGGGGCGATGTTTTTGATGGGTCTGGTCACAAATGTTTGGCAGCTCATTGCCTTGCGGGCGCTGCAGGGGTTGTTTTCTGGGTTCGTGTCTAATGCCCAGGCGCTGATTGCCTCGCAGGCCCCCCGTAAAAATGCCGGCAAAGCCTTGGGCACTTTGGTCACCGGCTCGACCTCCGGCATGCTGATGGGGCCGGTGATTGGTGGGGTCTTGGCCCAGCTGGTTTCCATTCGCGTGACCTTCTTTATCACGGCGGGCTTGCTTCTGCTGGCAGGCATTATTTCAGGGTTATTTGTCACCGAAGCCTTTGTGCCGGTGGAACGGAAGAAAGATGGGAAAAGCGGTTTGGCCGGTTTGCTCGGTCAGTTCCGCGATCCGCGGTTGATCATTGTGCTGCTCCTGTCCACCATGTTTGTGCAGTTGGGGAATGCCTCAATTGCGCCGATCATCAGTTTGTACGTCAAGGAACTGATGCATAGCCAGGGCCTGTATGCTTTGGTGGCTGGCATCATCGCCGCCTTGCCAGGGATTTCTAACATCCTGTCGGCGCCACGGCTAGGGGCTTACGGCGACCGCCATGGTTCAGGCCGCGTGCTGGTGGCAGGGTACTTGTTTGCGGTGCTGGTCTACTTGCCGCAAGGCTTTGTGACCTCAGTCGTCGTGCTTGGTGGGTTACGCCTTTTGGTCGGCATTTCCGATGGCGCCTTGTTCCCCACGATTCAAACCTTGCTCACGAAAAACTCGCCTTCCAGTGCCACCAGTGCGATTTTCTCCTGGAACCAGTCTTTCCAGGCGCTAGGCAATATGTTTGGTGCGCTGCTTGGCGGGACGTTGGCCGGGTTGTTCGACTACAATGTGGTGTTCATTACCACGGCTTTGCTGCTGCTGATTAACTTTGCGATGCTGTGGTTCACCGAACCCTCGCTGCGGCATCAAAACGCATAGGAGGCTTTACTTCGCGGCAGCGAGGTGAAGCTTTTTTTGCGGGTGAGTAGCGGTGTATACTAAGCAAGGAAACAGAGTTGGGGAGGTTAGGTTGTGCTTGAGGCAATACGTCAACATTTAGATCCTACGCGCCTGCGCTTTGTGGGCTTGGGCCTGCTGGTCGGGGTGCTGACCGGCGGCGTGGTGGCCACTTTTCGCTGGGCGATTGAACATATTTTGCAGCTGATGCAGCAGCTTTATCGCCAGCCGACCAGCGGCAAACTGCTGCTGATCGGGCTGGCGAGCATTGTGCTCGGGGTTATCGTCGCGCGGCTGCTGAAAAGCGAGCCAAATATTGCTGGCTCTGGGATTCCCCAGGTCGAAGGTCAGCTGGCCGGGGAGATGGACTTCAACTGGTGGTCGATTCTCTGGAAAAAGTTTGTGGCCGGGATTTTGAGTATCGGCCCGGGGCTGTTTCTGGGCCGAGAAGGGCCTTCGATTCAGCTTGGCGCGGCAGTCGGGCAAGGTGTGGCCCATGGCTTCAAGCGCAGCGGCAGTGATCGGCGCATCATGATTGCGGCCGGCGCGGCCGGCGGTTTAGCGGCGGCATTTAATGCGCCGATCGCGGGCACGATGTTCGTGCTGGAAGAGGTGTATCACAACTTCAGTCCGCTAGTTTGGCTCACCAGTTTGGCCAGCGCAGTCGGCGCGAACTTCATCTCGCTGAATGTGTTTGGTGAGGTGCCGGTGCTGCATCTGGTGTATAATCGGCCCCTGCCGCTGGCGCTGTATTGGCATTTGCTACTGTTGGGTGTCCTGCTGGGGTTGTTGGGCTTTTTATATCAACAGGTGCTGCTAGCGATGCCCAAGCTGTATCGGTTCACCAAGATTCCGCGGGCGTACCAGGGTCTGGTGCCGTTTTTGCTCGTGATTCCCATTGGGGTCGTCGCCCCGAACATTTTGGGTGGGGGCAATGGCCTCATCACTGGCTTTAACCATGCCATTCCCACACTGGGCATTTTGGTTGCCATTTTCGCTGTGCGCTTCATTTTCTCGATGGTGTCTTATGGCTCCGGCTTGCCGGGTGGGATTTTCTTACCGATTCTGTCTCTAGGGGCGGTGATTGGGGCGGTGTACGCCGTGTTCATGGCCAATGTTGGGCTATTGCCACAAGAGTATGTCATGAATCTGATCATCTTTGCCATGGCGGGGTATTTCGCTGGGATTGGGAAAGCCCCCTTCACCGCCATTTTGCTCATCACCGAAATGGTCGGTAACTTAACCAACCTGATGGCAATGGCGGTGCTGGCGCTGGTGGCTTATCTGGTGGTCGATTTGCTGGGCGGGGCGCCGATTTACGAATCGTTACTGCGCAGGATGACCGTGCCGAAGCAAATCGAATCGATTCATCGCATGGATCGCCTTGAGCTGCCGATTTACGAAGGCGGTGTGCTGGAGGGGATGCAGGTGCGTGATTTTGCCTGGCCGAAGCAGACGCTGTTGATGTCGATTCGTCGCGGAGAAAACACGATTATTCCCCATGGCGATACCGTGATTCATGCCGGTGATACCTTGGTGCTTTTGACCGATAGTCAAAAACGGACCCAGGTGCGCCAGCAGATTGAAAAGTTGGCGGCGAAGCTTTCCACCCAAGAGGAAAAATCCGGCCAAGAATAGCGGCGGTGCCGCGGCGTTTTTCCTTGTGATGACTAGCCTTGACGGGTGGTTTGTGATAACCTAATGCTAGTAACTTTATGCAAGGGAGGGAAAAACTTGCAGAGTTTATTTACAACCTTACTCATCATCGATTCAATTCTGATCGTGATCGCGACCTTGATGCAACCAAGCAAACAGCAAGATGCGTTGAGCGCCTTATCTGGTGGCGCCACCGACTTGTTCGGCAAACAAAAATCGCGAGGCTTCGAAGCTTTTATGGAAAAAGTCACCGTGGTCCTCGGCGTTTTATTCTTCGCCTTTTCGCTCGTCTTAGTGTATATTGGCGCCCACTAACGAAGGTCTCCTGGTGAACAGGGGCCTTTTTTTGGAGGTGAGGGCATGAAAGCAGCCTTACACTTACCTGGTGCTAACTCCCTCGGGGTGGTGCTGCTCCATGCGTATACCGGCGGGCCAGCGGATGTCAATCTGCTGGCGCACGCTTTGAACCGCCAAGGCTATCCCGTGGTGGCACCGGTATTTGCCGGGCATGAAAACAATGACCCGGATGAGCTGCTGCGCCAGTCGCCTTTGATTTGGTGGGACCAAGTTGAAGCAACGGTGGCGGCAATGGCTAATCAAACCGAGCAGGTGGCCGTTTTCGGGCTTTCGCTTGGCGGTATTTTTGCCATGCGGGCGCTGGCAGTGATGCCGCAGGTGACTTTAGGCGGCGTCATTGCCAGTCCGATGATGCCAGGTACCAGCAACGTGCCGGTTAATTTTTGGCGCTGGTTTAAGGCGACTCGGCGCCGGCAGGAATTACCTACTGAGCCAACTGCGGCACAGCAGGCGGCGTTAACGCAGCAACTCGCCGCGATTGAACAGTTTAATGCTGGTACCCAGCCGCTGCTGGCGGGGTTGACCAAACCGGTTTTCATCGCCGCTGCGCTGCAGGATACGATGATCGACCCCCAGCGCACCATCGCTTTGCAAACCGCGCTGAAGCGAGCACCGGTGACCTATCAGGGATATGAAGCTGACCACGTGCTGACCGTGAATGGCGCGCATCACCAGCTTGAACATGATATTGAACAATTTTTAATGAAAGAATATGAGGGACAATTATGACCACAGTCGGCCACTTGCGTAATGAACTACTCGCGACTTTTCGGCGGAATCCCAAAATCGGATTTTCTGTCCAATCACTAAATCGCGCACTGAAGCTCACCGATGCCCAGGACTTTAAACTTCTGGTGCAGGCGCTGAGCGGACTAGAAAATGATGATTTGATTCACCAAAATGATGAATCCCGCTACATGTTAGGTGGCAAACCTCAGCAGTTGATTGGGGTGTTTCATGGCAACGAAAAGGGCTTCGGCTTTGTTGCCGTAGAAGGCCAAGACAACGACATGTTTATCGCCCCGCCGAACACGAAGTTTGCGCTGGATGGCGATACCGTTGAAGTGACGATTGTGCGCCAAGCGCGGCCTGGCGATTCCCGCGGCCCAGAAGCGGCGGTTACTCGCATCGTTGAACATAAGAATACCCGCCTGGTCGGAGAATATGCCCCGCTATCTGATGGCGAACATGCCCGCACTGGCTTTATCGGCACCGTCACCAGCCATGAAAAGAAGCTGGCGCGGTACCTAATTTTCCTGAAGGACAATGGCACTGTCCCAGAGCTCGGCGACATGATCATGGCTGAAATCACCGAATATCCAAGTCAGGAACGGCCTGGTAGTATGGTTGGTTTGTTGGTCCAAAACCTGGGCAACAAAAACACCCCGGGCGTCGATGTCATGTCCTTGGTGTTGGCCAATGATATTTATGTCGATTACCCTGATGACGCGATGAAGCAGGCCAATGACACTCCTGATCATGTCACCGCCGAAGATCGCCTGGGACGCCGTGATATCACCGATCAGCCAGTGGTCACCATTGATGGCGACGATAGTAAGGACTTCGATGATGCCGTGGTCGCTTGGCGTTTGCCGAACGGAAACTTCCACTTGGGGGTTCACATTGCTGACGTGTCCTATTACGTCACCGAAGGCTCGGCGCTGGATAAGGAAACCTATAAGCGTGGCACTTCCACGTACTTGGTGGACCGGGTCATTCCGATGCTGCCATTCCGGTTGTCCAATGGGATTTGCTCCCTCAACCCTGATGTTGATCGGTTGGCGATGTCATGCGATATGGAAATCGATTCGGAAGGCCATGTGGTCAATCATGAAATCTATCAATCCGTCATTCGCTCCCATGGCCGCCTGACTTATAACAAGGTCAACCAAGTGCTGGCAGGGGATGCCGAAGCCCGCGCTGAATATGGTGACTTGGTGCCAATGCTCGAACTGATGGCCGAAATGCACAAGATTTTGTATGCGATGCGCCATCACCGTGGGGCCATTGACTTCGAAGAAAACGAAGCCAAGATCATTGTTGATGACGAAGGCCACCCAACCGACATTGTGCTGCGGGAGCGTGGCATTTCCGAACGCATGATTGAAAGCTTCATGCTGCAGGCGAACGAAACCGTGGCGGAACATTACAACCGCCAGCACCTGCCATTCTTGTACCGGGTGCACGAAACCCCAGATGAAGATCGCATCAAGGACTTCATCGATTTCATGGCCACCTTTGGCCTGCACGTGCCGATTAAAAAAGGCCAGCCAATTACCCCAAAGATGCTTCAAAACGTCAACACGGAGGTCTCAGGCACCCCAGAAGAGATGATGGTCAACGTCAAGATGTTGCGTAGTCTCAAGCAGGCGCGGTACTCAGACGAACCACTCGGTCACTTTGGGATTGCGGCCAAGTACTATTGCCACTTCACCAGTCCGATTCGGCGCTATCCTGACCTGATTGTGCATCGGCTGATTCGGACCTACGCGACTCAGGGCACTGATGATGCCGTGCAAACCAAGTGGGCCGAAAAACTGCCTGACATCGCCGTTCAAGCCTCAACTCGCGAACGGCACAGTATCGACGCCGAACGCGCCGTAGATGACCTGAAGAAGGCCGAATTCATGGCCGATAAAGTTGGCGAAGAATTCGACGGCGTGGTTTCCGGTGTGGCCGGCTTTGGGATGTTCGTGGCCCTGCCGAACACCGTGGAAGGCCTCGTGCACATTAGCCGCATGACCGACGATTACTACGGCTTCCTTGAAAGCCAAATGGCCTTGATTGGGGAACGGACGCACCACATTTTCCGCATTGGTCAAACCGTGCGCGTGAAGTTGGAAAATGTCGATGTTGAACAGCGCCAAGTTGATTTTTCCCTGGTGCCAAGTGACAACACGCCAACCACCGACCTTGAGGTGCCGAAGCAGCCGAGTCGGGCGCCGCGCCGCGACAATAACCGTGGCCCGAAGAACGACCATCAGCCGACGGATCGCGGCAAGCGCCATAATGCTAAGCGCCCAACTGGCCAGGCTAAGCCGTTCCGCAATTCAATCGGCAACCAGGTGCGGTCCCACAATCAAGGACGCAAACATTAGTTAACCAAAGAAGGTGAACCAATGGCCAAAAAGATGAAACCCAAGGCGGACAATGTGCTGGCGCAAAACAAAAAAGCGCGGCACGACTACAACATTTTAGACACCTATGAGGCGGGCATTGCCCTGACCGGCACCGAAATCAAATCGGTCCGGGATGGCAAAACCAACCTGCGTGACGGCTTCGTCCGCATTACCAATGACGAAGCGTGGCTGGTCAACGTCCACATCAGCCCTTACAAAGAAGGCAATCAATTCAACGTCGATCCGCTGCGCAATCGCAAGCTCCTTTTGCACAAAAAGGAAATCCGCAAACTGCTGGAGGCCTTGACGCAGCAAGGACTCACCGCCGTGCCGCTGAAGATGTACTTGAAGCACGGTTATGCCAAAGTGCTGGTCGGGGTTGCCCAAGGGAAAAAGTTGTATGACAAGCGCGAGAGTCTGAAGCAAAAAGACCAAAAGCGTGACATTGCCCGCGCGATGAAAGAACGGTATTAACTTAGTCGCTTCCTCGGAGGCGGCTTTTTCTGTGCCTAGTGCAGGCGGTAGCCCAAACTGGCTTGCATGGCTGCGGCCATCAACCAAAACAAGCTGACTCGCATACGCGAATCAGCTTGTTTTTGTTTAGCCGTAAATATAATCCCGCGTTAGCGGCAACCCAGTGCCAGAAGGGGCTTTGGTGACGAGAAACTGCATGACGTCGATGTTGCCAGATTCAAATGACGCCGCGGCTGCTTGTAAGTATAGATCCCACATGCGGGTGAACTCGAAACCGAACTGCTTTTGGATGACATTGCGCTTGGCGTTGAAGTTCGTGTCCCACAGCTCCAGGGTGCGCTGGTAGTGGCGGCGCAGCGGCTCCAGATCGGAAACCTGCAGCCCCGCCGCAATGACGTGGTCGATGTTTTCGCTGAGGCCGGGAATGTAGCCACCAGGGAAAATGTACTTGTTCAGCCAGGCGTTATTCGCCCCGCCTTGTTGCCGGGTGATGCCGTGGATCAAGGCTGAGCCATTGGGCGCCATGAGTTTGGCCACGTCCTGGAAATACAGCCCCAGGTTTTCCTTGCCGACATGTTCGAACATGCCGACTGAGGTGACATAATCATAAGGCCCGTCATCGAGTTCGCGGTAGTCCCGCAGGAGCACTCGCGCGTGGTCTTGCAAGCCGAGCTCATTGATGCGAGCAGTGACGAAATCGTATTGTTCCTGCGATAAGGTGATACCCGTGACGTTGACGTGGTAACGCTTGGCGGCAGTGAGCATCAAGGTGCCCCAGCCGCAGCCGATATCTAGCAGGCGCCGGTCAGGCTGAGGGTCGAGCTTGCGCAGAATGTGGTCGACTTTGTTTTGCTGGGCGGAGGTGAGGTCTTGATCCCAATCGTCGAAGTAGGCGCAGGAATAGGTCATGGTTTTGTCCAACCACAGTTTATAGAAGTCGTTGCCTAAGTCGTAATGAGCTTGGATGTCTTGTTTGCTCTTTTTTTCTGAATGCGATTGCTTGGGGATGAGGCGCATCAACTTCGGATTGCGCATGAAGCTGCCGCTGCTTTCATAGGCTGCCGTTAACAGGCGCTGCAAGGCGAAGGGGCCGCCGCCGGTCACTTCGATGTCACCACGCATGTAGGCTTCACCCAGCGCCAGGGAAGCATTTTTCAGCAGGTCCTTCACTGGAATGAGCTTGTGCATGTGAATAGTGAGTTGGCTTTTGCCTTCGCCGTACTGCTTCTGCTGCTCACCGTAATCGACGGTGAGGGGGATGTTGAAGGAATGGGCGAAGAGTTGATCATAGAATTGTTTTTCGAGCATGTTTGACCTCCTATGCCAAAGATAACATCTCTAGCTTACGCGTTTTGACGTGCCAAATGTAAGCAAAAAGCTCAAAAAATCCCCATTAATCAACGACTTGTCACATTGACAAATCAATTGGTTAATGGGGTTTTCAGAAAAATATTAATATTGTCTATTCCTGGTCAGGTTCATCTAAAGTGTAGTAGAGGTCTTTTTCCGGCAAAAGAATTTCGGCTCTGGTTTGTTCATCGAGCACCGCGGCTTCGCGTTCAGGATGGAAACTGTGCCATGGCACAATGACCTTGGGCGCGACCATTTGCGCTAACGTCACGAGGTCTTCCCGCAGCGCGTGGCCGGAGCAGGAGAGGAAATGGAGCGGGATGGCATGCTCTGCGAGAAACTGTTTGAGCTGGTTGAACCGTGGATCGTAATCGCCCAGTGGTTCACCATTCGTGTGCACGTAGGCGGAAACTGGTAGCCCGGCTAATTGATCCAGATGGTCAAAGGCGTTTTGCCACAGATAATGGCCAGGGTTTGCTTTAATGTCGCTTAAGGTCACAGTCTGACCGATTACGGCATCAGGCTGCTGGCCGGTCATCGCCGTTAGCACAGTGGCTTCAGGCTGTTCCCACACCATCATCCGGCCGGCTTCATGAGCGGTTTGTTGAATGGCCGCGAGCCGTTCGTAGTTGCGAATGTAAGGGTTAATGACCACCAACTGCGAGGAGGTCTTGAGCAGCGCTGCCAGGTTGGCTTGCATGGTGGCCTCGGTGAGTGGGGCGCTCGGGTGCGCTTGATCTTCCACCGGGGCTGGCGTATCGAAGGAAAAGGTCGTGCCTTCAAGCATCAACATCGAAAGCCCCTTGTCATGGAACACCTGCACCCAGTGGTCGACCCGCTCCCGATGCGGGCCATTGAGGCGGACATCGCCGGAGTGCGCATAGAAGCGCTGCCCGTCGCCCACCAGCAGGGCCATCACCCCAGGTTCGTCATGGTCGGAGGCAAAGCCTTCAACCGTAAAAGTACCCACCGTCAGCGGCTGTTCAAACGCAAGCGGATGCAGGTTTGGTACTGGCGCCTCAATGCCCAACTGAATCAAGGTCTGATATAACTTGAAACTCGGGGCGGACAGGTAGATGGGGATGTCTTTGGTTAGATACTGCAAGGCGCCCATGTGATCGATGTGCAGATGCGAAATAAAAATCGCTTCATGCTCAAAGTGATCCTCAGCCGAGCCAAATAATTCTGGGACATTCGGTAATTTACCGTTGGCGATGGCAGAAGCCGGCGTCTCGTCGGTTAAATCTGCCGCCACCCCAAAGTCCATGATGACCCGGCTGGCGCCTTGCGAGAACTCAACAATATTCCCGCCGATGGTTTGCAGTCCATTCAAAAACCTGATTTCAGTCATATTAGCCTCCTAAATTAGCGTAGTCCATTATTGTACGCCTGAAAACGGGAAAAGTCATCAGGCCGCTCGGAGCGCAACTACACTATCGCGGCCCGTCAGGCCAACCTCCGCAGGCGCGGGCTGGATCGTGGTGGCCAGCGCTTTTAACCTCGAAGCCCGAGTCTCAAAGTCGCGGGTTGTGCTAAGCCAACACATTGGCTAAGCACAATTTCCCCACTGAGCCCCTGCCTGCTTCGGTTGGCCTGCCCTACATAGCATTCGGCCTCATATGCAGAGCAAACATGTTTGATCGCCAACGCTGCAGCAGAGAGGTTACGTTGTATGACTGTTTCTCCAAAGCGGTTCATCATGCATAAGTGACTAGATGATGTTTAAATGTCCAGAGCCTTACAAGTTTTTTCGTTCGATTTTTACCACGGCTTTGCCTTTGGCGAGTTCATCAACGACTTTGTCCATCTGCCGAATTTTCTGTAGCAGGGGGTCTTCAATGGTTTCCACCCGCACGCCGCAAATGACGCCGGTGATTTGGTTGGCAGTCTTTGCCATAGTGGCTTGGGCGAAAAAGTCGCTTAAGGGGAGCGTGCTGGTCGCCAGCTGCGCTGCAGGGTAACCGGTGAGCCAGGTGAGCACAGCGTCAAGCTCGGCTTGTGTGCGGCCTTTGCGCGTCACTTTGCTGACGTACAGCGGGTAGATTTGGTTGAATGGCATTTCCTGAATGGGTTTACGCATGGGCGCCACCTCCGTTTGATTTGTCTTTATTTTAACTGACTAAGCCAAAACGCGAAACGACAGGCAACAAAAAACCGTCGCGCGAGGCGACGGTTCAAAAATACAAATTGCTTATTTGGCATCCTTTAAGATGACTTCTGTCTTCTTTTGCAGGTCTGCCATGGCGGTTTCAGGCTTGGTGCCCTTGGTCGTCATGTTGTCAACAGCATCGAGCAGATCGTTACGGTATTCAGTAAAGCCTTTGAACGCCGTGGACTGGAAACCAAAGCTCAGGGAGTCAACCGCAGCCTTGGAGGTTGGGTTCTTCTTCAGATAAGCCTGGAAGGAAGCATCCTTAACGGCAGACTTACGCAGCGGCACATAGCCGGTCGCTTCAGCCCACTTGATGGTTTCTTTCTTCGAGGTCAGGTACTTCATGAAGGCCCAAGCGCCTTTTTGTTCGTCGGTTGAGGCAGACTTGAACATCACAATGTCGTTGCCGGCCAATTCAGTGGCTTTTTTGCCATTGTAGGTTGGTAGCGGTGCGGTGCCCCAGGTGAAGCCTTTAGGTGCGTTTTGCTTCATGGAAGAGATACCAGCTGAAGAACCGAAGTAGAACAGCGTCTTACCAGAAGTGAAGCTCTTATCACCGTAGAAGTCTTCGCCGGCGGTCTTGGCTTCGCCGTTTTGGATCATGTTGTAAATCATGTTCGTGACTTTGAGGGTCTTCTTGGAGTCCAAGTTAGCCTTCAGGTCCTTGGAAACAAATGGGTTGCCGGCCTGGCGCGCCAAGCCTTCAAGTTCCATATCAAAGCTGGAGTCAAAGCCCATAACCATCACGCCTTGAGCCTTCAACTTTGGCCCGAGGGCTTCAAGGTCTTCCCAGCTCTTTGGCATGTCCACGCCAAGCTTCTTCATCAAAGTTGGGTTGTAGTACATAATCCGCGTTGACTTGGAAAATGGCATGGAGTAGTACTTGCCTTCATACTTGGAACTGGTGATGAACGCTGGGTAAATATCGTCCAAACTGCTTTGGCTCAGCTTGTCAGAGCCTTTGAGCATGTACGGATCCAGCGGGGTGATGAACCCGTTGGAAACATAGTCAGGAACGGTGGTGTAGGTTGTCTGGGCAATTGTTGGCAGTTTCTTGGACTTAGCTGCCGCCATGATCTTTTGTTGCAGGGCAGTGTAGTTGCCTTGCGCCGTGCCTTTAACCACATACTTATCCTGGGACTTGTTGAAATCGCTGATAATGCCGTTTAAGGCTTTTTGGTACGGGCCATTCATCCCGTGCCAGAAAGTAATGGTCACTTTTTTGCCACTATCACTACTCTTATCAGAAGAGGAGTTGCCGCATGCAGCCAGGCCTAGGCCCAGCACAACAGCAGCTGCCCCAAGTAATGATTTACCCCAAACACTCTTTTTCATGAGTTGAACTCATCCTTTCAATCCAGCTTTGGATATGCCAGCAATAATGTATTTTTGCAAGAAGATATAAACAATCACCATTGGGATGATGACGAAAGTTGATGCTGCCATCAGCAATTGGTATTGGGTCCCCGCATCAGTGGTGAAGGCTTGCAGCCCAACCGGCAAGGTGCGCATGTTTTCGCTGTTCGTGACAATCAGCGGCCACATGAAGGAATTCCAACTCCCAATGACGGATAACACGGTAACCGCAGTGATGGTGGACTTACTCATTGGCACCAACACCGTCCACAAATATTTCCAGTCCGTGGCGCCGTCCATTTTGGCGGCGTAGTAAATTTGCTCAGGCGTGGACTGAAAGGCCTGCCGCAAAGTGAAGACAGTGAAGAAACTGGCCAGCCACGGCACAATCAAGGCCCCGTAGTGATCGATCAAGCCAATCTTAGACAAGGTAACGAAGTTCGGGATGATCAGCATTTCGCCTGGGATCATCATCGTGCCTAAGAACAACATGAAGAGCAGGTTTTTACCCCAAAAGTGTAACCGTGAGAAGGCAAAAGCCGCCAGAATACTGGTGAACAATTGGCCCACGGTGGTGACCACCGTGACGATGACACTGTTGATGAAGTAGCGAGCGAATGGCGCGGCGTTAAAGGCCTCGACATAGTTATGCCACTGCAAGACTTTCGGGATCCAAACCGGGGGAATCTTGATGGTTTCCGGACTGGTTTTAAGGGATGTTGACACCATCCACAAAAATGGAATCAGCATCGTGATTGCACCTAACGTCACAATCACATACAACAATATCCGACTGATTTTTTTTGCCATGGTTGCCTCCTAATAGTGCACGTGCTTGCGCGAGTACCACAGCTGCACCAACGTGACCAGTAAGATCAAGAAGAACAAGATCACACCGCTGGCGGCGGCAATGGGGTATTTGTATTCCGTGTAGAACTTTTGATACAAGTAATACACGATGGTCAAATCCGCGTTTGCCGGGCCAGGCTGGCCTTGGAACAAGGCAAAAATCTGGTCGAACACTTTGAACGAGCCAATGACGCCATTGACTGACACCAAGAAGGTGATCGGAGAAATCATGGGAATCGTCACATTCCAGAACCGTTGCCAGGCATTAGCGCCATCGATTTCGGCGGCTTGGTAGTAGCCTTTGTCAATGTTGTTCAGCCCCACGAGGAACAAAATGATATTGAAACCCAGGTTTTTCCAAATGGACATAATGATCAAGGCGAGCAGTGACCAATGTGGGTCCGTCAACCAATTAATCGGATGCAGCCCCACCAGGCCCATGAAGTAATTCATCAGCCCGTAGTCAGAATGGTAAATCCAGTTCCACACCATGGCAATCGCCACCGTTGATGTCACAAACGGCAGGAAGTACACCGTGCGGAAGAACCCAGACAGCCATTTGACCTGGTTGAGGAGCAGCGCGATGATCAGCGACAAAATCACGGTGACAGGCACCACGCCAGCCACAAAGACCAACGTGTTGCGCACGGCCAGGTGAAAGTCTGGATCATTCCAAAGGTAGACAAAGTTGTCGAACCCCATGGCGTCGACTTTGTCGGTGTAGAAGTTGTATTTGGTGTACAAGCTCATCAGAAATGATGAGATGATCGGCCAAATATTGAACGTCAGCGAAATCACCAGCATCGGCAGCAGGTACAGGTAAGCCTTCAGTGAAGACTTAAGGGTGGGTTTCTCATTTATCATGGGCTTCACCGCCAAAGATCAAGGCGCCTTGCTCATTAAAGAGGAAGAAGCCAGCTTTTGTCAGGAAGAAGTCACCCTCCGTTTGTGATGCCGGCAGCCCCGCCAACTCGGTCGACAAAAGTTGCTGACCATTGTAGGTGAGGTAGGCGGTGGACTCGCGGCCGTACTTCTGTGATTGCTGCAAGGTGGCATGAATCTTCGCAACCATGCCTTGGCCATTGTCAAACGGCACAATGGCCTCGCTGCGAATGCCAACGGTGTGCGCCTGCGCCAGCACGCTGGCTGGCACTGACTCAACCAAATCTGCCCGCAAGACATCAGCGGGCACTGAATTGATCACAGGCTCGCCGATGAACTTCGCGACAAACAGATTGCTTGGCCGCTCGTAAAGCTCCGCCGGGGTGGAGAATTGCTGAATCGAGCCGAAACTGAGCACCATGATGTGGTCTGAAATGTGTAAGGCCTCATCTTGGTCATGCGTGACGAAAATGGTCGTCACGCCAGTTTCTTGCTGAATCCGGCGAATTTCTTGCCGCATCTCAATGCGCAGCCGGGCGTCCAAGTTGGACAGAGGCTCGTCCAGCAAGAGCAGGGACGGCGATTTCGCCAAGGCGCGCGCAATCGCGACCCGCTGCTGCTGACCACCAGAGAGCCCCGCTGGTTTTTTGTCGAGCTGATCGTCGACGTGAACCAGTTTGGCTAGTTCTTCGGCCCGCTTGTAGCGTTCGGCTTTGCTCACCTTTTGCATTTTCAGCGGAAAGGCGATGTTATCACGCACGGTCAGGTGTGGATAAAGTGAGTAGTTCTGAAATACCATGCCAACTTTGCGCGCGAGCGCATCTTTCTTGGTGACATCTTCATCCCCAAAATAGATGTGACCACTCGTGGCAGGAAGCAACCCTGAAATCAAATTCAGCGTTGTTGTTTTGCCCCCGCCGCTTGGCCCCAAGAGAGAAACTAGGGCGCCATCTGGAATCGTAAAATTCAGATTCTTCAGCGTATCTTTTTTCCCATCGTAGGACAAAGTGACGTCCTTAAACGTTACTTTCACCCTTAACGCTCCTTCAACTGTATTCTGGCGACACTGGTTACCGAGAAGTGTCGTCAGTGCTAATGTTAGCAAAAATGCCAAAATCCCACAAGATGCAGTAGTGGCGCAGATTCCACTCCCAAAATATGGGCCATATTGCTGGTTAAGGCGCTTCTTATCGCTTTTATCCTTGAACAGTCTCTACCGGTCTTGCAACATACTCAAACCATTGTCGGTTTCTTCATTACAAATGTGTGACGTTTTTGTAGCGCGCGCCAACCGCGGAGCTAATGGGTGTGAACAAATAATGGTGGCATTTACTTATACTTGCCATTAAGAGAAAAAGCAGGAACTAAGAATAAAATCATGTTCTATTCTCAGACGAGCCGCGAAACAGCGGGTACTAAAAGATAGTTTTTCTTTCGGCCTGGAATAGGGTTTGACCTGAAACTTTGATATACTAGATGTTACCCGAACCGAAGCGGCGCCTGAGGAGGGAAAAGTTGCGGTCGCACCGTTTTGGCGGGCTGAGACCGCAACAGATTATGATTCGTCAAAGTCACCCTGAAGATGCCGCTCAAGTCGTGCCATTGATCGACTTAGTGTTCGAAGAAATGGAAGTCCCGCAGTTGATGAAAATGGCCAAGCCCGATTTGTATCGGGTGTTCGAGCAAGCTTTCTTGCTGCCGGATTATCGCTACGGTTATCCCCAAACCATTGTCCATGAAGGCCCAAATGGCATCGATGGCATTTTAGTGGGTTATTCCCATGCGCAAGAAGCCACCATCGATGACGCGTTCAAGCCGCTTTTGCCCAGTGTCGGCTTGCCCGTCGACCATGAACTGTTCCCAGACGTCGAAACCGACCCTGGCGAATGGTACATCGATACCTTGGCGGTGGCCGAAAGTGCCCAAGATCATGGCGTGGGTACTGCACTGTTAACCGGCATTGAGCCGATTGTGAAAGCCCGCGGCGAAAAGCTGCTGTCGCTGAATGTGGACCAAACGAATCCGCGCGCGGAGCAACTGTACCGCCGGCAAGGCTTCAAGAAAACCCGTGAGCTGATGATTGGCTCGCATCGCTACAACCATATGACCAAAGCCATTTGATTAAACATAAAATGATTGAGCCATAATTTGAGCTGAGGGTGGACGCACGACGATTCCGGAACAGTACGAGCCAAAATGCGACGCCCTAGCCGTATAAGCCAAACGGCCTGCAAAACCTAAGTACAGGTTTTACAGGCCGTTCGGCTTATACTCTGGGCTAAAACCGCATTTTGTCTCAGCCTTTGACTATCCTAGCCCATACGCAGGATTGCGGCGGCTAAGCGGATTCGTTTGGTGGACGAAGCGCCAACGGTCCAAGATGGCCGCTACTAGTAAGCCGGCCGCGACGTTGCGCGGATCCAAAATATCGATTTGGAACGTGCGGCTGGTGGCGGCGCCGACTGCCGCAATGGTGGTAACGGTTTTGACACCGTGGTAAATATGATATTCATTGGCCAGCAGATTACCAAAGATTAGCCAGTTCAAATCAGACACAAAGACAAACTCATGCCAGACGCCGAACAGCTTTTTGACGCTGCCGGCTTTTTGGCCATTCAGGGTCAAATCATAACGCGGCGACATGCCCACCGTGCGCTGGCGAATGTCGCCAAGTTCCTGACCGGCGATCGTGTGCAAGTTGATGCGGTCATTAGCGAGGCCGTGCTTCCCATTAAGAATGTAAGCCGGCTGATTGTGGTGGTCTTTGACCACCGTCACGCCGGTATCATGGAGCGATTGTGCATCAATGTAGTAAATCACTGCGCTCACCTTGGCTTTCCGCTTGGTTGAGAGCAATGGCGCGTTGAATGGCCTTGGCCACGCCGTCTTCGCGGTTGGTCAGGGTCGTGTGCCATGCCAGTTCTTTAATCAACGGGATGGCGTTCCCCATCGCGACGCTGTATTTGGCTTGCCTGATCATGGACTCATCATTGAGATTGTCGCCGATGGCCATGACCTCATCCATGGTGTAGCCGCGCTTTTCGGCATAAGCGGCGAGCGCCGGGCCTTTCTGCGCCTTGAGATCATTGATTTCAATATTGCGCGCGCCGCTGGAAGTGACGACCAAACCGCCTAGCGCTTCGACGCGGGCTTTGACCGGGGCTAAGCCGGCTTGCTCATCGTCGGAGAACACAATCACCTTATAGGCTTCCAGCGCCGGGTTCGTGAAGACTTCACGATAGTCAGTGACGTAAGTGGTTTTGATTTGCTGGGTGCGAGCTTCGGCTTTCTGCCGCGCCGTGGCGACATTCATCGTGGCATCTTGGCCACGGTACATCGCCATCAAATTGGCAATACGCCCGGCTTTGGCATTGGAGATGACGCCATCAGCGGCTTCCAGTTCGTAGTAGAGGCCGCTGGCATCAAGCACCTCAAACAAGGCTTGCAGTTTGGCGTTGGTGAGCGGCACTTGAACGGTAATCGTTTCGGCTTCATCGTAAACCAGCGCGCCATTAATCGTGATATAAGCTGGGTGCAGGTCATGAGCGAGCAGCTCGACTTGCGCTTGGGGCAGGTTGCGGCCCGTAGCGACAATGAACTCGATCCCGGCGGCTTGAGCTTGGCGAATGGCCGCGGCGTTTTTGGCGGACACTTCAATCTTATCGTTGAGCAAGGTGCCGTCCATATCGGACGCAATCAGTTTGATCATGCAAAAACCTCCATTCGAGCTCAATTTTAGCATAAAAGCGGATGCAAAGGCTGGGGCCTTTGAGTACACTAGAAGGCGGAGGTTGCCTATGAAAACACTGATTCATAATGATTGGCAGACCGTGCTCGCACCGGTATTTGAAGGTCCCACCTATGCGCGGCTGCACCAATTTCTTAAGCAGGAATATCAAACGCAAACCATCTATCCCGAGATGCATCACATTTTTCAGGCCTTTGAGTGGACCCCATTTGAAGCCGTCAAGGTGGTGATCTTGGGTCAGGATCCGTACCATGGGCCTAACCAGGCGGTTGGAGCGAGTTTTGCCGTGGCGCCAGGCATCGCCTTGCCGCCGTCACTGCAAAATATCTACAAAGAGCTGCAAAGCGACCTCGGTTATCCGCCAGTGACGCATGGCTATCTGAAAAGTTGGGCGCAGCAAGGGGTCTTGCTCCTAAACGCGGTGCTGACCGTCCGTGCCGGGCAGGCGAATTCGCACCGCGGCCAAGGCTGGGAGGAGCTGACGGACGCGGCCATTGCGGCGCTGTCAGATCGCGGCCGGGTGGTGTTCATCCTGTGGGGCAGCTCGGCGCGAGCTAAAACCAGCTTGATTGACCAGAGCAAAAATGCCATTATCACCTCGCCGCATCCCAGTCCCTTGTCGGCTTATCGCGGCTTTTTTGGCAGCAAGCCGTTTTCTAAAACCAATGCGCTACTGACGCAAATGGGTGAGCCCCCAATCAATTGGCAGCTGCCAGCGCAGCCAGACCTCACCCGCCAGTAATTTATGAGTGCAAGCGGTAAAGAGGACTGATATGATAGAAGGCGAGCGTTGAAGGCGCTAACAATTCGCAATTTGGAGGGATCATCTTGGATTTATTTGAAAGCTTAGAGCAAAAGATTACGGGCAAAAACTTGTCGATTGTCTTTCCTGAAGGCAACGACGCACGGATTTTAGGCGCCGCAGTGCGCTTGGCGGCAGAAGGGCTGATTAAGCCAGTCCTGCTGGGTACCACCAGCGAGATTGCCGCTGTGGCTGAAGCTAAAGGGTTGGACATTAGCAAGCTGGAACTTCGTGATCCGCAAAGCGATGCCATTTTGCCAGAAATGGCGCAGGCCTTTTTCGACCGGCGCAATGGTAAGGCCACTGAAGAACAAGCCCAAGCCATGGTTAAGGATCCGAATTACTTCGGCACGATGCTCGTGTACATGGGTAAGGCAGACGGCATGGTGTCTGGCGCTGTGCACTCCACGGCAGATACCGTGCGGCCCGCTTTGCAAATCATCAAGACCCGCCCTGGTGTTTCCCGGACCAGTGGCGCCTTCATCATGCAACGCGGCCGCGACGAACGCTATCTGTTTGCTGACAATGCCATTAACATCGATCCTGATGCCCAGACCTTAGCGGAAACCGCCGTTGAATCGGCCAAAACGGCTAAACTATTCGACATCGACCCGAAAGTGGCTATGTTATCCTTCTCCACCAAAGGCTCCGCCAAGGCACCGCAAGTGGACAAAGTGATTGAGGCGACCAAGCTTGCCCATGAATTGGCCCCAGATTTGGCTTTGGATGGTGAATTACAGTTTGACGCGGCCTTTGTCCCAACGGTGGCGAAGCTCAAGGCGCCTGATTCAAAGGTGGCAGGTTATGCGAACGTCTTTATCTTCCCAGACCTGCAATCTGGTAATATTGGTTACAAGATTGCCCAACGGCTCGGCGGCTTTGAAGCCATGGGGCCAATTTTGCAAGGCCTGAACAAACCAGTGTCTGACTTGTCACGCGGCGCGAATGAAGAAGATGTGTACAAAGTCGCCATCATTACGGCGGCGCAGAACTTGATCAACTAAGGAGTCGTGATTGGATGGAATTTAGCGATGAAGCAAGTTTACAAGCCTTTGCCCAAAGCTTGGCGCCCCACCTGCAAGCAGGGGACATTCTGCTGCTGGATGGCGACCTGGGCGCCGGCAAAACCAGTTTTACCAAGGGGCTAGCACGCGGACTTGGCATTGCGGATTACATCAAAAGCCCGACCTTCACCATTATCCGTGAGTATCCAGATGGCGCTTTGCCGCTGTATCATATGGACCTGTACCGGTTGGAAAATGGGGGCGCCGGCGATTTGGGCCTAGAGGAATATTTTGAAGGCGATGGGGTGTCAGTGGTGGAATGGCCCGATTTTCTGGGTGAAGCCACACCTGAGGACTACTTGCTGATTCATTTTCTCAAAGATCCAGATGACGATCACAAACGCACCTTGACCTTTGAAGCCGTGGGGCCCCGTGCCCAAGCGCTGCTGACATCCATTCAGGCGTAATGCAAAAACGTGCTCCTCACGCTGTTGTGAGGAGCACGTTTTTGAATCCGTTAAGCGGTGATTTTTAACATGCTAGCCAAGGTAGCATCGCCGAACTGCTGCTCCTGCGCGAGCAAAATGCGAGCGCAGGCGTAACTGTCCTGCAAAGCGTTGTGGTGATGGGCCAAGGGGATGTGCAGCGCCGCCGACACGGTGTCCAGTCGGTGATTAGGCAGCTCTGGCATCAGCCGCTTGGCCGTGCGCGCCGTATCAATCACTTGATAGCGCGGGACGGGAATGTCATAGCGCTCCAGCGTCCGTTTGAGTACCGACACATCGAAGGGCGAGTTGTGTGCCGTGACAAGGCGGGTTGGGGCGAAGAAGCTGGCAATATGAGGCCAAACTTGCGGAAAAGTCGGCTCACCGACGACTTGGGCTTCCGTGATGCCATGGATCCGCACGTTTTGGCTTTCGAAGGGCACCTCTGGATCAATCAAGGTGTAAAAGCTATCCACCACTTGGCTTTGCCGCACCACCACCAAAGCCAAAGAGCAGGCACTGGCGCGCTGCCGGTTGGCCGTTTCAAAATCCATTGCGATAAAATCCATTTTAATCTCCTAATAAATCAACGGTTTCCAGCTCAACTGGGCAATGGTCAGAGCCGAGCACTTCGTTGTGAATCTTGGCATCCTTGATGAACGGCACGAAATTGTCGCTGGCGACGAAATAGTCGATGCGCCAACCGGCGTTGCGGGAGCGAGCGCTGAAGCGATAGCTCCACCAGGAATACACGTCTTCAAGGTCCGGATAGAAGTGACGGAAGGTGTCGGTAAAGCCTGCCTCAAGCTGCGTGGTGAAGTCATTGCGTTCTTCATCTGTGAAGCCGGCGTTGTGATGATTCGAACTCGGATTCTTCAAATCAATCTCATGATGCGCGACATTCAAATCGCCGCAGTAAACCAACGGCATTTTGGCGGCCAGGTCTTTGGTGTAGGCCAGGAAGGCTTGGTCCCAGGCCTGGCGATACTCGAGGCGCTTCAATTCGCTCCCTGAATTCGGCGTGTACACCGTGATCAGGTAAAATTTCGGGTATTCCAGAGTGATGACGCGGCCTTCATCATCAAACTCGGGCTGGCCGATGCCATAGGTCACCGCCAGTGGTTCGTGCTTAGTGAAAATGGCGGTGCCAGAGTAGCCTTTGCGTTCGGCATAGTTAAAGTATTGGTGGTAGCCGGGCAGGTCCAAGGTGGCTTGGCCTTCCTGCATCTTGGTTTCCTGGATGCAGAACCAATCGGCGTCCAAGTCATTGAAGCTCGTCATAAAATCGTGTTTCAACACGGCGCGCAGGCCGTTGACGTTCCAAGAAATGAGTTTCATGAGCTCAACTTCCTTCTTCGGTATTTGCCCCTAGTATATAAGAAAAGAGAAGGCGGCTCAAATCGCGGGCGACTGCGGTTGGCTGCCGGGCCGGCCGGCTGGAGCGAGCATGGGCTGGAACGTGGTGGCCAGCGCTTCGAGCCTCGCTGCGCGAGTCTTGAAGTCGCGGCTTGTTCTAAGCTGGCCAAACCCGCCAGCTAAGAACAATGTCACCACTGAGCCCATGCTCGCTCCAGCCGGCCGGCCCTAGGGTGGTGGTTTCAGCGACTGTTGGTATAACTGATAAGGAAAGGCCTACACTGAATGCAAGGCAGTGGTACTGCTCAGATACTGTCTTGCTCAATTAGCTGACAAAGACGCGCTTTTTGTCGGTTCTGGATGCCACTTTGAATGGTTCATTTGCTGGACGCAAGCATACCGACCAGGCGGTTGAGAAGGTTCGCTATCTAAGGAGACTCAAGTACGGCAGTGAACAACCACCGTAGGGCAGGGCAACCGGAGCTGGCATGGGCTCAGTGGTGAAATTGTTCTTTGCCAACTGGTTGGCTTAGAACAAGCCTCGACTTTGAGACAAGCAACGCTTGGCTCAAAGCGACGGCCACCACGTTCCAGCCCATGCCAGCGGAGGTTGCCCTGCCCGACATATTAAACGGATTCAGTAAGGGTATGCTAAACTAGACCTGTAAACTTTTTGCGGAGGCTAACCATGGCAGAAACCCTTGATGGTATTCGAATTTTAACGAACGAACCGCTTAGTCGGTATACCTTTACGCGCACCGGCGGCCCAGCGGATCAGTTGGCCTTCCCCAAGTCGGTGGCGGAGGTGCAGCGGTTAGTGGTGGCGGCCCAGGAGCATGGATGGCCGCTGACGGTGATTGGTAACGCCTCGAATTTAATCGTGCGGGATGGTGGCATTCGCGGGCTGACTTTGATTTTAACCGAAATGGCAGCCATCGAAGTCAATGGCACCACGGTCACGGCGCAAGCCGGTGCGCGGCTGATCGATACCACCGAGGCTGCTTATCGCGGCGGTTTATCCGGGTTTGAATTTGCCTGCGGGATTCCCGGAAGCATCGGCGGCGCCGTGTACATGAACGCTGGGGCGTATGGCGGCGAAATCAAAGACGTGCTAACGTCAGCGACGGTGCTGACCAAGGCCGGCAAAATCAAAACCTACGACAATACGGCGATGAATTTCACTTATCGGCATAGTCTGGTGCAGGAAACTGGCGAAGTGGTGCTTAGTGCCACCTTCTCATTGATACCAGCGCCTAAGCCTGATATTAGGGCCCGGATGGACAAGCTCAATGCCCGCCGCGCGAGCAAGCAGCCGCTGGAATATCCTTCCTGCGGTTCCGTGTTCAAGCGGCCGGTGGGACATTACGTTGGCCCCATGATTCAGCAAGCCGGGCTGCAAGGACATACGATTGGCGGCGCCCAGATTTCGATGAAGCATGCCGGCTTTATCGTCAATATCGCCCAGGCCACGGCGACGGATTACATGAACATGATTAAATATGTTCAAACTAATGTGTTTGCCAAGTTCGGTGTGCATCTGGAGCCGGAAGTGCGGATCATTGGTGAAACTGCCTCATAACCAGAAAGGAGTGGCGCATTCGTGCATCTAGTTGAAGCTGGACTGTTACTGATTAGTTTGGTCGTTGTCTCGAATGTCATCAGTCATTATTTAGTGGCTGTGCCAGTCTCCCTGATTCAAGCCGCGCTGGGGTTAGGCGCGGCTTTGTTGTTTCATGTCACGCTGGATATGCAGACCAGCTGGTTTATGGTGCTGTTCACGGCACCGCTCTTGTACAACGATGGGCGACGGTTCCCGCGGCGAGAGTTGTGGAATCTGCGAGGACCCATTATTGGGAATGCCATTGTGCTGGTGTTTGTCATTACGTTCCTGGGCGGCTTTTTCCTCCACTGGTTAGTGCCGAAAATGCCGCTGGCGGCCAGCTTTGCGTTGGCGGCGATCATGGCCCCAACGGATCCCATCGCGGTTCAGTCCCTGGCGCAGCGCGTGCATTTGCCCAGCGGCTTGCTCCATTTGATCAGCGGGGAAAGCTTGATCAATGACGCTAGCGGTTTGATTGGGTTCAAATACGGTATTGCCGCCGCGATGACCGGCAGTTTTGTGCTGACGCGAGCGGTGGGCGACTTTCTGTATATCGCCATTATTGGGGCCTTCGCTGGGGCGGCGCTGATGGGGCTGATCAATTTGCTCCGGCTGTGGCTGCTGCAGCAAGGCATCAACGATACGATTTTGCATACGGTGCTCCAATTAATCACGCCGTTTGTGATTTACCTAGTGGTGGATGACGGCCTCGGCGCGAGCGGCGTGATTGCGGTCGTGGTCGCCGGTCTTTTGACCAATGTCGTCGGTAATCGGTACATTTCAGCGTTGCCTGAGCTGCGGATTGTGGCAGAAAAATCATGGGAGCTCCTGGTGTATGTGCTCAACGGACTGATTTTCTTGATTTTGGGACTGGAGCTGCCAGTGGCGATGCGGATGACCATCGAAAGCCGGGAAGTGTCGACCTGGCAGGCCGTGCTGGATGTGGTGTTGGTCTACCTGGTGATGCTCGTGATTAGAACCTTGTGGACCTATGGCTACATGCTGGCCACGGCCCATCGCCCCAATGCTGAAGCGCCAAGTTTGAAGTTGGCCTTGCTCAATGGGATTGCCGGCGTGCGCGGCGCGATTAGTTTGGTCGGCGTGCTGGCGGTACCGGTGGTGCTTGCCAATGGTCAGGCCTTTCCTGAGCGCAGTTTGATGTTGTTTATCGCCGCCGGGTATATTATTTTGAGCATGGTAGTGGCGACGCTGCTCTTGCCAATCATGACCAAAAACCGAGCGCCTTTGAAGCTGCGGGGTTCCAGCGTCAGCGAAGAGCCGGCAACTGACCCGGATTCGGTGCGCCTGATTTCCTTGCCGCAGGCGCAGCGGTACCTCTATCAAATGGCAGTGCGCAAGCTGGAAAGTGAACGTCGGGAGGACAACCAAAAGCCTGTGCTGGATTTGATCACCGAGTATCAACACCTGATTAGACGGATCGACTTGCAAGCCGATGATAGTGAAGGGTTGCCGCCGTTTGTGCAAGACGAGGTGGATCTGCGGTTGGTTGGTTTGGCAGGCGAGCTGGCCGCATTAGCGACCTTGAAAGAAGCAAACGACATTCATCCCGGCACCTATCAGCGCTTTCAGCGCCGGTTGCAAGCCAAACAGCGCGATTTGCAAAGCATGAATGCGAAGCAAGGCACCGTGACCAGCCATATTGTCTGGGACCGCATTCGCTTTACTGTCGCCACCTGGTGGCAACAGATACTCGCTTCGCGGGTTAAACAGCCGGCGCGTTACCATGAGCGGCTGGCGGTGGAAAAAGCGCTGGCCAAAGGCGGCTTGAAGGCGGTCAGTGCCTTCCTGCGCCAACCGGAAAACCGCGCGCATCATTACAATCGCCAGGTGATTTATGCCTTGATTGTTCAATATCGCAGCCGGATCGCCACAGTGAAAGCCAAAACCACGCATAAAAGTGTGCAGTACGAAAAGGAAATGGCGCGTTTGCGGACGCTGGCCTTGGCGGCGGAACGCGCAGCGATTCATGAATTGCGGGAACAGGGCTATATCAATACCAGTTTGGCCCAGCGCCTCATTCAAGGTGTGAATTACACCGAGAATGCGGCCGCCATGGCTGAATTGGCAGACTCATAAGGAGGCATGCAGGCATGTTTGACAAAATAATCAATCGTCGGGGGAGCAACGCCATCAAATGGCAGGTGCAACCCGGCGAATTACCGATGTGGATTGCCGATATGGATTTTGCCACGGCGCCAGCAGTGGTCGCGGCGATGCAAGCCAAAATTAACAGCGGTGTTTTTGGCTATGAAGAGGTACCCGCGGCGTATTTCACGGCTGTCGCTGATTGGTATGGGGCACGGCACCAAAAGCGCCCAGACCCGGCTTGGATGAGTTTTGCCAGCGGGGTGATGCCAGCGATTGGGGCGATGATTCGCCAGCTGACCCAGCCCGGCGATCAAATCGTGGTGCAGGCGCCAGTGTACAACATGTTTTTCTCAACCATTGCTGAAAATGGCCGCACCGCTGCCTCGGCGGACTTAAGCTATGATCCGCAAACCGCCCGCTACGCGATTGACTTTGACCGGCTCGAGTCGGTGCTGGCCCAGCCGGCGAGCACGCTGATGCTACTGTGCAACCCGCACAATCCCATCGGTAAGGCTTGGTCTAAGGCCGAGTTAACCCAGATTGCCACGCTGTGCGTGAAGCATCATGTCCGGCTGATTGCCGATGAAATTCACGGCGATTTGGTTTTCGGGGAGCCGGCGTACACGCCAGTTTTCAGTTTGCCTGATGAACTGCGCGCTAACAGCATCGTCTGTGTCTCACCGTCCAAAACCTTCAACTTGGCTGGCATTCATGCCGCCACGGTGATCGTGCCAGATGCCGCCTTGCATGCCCAGGTGGACCGGGCGCTGGCCACAACGCAAGTGGCCGAGCCTAATGCCTTGGCCACCACGGCGACCATTGCGGCGTACACCCAAGGCGGCCAGTGGCTGGACGCCTTGAAGGCGCAGTTGACGACTAATCGCCAGACCTTGGCCACCGTTCTGGCGACGGCGCTACCGAGTGTGCGGTTGGCCTCAGAAAATGCCACTTACTTGGCCTGGCTCGATATCAGTCAAGTGAGTGAGGATAGCGCCGCTTTTTGCCAGTGGCTGCGTGCCGAAACCGGTTTGATCCTGGCGGCCGGGGCTGGGTACCACGGCAATGGCAATCACTTCCTGCGCCTGAATCTGGCCTGCCCACCGCAGATGCTGGATGATGGCTTGCAGCGCCTAGTCGCTGGCGTGACCAAGTATTCGCACGCTTCATAAGGCTTCAGCGCACCGCTTCACCTTGCTTGTGCTGGCAAGGTGGGGCGGTGTTTTTGCATGCGGCAGTTGATCATGTGAAACCGGTCACAATTTTTCTTGTAAAAAGTTGACAGTGACGCTTGAAATTCACTTCATACTCAGTATAATTAGCAAAGCGTACTAAACTTTTAGTTTAGTTTAACGAAACTTGCACTGTGGAGGTGACTAGATGGATATAGGCCAAAAAATCCGGGATCTGCGAATTCAGAAGAATTTGACTCAAGAGGAACTAGGCGAGCGCACTGATCTAACCAAGGGATACATCTCACAGTTGGAACATAATCAAAGCTCACCGTCGATGGAAACCTTCTTCGACCTTCTCAATGTCTTGGGGCAAACGCCGGCTGAATTTTTCACCGAAGACCAAACGCAGCAGCTGGTATACCCAGTGGCTGATCAGGTTGAATATGAGGACGAAGAGCGCGGCTATCTATTGCGCTGGCTGGTCCCGGAATCCAATGAAAACGAAATGGAACCGGTGCGCATTGAATTCAACGAAGGCGGGGAATTCAAAACCTTCGAACCCTCGCCGGCGGAAACGTTTATTTATGTCATAAAAGGGCGCGTGACGCTCCAGCTAGGTCACCACACCTATAGCGCCAAGCGCGGAGAAACCATTTACTTTCACGCTACCCAGCAGCACCGCATCGTCAACGCCGCCAAAGGCCCGTCGACGATTCTGCTGGTCGCAACTGCATCGTATTTATAACAGGCTGCGGAGCGGGACGTCTTTAGCCCGTCGCAGCGCAACTACAGGCTGCGGAGCAGGTCCGCTCGTAGGCCATCACCAGCACACATCAGGGGATGCATCGAGGATTAGGGGGAATCAGATTGAGCAATACCATCATCGAACTGCAACATGTCAGCAAACAATATGGTGACACTGAGGTTTTAAAAGATATCAATATCGAAATCGAACAAGGCAAGTTCTACACCTTGCTGGGTCCGAGTGGCTCCGGTAAAACCACGATTTTGCGGGCGATTGCCGGCTTTTTGGATCCGACCAAAGGGGATGTGCTGTTCAATGGTCAGCGCATCAATGATATCCCGGCCAACGAGCGTAAGGTGAACACCGTGTTCCAGGACTACGCACTGTTCCCGCATTTGAATGTGTTTGAAAACGTCGCTTACGGCTTGCGGGTGCAAAAAATCGCCAAAGCCGACATCGAAACTCGTGTGGACGCAGCGCTGAAAATGGTGCGGCTCAACGGCTTAGCTGATCGGGAAATTTCCGAATTATCTGGCGGCCAACAGCAGCGGGTCGCGATTGCTCGGGCGATTGTATTGGAGCCAGAGGTGCTCCTGCTGGACGAACCGCTGTCAGCGCTGGATGCCAAGTTGCGCAAGGATATGCAATATGAATTGCGCGAATTGCAGCAGCGCCTCGGCATCACTTTCTTGTTCGTGACGCATGACCAGGAAGAAGCGCTGGCGCTGTCAGACGAAATCTTCGTCATGAATGACGGCGAAGTGCAGCAATCGGGCACACCAGTGGACATTTACGATGAACCGGTCAACCATTTTGTTGCCGACTTTATTGGCGAAAGTAATATCGTGGCCGGTCACATGGTGCAGGACTACCTAGTGGAATTCAACGGCAAGCAGTTTGAATGTGCTGATGCCGGCATGCGCCCGAACGAATCCGTTGAGGTCGTGCTCCGGCCGGAAGACCTTGACATCACGGCCCTGGGCGGCGGCAAGGTGACGGTGGATGTGGACACCCAGTTGTTCCGCGGGGATTATTACGAAATCGTGGCCTACGATGATGCCAAAAATGAATGGCTGATTCACTCCACCAACCCAGCCAAAGACGGCGAACGCGTCGACTTGACCTTTGATCCTGAAGACATTCACGTTATGCGCTTGAACGAATCGGAGGAGGACTTCGACGCGCGGCTGGAAAGCTACGAAGGGGAATAGGAGGCCGCTGATGAAAAAAACCACCAATATGGCCTTCTATGTGCCGTATATCCTCTGGATTCTACTGTTTGTCATAGCGCCGATGCTGCTGATTGTTTATCAATCCTTCTTCAACATTGAAGGCCAGTTCACCTTCAGCAATTATGCGACTTATTTTCATTCCAGCACCTATATCATGATGACCATCAACTCAGTGTGGTACGCCTTCTTGATTACCGCGCTGACGTTGGTGATTTCCTATCCGGCGGCGTACCTGCTGCACTACGCGAAGCATAAAGAGCTGTGGTTGCTGCTGATTATTTTGCCGACCTGGATCAACTTGTTGCTGAAAGCTTATGCCTTCATCGGTATCTTCAGCCAAGATGGCGGCATCAATACTTTCCTCCAGATGATGGGGCTGGGCACGCACCAGTTCTTGTTCACGGATTTCTCCTTCATTTTCGTGGCGAGTTACATCGAAATTCCGTTTATGATTTTGCCGATTTTCAACGGCATTGAGGAACTGAATGAGGGCTTGGTCAACGCCAGCCGCGACCTCGGGGCCAAGTGGTGGCAGACGTTCACGCGCGTGATTCTGCCGCTAACCATGAGTGGCGTCAAAAGCGGGGTGCAAGCGGTGTTCATTCCCAGCCTGAGCTTATTCATGCTGACGCGTCTGATTGGTGGTAATCGGGTCATCACCTTGGGGACCGCGATTGAAGAACACTTCCTGACCACCATGAACTGGGGGATGGGCTCAACCATCGGGGTCATCTTGATCATTGCGATGGTGGTCATCATGTTCCTGACGGGTGAACGGAAGAAGAAAGGAGGCCGCCGGGCATGAAGTCACTGAAAAAATGGAAATGGACTAATCTCTATTTGATTTTTGTCTTCATCATGTTGTACGTCCCAATTGCGTACCTGATTTTCTACTCCTTCTCGGCAGGAGATACCATGAGCAACTTTCATGGCTTCACCTGGACCCATTACCAGGAACTGTTCGCCGATACCCGGATGATTCAAATTGTGGTGGATACGTTGATGCTGGCCTTGCTCGCCAGCCTGATTGCGACGATTGTTGGCACGCTAGGGGCGCTGGCGATTAGCCGTACCAGCCGGCCAGTGGTCAAAAACTCGATTCTCTCGCTGAACAACATCTTGATGGTGTCACCGGATGTCATCATCGGTGCCAGTTTTCTGATCTTCTTCACCGCGCTGCACATTCCGTTAGGGTTCTTGTCAGTCCTGCTGAGCCATATCGCCTTTTCCATTCCGATTGTGGTGTTGATGGTGCTGCCGCGGCTGCAGGAAATGAGCAACACGATGCTGGATGCGGCGCGCGATTTGGGCTCCACCAACCTGCAGGTGTTGACCCGCGTCATTATGCCGTTCATCACGCCAGGGATTTTAAGCGGGTTCTTCATGGCGTTCACTTACTCGCTGGATGATTTTGCCGTGACCTTCTTCGTCACTGGAAATGGCTTTGAAACGCTGTCGGTCGAAATATACGCGCGGGCACGGCAAGGCATCAGCCTGGAAATCAATGCGCTGTCTGGCGTGATGTTCCTGTTCTCCTTGGTGCTGGTGGTGGGCTATTACTTCATCCAGCGCGGCACCAAGTCCCACAAGGCGAAGCTGAAAGCAAAGGGGGCAGTCACCAATGAAGCGACTCATTAGTATGGCCGCCATTATCTTGGCTGCGGTGCTTGGCTTGGCTTTTTGGAGCCACTCCTTGGCCAAAGCGCAAGGGGCCACCGGCGATAACACGTTGAACCTGGCCAACTGGGGCGATTACATCGACCCGGCTTTGATCAAAAAGTTTGAAAAGCAGACTGGCTATCATGTCAACTTGGAAACCTTCGACTCCAACGAGGCGATGTACACCAAGATTCAGCAAGGCGGGACTTCCTATGACTTGACGGTGCCTTCTGAATACATGGTCGAAAAAATGCGTAACGCCAAGATGCTGGTGCCACTGGATAAAAGCAAGCTCAAAGGTCTTAGCAATTTCGGCTCGCTGTACATGAATCGCTCCTTTGATCCTGGCAATAAGTACAGCCTGCCGTATTTCTGGGGCACCTTGGGAATCATCTACAACGACAAGTTCGTTAAGCCGGGTGAAATTCAGCATTGGAATGACCTGTGGAAGAGTAAATATCGCGATAACATCATGCTGATTGACTCGGCGCGCGACATCATGGGCTTTTCCCTGCGGTCGATGGGTAAGTCGATGAACACCACCGACCCCAATACCTTGGCTTTGGCCAAGGCGAAGCTTGATCAGATGTCACCGAATGTTAAAGCCGTGGTGGCCGATGAAATCAAGATGTACATGGCCGCCGATGAATCGGCGCTGGCAGTGGACTGGTCGGGGGAAGCGGCGGATATGATGGCCAATAACTCGCATCTGCACTATGTGGTCCCGAGTGAAGGCTCGAACTTGTGGTTTGACAACTTGGTCATTCCCAAGACTGCGAAGCATTTCAAGGCCATTTATGCCTTCTTGAACTTCCTCACGAACGCTAAAAATGCTGCGCAGAACGCAGATTACGTTGGGTATTCCACGCCGAATGTGGCCGCGCTTAAGCTGCTGCCGAAAGCGGTACGCAATGATAAGCAGTTCTATCCCGATGAAAATGTGATCAAGAAGTCGGAAGTGTATAGCGACCTAGCCCCGAAGACAGTAGGGCTGTACAACGATTTGTACCTCGAGTTTAAGATGTACCGCAAGTAGTATCGAAACCGAGGCCCGCCGACATTGTCAGCGCGCCTCGGTTTTTGCATGGGCTCAAATTGTCATCCCACCCCAACTTTTGTATACTTAGGCCACGGAGGTGAGGCGGATGTTGGAATATGCAGAAATTGCCAGTCAATTCGAAAAAGACCAAAAAATCAATTTTGACCTGATTTTGCAGAAGGTCATCAAGGGCTGGCAGGAGCAAAAGCTGCGCCCGCGGCTGTTGATGCACGCGTGCTGCGCGCCTTGTAGCACGTACACGCTGGAATATCTCACGCAGTTTGCTGACGTGACGATTTTCTTCTTCAACCCCAATATTCACCCGCGGATGGAGTATGAACGGCGCAAGCTGGTGCAGCAACAGTTTATTCTCGATTTTAACGCCCGCACCAACAACCATGTTCAATTCATCAGTGCCGACTACAAACCCAGCGATTGGTTGGCGCAAACCAAGACACTGAAGAATGAGCCAGAAGGCGGCGCGCGTTGCCGCGTCTGCTATGATTTCCGGCTGGATGCTGTGGCGGCTAAGGCGCAGGAATTAGGCTTTGATTACTTTGGTAGCACGCTGACCATTTCGCCGAACAAGAATGCGCAGTGGATCAATGAAGGCGGGCTGGAAATTCAGCATCTGTACAATGTGGCTTACCTGCCGAGTGACTTCAAAAAGCGTGGCGGCTATGCGCGGTCGGTGCAGATGTGCAAAGACTACAATGTTTATCGCCAGTGCTATTGCGGCTGCCTGTTTGCGGCCAAGGCGCAAGGGATTGACCTGGCCGCCATCAACCGCGAAGCCACCAAGTATGTGGCGGCCCACGAGGCGGATGACTTTGCGAAGATCCAATTTCACATTGCTGAACAGGCGAATTAAAGTGAAGGGTTGAACCTTGTTTTCCCTTGCTCAACGTTTTACACTTTGAGCAGTAGAGGAGGCGAGAACATGGCAACAGATCCAATTTCGACCCCAACGGCTTTGGGCGTGGATTATCTTTTGACCTTTACGACCGCGCCAGCAGAACGCTCGGTGCGGCTGGCGCTCGATCCTGTGGTGACTTATCTGCGGCGTTATCAAGATGGCTACCGGTTCAATTCATTACTGGGCCCGACCAGCTTAAAGGTGCGCTTGCAGCATGCCTTGACCCTGACTCCTGACCAATTTCAATTACGCTCTACCAGTGCCGCGTTTGATCGCCGGTACTGAGGGCAAGCAAAAACCCAGCCAAGTGGCTGGGTTTTTTTGTCCGCTAGCTTTAATCGGCCGCGTCGGCAAGTGGATCCTTGCGCCGCGCGAAGCGTTTGCGAATTTCTTCGATTAAGACAATCGGGAACGGAATGATGAACAGGAACAGCCAATCACCAGGGTTGAGCACCGTGGTGTTGAACAATTCTTGCACCCCAGGGGTCACGGTCAGGAAGGCAAACAGGACGATTTCAAACGCAATCCCATACCAAACGCGCCGGTTGCTGAACAACCCGACTTTGAACACCGAAGCCATGTTGGTCCGGCAGTTCAAGGCATTGGCAATCTGGGAGAAGACAATCGCCCCAAGGACCATGGTGGTCGCCCGCGCGTACACGTTGCCGCTGGCAGCCAGGGCCACGTTAGGCCAACCGTTTTGGTAATTGACGAAGAAGTAGGCGGCGGTGGAAATCACACTAGAGATCAAGCCGTACCAGGCAAATGCCTTCCAGATGACCCGCTTACTCAGCAAGTGCGCGTTCTTGGCGCGCGGCGGCTGGTGCATGATGCCGGGTTCCGCTTTTTCAGAGCCCAGCCCCAGCGCTGGCAACATGTCCGTCCCTAAGTCGACAGTCAAAATCTGCATGACGGTCATCGGCAGCGGAATGAGGCCACCAGAGAACAGGAACAGCGCAGAAGGAATGGCTTCAGGCACGTTGGAGGTCAAGATGTAAGTCAGGAACTTTTGCAAGTTGGCGTACACCGTGCGGCCTTCTTCAATCGCGGCCACGATGGAGGCGAAGTTGTCGTCGGTCAAAATCATATCTGCGGCATCCTTAGCCACGTCAGTCCCAGTAACACCCATGGCAACGCCGATATCGGCTTTCTTGAGGGCAGGGGCATCATTCACGCCATCGCCGGTGGAAGCCACGATTTCACCGTTCTTTTGCAAGGTGGAGACGATCTTGTACTTTTGCTCAGGCGCAACCCGGGCGAAAATGATTTCACCTTTCAAGGCGTCTTGCAACTGATCTTCAGTCATGGCATCCAGTTCCGTGCCGGTCACGACACGGGCTTGATCCGAGGTCAGGCCGATTTTAACGGCAATCGACTTCGCGGTTAATGTGGAGTCACCAGTCACCATGATGATCTTGATGTTGGCTTCGTGGCACTTGCGCACCGCTTCGTAAATTTCTGGGCGCGGTGGGTCAGCCATGACGGTCAAGCCGACGAAGGTCAAATGGTTTTCGGCGTCTTCGATGGTCATTTTGTCCAACTGACTGGCGGTGTCGGCTTCAGCCGGGAACTCACGGTAGGCGGCAGCCAGACTACGTAAGCCTAACTTGGCGTACTTGTTGTTCGCAGCGTTGATCGCGCGGCGGTCATCTTCGGTGATCGGCCGCACTTTGCCGTCGACTTGAATGGTGTCACACTGATGCACCGTATCGCTTAAGGAACCTTTGACGCAGAGCATCAGGGTTTGATCATCGAGACGGTGCACGGTACTCATCCGCTTGCGGTCGGAGTCAAAAGGGAACTCCTTCAGCCGCGGGGTTTTGGCGGTCGCGGCGGCGAGATCAAAGCCGGCTTTTTCGGCTAAAATCACCAAAGCGGCTTCGGTTGGCGTGCCGAGGATCTTCGGCTTGCCGCTGTCTTTGTCTTGTTGCACTTGGGTATCGTTATTCAGCGAAGCCACCCGCACCAGCAGGGCCAATTCCGGTTCAGTGCTTGGATCAACGCGCTTGCCGTCCAGTTCGATGTGGCCGTTGTTCACATAGCCTTGGCCGGTGATTTTGTATTCCTTACTCCGGGTCCAGACGTGATTGACGGTCATTTGGTTTTGGGTCAGGGTCCCGGTTTTATCCGAGCAGATCACTGTGGTTTCGCCCAGGGTTTCAACGGAATTCAGATCCTTCACCAGCGCATGCTTTTTGGCCATGCGGGTCACACCTTGGGCCAAACTCAAGGTGACAGTTGGCAAGAGGCCTTCAGGAATGAACGCGACGATCATCCCTAAGGCGAAAATGAACGCCTTGGCGGCAGGGTAGTGAACGAAGAAAATCGCCGAGATGAAAAAGGCAATCCCAATGGCAATGGCAATCATGGAAATCTGCCGAGTTAGGTGATCCAGCTCAATGGCAAGGGGACTCTTAACCTTCTTTTGCTGCTGGGTCAAAGCGGCGATTTTCCCGAATTCGGTATTCATGCCGGTCGCAATCGCCACCGCTTTCCCGGTGCCAGCGCCGATGGTGGTCCCGGCATAAATCAGGTTGGATTCGGCAAATTGGCCTTCGCCAGGGTCGAATTTGACTTCTTTGGACTCTGGGACGGATTCACCGGTCAGCGCACTTTGATCGACTTGCATGGAAGTCGCTTCAAGCAAGCGCGCATCGACGGGAATGGCGTTACCAGCTTGCAAAAGGAAGACATCACCGGGCACCAAGGCCGTGGCATCTTTTTGTTGCACTTTGCCGTCGCGATAAACCTGCGTGTAAGTCGGCAACATTGCCATCAGGGAATCAGTGGCTTTTTTTGCTTGGAATTGCTGCCAGAAACTGAAGACCCCATTAATGATGTTCACGAGCCAAATGGCAATCCCCAGTTCCATGGTGCCACTAATCATAGCGACCAGCCCTGACACCCAAAGCAAAATTGCCATCAGGCTCCCAAAGTTTTTGATAAAGGCTTTAAATTGCGATTCCCCTTGGGTGTGGGTAATCGTGTTTTCCCCATATTGAGCTAAACGCTTTTGCGCCTCAGCCTCAGTGAGGCCGGTGTTCGTGCTGTCAAGATCCTTCAGCACTTCGGCCGACGTCTGGGTCGCATATTGCGTCCGCTTATCTGTTGCAGTCATCTTTCTAACCTCCACATGATTGGGGTGACCCAATCAAAGATCGGCCTGCTAGCGCAGGCCATTCCCCCTAGAGCCTTGCATGGTTCCAGTATATAGAGCTATTCTAACGCTTTGCACTTAATTGAACACCTTTTCTCGGTAAAATTCGCAAAACCCAATCGGCCACTACCAAAAAGGCCAGCCGACGCGGTTTTACTGCGCAGGCTGGCCAACAGAATATGAGAAAATGCTAATTTTCGTGGATGAGATCGCGCAGTTCGCCAATCAAAGCATTGGGATGGCGCGTGGCGCGGGCCACGGTTTTGATATTGAGTAAATCCATCGCGGTCAGGTTGTGGGAAATCGAGTTCTTCCCGTAAGAGCCGGTGCCAAGCGTCAAGGAAGGGGTGAGGCGATTGAAGAGGCCGCCAATACCACCCAGACTAGCTGGACTATTCACCAGAATGCGGCAGGCCGGCATGGCTGCCCCAAACGCATCTATCACAGCCTGGTCAGTGGTGTGAATCGCCGCAGTATGGCCTAAGCCGCCATAGTGAAGCAGTGACTGGCATAAGTCGAAGGCCGAGGCATGGTCGTTGGCGAGATACAGCGACAGCACGGGACACAGTTTTTCACCAGATAATAGGAAGTTTTTGCCGATACCGTCGAGTTTGGCAATCAGCAACTTGGTTCCTTTAGGCACGGTTAGGCCGGCTAAATGAGCGATTTTTTCCGCGCTTTGTCCGGCCACTGGACCGCGCACAGTGCGACGCTGCGGATCAATCACCGCCGCGGTCAGTTTCGCGACCTCTTGGTCAGGAACAAAGTAGGCGCCGCCGGCTTGGAAGGCCGCCTTGACGGCCGGGTAAATGCTCCGGTCGACCACAATGCTGTTTTCTGACGCGCAAATCATCGAGTTATCGAAGGATTTGCTGAGCAGAATATCCTGCACGGCAGCGGTGATGTCGGCGGTTTTTTCAATGTAGGCGGGCGCGTTGCCTGGCCCCACGCCCAGCGCCGGTTTACCGGTAGAGTAGGCCGCTTTGACCATGCCAGGGCCACCGGTGGCCAACACCAAAGCTACCCGGTCGTGATTCATTAGGGCACTGGAGGCTTCGATGCTGGGGTGAGCAATGCATTGAATAAGGCCGGCTGGCGCCCCAGCAGCGGTGGCGGCATCAGCCATGATTTTGACCGCGGCGCTACCGCATTGCTGTGCTTGGGGATGCAAGCCAAAAATAATCGCGTTCCGGGTCTTCAGGGCCAAAATGGCCTTAAAAATGACGGTCGAGGTCGGATTAGTCACAGGCGTAATGCCAGCCAGAATGCCAAGGGGTTCGGCATATTGCGTGAGCCCGTTGGCCGGGTCGTCACTGATTTTGCCCACGGTTTTGGTGGTCTTAATCGCATTCCAAATATATTGACTGGCGTAAATATTTTTAATGGCCTTGTCTTCGGCGTTGCCGCGGCCGGTTTCCTTCCAGGCTAAAAACGCCAGGTCTTTGGCGTGCGCCCGGGCCGCAGCGACCACGGCATGCGTCACGTGATCCACCTGGACCTGGGTGAAGCTTTGATAAAGATTGAAGGCGTGCTCGGCTTGGTTGACGAGGGCATCGACTTCCGCCGCGGGGTCTGCCGCGGCAACGGATTGTTTAAGGACTGTGACTTGAGCCATCATTGCCATCTCCATTCATAGATTACAGGGCTAGCGTAACGAACTCCCGCCTGGTTGTAAATACCATGAAAACGTGCTGTAACAGGCTTAGACTGGTGTGCAAAGCAGGCAAATGAACAACGAGCAAACAGTGTGTCGGTAGGCCTTTGTACATTATTTCACGAAAATTTCTTGAAAATGGTGGCGGATACATCCTGGCGAGATTGGTACAGAAAAATATTTTCCCGGCACAGCCTTGCCATTGCTCACTTCAGCCCAGTCCCAACGCCAGCCGCCCACGTGGTATAATAAGTCGATAACATTTGGGAGGATCGGATATGCAGGATTTACTGAGTAATTTCTTCCATTGGTCAACGTTGACGAATCTGATCGATATCCTCGTGGTTTGGTATGTGATTTATCGCCTGATCATGCTGGTGCGGGGCACCAAGGCGGTGCAGCTGCTTAAAGGCATCTTTGTGATTGTGGTCATCAAAGTGGTGTCTTTGTATTTACAGCTCCATACCGTGGGCTACTTAGTCGATTTGGTCATCACTTGGTCAGTGCCGGCGTTAGTCATCATCTTTCAGCCGGAAATTCGGCGCGGCCTCGAACACTTGGGCCGCGGCTCGGTGCTCCCATGGGCGCGCAATGATGCGCACCAGGCCGAGGAACGCCTAGTCAAAGAGCTGGATAAAGCCATTCAATACATGAGCAAGCGCCGCATTGGGGCGTTGATTACCATTCAGCAAAATACCGGTTTGGAAGATTATATTGAAACTGGGATTCCGATTGACGCTGATGTGTCGGGGGAATTGTTGATCAATATTTTCATTCCCAACACGCCGCTGCATGATGGGGCGGTCATTATCCGCGATAACCGGATTGCCGTGGCCGCCGCCTATTTGCCGCTGTCTGAAAGTAGCCTGATCCCCAAGGAGCTGGGCACCCGGCACCGCGCGGCGGTGGGGATCAGTGAAGTCACTGATGCCTTAACGCTGGTCATTTCGGAAGAAACTGGCGGTGTGACGATCACGTTGAATAATCATCTGATTCGCGACTTGACGCGGGAGGATTATCTCAAGTTATTCCGGGCGCAACTGATTCCCAAAGAGGAAACCAAGCGTAATCCGGTGGCGAACTTCTTCTTTGATCTGACGCACAAAGGAGGAGACAAGCGATGAAATTCAAATTGAATCAAATTTGGGATAGCAAATGGTTTTATTGCCTCCTGGCCTTGATTTTGGCGGTGGCGTTGTTCGCTTATGTGAACATGGAAGACCTGAACCGCAGTCGTAATAGTGGCAACAACGACACGGCCATCACTGCTACCACCAGTCGTTCCCTGAAGGTGCCGCTGGAGCTCAAAGCCGACACGGACAAGTACTTCATCACTGGCTATCCGCAGCATGTCACAGTGGAAGTCGAAGGCAGTAGTAGTCTAGTGACGGTCACAGCGAACACGTTGAACTTCCGCGTGGTGGCTGATCTGAGTGGTCTGGGAGTCGGGACGCACACGGTCACCTTGAAACAGCAAGGACTCAATAAAGATTTGACCTATGCGATCAAACCGAAAACCATCAAGGTCACCATTCAGGATCGCAAATCCAAGCGGATGCCGATTCAAGTGAAGTACAATCATGACTCGCTGGCGCCTGGCTACAGCGCCGGCGATCCGACACTGAGCAGCGAAACCGTCGATGTCACTGGCGGTAAAGGCGAAATCAATCGGGTTTATCAAGTGGTGGCCAATGTGGTGATGAGCCGCAATACCAAAACAACCATCGATCAGGAAGTCTTGCTGCAAGCCTTGGCGGAAGACGGGAGCACGTTGAACGTGGTGCTGTCACCAGCCACGGTGCATGTACGGTTACCAATCACGCTACCAAGTAAAAAATTACCCGTGACGGTCAAGCAAAGCGGCACTGGCATTCGCGGCCAGAGCTACAGCTTTAAGACCAGTGCGGACACGGTGACGGTGTATGGCAGTTCGGCAGTGCTTAAGAAGCTGGACAGTGTCACGATTCCCGTGGACATTTCCAAACTAACCCAAACCACCACGCAAACCGTGCGCCTAACGGATGTGGTGGATGGGATCGTCTCCAGTGATCCGAAGACGGTTAAGGTGACCATCACCATGACCACGGACGCGGCTGCGCAAGCGGGTGAAACCAGCAGTAGTGCGGAAGCAAGCAGTAGTAGCAGTTCGAGCAACGATTAAGCCAATTTGTAATCTAAAAACAGAAACGAGGAAATTTTCATGACGAAGTATTTTGGTACCGATGGGGTGCGGGGCATTGCTAATCAGGAATTAACGCCGGAGCTGGCGTTTCGGCTAGGTCGCTGCGGTGGGTATGTGCTGACGCAGCATGCCAAAGACGCTGCCAAAAAGCCGTTGGTGCTGGTGGCACGCGATACCCGGGCCTCTGGTGAAATGCTGGCGGAATCGCTGATTTCAGGCCTCTTATCCGTCGGGATTGAGGTCTTGTCCTTAGGCGTGATCACCACGCCAGCCGTGGCATACCTGATCAAGGTGCAAAGTGCCGATGCCGGGATCCAGATTTCCGCGAGTCACAACCCCGCGGCTGACAATGGTATCAAGTTCTTCGGCCCTGATGGCTACAAGCTGTCCGATGCCACCGAAGAAGAAATTGAAGCGTTGCTGGATGCCCCAGAAGACACGCTCCCACGGCCCGCGGCAGAAGGTTTGGGCCGAGTGAATGACTATCCGGAAGGGGCGTTAAAGTACACCCAATTTTTGGAACAGACCTTATCCGACGACTTGACTGGCCTCCATGTGTGCCTCGATGCGGCTAACGGCGCCACCAGCAATTTGGTGGCCCGCTTGTTTGCAGACTTGGATACGGAGTTCGATACCATGGCCACCCATCCTGATGGCCTGAACATCAACAAAAACGTGGGTTCCACGCATCCAGAGGCTTTAGCCAAGTTTGTGGTGGAAAAAGGCGCCCAGGCTGGGTTAGCTTTTGATGGCGATGGCGATCGCTGCATTGCCGTGGATGAAAAGGGTCAAATCGTTGATGGCGATAAGATCATGTTCATTTTAGGCAATTACATGAAAGAACATGGCCGCCTGAAGCAGGATACCGTGGTGACCACCGTGATGAGCAATCTAGGCATGTACAAGGCGCTGGAAGCTAACGGCATGAAGTCGGTGCAAACCGCAGTGGGCGACCGGCATGTGTCCGAAGAAATGCGCGCCCATGGCTACAACATCGGCGGCGAGCAATCCGGTCATGTCATTTTGTTTGACTATCACAACACCGGCGATGGGATGCTGACTGGGATCCAGCTGCTGAATGTCATGAAGCAAACCGGCAAGCCACTTTCCGAATTGGCCGCGCCGGTGCAGACCTATCCGCAAAAATTGGTGAACGTCAAAGTGGCCGACAAGAACAACTGGCAAAGTTACCCGGCCATTCAAGCCGCCATTGATACCGTGGAAAAAGAAATGGCCGGCGACGGCCGCGTCTTGGTTCGCCCCAGCGGCACCGAACCGCTCCTGCGGGTGATGGCGGAAGCCAAAACGGAAGCTTTGGTCAACCAGTACGTGGATCAAATCGTTGCCGTTGTTGAAGAACAAATGGGGGCTAACGCCTAATCGTTGCATGAACGTCATGGCTTCGGCGATGACGTTTTTTTATCCCCAAAATGAAACCGGTTTCGTCAAAATTGACATATACCAATATTATTAAGAATATCTATACCACTATCTATTTTTCGTTGACAAGGGCTATTCACGGCGCTATATTTGAAATCGTTACCGGCATACCAATATCTATTCATGATGTATACCAATAAAATATAGAGGACGTGGCAATATGTGTGGAATCGTTGGCGTTATTGGGCGCGAAGATGCAAGTACAGTGTTACTGCATGGCTTGAGTAAGTTGGAATATCGCGGTTATGACTCTGCTGGCTTGTATGTGAATGGCGCTGGGCAAGATTACTTGGTTAAACGCGTCGGCCGCATTCAGGCCCTCAAGGACGCAGTTGGGCCTGAGATGCAAGGGACAATGGGCATCGGGCATACCCGCTGGGCGACCAATGGCGAGCCCACGGTGGCCAATGCCCACCCGCACCAGTCAGCAGATGGCCGGTTCTACCTGGTACACAACGGCGTGATTACCAACGCCGCCAAGCTGAAGCAAACCTACCTGCAAAACGTGACGCTAGCGAGTCAAACCGATACCGAAGTGGTGGTGCAACTGATTGCCTTGTTTGCCCAGGAGGGGCTTTCGGCCAAGGCCGCGTTGCGTAAAACCTTGAGCTTGCTGGAGGGCTCTTACGCCTTTGCGTTAGCTGACCGTACGGCGCCAGATATTTTGTACGCGGCGAAGAAACAAAGCCCGCTGCTGGTAGGCTTGGGCAATGGCTTCAATGTGATTGCTTCCGATGCGATGGCCATGATCGATCAAACCCATCAGTTTCTTGAATTGAATGATGGGGAACTGGTGATCTTAACCGCGCAGGCGGTCACCATTGAAGATGCCGCCGGGACACCATTGAAGCGTGATCCTATCACCATTGAACTGGATGCCCAAGATACGGAAAAAGGGGCTTTCCCTTATTACATGCTCAAGGAAGTCAGTGAACAGCCTGCCGTGATGCGGCGTCTGCTCAGTCGCTACACCAACGGCGCGGCGCTGCAGTTTGATGCCACGTTGTTGGCGGCACTAAAGGAAGCCGACCAACTCTACATTGTCGCCGCTGGGACCAGCTATCATGCCGGCTTGGTGGGCCAAGCACTGTTCGAACAACTCGCCGGCGTCCGCACCACGGCATTTCTCGCGTCCGAATTCGCCTATCACCAGCCGTTGCTCAGTCAAAAACCGTTTTTCATTTTCCTCACGCAAAGCGGCGAAACCGCCGATTTACGGCAAGTACTGGTGCAAATCAACGCCAAGGGTTTGCCGAGTTTGACCATGACCAATGTGCTGACGGCGACGTTGGCGCGGGAGGCCACCTTTGCCCTAGATTTGGCCGCCGGGCCGGAAATCGCCGTGGCCTCGACCAAAGCCTACACAGCGCAGGTCGCCTTGGAGGCCTTGTTGGCCAAGGCCTTAGGGGCAGCCAAAGGCCAACCGGCGGCCAAGGCCTTTGACGTTGAACATGAGCTGAGTTTAGCCGCAACTGGCCAGCAAGCCCTGATTGATCAGCAAAATGTGATTCATGAGCTGGCCAAGGAAATGTTTGCCACCACGCGCAATGCCTTTTTCATTGGTCGTGGCACGGATTATTACGTTAGCTTGGAATCAGCCTTGAAGCTCAAAGAAATTTCCTACGTGCAAGCAGAAGGGTTTGCCGCCGGAGAGCTCAAACACGGCACGATTGCCTTGATTGAACCGGGCACGCCGGTGGTGGCCATCATTACCGATCCCACCACTGCAGCTCGGACCCGCAGCAATGCCGAGGAAGTGGAAGCCCGCGGCGGCAAGGTGCTCCGGATTGTCGCTGAGTCATTGGCTGAACCTGGCGATGACTTGATCGTCCCGGCGCTGAACCCGCTGTTGTCGCCGCTTTTGACGATTGTCCCGGCGCAGCTACTGGCGTATTACACCAGCTTGGACCGCGGCTACGATGTGGATCGGCCCCGCAACTTGGCTAAATCTGTGACTGTGGAATAATGTGGTCAACCCAAAAGCGAGTTTAAGCCAAACCAATTAAATACGCCTGTCAAACCTCAGCTGGGGTTTGGCAGGCGTGTTTTTTGGTGATTCAGGTGAAGCCTTAAGCTAAAAATGGCTGGCTCAGATCGATAAAGGTTTGCGCATCTTTGGCGGCCAGGTCAATGCCTTGCTGCCAAAAGTCCGGCTTGGTCAAATCGACGCCGAGATGCTTTTGCGCCAGGGCTTCGGTGGTCATATTGGCCGTGTCCTTGAGCAGGGCAATGTAATGATCTTCGAAGTTTCCGCCTTGGGTTTGGGCCTTGGCATAAATGCCGCTGGAGAACAGGTAGCCAAAGGTGTACGGGAAGTTGTAGAACGGCACATCATCAATGAAGAAGTGCAATTTGTCCGCCCAGTACATTGGCTCATAGCTGCTCAGGGCGCCGGCATAGGCTTTAGCCTGTGCTTCTTGCATCAAGGTTTGCAGCTGCTTCACCGTCACAGTGCCTTCGGTGCGAGCATCGTAGAAGCTGCGTTCGAACAAGTAGCGCGCGTGAATGTTCAGCAGCATGGCCAGCGGGTTGCTCATTTTGGCATCGAGTAAATTCAGGCGTTCTTCCACGCTGGTCGCTTGCTTGACCGTGGCATCGGCGATGATCAGCTCGGCGAAAGTCGAAGCGGTTTCGGCGACGTTCATGGCATATTCGCGCCGCATCCGCGGGTAGTCCTTGAGAATGCTGGCATGGAAGGCATGACCGAGTTCATGGGCGATGGTGGACACGCCGGCGGCTGACCCATCAAAGGTCATGAAAATGCGACTTTCCTTGACGTCTGGCACTTCGGTCATGTAGCCACCGGCAATTTTACCAGGGCGATCTTCGGCCTCGATCCAGCCGTTTGCAAAGGCATGCTGCGCAAAATCCGCCATTTTCGGCGAGAACTTGCGGAAGTTCGTGATGATAAAGGCCGCCGCTTCATCGAAGGTGTAGGTTTTCGGCTGGTAACCACCCAGCGCCACTGGGGCCCATTGATCATGCCACGGCATTTGCGGCTTGCCGATCAGGCGCGCCTTTTGGTCCAGATACTTAGTGAAGGGGGCCTTGTTCGCACTGACCGTGGCCCACATTTGATCCACCGTGGCTTGCTGCATGCGGTTAAGCTGCAACGGCACATGCATATAGTTGTCAAAATGATGAGCTTGGTAATTGGCCAACCGGAAGCCGGTCAAATGGTTGAGGGTGTCGGCGAACGGCTGGGCATGCTGGGCCCAAGTGCTCTCCCAAGCGTCGAAGACGGCTTCGCGGTGGGCCGGCTCAGGATCGCCTTCGAAGCGGTTTTGCGCCTGCCCAGCCGATAAGCTGAGCGCTTCACCATCCAGCGTCACGTCAAAGTGCAGATCAGCGGATAAGGTATCGTAATGGTCGCTCCAGCCGTGGAAGCCATCAATGGCCAACTGGTTGATAAGCGATTCCGTCGCATCGTCTAACAGTTCCTGGCCTTGCTCACGCTGTTCCGTGAGCCCAAAGGCGCTGGGGGCGATGGTAGGTACCGCAATCAAAGCCTTGAAATCAGCTTCGCTCATCGCCACGAGCTTCTTGGTGAGGGCATTATTGGCCGCGGTGAGTGCAGTGGCCAGTTGGGCGACTTGGTTGCTGACCACGCCGGCCTGAGCGTTTTTCGTGTCGGCTGAGTGAATCATGTTGGCAAACGTGCCCACTGTGCCGAGGCCATTTTCCACGTCTTCTAGCAAGGCAAAGAGGGTCTGGAAAGCAGTGAAGTCTGCATCTTCAGTCGGCTGCCACGCGGCGATCTGGGTGTGTAAGTCGGGCAACTTGGTCGCCACATCGGCCAGCCGGGCTTTGAGCTGCGGGGAATCGATGCCACCGGGGAAAATGTTGTCGAGCTGCCAGTTCAGGGGATAGGTCATGGGAAAACCTCCTTATAATTTTCCTCATTATACCGCTGGCTTATGGCGTGTGCTATGCTAGCGAAAGGAAATGAGGGGATCACGTGCGCCGCAGAGGTTGGTTGATTGTTGCCGGAATCTTAATTCTACTATTCATCAGTTCGAGCATGACTTACCGTCAGCAGTCCCTGGTGCCGTGGCTGACCCAGTTGGTTGGGCGGCGCGGGCCTAAGTGGCTGGCTGGGGTCGATTTTTGGTGGGCTGATCAGCATATCAGCACGCAGGTGAAAGGGCCAGCGGTGGTGATCGAATTCTTCTTGCGGAAGTTGGCGCATTTTGGCACCTACCTGGCACTCGCAGCGGGGCTTACCGTGGCCCTGCGCAAAGCAGTGACGCCGACGTGGCTGCGCGCGGGACTGCTATTTTTTGCCTGCACCGGCCTGGCGGCTTTCGATGAATTTCATCAAGGCTTTACGCCTGGCCGCTCGCCGTTGTTCCAAGATGTGATGTTGGACGCGGCCGGGGCGGCGGTGGGTATTATGGTGACCCTGGCCATTCAGGCAGTGCGGGCAAGGAGGCGGCGAGGATGAAGGCCAGAAATGACGCGCCGCTGCGCTCGCGGCAATTAATCGGGTATTTTGTGTTTTCGATTTTACTGAATGGCTTTGGCAACGGGTTAACCGTCGCGATGAATCTAGGCTCGGCACTTTGGACGGCTTCGGCGGTGAACCTGGCCCATGCCCTGCACTTAACGCTGCTGACGGTGCTGCTGGCCGAAGGGGTGGCGGTGGTGCTATTTAACGCCTTGGTGCTGCGGCGGCTGGAATGGCGGCGGATTGCGGGCAACTTTATTTTTATGATTCCGTTTTCGTTTTTGGTGTCGTGGTTTGCCCGCTTGATTGGCATGACCCCGTTAGTCGCGTTGCCGCTACTTTGGCGGGTCGTTTTGGATTTGTTCGGGATTGTGTGCACCGGGGTAGCCGTCTCGATTTATCAGCGGCTGAATGTGATGTTGCACCCCAACGATGATTTAATGCAGATTCTGCGGTTTCACTTTTTGCGTGGTAATGCCGCGCTGGCGCAGCCGCTGTCTTATGTGCCGCCAATTACCTTGATCATTATCTGTGTCTTGGCGACGCGGCAGGCGTATGCCTTGAACATTGGCACCTTATTCTCGCTGGTGGCGCAAGGGGCGATTGTGGGGCTGGCAGACCGCTGGGTGTTTCCGCAGCTCAAGCATCGGCATTTGGTCGTGTAAGCGCTGGCGGTTAGTGATTGAACCGGCAAGCGTTTTTTGCTATACTCTATAGCGTTTATGTGCATATTACATTCATTCGAAAAGAGGGTTTACGATGTCAGGACATTCCAAATGGCACAACATCCAGGGCCGTAAAAACGCTCAGGACGCCAAGCGCGGCAAAATTTTCCAGAAAATCTCCCGTGAGCTTTTCATGGCAGCAAAGCAAGGTGGTTCTGACCCCAACAACAACCCTTCGCTTCGGTTAGTCATGGATAAAGCACGCGCTGCCAACATGCCTAAGGACAACGTGAAACGCGCCTTAGATAAAGCGGATGGCGGCGATGCGACGCGTTATGATGAAGTGACCTATGAAGGTTATGGGCCAGCCGGCATCGCGATTTTGGTCGAAGCCTTGACCGATAACAAAAACCGGACATCCTCCGATGTGCGGGTGGCTATCACGCGCCATGGTGGCACCATGGCGACGGCTGGGGCCGTTTCTTACATGTTCGACCGGCGCGGTTATTTCGTGATCGACCGTGAAGGGCTCGATGTGGATGAGGACCAAATGCTTGAAGCGGTGCTCGAAGCAGGGGCTGAAGATTTGCAAACGTCTGACGACGAATTCGAGATCTACACCGATCCTAAGGACTTTACTGAAGTCCGGGATTCCTTGGAAGAACAAGGTTTCCACTTCACCACCTCTGAATTGACCATGGTGCCCCAAAACACCGTGCCGATTCCAGAAGAAAAGCTTGAAACCTTCCAAAACTTGATTGATGCGCTTGAAGATAACGATGACGTGCAAAACGTCTACACTTCCGCGCAATGGCCTGACGACGCTGAATAAGCGGCGACCGGTTGCCCTGAGCTGAACTTAAGCTCAGGGCTTTTTTGATGCGCCGCTTTGCGAAATATCTATGCGAGGTGGTCAAAATGGATGCGGCCCTGCTTGAAATCTTTCGTCAGGCTAAAGCCCAGCAGGCGAGCGATGTGTATTTGCTGCCCAAACCCGCTGGCCTGGCGGTTATGCTCCGCGCGCCCAGCGGTCCGACGTTGCTGAAGGTGGTGGCCGCAGCGCAGGGCCGCAATTGGATCAACGCTTTGAAATATGACGCGGGGATGAACGTATCGGAAACGCGGCGCGTCCAGCTGGGGGCAGTAACGGTGGCGAGCTTACAATTAACGCTGCGATTGAGCACGGTGGCCGATTTTCAGGCGCAAGAAACCTTGGTGGCGCGGCTGATTTACGGGGTGCCGCCGCTGGATGGCTGGAGTCGGCCGGTGGTGACACAACTCTTGGCCGCGCTGCAGCATTCTGGCATGCTGGTGCTGTGCGGCCCCACTGGCAGCGGCAAAACGACCTTGCTGTATCAGATTGCCACTGAGCTGGCGGCAACACAGATGGTGATGACCATCGAAGATCCCGTGGAAATTTGGCAACCGACTTTCTTGCAGCTCCAAGTCAATCCCGAGGCGGCCATGAGCTATGCGGCTTTGCTCAAAGCAGCGCTGCGCCACCGGCCTGATGTGTTGGTGATTGGCGAAATTCGCGATTTGGAGACGGCCACGACTGCTTGTGAGGCGGCCATTAGCGGCCACACGGTGTTGACAACCGTGCATGCCGATCGCGCCGACTTGGTCTGGCTACGGCTACAGTCGCTTGGGGTGGCGCCCCAGTTAGTCGAGGCCGCAGTGCAAGCCGCTGCGGCGGTGAAGTTGGCCTTCAAGCCAGTGGTGCATCCCGAGGTCACGCTGGCGTTTGGACGGGAGGAAGGACATGACGCGTAAAAAGATTCCTCTGACCGTGCAGGTGGCAGTCTGCAGCCAGTTGCGCCAGCTCCTGATGGCCGGCTTTTCGCTGCGGGTGGCACTGACCATCATTGGCTTAAATTTTGCCGGGTATCAACCGCACTGGCAGCAACTCACCGCCAAGTTGGCGGCGGGAGCGCCGTTGGCCGAAGGGGTGGCAATGATTGGGTTTCATCCGGTGATTGTGCAACAACTGACGCTGGCCGCTGGGCACGGCGATTTGGCCGGTGCACTGGGCGCCGCCAGCCAATTCATGGAGGTGCAAACCCAAAGTCGCCGTAAACTGCAACTACTGCTCTTGTATCCGGCAGTGTTGATTGGGCTGCTGGTGGTGCTGCAAGTAGGCTTGATGATTGGTGTGCTGCCGTTGTTAAGCTCACGCCCGTCGCCACTGTTGGCCGAAGAAGCCCTGGGTCTCACCGGGGTGGCAGTGTTTGGCAGCCTCATGGGCTGGCAGTTTCACCGCGCCGCGGCCCCCAAAAAAGCGCAGTGGCTCCTGGGCCTGCCTGGCGTTCAGGGGGCGGCCAAGCAGTATTATCAATATCTTTTTACCAGCGGCTTAGCGCAATTTTTGGCGGCAGGCTTGACCTTGCCGGATTATCTTCGCCAGCTGAGTCAATTAGCGACCAGTCCGTTGCATGCGACTGCTGAGGCGGTGCAAACGGCTTTGGCCCAAGGCGCCAAGGCGAGCACGGCCCTCCAGCAACCGCTGATTGATCCGGCCGTGGCGGAATTGATGAGCCTGGGTCAGTCCGAAAAAGTGGTAGCGGAAGGAATGCGGGTGTTTGCGGCCCAGCGCCTGCAGGCTTTTGAGGCGACCTTGTCGCGGTGGCTGGCAGTGGTGCAGCCGGTGATGTTTTTGTTGATTGGCGGTCAAATCGTCCTGATGTATCGTGAACTGCTGTTACCGCTGTATGGCGGTTTAGGAGGTTACTGACATGAAAAAACGCCGCCGGGCTTTTACCTTGATTGAAGTGCTTGCTGCTTTGGGGCTGATTATTGTGCTGACCTTGACCTTGGTGGTGACCATCAAAACCCAAGTCGATCAGGCTAACGCCCGGCAGTTGCAAAGCATGGTGGCCACCGTCAATGCCCAAATCGAGATTGCCTACAGCCAGACGGGCCGCAATGAGGCCGATTTTGCCACTACCGCTAGTTTGGTGAAGGCAGGTATCATCACCCAAAAACAAGTCGAGCAACTCAGCGCGGCCAGTTATCAGCCGCATGCCTTTACCGCGCCATGACCCGGCGAGCGTTCACCTTGATGGAAGTGTTGGCCGCGTTAACGGTCACTATCTTGCTGGCCGCCGGCAGTCTGGTGGTAGGTCGGCAGTTGCTGGCGCATCAGCAAGAGGAAGTGTTTCTGCGTGCCGTGGCGGTCAATTGGACGACCTTGCGCCGGCGGGTGGATGAAACCGGCCAAACCGGCAAGTTGACCGTGACGGCAGGGGCTTTGAGTTTTACCCTCGCTGATGGCCGCTTTGCTTACCTGCGGGTGCCAGCCAGCATGGCGTTGACCGCTGGTGTCGGCGTGATCACCTATAGCGGTGCCGGCGCCTTTTCTAGCGTGACGGCGATTAAATTGACCCGCGGTAATGGCCGAATGGTGACGCTGAGTTTTCAGATGCAGTGGGGCCTGTTCCGCCAGAAAGAAGAGGCGGCCAAATGAGACGGCGCGCGAGTTTGCTGGCGGAACATCTGGCCGCCATTGCCGTGGTCGCCATGGTGGTGTTGTGGGTGGTGCTGGTCCAAACGGCTTACCAAACCCAGGTCGCCCAAGTGCAACGCGCGCTGGAAGCACGCTACGCGGCTAAAGTGGCGCTTCTCCTGCTTGCTCCAGGTGAAACTGGCAGTCAAAACATCAACGTTGGGCAACATACTTGGCAGGTGACCGTCACTAACGGCAGCGTGGAGGCGCTTGAGGGAGGTCAGCGGTTTGCGTTCACATTCGGCAACGACGATGACTGAAGTCGTGATGGCTTTGGGCTTGATGGTGAGTCTGGCGTTGTGGTGGCGCCCGCTCTTTCAAGTGACAGCGGCCGCGCCACCAGCGGCGGACTTGGATTATTATCAAGCCGCCGCTGCCATTGAGCGGTATGTGAGCGAAAGTGAAATCCTGACAGTGGCGGCGAGTCAACTCAAGGTCAAACATATTGGGCCGCGAACGCAAGTGGAGCAAATTCGGATTTTAGAGCGGCTGGCCTCTTCAGTGGATGGCCGCGATTACTTACAGTTTTCTGCGGCGGGCACCAACGGCAGTGAGAAAGGGTACAGCCCTTTGCTATACGGCGCCTTGAAAATCCGGTTCACATTACTGCAGCCAGGCGTGGTGCGGTATCAACTGACCATGCTAAGTGGCAGCCAGTACACGGGGGTGGTGGTCGATGCGACGGCGAGGTAGTGCTTTGATCTCTGCGTTAGCGCTGCTGGCGCTAGCGACATTGGTAGGGGCAGGGAGTTTGTATCAGATTTCAGTGTGGCATGCCGATTATGTGGCCCAATTGGCTAAAGAGGATCAAGCAACGCGTGAAGCCTTTAATCACTGGAAAAGGCTTCCATTGCCGTAAACGCGGCGCTTCGCGGCGATTGCTTGCTCATTTATTTGCTTGAATAACCCCTTAAGCACCGGTAGAATGGTTCTGTACGATTAAGGGGGTCCACAGGCGTGGCAAATGAGCACATGGAATCGTTATATTCGGCCTTAGACCAGGCCGCGACTTTGCTCCACAAGCAAGTCAAAACTAGTTTTGTTGAGGCGGCCACAGAAGCCGGCGAAGACTTACAAACTGGTATGATTAATCATCAAGATGGCGTGCCCGATGCCGACGCCACGGCTAAGTTGGAGGCGTTATTCGCGCCACTGGATTTGAGCACGTTTTCGGCTGAAGAATGCCGCCAAGCGCTGCAGCTACTACTGGTGAAGGCCATTGCGATTGATGGGGTGGAGCCGAATAAACAGGTGACACCTGATGCCATGGCCGAGCTGGCCACCTTCATCGCCACGGTGTTCATCAAGCCGCAAACGGAAACCGTCAAAGTCGCCGATTTGGCAGTGGGCTCAGGCAACTTGCTGTTTGCCGCCATGAATCAACTGGCCGCGGCACTGAAGCTCAAGGTGCAAGGCATCGGCGTGGATAACGACGATACTTTGCTGGCCTTCGCCGGGATGAGTAGTGCGCTCCAGCAACTGGATGTGGCGCTTTATCATCAAGATGCGTTGGGGCCGCTGGTGGTTCAGGATGCGGATCTAGTGGTGTCGGATTTGCCAGTGGGGTACTATCCCTTGGATGACCGGGCCAAACAGTTTGAAACGGCTGCGCCTAAAGGCCATTCATATGCGCATCATTTGCTGATTGAACAAAGCTTGCGCGCCTTGAAGCCTGGTGGGTTAGGCCTGTTCTTTGTGCCAAGCAGTGTCTTTCAATCTGATGAGGCCAAGAGCTTGACCGCCTGGTTAACGCGTTCGGTTCATTTTCAAGGGCTTTTGAACCTACCGCAAAACTTATTTGCCGATAGCAAAGCCCAAAAGTCCCTGTTGATTTTGCAAAACCCTGGTTCCAAGACGCATCAGGTCAAACAAGTGTTGCTGGGCGCGTTCCCAGCCTTGACTGACCAAGCGGCTTTTCGCCAGTTCATCGCTTCGGTTCATGATTGGGCCAAGCAAAATTTAGCGTAGGAGATGTCAAAATGCCCAAAATTCTAGCAATCAACGCCGGTAGTTCAACGCTTAAGTGGAAATTATTCCAGATGCCTGAAGAGCATGTGATCGCCAGCGGCATGGTCGATCGGATGGGATTGTCCAATTCCGAATTCAAGGTCAAGTATGGCGACGGTCAAAAATACGTCGTGAACCAGGATATTCCAACGGCAGAAATGGCCGTTGATATGCTGCTGAAAGCCTTGATCGAATTAAAAATCATTACCGACTACAAGGAAATCCAAGGGGTCGGTCACCGCATCGTCGCAGGTGGCGAGCGCTTCAAGAAATCCGAACGACTCGACGAAAAGTCGCTCAAGGAAGTCGAAGCCTTGGCCGAATATGCCCCGTTGCATAACCCAGCCGAAGCGGAAGGCATCAAAGCGTTCATGAAGCTGCTGCCTGGCGTGCCAGAAATCGGGGTCTTTGATACCTCGTTCCACAGCACGATGCCGAAGATGAACTACTTGTACTCCATCAAGCCCGAATACTATGAAAAGTATGGCGCTCGGAAGTACGGTGCCCATGGTACCAGCCATCGTTATGTCTCCCACCGCGCAGCTGAAATGCTGGGCAAGGATCTCAAGGATTTGAAGATGGTCACCATGCATCTGGGTTCTGGGGTTTCCATCACCGCCGAAAAAGACGGCGTGTCCTTCGATACCTCAATGGGCTTCACCCCACTGGCTGGGGTAACGATGAGCACGCGCAGTGGGGATATCGACGCTTCCTTGGTCGCTTTCCTGATGCAAAAGCTGCACATCACCGATCCTGAAGACATGGTGAATATCCTGAATAAGGAATCGGGGATTTATGCCTTGTCAGGCTTGTCGCCTGACATGCGAGAACTGGAACAAACGCGCCATGAACGGCCGGAATCTCAGCTCGCCATTGATATTTTCGTCAACCGCATTGTGAAGTACGTGGCTGGCTACATCGCCGAAATGGGCGGCATCGACGCCTTGGTCTTCACGGCTGGCATGGGCGAAGGGGACATTGTGATGCGTAAGCGAATCATTGATGCCTTGAGTGTCTTTGGCGCCAAGATTGATGACGAGCGTAACAATGTCATGGCCAAAGAACGGCTGATTTCCAGTGATGACTCGAAGGTGAAGGTCCTGTTGGTGCCAACCAACGAGGAACTGATGATCGCCCGCGACGTCATGCGCTTAGGCAAGTAAATCAAAAAGGGCTGCGGCCCTTTTTTATGTGAAGGAGGCTGGCCATGGACTTTTTGAGCTGGATTTATCTTGCAGTATTTGTATTGGCGCTAGGCGTTTTGATTTTCGTGCGCCTGCAATTGGTGTTCACGGCCCGCCCAAATCGGTTTTTGGTGGGCTTCTATGCCGTGGCGGCAGTGATGATTGGCGGTTTCACCGTGGCCTCAAGCCGCTCGGTGGCGGATTACATCAGCGGCTTTTTCATCGCTGGCATGCTGGCCTTGTTTGCCTTATGGCGCCGCGGTGTCACTGCGGATTCGCTGATTACCGGCGTCGGGCGCGTGACCGGCTTGTACACGCTGGCCGCGGTGCAACTGACCACGGTTGCTGGCGGTTGTGTGCTCGAAGCCACCGTGGGCACCGTCACAGTGGCTAGGTTGCAGCTGCGGCAGTCCGCCGAAACAGTAGCGGCGTTTTTAGGCGAGAAAATGGAGCCGAAGCGCGTGGTCATTGTGCAGTGAATAATTTTCATCTATCTGTTCAATAAGTGAGTAAAAGCGCGGCCTAGCGGGAGCTGGCCGCGTTTTTGCGTGGCAAACGCCGGTGCGGCGGCCTTTTGGTTCCCCAGCAAGAAGGCTACAATAGATAACATGTCTGGAGGGATTTTGATGGAAACACAGCACCAACAAGCCGACTTGGCGCGCAGCCTCAAAAGTCGCCATGTGCAGTTGATCGCCATTGGCGGCACGATTGGCACGGGCTTATTTCTCGGCGCCGGCCAATCGATTCATCTGGCCGGGCCGTCGATTATTTTGGCGTATCTGCTGGCCGGAGGCATGTGCTTTTTGCTGATGCGGGCCATGGGCGAGTTGTTGATGTCGGATCTCTCACAGCATTCCTTTGTTGATTTTATCCATCGTTATCTCGGCGAGCGCGCCGGCTTTGTGGTGGGCTGGACGTATTGGTTGTGCTGGCTGGCCATTGCCATGGCCGAAGTGACGGCCATTGGCATGTATATTCGCTACTGGCTGCCTGGGCTGCCGCAATGGCTGCCCGGGCTGATTGCGCTGGTGCTTTTGCTGCTACTAAATTTGATTTCAGTGGGGTTGTTCGGGGAAACCGAGTTTTGGTTTGCCCTGATCAAAGTCGGCGCCATTATTGGCTTGATTGTGATTGGCGGCTGGATGATTGCCGTGCATTACCCGACCAGCAGTGGCCATGCCAGTGTCATGAATCTAGTGAACGATGGTGGCTTTTTCCCGCGCGGTCTGGGCGGTTTTTTGGCCTCATTTCAAATGGTGACCTTTAGCTTTGCTGGCATCGAAATGGTGGGGATGACTGCCGGCGAAACGGCCAATCCGAAAAAAGTGATTCCGGAGGCCATTAACGAGCTACCGCTACGCATTATTTTATTTTACGTCGGCGCCTTGGCGGTGATCATGTGCATCTATCCTTGGTCAGCCGTGAGTCCGGCCACCAGTCCGTTTGTCCAGGTGTTCAATAACGTCGGCATCAAAGCCGCGGCTGACATCATTAACTTTGTGGTGCTGACGGCAGCGGCTTCGGCTTGCAACTCCAGCATTTTCACCACCGGCCGGATGCTGTTTTCCTTGACCTTTAAAAGCAAAAATCCACTGCTCAAGCGCTTTGGGCGACTGTCCCGGCGTCAGGTGCCGGCGAACGCCATTGTGGCGTCCAGCCTGTTGATTGCGCTGGCGGTGGTACTGAATTTATTCTTACCAGGCGCGGTGTTCCAGCTGATCTCTAGTGTTGCTACCACCAGCTTCCTGTTTGTGTGGGGCGCGATTGTGTTAGCCCACTTGCGGTACCGCCGGCAGAACCAGCACCCTAGCGGCTATGTGGCGCCATGGTATCCGGTGGCAGATTACTTTGTGCTGCTGTTTTTGGCCGGTACCGGGGTGATTATGCTGCTGAACAAAGCGACTGTGCTGCCTGCGACGTTGGCACTGTTATGGATGCTGATTTTGAGTGGCGGCCGCTGGTGGCATGACCGGCAGGGGGCGGGCCAATGAGGCGCGAGGCGCCAGAATTGGCACGGCATCTGACCAGTCGGCATTTGCAGCTGCTCGCGATTGGCGGCACGATTGGCACGGGGCTCTTTTTAGGCGCCGGTCAGTCGATTCATGTTGCCGGGCCGAGTTTGATTTTTGCGTATCTCCTGGCTGGGCTGATGTGCTTTTTCCTGCTCCGGGCGTTAGGGGAACTGCTGCTGGCTGATGGCGGGGACCGGTCGTTTTTGGACTTGCTCCAGCATCATCTGGGCCCCAAAGCCGCGTTTGTGGCGGGCTGGACATACTGGTTCTGCTGGGTGGCCGTGGCCATGGCGCAAGTAACCGCGATTGGCGTTTACATTCGGTTCTGGTGGCCCGGGTTGCCGCAGTGGTTGCCGGGCTTGGTGGCGTTGGTGGTGCTGCTACTGGTCAATCTCGCTTCAGTGGGCACGTTTGGCGAGCTGGAATTCTGGTTTGCCATGATTAAAGTCGTGGCGATTGTAGCGCTGATCGGTGTCGGGGTCGTGCTGATCGCAGGTCATGTCCAGACGGCTGGTGGCACCGCCAGTTTGACCAATTTGACGGCGCATGGTGGGCTGTTTCCCCGCGGCGTGCGCGGCTTTTTGCTTAGTTTTCAGATGGTGACCTTTAGCTTCACCAGTATCGAGCAAGTGGGCCTGACCGCCGCCGAAACCCATAATCCGCGCCAGACCCTGCCGAAGGTGATTAACTGGCTGCCCATCAACGTGCTGACGCTTTACGTCGGCGCTTTGGTGGTGTTAATGAGTCTTTTCCCTTGGTCCGCGGTTGATCAAACCGGCAGCCCGTTTGTGCAGGTCTTTCACAGTCTGGGTATTCCCGGTGCGGCGGGGTTGATCAATTTTGTTGTCTTGACGGCAGCGGCGTCCGCCTGCATGGCGTGCCTGTACAGCGCCGGTCGCTTACTCTTTGAGCTGAGCATCAAACAACCGCGGCTGCGAGGCTTGACCAAATTGTCACGGCGCCAGGTGCCGGTGCGGGCGTTGATGGTTTCCAGCCTGGTGATTGCGCTAGCAGTAGGGCTGAATGCGGTGCTACCGGCTTCGGTGTTTACGCTGGTTTCCAGTGCCGCCACAGTCTCCTTCCTGTTCGTTTGGCTGATGATTATCATTGCCCATTTGCGCTATCGCCGGCACGCGGCGGCGCAGACTTTCGCGGCGCCATTGTTTCCGGCGGGGGACTGGTATGTGATTGGCTTTTTGGCTTTTGTGTTTGTTTTGATGTTTCTCAATCGCGATACCGCCACGGCCACCCTGGCGGCAGGGGGTGGACTGTTGGCTTTGACCGGCCTGGCCTGGGTGCAAGCACGAAAATAGCTGACTGATTCCGTCATCGGAAACAGTCAGCTTTTTTGTGGTTTGAGGTGGGTTAATTGGATGGGGCGCTGATCTTGCCTTTGCGAATGCTGACCGGCTCGGTGCCATTCACGCCGCCAGCGTAATTCTGGGTGATGAAATGCAGGTTCACCGTCAAACCGACCAAGTATTGATGTTCCCCTTGAGGTCGCAGCGAACCGGCGAGGGTGCTGGACGAGCGCTTATCTAGCTGGCTGAAAATGGTGAAGATTTCACTTGGCAAGCTGGCCTGATTGGTGCTTTGCTTGGTATAAAGCACGGCCTGACCAGTGGCATTGACCGCAACCATTTTGGATGGGGTCAAGAAGACATACAAGTTGTTGTAGACGTCGCCGCTGGCTAGGCTCTGATGGCTGAGTTTAACTTGCGCCTTGCTGAGCTGGGTTTGCCGCAGCTGATAGGCGATTTTGGTGTAAAGCGTTTTGGTGCTGTACTGGCCGAGGTTCTCAATTTGGCCGCGAGTATAGGCCCCATTTTGGGCGGCGAAGAGCTGGCCGTTTTTGACCACAGCGGTTTGGCCGGCTTTGGTTTGCCAGGTGCCTGTAATGGCGGCGGGTTTCACCACTTGATTGCTGGCGTAGGCCATTTTGCGGGTGAACCTGTTGCCGCGATTGATGACGCCGCCGGTTTCGCCAGTCGTGTAAGCCATTTGCACAGCGTATAGACTATCGCCTTGAATCAGATAGCCCACTGGGCTTTGGGCAATGGTGCCATCCGCTTCTTTGATGTAAACCAGGTCGTTACGGCTGGTGATTTGTTTCGTGGCGCCCAAAGTCTTGAGGGTGCGGTTGATTTGCTTCACCGTTGCCCATTTGGTTTTGATTTTGGGGTTGGGATTTTTGACCTTCGCCACGCCTGCCTTCACCGCCTGATAGGTGGTTTGGCTTTGGGCGGCCCCGTGATAAAATTTGCCGGCGTCTGTGACCCAGGGGCTGAGCTGTTTAGCGGCCTGAGCGGTTTCACTGCCGAGACTAGCGCTGGCGGTTTGAGTGGCCGTGGCGGTTTGCACCTCGCGCCAAACCTGGTCACTTTGGGCCAGTACCGCGGTGGTATGTTGGTAAACGGCCGCGGTCGACGGCGCCTTTTTGCAGGCGGCAAGCAGGCCAGCTGCGGCGACCGTCAGCAACATCAGAATCGTTTTTTTCACGTTTTTTCTCCTATTAGGCTTCGCTATCGCCATCATGCGAAGAATCGGCTGGCTTGTCAATCCAATTCGCGTCAGCTCGGCGAGTCGCAAGAAATGTTTAGGCATTCGGCATAGAAAAGTCATACTTGTCAGGCAGAATTTTCTTATCAGCTGGCAAAGAAAAAGTCCGCATCGGTTGAAACCTCAACCAACCCGGACTTGATGATGGAGACGACGTCCATGGCAGAACTAAGTTATAGCAGGCGTTACATCACGTTTTGTCCAACTGACGTCCAATCAGTTTTCCAGACTTTCCAAGGCCTCCAGGGCAAGATTGTTCTCTTTTTCCCGATTATCATCAAGCATGTGTGAATACACGCGCAAAGTGATGGTAATGTCAGAATGCCCGAGCCGTTTTGAGATGTAGTAGATATCGACGTTCCTGCTGAGCAGAAATGACACATGGGAATGGCGCAGTCCGTGAAAGGTAATTCGGGCAGACAGTGGCCGGTCCATTTTTTTCTCCACCCGATCTTCAATGGCCCTGAGCGCTTTATTGGCAGCAGCATTTGTCGGCACAGTGTTCTGCTTATTACGAAACACCATTTGTAGATCATCACGCCTCCCTGTGCGAATATAGTACGCGGTCTGCTCTGACTTGATCCTGTGCAGTAGCATCATGGCCTCCGGAGTTAGGCTGACCGTTCGCACGCTGGAGGGTGTCTTGGTGGGCTGGAACCCTTGGCCAAAGTGATAGTCCCACGTTTTGTTGATGTTGATTGAGGAGGTGCCCCAATCAACATCACCCCATGTCAGACCGACCAGCTCGCTGTACCGGGCACCACTAACCGCGCCAAGATAAATTAAGCAGTTAGAGATGTTATTGTAGCTGGCGTGGCTGAGTGCATCGGTCATGATAGCTTGCAGTTCATCAGCTTGCAGAAACTTATCTGCCTCACTTTTACCACGACTACCAGACAGCTCAACATTTAGGGTGAAGTCAACAGAAATCAGTTGATCGTTGATGGCGTTCTTGACCATTGATCGGACATAGCCATTTAACCGCTGAGCGGTAGACCGGCTGCGGGTTTCACCGAATTGGTTCATGAAGTCCTGCCATTCGGAAGGTCTCACTTCCCGCAGAAGCCGGTTGCCGAACCCGGCACGCAACTCTTTTCCAATAATGGGATAACGCTTCTCTGTTATCATAGTGTGCTTGCCAGTCTTGTAGCGGGCAACCCAAGCATCCCAGTAGTCAGCTAGGGTAACGTCACGATTAGAGAGGTCGCCGCCATTACGCTTGGCTTTCTCTACTTCTTCGGCCGCTGCGGAAGCTAGCTGCTTGGTGCGGAAGCCACCGTGTGACACGATTTTTTGCTCACCATCTTTGTCTAGGTAAGAAACTCGGTATTCCCACTTGCTGCTACGTTTCCGAAATGATGCCATGATTTCACCTCCGTGTGCTATACTGGGGTACGCAAAGAGCGTACTCGTGGTGCTGTTTGCCCTAGCGTCTACCCGACCGGCCATGGTGTGGGGTAGGCGCTTTTTCTATACTATATTGGAACAGCAATTTCATTGGCTATGATGTAATGCTAGCTTTTATGAGTTTCATAATATGGTCCTCCTTTATGTATGGCAAATTATTGGTTTGATTTTGGGCCATACACATGCTTAATGAATTGTGGCGTTTCAGAAAGCTTACTTTTATTCTTGATTTTCTTTATTGATACAACAATACAATTATTAAGCTCAACTTTTTCTTTGGCAGTAAACTCTTGTGAATTTGAAATATCGAGCAAGACGGAACACTCGTACTTTTTTACTGGCACGGCTTCGAAATTAGTCCACTTCTTATCCTCAAACTTATAAATGCTAACTATTACAGAGTTTTCCATAAGCGTTCCTCCAATAAATCGTTTTAGGCATTGATTGGATAAGTGGTTCAACGCCCGTTGGTCGGCTCGCACGACCATGCCGCTAGACGGGTTTTGTTGCGCAGGTGCTACTTATCTGTGTGGCGCCAGTGGAATATGAATAGCAACGAAGACACTATTAGCATGATTGCCCCGTTGAATAGCTGCTGGTAGAGGTAGATACCGGGCTGTGCGGACTTGTCGAACCAGATCAGCGATGAAATACCAGATACAACGGTGTATAGCGAAATCAAAGCAACTACAAGACAAACCAAGCATGCTGCATACATATATAAGTTCTTGATCTTCATGTCGATTCTCCTTTCAGATTAACGCCCACGGCACGTCCTGCCCGTGCCTGCTGCTTGGTGGGTTAGTTCAGCACAACGCCTATGATGCTTATATCTTCGGGATCTAGGTATCTGTCGGGATACTTGTCATTCAGTGAGTGTAGAACAATTTTCTTTTGTTGATAATCGCGGGACACCTGCTTGAATGTGACGCCCTCGTCGGCCACACGGACAACGGCCAGATCGCCATCGTCTATTGTGTCTTGCCAGCGAACAAATATCTGCGAATACTTCGGGTAGTCTGGCTCCATCGAGTCGCCTTCAACGGTCACGATTTCATCTGCACTAGCTGGGATGTCGTCAACATTGACGCGCGTCCTACGCACCTCAGCGTCCTGTGCATCGCCATCGATTGGAGCACCGGCGGCTGTGCCACGCCCGCACACAATCTCACGCTGTTCAGTGAACGGGACGACGTGCTCGTTTTGCTGCTCGTTAAGCTGCTTCTCTGCGTACGTGTAAACTTTCTGCTGACGTTCAGGGTGGAGCTTCCTTACTGTTGAAATGTGATTAGCTTCTTTTGAAGAAAGTGTTCTCTGAATTTCATTTTTTAAATTGACGGCATCGAAAGCTGCACGAGAATCATCGTCGTCAATTCCCAGAACAAAGAAAGGGTTAATGTTCAGCTCATTGGCCAACTTATTTAAAACGTTGACGGGCATTTTTTCTATTTCTCCGGATTCATACCTATATATGGTGGTTTTAGAAACACCAATCCGCTTCGCTAGTTCCTCGGCAGAAAGACCGGCATTAATACGGCGTTGCTTTAGTACGGCTCTTATGCGCTCTATTGGCCATCTATTTGCCATGGTGATCACCTCTTGAGGAAATTCTATATCAAATGGTGCATAATTGCAACAAACTTGTAGTTGCATAAACGCACTTGCCGATATATGATTAAAACATAAAAGGTGCAGGAACGCACCAGAAGGGAGGACACCAAAATGCACGTTAATACGCTTAAGCTCAAAGGTAAAATTGTCGAACGACAAATGACACAAGAAGGCGTTGCCAAAGAAATCGGAATCGATCGTAGCAGTTTCTACCGAAAGATGAAAAAGGGCGGCGAAACATTTACCGTTGGCGACATTCATTCGATGATTCTTACCCTAAATCTAGGAACCGCAGAAATTATGGATATTTTTTTTGATGAAAAAGGTGCAGAAACGCACCTTATGCAGGAAGCCGTGTAAAAAGGGGGGCAGAACCATGGACTACGTTATCTACTACAAGGGCAAGCGAAAGCCCTATGCGGTCGATGGAGAGAACGTTCCGATTCTATCGGGATCAACATCAAGCCCAGCGATGCTCATTCCAATGCGAGATGAAGAAAAACGGAAAATCCAGAAGGACTTCCCGCAAACCATTGGCAATCTATTCATGCACATTGACGGCGTTGAGTTCAACTTAGACTCGATGACGGACAAGCAAAAAGTGACGCCCCGCACGGACGCCACCAAATGGCTCTTTGAACAAAGCACGGTTGAAAACCTTCAACGCCTTGGATTGAACGAACAACAGATTGATGCCGTGAAGACGTTTGTGGAGGCGCTCCATGAACAACGATGACCGATTACGCATATCACTTGCTGTCATAGCTATATTTCTCTCAGTGCTATCTCTGGTGTTAGCTTACTTTGGTTTATAACCAAATTCGCCTTAACGTTTCCGCTATTTCCAAAGAGCACCAATTCAATTTCAGCCGTTCTATCGAACGCAACTTTTTCGCGATTTACAAATTCTAACAGAAGGCCGTCAGAACTCTGCGGTGCAATTTTCACTGGGAACTCGCTTGAGTATTGTTTACCCTCGTCGGGCCTGTCGGCAAAATAGTGCTTGTGGCGATACAAGCGCACCCCGTTCAACGTTGCGCCATAAATTGAAAGCGATGTTGTTGAATAATTCGCAACGACAACGTATGCCCACGTGGCGTTTTCAAGCGTTGGAATGGTGATAATTTCTTTAATTTTTGCCGATTGCCGCGAACGATATAACGGCACAGACAGTGCGAGAAAACTGATGACTAAGGCGATTGCTGAAATCCATTTTGACCAATCCATTTTTTCACCTCCTTCCCACCAGATTATCTGCCAAGGGGAGGCCAAAAGAAAGAAGGAAACAAATTGAATGAACCACAACTGTTTGATTTTCACGGGCAACAGGTTCGCACCGTGTTGGTCGACAATCAACCAATGTTTGTCGGCAAAGATGTCGCCGAGGTGCTTGGCTATCAAAACGGTAGCCGGGACATCAATGCACATGTTGACGCTGAAGACAGGCTGAAGTACCAAATCAGTACCTCAGGTCAGGACCGAATGATGACCGTCATCAACGAGTCCGGCCTGTATAGCTTAGTTCTCTTAAGCAAGCTTCCGAACGCAAAAGAGTTCAAGCATTGGGTTACGTCAGAAGTCCTCCCATCAATCCGCAAGCATGGTGCATATATGACGCCTGAGACGATTGAGAAAGCAATCCTCAATCCAGACTTCATCATCGGCTTGGCAACTCAGCTCAAGGACGAGCAAGCCAAGACGGCGGCACTTACGGCCGATAACGAGACGATGAAGCCCAAAGCGTTGTTCGCAGACGCGGTAGCCACCAGTCACACAACTATCTTGGTCGGTGATCTTGCCAAGGTGCTCAAACAGAACGGCATTGATATTGGTGCCAAGCGGTTGTTCGCCTGGTTACGTGAAAAAGGTTATCTGATCAAACGGATTGGTGCTGACTATAACTCGCCGACACAACGAGCGATGGAGCTAGGCTTGTTCGAGGTCAAGGAAACGGCGATCAGTCACTCGGACGGCCATGTAACAGTTCAGAAGACCCCAAAGGTAACCGGCAAAGGTCAGCAGTATTTTATCAACAAGTTTCTACAGACTAACGAACCACAAACAGCCTAAGGAGGCAATTAATATGAAAACAGGATTTTTCAAGACTAACTATTCCAATCGCAAAGGCAAGTATACCTGCCGGTGGATCATGATTTTTGGTAAGTGCTTATTCGTCCAACACAAAAAGGTGGCTTAGGCCACCTCATTACTGATTAAAGCTTTACCCAATTAGTGCCGTTGCACGACGGACATGGTGGAAGCGTGTCCGAAGACTGGTCGAGAGTGATGATCTCGCCACAGTTGGTGCACTTATAATTGCCGGCACCCGGTTTATCGCCAGTATGATACATGAAATTCGCCTCCTTTGTTTGAGATGTGACTATTATCTCACTAATGAAGTAAGCGCAACCATTCTAGAAGGAGAAAATAAAAATGATAGACAAAAACGTCGGCGACCTAATCACTGTGTCGCGGCATGACTTGGAAGAACTTATCCGACAACGTGTTGCCGAGGCTATCCGACAGCCCACCGGTTTCACAGCGAACACGTTATTTACTGGGATTGCGGTAGACACAAACGACATTGCAACAATCAACAAGCGCCACGGAATGCCCAAAGACCGATTCGGAGTACCTGGTTCGGTTTATAGCAGGCATCAATATGATGACGGGAACATTATTAGAAATGATGGATTTAGTGCAAAAGAACTGCATGACAAGCTTCGTTTCTTAGCGCTTGCGGTAGTCGGAGAAACGAAGAATGGACTGGTTACACGCGCTGACATCGCGACAGTACGAGAGGCGTACTCGAAATTTAGGGATGAGTTCTTGGCCCTATATGACGATCGAGCTGCGAAGCTTGCCCAGGAGTGGAAGTAGTCAATTAAGGAGGCCGTATAGATGAAACTGACAATTGAAGGTACCACAGATGAGATTAAAAAAGTGCTCCAAGCTATTTACGGTAGCGAGGAGCACGAAGAAGCAAACAAGTTGGCAAAATATATCACGCGTCAGGGTCGTGCAAATAACCGGCGTCGGCGAGGGCTTCTATAAGACGGCGAGTGTAAATCGTCGTATAGTCGCGGCTCTCCTGCATCATCCATTGTGCGAAGTCACCTATACCAATTTTGCCATCATCATCGGTATAGTCGGCCACACGTTCTTGCAGTTTCTCCGTCGTTAAATCTGTGGCGTAGATGTCATCGTTAATGGTCTCGATGATAGCAGTCAACTTATTAGAATCGAGTTTCATTTTATCACCTCCTTTCGAGGTGAATTATCTCACAAAAAGGAGGCATCAGATATGCCACCCACATTAGACCTGATGCCATTAATTCAGGAGGCAATCAAAACAGCCGTGGATAGAGCCGTTGCCGACCATCTTAAGCACGAACCTGACTACCGCCGCTGGTGGTCAGCGAAGGAAGTGCAAGAACGCTATGGCATCACGCCAACCTGGCTGAGCGAGCACATCCTCAACCAGCCGCGGTTCCAACGACAACTTGACGGGTTCGCATTCAACTACCATGGCCAGATGGGCTGGCGGTTCGAACCGCTGGCGTTCAGCGAGTTCATGCGGAAAGAGTTCCGCAACATAGCAAAGGAGGCTAAGTCATGATGCAACAACTCATCGAATTTGTATTATCATACCCGCGGGCCATTCCGGCGGTTATCATGGCGCTCATGATCGGTTACTTCATACGTGATCCAAGGGGGTACTTCGAATGATGCGCGATCAATTCCGCGAGGCTGAACTATCACGCCAGCACGAAGCCGAAGGGGATCCGCAACAGTTTGAAGACTGGAAGGGCAACCCGATCGATGAAAGCCGCGACTATCTCGACTTCCACGGCGAACTGGTTCTGCTAGACGAACTGGAAGACTATGTACGCGACGAACTGGGGGCGACAGACTATGAACCTTAGCACATATGAACGCCTGCGCCGCATCAGGAACCTAGCGATTATTCGCGGCAACGGATACGAATGGATGGAGAAACTAGCGTGGATGAAGATGCAGGAAACCATGAAGGAAGGTGAAACGAAATGATTGTGTACTTAACACCGCAAGAAATCATGCAAGTGCTACTAGACAATGTCAGCAATGCTAAGGCAGACGTTGGTGAGTCAAATGGCGACAATCCATACGCAGTCGGCAAGCTTTCTGAAGCGATTGGCGTGTATACGCAGGTTGTGAACATGAACGAAAGCAAGCGCCGTGAATTGCTTGAAGACACGCAAAAAGCCGCCGGCATTCAGGCCAACGACTAGAAAGGAAACCAAGGGGTATGAACATATTATACGACCTAACAGATAAATTGACCAGCCTACAACGACAAGCAGAAAGCGGCAACGCTGATCCACAAGCGATTGCTGACACGATGGAAATGGTTGAGGGTGACTTTGAAGACAAGGCAGTCGGCTATGTCAAGGTTTACAAATCAATTGACGCGGACGTCAAAGAGATTGACGCCGAAATCAAGCGTCTGCAAGAACGCAGATCTAGCTTCAATAACAATGCTAATACGATTAAGCAACGGCTAGTGCAGGCAATGGTTGAAACCGGGCACGAACACATCAAGACGCCCCTGTTCACCATCTACACACGGCGGACAGTCAGCGTGCAAGCACCAGAAGACCCGAACCAACTGCCGCAGGAGTTCATTAAGACCACGTTGGCGGTCAACAAAGCCGACTTGAAGAAAGCATTGCAATCTGGCCGTGACGTACCGAACGCACGGCTGGTCGAAAACGTGTCACTGGGGGTGCGGTAGATGGCAGAAGATAAGCAGGAAGCCACTCAAGAAATGTCTGAACAGAAGGGACTAAATATTGTCCAGAAGCTTGTGATGGCAAGCAAGATGATTAAACCTGTGGCCAAAGATGGCGAGAATTCATTCAATAACTACCGGTTTCAGTCTGAAGCCGCCATTAAGGCCGCGGTAAAGCCGGCGCTAGAAGCAACCGGGTTAATGATCATTCCTTCATACGAAATGCTCAATCAGGAAGATCGGCAGGGGCGTAAAGGAAGCAACCATTATGTTGACGTACTTGGCCGTTATGACATCACAGACGGTCACGAAACGTTGCACGGATCAATGCTTGGCAGCGGCCAAGATACCGCTGAGAAAGCGATGATGAAGGCCGCCACGGCTGCGCAGAAGAACTTCTATAAGCAGTTATTTAACATTAGCGATCAAGAAACAGATGGAGATGCTGACGAAAGTCCACGTTCAACAGACAAGACAAATGCTCCCGTTGCGTCTGCGCAAGATAGGGCCACGTTCAGGCAATTGCTGGCTGACTTCGCGGTGAAAGACGGTTCCCAGCCGAATGATCTCTACAAGAGTATTGCCAGTTCTGCTGGAGTCACAACAAGGTTCACTGAGTTATCTGAGGCTGAACTCGGTAAGTTAAAGATTGCACTCAGCAAGATTACGGGGTGATCGTTTGCTACTCAACGGGAGCATTGAAAAGCTGAGCGGTGATGAGCTTACTGTCAGGCTAAACAAAATGCCTGACACACTGCGGTTACATCAACTTGCGAACGGCAAGAAGCCAAGTGTCGCCGTTGAGGTTGAAGACGGACGGAGTATCAGCCCTGACCAGCGTAAGAAGATATGGGCACTGATCAACGATTATGCGCTATACACGGGGTATTCACCACTTGAGATGGAGGCCTGGACTAAGGCGTTCTACATGGCTGAAACGGGGTCCGAATATTTCTCAATGTCTAATTGTTCGATGAGTAAAGCCAGTGAGTACCTGAGCTATGTTATCACGTTTGGCTTTGACCACGGCTTGCCATGGAGCACCAAACATATGGACTCAATACCAGACGACTATCCCCTGATGATGCAGTGTCTTAAACATCGCCTGTGTGTGATCTGTGGTAAGCATGCGGATATTGACCACGAGCCGCCGCTTGGAGCAGGACGCAACCGCAATGACGTAGACAACCGGCTATACAAGTTTATGCCGCTTTGCCGAGTGCATCACACAATTCGGCACCAAAAAGGCATCAATTGGTTTATGGATTTCTACAAGATAAAGCCGGTGAAACTGGACGAAGAAACGTTAGTCAGTCTCCGGCTCAATACGAGAAAACAATTCGAAAAATTTGATGGGAGGAATTAGTAATGATTAATAACGTATCACTGACGGGTCGTCTGACCCGTAATGCCGAATTGAAATACACGCAAGGTGAGACCGCTGTAGCCCAGTTCACGCTGGCAGTTAGCCGCCAGTTTACGAATCAACAAGGCGAACGAGAGAGCGACTTCATCAACTGTGTGGTTTGGCGCAAGAGTGCTGAAAACTTCTCCAAATTCACGCATAAGGGTTCGCTCGTTGGCGTAGAGGGGCATATTCAAACGCGCACGTACGACAACAAAGAGGGCCAGAAAGTGTATGTGACTGAGGTCGTCGTTGAGAACTTCGCGTTGCTTGAACCGAGGTCTCAGGCGGCTAACCAAGCACCAACCAACAGTAGCCAGCCAGCAAACGTCGCAGATGATGATGGCCTTCCCTTCTAGATTGAGGTGATTACATGGCAGACGGAGGCTGGATCAAGGTATATCGGAAAATACGCCAGTCCTTCGTATGGACTGACGCAAATCAGTTAAAGCTATGGCTGTTAATTTTGATGAAGGCATCTCACGATGGCAATCGTTTCCTATTTAACGGTCAGCAGGTGGACGTGACAAGCGGTCAACTGGTCACGGGAGCCCACGCATTGGCGTTTGAGTTCAACAACGGGGTACCTCGTGACAATCAAGTGGCATGGCGAAAGGTCTGGCGCTGGGTAAAACGATTTGAAAATGAAGGCATGTTGACAATCAAGTCAAACAACAAATACAGCGTCATTACTGTAGTTAACTACCCTCAATATCAGAGCAGTGACAACCCAATGACAACCCAACGACAATCCACTGACAACCCAGTGACAACAATCAAGAATGCTAAGAATGCAAAGAATGCTAATAAAAGAGATAGTCAGCATTCCCGCAAGCGGGAATATGCCGACGACTCCCCGGAACTGATCGAAGCGACCTACCTCTGGGAGAAAATCAAAAGCAACAATCCAGAGCACAGGAAGCCGAACCTGCAAGCGTGGGCAAATGACATTCGCAAGATGCACGAGATCGACAAGCGACCATTCGACAAGATCCATCGCATGATCGACTGGTGCCAGTCTGATACGTTCTGGCAAACGAATATCTTGAGTGTCGCTAAGCTGCGTGAGAAGTACGACACCATGAAGGCGCAGGCTAACCGGCCATACATCTCAAGACGTGCGCCTGCGAGACAGGAGGCCACGCCAGAATGGATGCAAGAAGGCTACAAAGCACCTAAGCAAGAGGTCAGCGCAGACGCTAAAGCGGAGCTGGCGGAGCAACTCAAGGAATTAGAACAACTTAGGAGTAGAAATGCAACCAGCAGTTAAATTAACTATTCCCGGTGAACCGGTTGCTCAAGGACGGCCTAGGTTTTCTCGGCGAGGAAAGTATGTAAGTACGTATGATCCGCCCAAGTCTAAAGCGTACAAGGAGTACGTCAAGCAGATTGCACGGCAGGAGCTCCATATTGAGCCTATGACGGGTTCTATCAGGATAAGCGTGAAAGTATACAGGGGCATTCAAAAAGCCGGTAGCAAGCTTACTAAGCGGCAAAAACAGGACGGCATCATTAGGCCAACTGTTAAACCGGATACAGACAACTATTACAAAGCGGTGTCTGATGCGCTGACCGGGATTGTATGGGTAGACGACAACCAAATCGTTGAGATGCACGTCAGCAAGTGGTACAGCGACACACCGCGGGTAGAAATTGAGGTAGAGGAACTATGAGTTATCAAGTTATTGGCTTCGAGAGCGGTAAGTCTTACTTCACGGCAAAATACAAAGAACTTTGCTATCAGTGGATTAACCGGCAATCAAAGCGAGGTAATGCACGGAGCGACAAGCAAAGAGTACACATCACACTGAGCGAGCCCGTTATAGTGTCGAAAATCGGCTACGAGTCATGAAAGGCGAAATTATGAAAAATAATCCGAAAGCAAATGCGGCGGTGCGGATCTTTAACTATCTAGACTGGCACCATATCGAAGTTAAGGACTTCGCACGTGCAATTGGACATTCGGCCGGGGCAGTCAGCAATTTTGTCAATCGAGACAGGCTTGACCAGCTTGGCTCGCCAGCGCTTCATGAGTGTGCCAAGGTGATGAATATTACTTTTGACGAGCTTGTGAGTCCCATCGGGCCTGAATACTACGAGGAGAACAAGCAATGGATGATTTCGTGAGTTTGGTCGTCACGGTGTGGAAGTATTGGGACATTGCCACGGTAGCTGCCATTTACATCATTGGCTGGGCAGCATGGGAGATTGGGAGGAAGCAAGCATGACAGATAAAGCAAAGCTGTATGCAGTGAAGAATGAAAAGGGTGAGTGGTTTGATTTTTACGATGAAAAGTTTTGGCCGAGTGAAGCCTGCATCTGGACTACAAACGGGAACCATGAATATGCAAATCGCATTGCTTTCGAACGCGGCGGCCACGTGGTCGCGCTAGTCGAGAAGCCGGAGCCAGAAGTGGTGAGCCAGAATGAAGCGAAGATGCTAAAAGAGGCTTTGAAAGACGACAACTACGGTGCCGGTTTAATCTCTGACTATGTGGATGAGCATTGGGACGACTATGGGAGCTTAAACCGCACACACATTCAAGACCGCCTCATGCGCGCCTACGCCAATGGCTACACGGTGGCGAAGGAGAAACGGTATCAACTTAAAGTGCCATATGCTGACGGTTGGATTTTCCAGAAGTATTCACCGGAGTCAAAGCTCAAACACCACAATCGCAGTGACACATTCCCAGTTCGAAATACTGGATTAATTGGTCGCCAGCTTGAATTGACCTGGTTCACCGCGGCTGAGATTCAGCAATACGGATTGCAGGACTGCGAGATGAACATGTGGAGAGAAGGATAACGATGAGTGAGGAGACGAAGCGGGACGTGTTCGAGTATTATCTCGACATGATAAAGGCGCTTAAAGACCCATTAGCTGCTGAATGTGTGAATGAGGCACGACAGCGTTACGCCGCCGCACTGGACAACGCAGAACAGGCAGATTGCCCGTACTGCCGCGACGATAACCCTAAGCCCCTGCGTGACACTGGACGCTACATGGTCAGGATCGTGGATGATCAGCTATTGATGCGTGACAAATATGACGGGCACGAACCGCACATCAACTTGCGCATTCTAATTCAGCGATACCCGATGTGTGGCCGCAATCTACCTGAGGTGGAGAAATGACTGAGACGAAGCGGGACGTATTAAATAAATTATTAGCAGCTTACCTTGAAGACGAAAAACGTCTTGATAAACTCGTCAATGAACCAGATGAACACATTCCAGAATTGGACTTTATGTATTTTAAAAAAAGTTATGATGCCGCTCTGCCAGATGATCTGCCGGTGATTCCGAAAGCGGTAAGTGATGCAATCAAGTTTTATTGGACGACTTATGGCAGCGAAAAAGGTTTAACGGATTTACTGTTTGATCTAGTTGAACCATGGCGTATCGGTGTGGAAAAGGTTGTTTCAGCAATTCATGAAGATATTAGAAAATATTATCTCCTGCATAGTGATGTAATAGCCCGTGCGTGGCTGTACGGTGTCTGGCGCGTTGAGGAAACTGGCGAAATCGTGAAACTGGAGGCGAAGGTGCGAGATGAGAATTAATCTAGCTGAATACTTTAAGGGTGGCTTCTCGATCGGTCGTGGATTTGGCACCGATGAGCTTCTCCTTGATAAGAAACGCACCAAGGACCATGTGCTTGCCTTCCAGTGATATGACGCGAACCTAATGCCTGTACCCGACATCAGCACTTGGAGCGAAAAGGGGCGGAAACGTGTCTTAGATGTTGTGCGAGAGCGCACCAATGCGATCAATGCCGAAGTGTGGGTGGACGATATGAAGGTCAAGGACTATATCCCGGAGGTGCGAGATGAGACAGATTAAGTTTCGCGAGTGGGATCCAGAGCGCGAAAAAATGTATGGCAAAGGCCACGGCATGAGCTATTCCGACCGGCTGGAGTCAGACAATGCGACTATGTTTGTCTTCGACCACGAAGAGTCAGACGACAATCGCGAGGAAGAAAAAGATATGAACGGCGTACCGTTCCGGCGGATCATGCAGTACACCGGCCTGCACGACAAGAACGGGCGGGAAATCTATGAAGGCGACATCGTTCGGAGCAAACCGAGAAGGCAGCATGAAAAATCGTTTGTGGGGGCTGTTCACTACGGACGAGTTGACCCATCGTTTACCATCCACGATAAGGATGGCCACGACTTTCGGCTGTATTATAGCGGGGAATATCGTACCTACGAGGTCATCGGGAACATATTTGAGGACAAACAGCTACTGGAGGTGGCCGAGCATGACGAAGACTGAAACCGTGAGTGCGGTTCTATGCGACATGGAGGCAGAAGGCCTGCGGCTAACCGGAAACGTCAATCGGAATGTTGACCGCATTGTCGGGACGACGCTCCTCGCGTGGGAGCGCAGGTTGCAGCAGGCGTACTGCCACTTGGAGGAAGACTACGACATTCACACAGACCTAGATGGTGACCGCTACCAGCTCATGACCGGCCGCGAGTTTATTGCCGCGTTGGCGGACGATGCGATACAAGATGAGCCTATCGGAGATTCATACCCCGACATTTCAGAAATAATTCCAGATGTGCAGTACAAAGCCTACTTGGATGGCAACGCCGGGGGACTGAGCGGCGAGTGGGAGGAAGTATGAGCTTATATGATTATCTTGGATTCAAATTCTGGTTCGAGATCGCTGCTACAATCATTGGATTAACCGCGCTAGCTATCTGGCTAATTTACAACTGGTGGCATGATCGTTGATTGCCGTCATGCTGTTCATAGCCTTGGTGGGCGTGTGGTTCTGGGCTAATTGGGAAAGGAGTGATGCGCAAGTGAGAAAGACAACAGCTAGTGCTGTGAGCCCGTGGGATTATGAAGCATCTGTGGCCGAAGCTGACAATGTGCTAGAAGACTATCGCAGACGAAAACAGCGGTCACGTGTGAAAGCCTCGATCAAGTCGCCATCGCTTGATGGCATGCCAAGGTCGCCATCAATCGGCAACGTTATGGAAATAAAGATTACCAACCATTTGGATGATGAAACGTACGTAGAAGTCTGTGAAAAGACAATCGAGTGCATCGAAGATGATGCTCGGCGAAACATACTGAAAGACTATTACATTAAGCGACCCATTGCCGTAGAAATGTTGATTGCGGATTCTGGATATGAGAAAAGCGGGTACTACGATGCTCTTAAGGACGCGCTTTATACCTTTGCCGGACTATGGCCGGTCGGTGACCATGGATTGCTGGTCCGGACAAACAGCGGACAAACACCGGACAAAGAGCGGACAAAGACTGGACATCTGCCCTGAAATTGCATGTTATTATTGTATTGTGCCAAAGGTGGGAACCAGAGGCACGCCTTCTTTCTTGGTTTATGTCGGTCTGTGGTGATGATAAAGCCATGGACAGGTCACCCCGATATGGAAGCCACGCACGGCTGCCGGTCCGATTCCGGCACGGGGAATAGCTTGCGATGACCCCATACTAAACTGGGAGAGCGAGCAAACACAATTGGCCAGTGTAAGAAGACACACTTACACCGGATGACAGATCTGTCGTTAGCGGCCTAGCGCGGTATCTAGGATTCGTGTCGTGTCGCTGTGGCGGAATAGGTAGACGCTTAGTTGATGATCATCATGCCGGGTGCAAATCCCGACCAGCGATAGAACCGGTAAAGCCCGGCGTGTTTGCTAGCACGGATAATGGGCGAATATAAAGCGTGGTCACATGCCTTGCACTTCAAGGCAATGTGGGAACCACCGAAACCGAGGGCTCAGAAACCATCGCCTCGGATAGCATGGAGTGAGAGTAGCCAATTGGTACGGCACCCCGTCATCAGGCGGGCAATATGCGGGTTCGATTCCCACCTCTCACATAGTCAAGGATAGCAACCACAGAGCCTTTGGATGGTGGGACTTTGTGAGTTTGCCAAGACTAATTGACACCTTCATATGATGAGCGGGGTCGCACCCTGCATACTGCATTGCTTCGGTCAGCAGTGAAGCCCGGTGAAAGTCCGGCACAATCTGGGCTGGTCAATCTCGCCAGAAGTCGTCGCTGGGAAGTACGACCGGTGGCGCATTATGCGAGCAACAGACGATGAGGGAAGGCATTGGTACCGGTTAAGCAATGCTGAAACAGGGCGGTGCAACTCCGTCCGCTCGCTTACGTAGATGTAGCTCAATCGGTAGAGCGCGCAACTTATAATTGCGTGGGTGCAGGTTAAAGCCCTGCCGTCTACACTCACCTCAACGTAGTATTCCAGTTCATGCTGGAGTACTATTTTTTTGAGGTGATAAGAATGAAATACGATTTAAATGATTACGCACATGATTGGAACTCAGGAACAATACGAAGTGCAAGTTTTACATGTGGATATTGTGGAGAACGTGTAAACAGTGAGAAGGGGATGTCTTTGGGATATCATGACAAGTATGGTAACTACAAAACATCACAGCCAGCGGGTATTTATATATGCACATCATGTAACTTGCCAACTTTTATAGGAAAGGACAAGGAGGGCATGGAAATTCAGGTTCCAGGTAAAAACTTCGGCAATTCTGTTCAAAACGTCGAACCAGATGTAAATGAGATTTATGAAGAAGCGCGATCTGCATATTCTGTTGGGGCATATACTGGTGTCATTCTGTTATGCAGAACCTTACTAGACCACGTGGCTGTTAGTTTCGGGGCGAAAGATAATCAAAGCTTTCAATTTTATGTAGATTATCTTGCAGACCATAATTATGTCACTACGAACAGTACTAAATGGATTGATGCTATTCGTAAGTATGGAAATGCAGCAACGCATCGACTAGTTATTAATACACAGCAGCAGGCTGAACTGATAATCAAATTTTGCGAAATGTTACTTAAGTCTAATTTCGAGTATCCGGCATTGCTGGGTGCAATGGATGAGCAGAAAAACAATTAGACGCTTAGGCGTCTTTTTATTTATGCAAGCACTCCGCCAAACGGTGAGGTGCTATTTTTGTGCAAACAAATAGCCGGCAAATGCCGGCCAAGAGATTAATCTTTATCGAACTTTTCTTTTACATCATCAACGGTATCTTTAACGGCATCTTTGGCATCGTCTAATTTTTCTTTTACTTTGCCAAGCATGCCTTCAGCCTTACCTTGTGCTTCACGGGCCTTATCACCAGTAACTTTACCTTCAACTTCTTTGGCTTTACCGGAGATTTTGTCCTTAGTGCTATCAACTTTACCATCTAAGCTCATAGATATTACCTCCTTTTGGTGTACCATCATTGTCCTATATTTGGAGTTATATTGCAAACAACTTATTTTTGGAGGCGAGGACTTGAAACTGTATTTAGTGACACACGAATTTTGATACGCCGATCAATGGGAAGGCGGATCCGAAGAGGTTGACGTTGTATTTGCAGCCACGGATAAAGCCAAGCTAGATGATTATGTATCTTCTAGGAATGTCAGCCCCGAAGATGTGGTCGAGATTGAGCTTGATAAGGACTATTGGGAAGATGACAGCTCATCCACGTGCGTGGCATCATGGTGGGAAGAAGGGCCGTGTTATGACGACCCAATGGACATCTAGTTTAAATTTTAGGAGGCGAGTAGATGCAATGGACAGATGAACAAATCAGTGGCATTAGGAAGCTCGCCTCTGAAGGCTTTACCAGACGCGAGACAGCAGACAAGCTAGGAATTAGCTACGATGCAGTCCAGAAGAAATCGCGGCGGCTTGGAATTGAGTTTCAATCACCCATGCCTAATGAATATGACTCAGATGGTACAAATACAAAGGCTACATCCGCTGACAGAAAAGTCGCTCTTAATGCTGATGGTAGCCAAACAGTCACGGCCTTAATGAGACTCAAGCATGAGCCAAATAAAGACCCACGAACTTTGATGGAGTTGTGTGGATACGATCCTGATAAGTTCGAGATGGTCTTAGGCGACTACAAAGTGTATGAGCAGCATAGTACCGAAGACGGCATAGTTCCGCAGTACAGCATTCATATTCGCGTAAAGCCGAAACAAGGCTTATCGATAAGTGAAATGGCTGAAGCGTTCAACACCAAAATAATTCCGGTCAATTACGGCATGAAGAAATCTGGCGATCGCAACCTAGTTATCCCATTGCCTGACCTGCATTTTGGCTGGACAACATTCGCCGATCTAAAAGACATGGTGAGCCAACTTAGAGAGATCATCATGGACGGCTACAACGAGATTGTGATCGAGCAGTTGGGAGATCTGTTCCATAGTGATCAGATTCATGCAACACAAACGGTTAGAGGAACACAATTAGATCACGCAAACATGCGTCAGGCATTCCATGATGCTGTGAAGTTGTTTGATCAGATTATTCCGCTGCCTCAATTTTCAAGTCAAGTGCAACGATGATAACGAATTCTTGATAGTGGTCTAGGCTGTTACGCCATGCATCGGTAGTAATCGCATGGGCGAAGATAGTTCAGAATACGTCTGGGACGATGGTTCAGTGCGGATTGGACTGCTTGAAT
>NZ_RHOK01000001.1 GCF_003946175.1 Lacticaseibacillus suibinensis | reverse complement strand
AACTACTTTAAGTTAAATTCCACATCGAGCGTCTTATGACAATGAGGGCACTCAACATTCATAGAGCGGGCTAAGAAATCTTTTTTGCAAAAGGGGCACGTTACATTGATCCCCTTACTCGTCAGTATTTCTTGAGCTTTTCGCTTAGCGATTTCTTCTAGATTCATCATAATCACCTCCTTTCAGAGGCGATTATCTCACACAATCAAATGTCAAAGGACAGGAGGTAGCACGGTGAACGGTTTGATGATGGGAGATCAGGAAACATGAGCTTTCTTATTCCGGCGCTCTATCTGTTGGGTATGGTCGGCGGCGTAGTGGTTGTTTTCATCATTGATGGTGGAAGCCGGCTTCGATGGCTTTGGGCAGGTCTGGTAATTGCAGCACTCGTGCTAATTGCGATGCTTCTGACAAAAGTGCTCTAGACATTGCTGCGAAAAGCTGCCTGTACTCCTTGGGGGCAGTCAGAAGATAGCGCTGATTGTGGTCCACATCTAGAGCGTCTAGATTGCTGTTGGCGTCATATAGAGACATAAGCAACTCAGCACTGTCGGGTCCCATGTATTGGGCGTTCTCTAGTAGCAGCTTCATCAAGGCCCAGCGTACATCCGAGGAGTAGTGGCCAGGGTCGGCCCATGAAAGAGGCACGTGGACAAGCCAATCCATGAAGGGAATATACAAGTGATCATATCTTTCACGGGCGGCAGCATTCCTAAGCTCTACACGCTTCGTCGCTAGGCCGAAAAAGTACGTGGCTAAGACTACCAGCAGCGGTGTTGCTAGGGCAACCCACCCAGCATTCATTTCTCCACCTCGTTGTAGGGCGGGAAGTCCAGTAGCTCAGTAAGTGGCATTTCTAAACCACTTGCAATCTTACGAAGAGTCCCAATCTTTGGACTTGCACTGGCTCCTCGGAACATAGCATTCACAGAGGATTGCCCCATGCCAGAAAGAGTCGCTAGTCGATTGATTGTGAGGTTTCGCTCATCCAGTATTCCAAGTAATCGTTCGGCAATCAATTCAGAGTCTGTTTTCATAAGGTCAGCTCCTAGCAATGTATTGTTAAGCCAAGTGTATCAGCCGGAAAACAAAATCTGCGAAAGTAGCAAAACTTTGTTGACATTTAGCAAAAGGTTGCTACTATATATTTATAGGAGTTAGCAAAGTATTGCTAACTAGATGGGAGATGAGAACGTGAAAGCAGGAGAGTTAATCAAGTATTACCGCGATAAGACGGCAATGTCGCAGACGTCATTGGCCATTAAAAGCGGCGTATCCCAGACCACCATCAGCGCAATTGAACATGGCACTGACCCAACTTGGGAAAACATGAAGAAGCTGGCGCTGGCGCTGAACATTACAGTTGATGATTTGATGGGAACAGAGGTGAAGAACTAATGGAGATGCCAACAACAGTCGAGGAGCTACAAAGCTTCATCGACGAGCGAATCGACAACCACAAGGCAGAGCGTTCATCGGCTGCAGTCCGTGAGTTCAAGCGCGATCTTGAACAGTGGCTTGGCGAGATGCCAAACAAGGAACGTAATGCGAACCGATCGGCCGTGTATGCCTTGATTAAAACTCGCCTTGGTCTAAGAAGTATCCAGGCACTCAGCGACGATCAGGTCGCAGACGCAGAGAGCCTTCTTAATGGCTACAAAAAGTTGCTGGGGTAGCTATCCACATGTCAAAGAACGAGAGGGGGTGACGGCATGGAAGAGGAACGAATCGTGGCCAGCTTTTTGGAGCAAGGCCGGCGCAAGTGCATGGACTACCTCATTGAGACACATCAGGGGAGCGCACAAGCCATCAACATGGAGTGCTTAGCGATGACCGATATGGAAATCGCAAGTTGGTGCAAGGACGTGGCGATTGAACTCAAAGAGCAAATCGCTATGGCCTAAGTATACAGACGTATGAACGTATTTATGAGAGGGGTGTTATTCATGAAGACAATGCCACTGCAAGGCCGCTACACAATACGGCGGTCAATAAGGAGCCCGCGCACCTTGCGCCACGAGATGCAGCGGGTAGGCATGACCGGAGTCAACACGGCAAGGATGATTGGAGTTTCTCAACCGTCAATGTCACGCATGATGAATGGCAAGCAAGACATTCAGCTTGAGGACGCTGCCAAGATTGTTGAGCAGGCGCAGGACGCGTTCCTCGCATTGGATATGGCGCACCAATTCGTCCACGTCACAGCACCTGTTATCAATGGCGATGGAATTGTCAAAGAGCCATTGGCCATGGCAATCAGGCTGGTGCCCGAAATGCAGCAGGCCATCGAGGCAGTACAGAACTCATTCGATGAACTGACTACGCCAGCAGAGAAGGTGAAGGACACCAGCGACCCGCTTAACGCAGTCAACCAGTTACTCGATGCTCTGCTATACGGGAGCAACGCTGCGGCGTTCATCTGCGAGGAATTCGGCTGGTCGATGCAGTCCATGATGACCGAACGGGTCAAAGATTGGAGACGTCAAGGAATTGTAGGTGAATGATATGCAAGAGCTAAGCAATACAAGGAGGCTGGTCATCAAACGCAAGGCCCAGCGTGCAACGATGAGCATTCAGATGGCAGCAAAGTACATCGGCTGTGATGTGAACGCGGTCAGAATTTTGATTGATCTCGGATACATCAAGACTTTGAAGATTGGTGCGGTAAAGGTACCGAATTTTGAGCTTGAACGCTTCATGCGCGAGGCCACAGAGGAAGGCATCGACTACAACGCCATCATCACCAAATATAGAAAGGAACACGAACGAAAGGAGCAGGAAGCATGAGACACCCATGGATAAGCATTACAAACTGGTTTGAAGACTTCATGGCCAAGCACCCGAAGGCCGCGCAATTCGTCAACTGGTATGAGCCGGACATTGATCCAAGCGACCCGGCCAGCTACCCGGAAGAACACGCCGAGTTCTGGCAAAGCGCAAAAAAAGCCCCAGCGGAGGCAACCGCAGAGGCGAAAGAAACAAAGAAAAACATTATTTACCTCAGTTTATCACGCCAGCAACCAAAGCGAAAGGTGGTGCGCTGATATGGACGATGAACTGAACGCAGACCTCGAAGACTATTACGAGGACGAGATGCAGGACAAACTCACAGCACTGCTAGAAGCAACGGAGGAAAAGGCATGACAAATGAATTAACCGCACCACAAGACCTAAAGTATCAAGTCGATTACAAGCCAAGCACCATCACAATCAATAACTATGACGACCTAAAAGCACAGGTTGCGGCGTATGCGTCTAAGTACAGCAACTTGGTTGTGACTGACGGCACGCTCAAAGACGCGCAAGACTCACTGGCAAAGCTACGCAAGTTCAAGACTGCCATCGACACCCAGCGCAAGGAAGTTAAAAAACAATATAACCAACCGCTCCATGAATTTGAAAATCAAGTCAAAGTCCTGACTGGAGAAATTGACGCCACCATCGTTCCAATCGCTGACGCAGTCAAGACGCTTCAACAAGCGGCCGAAGACGAACGGCACGATAAGCTACTAGCTTACATTGCGGAACTTGCACCGTCTTACAAGATTGATGTCACGGACGTTGAGTTAGAGGACGGATGGGACAAAGTCAATATGTGGACGCCAACAGGCAAGCCAACGATTGGTCTCACCCGTGCGATCGGGGCCAAGCTGAAAAGCATGGTCGACCAACGCGAACGAATTGCATCGGATAAGGCGGCCACTAAGGCATACGCAGATGCCAACAACCTAGATGCCTATTCTTGGCTTCAAGAAATCGAAGCCGGTGCCACCTTTGCTGAACTCCGAGTTCGTATGGACGCGGCGCTGATGCAGCGTAAGAAGGATGAAGAACGCGCACAGCGCGCCAAAGAGGCCGCAGACGCGATTGCCAAGGCTAAGCAGGAACAGGTAGGCAATACCACGATTGACCGTGAGACGGGCGAAATTGTGCCACAGCCGGAGCAAACAAGCCTGATTGATGAAGAACCACAGCAACAAGCGCCGGTCTACACCCGTGCATTCCGCGTCACCACAACCGAGGAAAAGATGTGGGCACTGGCCGACTTCATGAAGGCCAACAAAATCAGCTACGAATCAATCAAGGAGGCATAACCATGAAACGCTCTGAAAAGACTATTGAACTCATCAAAGACATGCGCAAGTTTCGTACTCAAGTTAAGCAACCAGACAAGAACGCCACGAACCCATTTACCAAGTCGAAGTATTCTGACCTTTCAGCCGTCATCAAGTCCGTTGACGCTGGCATTCAAAACACCGGCCTCTCATGGACGCAGGACGTTTCAAACGATCAGGGCGGCGTCACAGTGCAGACCATCATCTTTCATGACAGTGGCGAATACATCGAGTTCTCACCACTGACTATGCCAGCAGGAAAGGGCACCGCGCAGGAGCTTGGGAGCGCTGAAACCTACGCACGGCGCTACACCCTCCAGACAGCCTTCGGGCTTGTCGGTGATGCTGACGATGATGGAAATGCCGCATCAAATCGCCAAGCCCAGCCTAAGCAAGAACAGCCACGGCGCGCACCAGCACGGCGTTATGAACAGCAGATCGTCCCGGCAAAGCCTACACAGCCTGCCGAACCTGTTGCTACTGCCGAGCAAAAGCAACGTTTGCTCGAGTCGCTCAAGGAGTTTGCCAAGGTGCGCGGCCTTGATGGCAATGATGTATTCACCACCGTAGTGGGCGAATCGAAGCTTGGACCGGTCAAGTGGGGACAGATGACAGAGGCACAATATCAAGCCGTATCTGACGCCTTCCACCGTATGTCAGCAGTTGCCCCGGATCCACAACCGGAGCCAGTTGCTGACGAACCAGTAGCCGAACCAGAGCTTCCATTCTAGGAGGCACAGCAATGACAAACGATAAAACAGGGTAGGGGGTGATCTGTTGGACTACTTCAAGCAAAGACGAGCTTACCGCAAATTGCTCACAGAAGAATTGAGCCTCTCATTAGGCCAGAACGTTTTGTATCGCGAACTATTGGACTACGCGAATGACGAAGGCAAGATAGACGAACAATTCAAGTTGCGCAATTCGGTATTGGCAAGTCGCACGTCACTAACGGAACAAGGCTTGAGCCAAGCACGTAACCGCCTAGTGCAGGAACACTTGATTGAATACACCCCAGGCAAAAAAGATAAAACAGCCCCAGCTTACAAACTAGTAAAACTCTACAAAGAGTTTACCAAGCCGTTGGGCAACAGCTTACCAGCTAGTTACAAACCTGTTGACCAGGTTGTTGGGTCATCTGTTGGTCAGGTCGTTGAACATAGTACTTTACTATTACCTGACAAAGACAAGACAAAAGATAAAAACCATAGTCCGGCTAGCGCCGAACCGCATGTCGACTTCGACAAGCTATTTGAATATCTCAACGAAAAGAGCGGCAAACACTTCAAGAATACGGCTACCAACCGGAAGCTAGTTCATGAGCGGCTACGGGAAGGCTTCACGCCAAAGGATCTTCAAACTGCCATCGACAACGTGACTGCGGGGTGGCTTGGCACTGACATGGAGCAGTACATCAGGCCGAGCACCATTTTCCGCGCATCGAAGTTTGAGGGCTACGTGAACAGCGTGCCGCGTGTGGCTAAACCACAGCAAAGCGGCGGCAAGCCCCAGCGGCAGGAGGCAACGCCGGAATGGATGCAAGCAGGCTACCAGACGCCAAAGCAAGAGGTCAGCGCAGACGCTAAAGCGGAGCTGGCGGAGCAACTCAAGGAATTAGAGCAGCTCAGGAAGGGGAATAAAGATGTTGACACCAAAACAATGGCGTGACAGGTACATCAAGATTCTGACGTTGATTGACCAGTCCCTAGACTACCAGGGGTGCCCGCCAACACTTGATAGCATGGGTGACAAGCTCCACTTGAGCAAATCATCTGTGCAGGTGGCGCTCGTGCATATGCGACGAAACGGACTGGTTAATTGGGATCGGAATGCGCCACGTTCCTTATGGGTCACCGAGAAGGGCGTATCCCTCTACGAGGAGGCACTACATGACTGACGGGGGACACAAAATAATTACATGGCTGTGCCTAGGGGCAGCATTAGTCTTTGTCATAGCGGGTAGTTGGTTTTTCTGGTATGGGAGCCCGTTCAAGGCATACTTCCTGATGCTGTGCGCGAACCTGATGTTGACCCTGCTTGTACTGGTGGGTCGTGAAGTATGACTTGGCGGGGCCATAACAAGTACCACGCGAATAAGACGGAGACCGCAGACGGCAAGATTGCTGACAGCATGGCCGAGGCGGCGTACTACAACCAACTTCTTCGGCAGGACGTGCGATTTACCTACCACCAGAGCTTTGAGATTCTGCAGAGCTTCACGCTCAACCGGAAGCAATACTCGAAGCGGGTGTATACCCCGGACTTCTGCATCTACGAAGGCGAGAAGCTGGTCAAGGTAGTGGACGTGAAGGGCGGAAACGCCACGATGACGACAGATGCCAAGCTCCGCATCGCAATATTCATGCGGCGCTACGGTCTGCCGGTGACGGTGGCCAGATATGACTACAAGACAGGCCTGTTCAGTGAAGAACAGGCGTAGGAGGACAAATGGACTATACAAAATCAGTTGAGGCCTGGGCAGAAGCCCGTGGCCTTGACGTATGCGACCCAAAGGCCCAGATGAGCAAGCTAATGGAAGAGGTCGGAGAGTTGGCAAGGGGCATCAACAAAGGCAATCGTGACCAGACAAGCGACAGCTTGGGCGATATTCAAGTTGTGTTGACCGTATTGGCCCTACAAGTGGGTTTGCATCAAGACACGTGTTTCCATCTCGCCTACAACGTTATCAAAGACCGCCAAGGCAAGATGGTGAATGGTGTGTTCGTGAAGGAGGCTGATCTCCATGATTAATAGCATCGCACTAACAGGCCGCCTGACCCGTGACGTGGACTTGCGCTACACGCAAAGCGGCACCGCAGTCGGCACGTTCACGCTGGCAGTTGACCGGCAGTACAAGCGGGACGGCGAACCAACAGCGGACTTCATCAACTGTGTGATCTGGCGCAAGAGCGCGGAGAACCTCGCCAACTTCACCCACAAAGGCTCACTGGTCGGTGTCGAAGGTCATATCCAGACACGAACCTACGACAACAACCAAGGCCAGCGCGTATTCGTGACCGAAGTGGTGGTTGAGAACTTCGCCCTGCTGGAGCCAAAGAGCTCGCAGCAGGTCGCACCGGCCCCACAGCCTCCACAGGCGGCGCCTCAGCAGGCGGGTGGAACAACTTACCAAGCTCAGGCCCAACCAGCGCAGACGGCACCACAGACGTCAAATGACCCGTTCGCAAGCAATGGCAAGCAGCTAGACATCAGCGATGATGATCTGCCGTTCTAGTCGGGAGGAAGCAAGTATGACAGATAAAGTAAAGCTTTACGTCGTGCGGAACGACGATGGTGAATATTTGATGGACCCAGCTTTTGCAGCATGGTTTCCTGACTGGACAGATGACATTATTACGGCTGACCTGTATGAACACAAAGAAGCGGCGGAGGAAACAGCCAATGAATGCGATGGCCACGTGGTCGAGCTAGTCGAGAAGCCGGCGAAGGTCGTGGTGAGCGAAGAGGAAGCGGAGATGCTGGAGCAGGCGAAGTGTGATGATGACCCCGCCGAGTTAATTGTCGGGTTCGTCAACTCTCATGACAATTATGACGATGACTGCAAAGCGGAAGACCGCCTCATGCGCGCCTACGTCAACGGCTACACCGTGGCAAAATAGAAGAAATATCTGGTATTCAAAGAACTAGGCGGCAAGCAGAAAAACAAACTATTTGCTCAAGCATACCGATCTTCAATTTATCCCGGGACCATCTCATGGATTCTTACTAATGAAGTCAAAAGTGGGTCATGGGCTCAGTTCACTGAATCAGAGATTGAGCATTACGGCTTGCAAGACTGCGAAAAAGAAGAGGTGACTGACGATGACGAATAAAACTATTCAAGTAGCTAACCACTGGTTTAACGATTCTGGAGACGTAGAAATTGTACTCTTGAAGCCACTTGTTGATAGAGAGCTGATTAATAACTTGTTTTGGTATTCAGGTGATGAACGACCACTATGGAGACGTGGTACAGCATTAAGTGATGATGAAGTAATGGCTACGCATCCTTATAAGCAACGAAAAATGCAGTCAATTAATGATGACATTCCCAATGACTGCTATATGTCTTTGACGTAAGAGGTAACCGACGATGAGGTATGAATGTCGAAATATGTTTGGTGGCGAAGTAATTGCCACATTTAGGACATACGAAAAAGCAGAGGAGTTTATCGACGCAGAAGCGGACTATCCAGATTGGTGGACTGTCCCTGTAATGACTATTGTGGAGGTGACTGACGATGAGCAATGAGACAAAGCGGGACGTGTTCGAAGAACTGTTGGATAGCTACATGTATTCTGAAGATATAGTCATTGATGAGATATCGACCGATGGTGTGGCTGATAGATTAAACCTTGGAAATATTATTGCATCAACTCGATATCGTTATGATGCCGCCTTGCCAGATGATCTGCCGATGATTCCTAAATCAATTAGTGAATACATCAAAAACTTGCATAAATTTCATCGTGATCTTGTTGATGTATTCGGAATGGTACGTGACCTAGGCATTACCCGCACAGAACCTACTGGGGTTTTGGTATGGGTAGCTCACAACACTGACACCTTCGCCCGTGCATGGTTGCTAGGTGTCTGGCGTGTTGAAGAAAAAGGGGATGTAGTCAAACTATGAAAAAATCAGAACCAACATACACCATCATTGATGGGGGTGGCATTGATTCATGCGGACTGACGTATGACGAAGCTGTTTCACGTTTCAAGACGCTATCAGACGCAAATGAGTTCGATGCAGAAGATGGAGACGGAATAGCCGATGGTGATGAGGAGCTTTTCACGGTGCGACTGGTTAAGGAAATTAAGAAAGCCGGTCCCGTTATACGGGGCAACGGTTGGAAATGGGAGGAGGAGAAATGAACTTACATGAGCAATTCAAAGGTGGCTTCACACGTGGATCAGGGATTCGCACTGAGGAAATCCTACACGATGATCGTGTTACAAACGAACATGTGCTTCAGTTCCTGATGTATGATGCTAACCTCTATCCTTGCCCGAATCTAAGTACTTGGAAACCAAAGGCTAGGCAAGCAGTCATCGACCTGACGTTTCTCTGCTACACAATCATCTTCTTGCTCTATGAAGTTCTGGACAAGCTGGAGGAACGCCAATGAATGACCGACATCGCCGTGTGCAGAAGCTGAGGAAACAGCAGGCGGCAGCCGAGCGCAGACGCTTGAACCGTGAGCTCCGGGCATATCTGACGGCGTTCGAGAAGGTGTGCAGAGGCGCAACGGTCGCATTCACACGATTTGCCGATGAGCTCAAGCACGCTATGCAGCCACAAAAATAGTGCAAAAAAATAGCGCACCACCGGCACGCTGATTGGATCTCGACAATTCAATTCTACCACAAAGGGAGTGCAGGGCATGGGGCGTTTGGTCCAATCATATTTCAGGCGGCTTGACCGTGAGGCGACCGCCGAAAATGCAGAAGGGTTGCTGAGTGACTTTCGGCACCGCGAACAGAAAGCAAAACGGGCGGACGTGCTGGGGCTCAAGTCACCTGCTATGGATGGCATGCCTCGCAATGACACGGTCGAAAATTCAGTGGAGCGGCGTATCACTGACCACCTCAGCGACCAAGAGTTTGTGGAGCGGGTCAGGCGGGCGCTGGAGTGCATCGAGGACGACACATCACGCCTGATTTTGCAGGGCCTGTACATAGGCCGCCCAATCAAAGCCGAGGCACTGATGGAACGGCTGACGATGAGCAACACAGCGTACTACCACGCCAAAGAAGAAGCACTGGTGGCGTTCGCGGAAGTGTGGCCACCGGTGCCAAGCGAGCTTCTGGTGTACAGGACGGTGCGTGATGATGGGTGAAGGCGAGTATATTACAGTGTGCGCCAGATTATGGCAACCTAAGGAGAATGACGATGGCGATTGGGTTGATGACTACTCGGTCTCAAATGTAGTCATGAAGCGGGCAGACTTCCAGAGATGGCTTGCTGGCGACAAAGGCGGTGTGGTGCTCACGATTGATGACGGTCAGTGGCAAGCAGTTAAGTTAGATAATATTGTCGATATGAGCGCTTCGGAGTGTAAATAACGACACAAGAGCGACACAAGAGCTATGAAGAAGCGACACAACAACGATACCTAGTGCAGTATTATGGTATTGTGCCAAAGGTGAGAACCTAAGACATCGCCTGGCTACCTTGACGATTAGTAGCATGGCGAACTTATATGCCTCCTTAGAGGCTGAGCTGCCCGGTTGAGCGGGACCAGCCACGGCAGGTCGTGGCACAGTTCTTTGTCCGGTTTAGCGACCGGACACAGCTTGCGACGATCCCTGCTGACGGGGGAGCGAGCAACACAAAATGGCCAGTGTAGGAAGATACGCTTACATCGGATGGTGGCGCCACCGTTAGCGGCCCGGCGCGGTATCCGGGAGTGTGTCAGTGCAACCGAAATGGACCACCCCCGGGTGTGCCGGGTTCGATTCCCGGCGGTTGCAGAACCGGTAAAGCTCAGCGTGTTTGCTAGCACGGATGATGAGCGAATATAAAGCGTGGTCACATGCTTGCACTTCAAGGCAATGTGGGGACCACCGAAACCGAGGGCTCAGAAACCATCGCCTCGGATAGCATGGAGTGAGAGTAGCCAATTGGTACGGCACCCCGTCATCAGGCGGGAAATATGTGGGTTCGATCCCCACCTCTCACGTGGAGTAGGCACCGGAATATGGCACTTCATTAAGGTGAGGTGCTATTTTTGTGCAAACAAATAGCCTGGCGCTGTCGTGTTAGCAAACAAGAAGAGAGGAAGCAACAGCATGGACGTCAACAAGATGCTCGGGGTACGCGAGTCATTCCAGGCACCAAGCAAACTAATGACAATCCTTCACGACGATAAACGGCGCTCAGAATTGATTGCACAATATCGTGCCGAGTATCCTGACCTGACCCGTGACCATTTTCGTGAATATTTTATGGGGTCACAGTCTGATCGTAAGGGTGATAAGCAAGACTACACACCTGATTCGATTGGTGACATTATTTATGGCATTGTTGGTCCGCGTATGCGTGTGCTCGATATAGCCGGCGGCATTGGCGGGTTAACTATCCATCAGTGGGCGGGTAGCCAATCCGGGTCGTTTGTGGTGGAAGAAATCAGCAGTGCCTCGTTGCCGTTTTTACTGTTCAACTTGTTAGTGCGTCACATTGATGCAATTGTCGTTCACGGTGATAGCTTAGAACGCGTTGCCAAGTCGATTTATCAAGTGGATGGTGAGTCACTCGCAGAGTTGCCTAAGACGCCAGAAACGCTGGAAAAGTTTGCATTGCGGGGGTGGGTTAATGAGCTATGATGCTGTGATCTCAAATCCACCTTACTCACTCGATTGGAGCATGAACAAGTCTTTGGCCATTGATGGCTACCCGCTCGCTCCGAAATCAAAAGCTGACTGGCAATTTGTACTTGAAGGCATAGACCAACTAGACGACAACGGCGCCGCAGTCTACGTGCTGCCTCATGGCGTTCTGTTCCGCGGTTCGGCTGAGGCCAAAATTCGGCAGCGGGTGATTGAAGAAGGTCACCTCGATGCGGTGATTGGCCTGCCCGACAAGCTGTTCGATGTGACCGGCATTCCGGTCTGTCTGCTTGTGCTCAAGAAGCACCGAGCGGCCACCGACACGCTATTCATTGATGCCAGCCAAGACTTCGAGAAGGCCAAAAACAAGAATATTCTAAAGCCTGAGCACGTCAAGAGAGTTGTCGAAACCTATCAAGCACGCGAAGACGTAGACAGGTACGCCCACGTGGCCACGTTTGAGGAGATGCGTGAGAACGAGTTCAACCTCAATATCCCACGGTATGTCGATACCTTCGTGCCTGAACCGGTGCCGACGCTAACCGAGATCATGAATGACATGAGCGATATAGATGCGCAGGTTGCACACAACGAGCAGGAGCTCGCGACCCAGTTTAGCCAGCTCAAGGCACGCACGCCAGAGGCACAAGCCGAGCTAGACAGGTTTGTGAAGTTCTTTGGCAAGCGTGCTAAGCAACACAGAGAGGAGCAACTGACGCTACTATGATTGACTTCAATTCACACGAACGCGTCAGACTTGGCGATGTAGCTGAGTTTGGGCGTGCCAAGGCGGGACACATCTATCCGCACGGCGCCAGCACATTCCAAATCTCCGCGACCAGAGGGCAAGTCGGGTATCTCGAAAAGCCCGGAACCGTGCCAGCTAAAGACGCAGTGATTATCCCGCAGGCAGGCATCAACCCGCGTTACTTCAACATCGTGATGCAGATGAACGCCGCAGAGTTTATGCGGATATATGCGACGGGCCTCAACGTTCAGGAGCATGAGCTGGCCAGCTTCCCCATTGACCTGCACAACTATGACACGCAGGACGCCATCGTGGAGATGGTGCTGGCCGTTGACGACAAGGCTGATGAAGCAGAAGCGGAACTTCGGGCCATGCAGGAGCTCAAGAAGAAAATGCTGAACTCGATGATGGTGTAACAAAAGCAAACTAAACCCCGGAGGTGTGGTGATATGTAATGGCAAAACGAAAACTAACGGCCAAACAGCGCAAGTTTGTCGACAAGTATGTTGAGACAGGCAACGCCAAAGAGGCCGCCATCGAGGCCGGTTACAGCATCAACACCGCCAAACAGATGGGAACCGAAAACCTGTCTAAACCTGTCCTGAAAGAGGCCATCGAGGACCGCATGGCAGAAATGGCAAGCAACACCATTGCCAGCGCCAAAGAGGTGCTCGAATACTACACGAAGGTCATTCGGGGCACTGCACGCGAAACCGTTGTTGTTGACGGCATCAATGGCCCAAAGCAGGTGGATAACCCGCCAACAATTAAGGACAGGCTGGCAGCAGGCAAAGAGTTACTCAAGCGCTACCCAGAAAACGACCAACTGCTCAAGGCACAAATTGCCAAGCTGAAAGCCGATGCAAGAAAGTCGAAGGCGGAGGCCGACATTTCGGAGGCCAAGGCAAAGCAGTGGCTAGAAAACGGAGACACCGTAGAGGATGCAATTTCACGTTACCTTGATCTGTTAGGAGGTGCGATTGATGGGACTAAACCAGCTGTACACCCCGAAACAGATTCAGGTGCTGCGGACAGTGACAAGTCGTGATTGGCATATCCTGATCAACCACGGGGCAGTTCGGACCGGGAAAACGGTGCTGGACAATGACCTATTCCTGATGGCATTAAAACGCGTGCGGAAGATAGCTGATGAAGACCACATCGTTGAGCCCAAGTACATTCTCGCTGGTGTTAGTAGTAAGACCATCGAGGCTAACGTACTATCAGAGCTGCGCAACCGTTATTCTATCAACTTCAAATTCGACCGCTGGGGTAACTTTAAGCTGTTCGGAGTGAAGGTTGTCATGGCTTACACTGGCTCGATTGCTGGGCTTGGGGCTATTCGTGGGATTACATCCTACGGTGCTTATATCAATGAGGCCTCACTTGGTGTGCGTCAGGTGTTCGCTGAAATTGTACAGCGTTGTTCAGAGAGAGGTGCCCACATCATTTGTGACACTAACCCAGATAACCCTGAGCACTGGCTCAACCGTGACTACATCAAAAAGGCGGGTACAGTCGATGGTCCTAATATCCTTCAGTTTCACTTTGAACTTGATGACAACACCTTTTTAGATCCAGAGTACAAGGAAAACCTCAAGCACGACACGCCCTCCGGTATGCTATATGACCGCGCTATTAGGGGATTATGGGTCGCCGGAGAGGGCATGGTCTATCCAGACTTTGACCGTACACTGATGAGCATCAGCCTGAAAGACGCGGATAGACTCCACTTCGACCGGGTTGTTGCCGGTGTTGACTGGGGCTGGGAACACTGGGGCTCAATTGTCGTTGTTGGCGTCAAGGAAAGCCTTCATACTGGCCGAGATACTTACTATGTCATTCGTGAATATGCGCATCAGCACTACGATATTAACGACTGGGTAGCCATCGCGCATCGGATAACCGGTGAGTTTGGACAGATACCTTTCTACTGTGACTCGGCACGGCCCGAGCATGTGGCTAGATTTCAGCAGGAAGGCTTCAATGCGATGAATGCGAATAAGTCGGTCATGCCCGGCATTGAAGCAGTGGCTAAGGCGATGAAACAGGGACGCTTCTTCATTGTTTACGATGAAGCGCCCCGTTTTCGTCAGGAGGTATACTCATACGTTTGGAACGAGAAGTCGGGTGTGCCAAATAAAGAGATGGACGATGATCAAGACGCTATTCGCTACGCCATCTACTCTGACACTCAGATGCAAAGGCAAAAGAAACAGAACCCTAGTCCCAGTGCTCGTCTGGCTGCATTACAACAGCTAGGCCTTAGGAGATGAATTAATTGGCATCAATAAACAACTTTGAGAAGGGGCTTGATACCCCAACCAATACAAGTTATATGAGTTGGTTTTCAGTGGACTCAAATATCAATTATCGCTATGAAAGTGCGGACGCCTTGTTGGCTCACCCGGAGGTCTTATCGATCATGATTCGGCACCACTTCCAAAATCAAGTGCCGCGTCTGCAAATTCTCGATCAGTATTACAAGGCCAAAAACACGACGATTATGAAACGTCCGAACCGTAAAGATGATGAGCGAGCCGACTATCGCATTGCTAACAACTTCGGGAAAGTAATCAGCCAATTCATGGTTGGCTATATGACCGGTAACTCTATTCAAGTGGCCGATAAAGACGACCAGAACATTGACAAGATGATTGCTGATGTGAACGACGTCAACGACGCCGACTCCGAGAATAGTGACTTGGCTTTGGACCTGTCCAAATATGGACGGGCATATGAGCTTTTATGGCGCGATGAGGAAGACCAGGACCGTTTTGCATTGTCTAACGTCTTTGAGACCTTTGTAATCTACGACACAACCATTGAACGAAAGCCAATCATGGCGGTACGGTATCCACGACTTGGCTTTGCGACAGACGGGCAGGAAACAGTGCAGCCAATTGTGTATACGGCCGATGCAGTTTACACCTTCCCAGTGACCCCACTTGGTTCTATCACACTCAAAGCAGAGCAGGCAGTCACGGAACCTCACAGGTTTGGTGGCGTGCCGATTGTAGAGTTTAGCAATAACAGGTTCCGTTCAGGTGATTATGAGGATGTTATTCCACTTATTGATGCTTACGATGCTGCCCAGTCAGACCTAGCCAACTATATGACTGATTTGAACGACGCAATGCTATGGCTCAACGGTGACTGGACCAAGGCCGGCTGGACTGCGGAGGACTTGGTCGCTTTAAAAAAGGCTAACATTCTGGCTACTACAGATGCAGTTGGGCCAGATGGCAGCAGGTATCCAACAACAGCCCAGTACATTTACAAGCAGTATGACGTTACTGGCACAGAGGCACACCTCAAGCGGCTAGTTGACGATATCCACACCATGTCCAACGTGCCTGATCTTAACGACACAAATTTCAGCGGCACCCAGTCTGGCGAGTCAATGAAGTACAAGCTGCTAGGTTTGGACCAGGTATGTGGTGTTAAAGCCAAGATGTTCAAGCACGGGTTACTTCGGCGCTATAAACTCATCATGAGCTTGCGCGCTGGCATTAAAGAACTTTCAAAAGTCGATACAACCGGCATCAGCATTAATTTCAGCTACAATTTGCCGAAAGCCATTACGTCTGACTTGCAAGCATATACAGCTGCACAAGGCGAAATCTCTGAGAAAACACTGATGGGCTTATTCCCATCGATTATTCCTAATCCCGATGCCGAGATTAAAGCACTGGACAAGGCTGCAGGCGGCAAGCGTCAGCAGGGCTTCATGTCTGACGAAGAGAAAGCCCGGGCATTCAAGCAATCAGGCCAGCAGACACAAGGTGAACAACAATGAGCAGACAGCTTGATTATTGGACCCGCCGTGAACGAGCACGTCAAGCTGACCTAGCCAAACAGCAAGATAAAGCCCTAGATACAATCAAAGGCCAACTTAATGTCGCACGCCGTGAAATACAGAAGCTAATTTCTGCGTTTTGGGGTAACTACGCCGGAGCTATGGGTTTGTCGATTACCGATGCCTATAAGCTCGCGTCAAAGATGGACGTGCAGGATTTTGCCGACAAAGCTGCTGAATACGTCAAAAATCGCGACTTTAGCGATCAGGCAAATAGTGAACTCAAGACATACAACTTGAAGATGCGAGTCAACCGATATGAGTTGCTCTTGCGGGAAATTGACTTAGAACTCTCCAAACTCGGAGATAAGAACATCAAAGTCAGCAAAAACATGCTCTCAAAGGTGGCAATCGATGAGTTCACAAGGCAAGCGGGTATTCTTGGCCCATCAGTGGTCTGGGCTCAGGCTGAAGTTGATGCACTCATCACTGCTAATCATCAGAATGCTACGTTCATGGATCGCTGGTACAACTCTAGCGCTGATTTGCAGGGAGAGCTCGACCGTGTCATTCGGGCAGCTATCATCTCCGGACGACATCCGGCACAGTTTGCCCCTCAAGTTGCCAGCAAATTTGATACGGCAACTTGGGAAGCGCGTAGGTTGCTCATAACCGAGACAGCCAACGTTCAGACCAGCGTTCAAAAGCGGTCATTCGAACGGTCCGGTTTCACGCAGGGCAGACTGATTGCCGAGGCGTCAGCATGTAGCATCTGCCTGCCGCTCAACGGCAAACTAGTCGAACTTAAGGATATGGAGCCAGGTGTATCTGCACCGCCTATTCATCCGAACTGCCGCTGTAGCATAGTGCCAGCATTTGAAGACAAGGACTGGGATAACTCACTCGATAGGCGCGGCATTAAATCGCTAGAGGACTCGAAGAGCGATGAGGCCGCTTTCATCAAACATATTGCGGAATATCAGGTAATGAAATTAAGCCATAACTGAAGCAAATGATTGAAGTAAGCGCAGGGGTGGCGCTAAACTCGGCCGACAAAATCAAATATACTGGCTGGGATCTCCAGCAAAACTGAATAAGATGAACATAAGCACACTGAGCGACGGCTCGGGGTGCTTTTTGTTTACCCCAAAGGCGGCGATTGAGAGGTACTGACTGGGATAGGAGGAACCAACATGGATACTGAAGTAGAAAACCAGGAAACCCAAGTTGAGACTGAAGATACAAAGCAAGAGGGAAAAACTACCCCTGTTTTGCCGGGTACTCAGTCGGAACTCGATGCCGCCATTGGCAAAGCGGTAGACAAGGCCCTTAAGAACAATGACAAAAAGTGGCAAGGCAAGCTCGCTGATGAGGTCAAGAAGGCTAATGAACAGGGTGCCTCTTACGCCAAGATGACGAAAGAGCAGCAACACGAAGCCGACCTTGATGCTCGTGAGCAGAAGGTCAAACAGCAGGAGGAAGCCCTGGCCGAAGCCCAGCTTCTGAATGATGTGACCGCCGACCTAACTGAAAAGGGTCTGCCCACCGTATTTGCTAAGCCGCTTGCCAAGATTGGCGATAATGAAGCCATCTCGCAGGCTGTGAGCGACATTAAGCAGGCTTGGGATAACTCGGTAGCTGCCCAGCTAAAAGCCAGTGCGCGGCAAACTACGCCGCCGTCTAGCGTGAATGTCCTGAGTACAGACGACAGTTTTAACCTAGCAAAAGTAGCAGCTGATGCTCGAATTATTAAAAATTAGGAGGAATTACCATGGCTTTAAAACGAGAAACATTTAACCCCGATAACACAATGATGCGGGAGGCACCAGACGGCACCGTCCCGGCAAAGTTCCAAGCTTTAATTCTCAAGGATGTAGTCGAGAACTCAAAGTTAATGCAGTTGGCCAGGTTCGAACAAATGGACGACCTGAGCAAGAGCTTTGAGGTCTTTGCTAAGGGTCCTGGCGCGTACTGGGTCGATGAAGGTAATCGAATTCAGACCAGCAAGGCTGAATATGTTCCCGTTACGATGCAGGCCCACAAGTTGGCAGTTATTTTGTTGGCTTCCCGTGAATACTTGAACTACAAGCAGAGTGCGTTCTTCACAGAAATGCAGCCGAAAATTGCTGAAGCCTTTTACCGCAAATTTGATGAGGCAGGTATTTTAAACGTTGATAACCCATACAAATTCAGCTTAGCGCAGAGTGCCACTGCAGCGGGTAACGAAGTGGTCGATGACATCAGCTTTAACAGTTTACTCAAGGTTGAAGACGTGCTGATTGACCACGATATCGAAGCCAATGCTTGGGTGAACAAGGCCCAAAACAACACGCTGTTGCGGAATGCGACGAAGGTCGAAAATGGCACCACTGAACGCCTTTATGATCGTTCTGGCAGCAACATTGACGGTATTCCGTTCGTCAATTTAAAGTCTGACAGCATGAAGAAGGGCGAACTGTTCGCTGGTGACTTCGACTATGCCTTCTATGGCATTCCTGGGAATATCCAGTACAAGATTTCCGAAGATGCACAGTTGTCCACCATCGTTGCGGCCGACGGCAAACCTGTCAACTTGTTTGAACAGGACCTGTTCGCACTGCGCGCCACAATGGATGTTGCCTTCATGATCGTAAAGGATGAAGCCTTTGCCCACCTGTCCCCAAAAGCGTAGCGCCTGACGCTGGAGGCGGTTCCAGTAGCTCAGGCTTCAACCCTAATGGTTCTATGAAACCAACAGACGCGCAGACAGTCGATGAGATTAAGGCCTGGCTGACGGCGCATAGCATTGACTTTACCGGCAAGACGGTAAAGGCTGACTTGCTGGCTCTTGTGCCTACGGAATAGCGGGGTGAGTTGTAATGGCTGACGATGAGGGCATTGCTAAAGAACAAGAATCCTTAAGTGATCTCATGAGTCTAATTGATGGCAAGGCGAAGACAGAGGACAAGCTTGGTATTATTCGCAAGCTAACCGCCAAACGTCTAGCCCGTCTTCTCCATGAGGACAAGGTACCGGAGGAGTTTGACGACGTTCTTCAAGAGGTGACGCTCAAACGGTTCAGGCGGCTTGGCAATGAGGGAATGACAGCTTACCATGAGGCCGGAGAGGCCCTGAGCTTCCCGGACTCTGACTTTGATGAGTACGCTGGCGAAATCGCGAGCTATCGTGAAGATAACGGTAACGGTGCGGCTCATGGGGCGGGAGTGTGGTTTGCGTGAATTATGATCGCAGAGTCACTTTCATATACCCACAGCCAGTTATTGAAGACCCTACCTTTAACGCAAATATCACACAATTAGGGCCTGATGAGGCATTGACCATTTTCGGCGATGCCAAACAGAGGCCCTTTGTTGTGCGATTACCAGTTTCGGTACCAGTGCAGTCGGGTTATGTGCAGCTAGATAGTGGTGTCAATCTGCAAATCACTGCAGTGACGCAGCTGCGCCAGCGAACCACTCTCTATGGAGTTGAATATCATGGCCGGATATGAGGTGGGCTTTGATGGACTTGATGCCCTTATGGCCAAACTTGACCGCGTCGCGACACTGCAGGATGCCAAAAACGTTGTTAAGCAACATACTGCACGCCTTGCCCAAGAGGCATCCGTCTTGGTGCCAGTTGATACGGGCAACTTGAAGCGTTCTATGTTAGTTATCATCTCTTCTGATGGGCTTGCATCGTTGGTGTCTTTCCGCACGGATTACGCCGCCTACGTTGAGTACGGCACGCGCTGGTTTGTTGGGCGACGCTTCCTTGGTATTCCTTTTCTTATTGAGAAGGTGGCGTTCATAAATGACATGGAAAGGCTGGTGCGGTGATGAAAAACCCATATGAGGAGATTTTTCAGACAATAAAAGACCTGTCACAGCGCTGTGGGTATGCCACATTTGACTATTTGCCAGATGAAAGCCAGGGGTACCCCTTTGTTTTTATAGGCGAGCAGGTTAACTCAGACCAATACACCAAGGACCGTGTACTTGGTCGGACTAACATTTTGGTCCATGTGTACGCCGAATACAATCGGCGTACAGAGGTGGCAGAGATACTCGAACGGCTCTTACGAGTGACTTCGATGTATCGGCGGACACCTAACTTTCAGTATAGGGTGATGTCCAGCAGTACAAATATTGTCGGCGACAAGCCAGATGGCATTCCGCTGTGGCACGGCATCCTATCAGTTGATATCGAATATTACTAAAAGGAGTGAGCAATTTGGAAACACCAATCAAAGGTAAAGATCGTGTACTGATGTTCCGGTTGGTTCAGGACCGGAGCAAGCTTTATGCAACACGGCTGGCTCTGCAGACCACCCACACCATCAAGGAGTCGAGTAAAACAGATACTACCGCCACAAAAGACGGCTCTGCGGCATCTGCGGGTGAACTGGAGACCTCAATCGATATTGAGGCGTTGGCCAGTGATACGTTGACAAATGATATGCTGCATTACGCTGTCAAGAATCAGCTTGAAGTGGAGGTATGGGAGATTGACTTCACAAAGCCCGTATTAGGAACGGATGAGAAGCCTACCGGCAAGTACGCCTCACAGTATGGTTCCGGGTACCTATCGGACTGGGAAACACCAGCTGAAGTCGGTAGCAATGCCACCATCAAAACCACTTTGACCATTAACGGCCAGCTGGTTAAGGGAAATGCGACGGTCTCCAAGATCGATGCTGCGACTGTCAACAACTTCTTCCGTGACACCACTCCTGGTGCTGAGGAAGAGGCCCCGCTGCCTGACTACAAGGCTCCAGACAGCAACGCGCCCAAGGAAGACGGTACGGCGGCCCCAAAGTAGTGCCGGAAACGGGTGGTGAAGAGAATGAAGCTCCTGCAGGGAGTGAATCCGACACCACTCCCGCTTCCGGCAAATAGCCTAGACAAGTAACAGAGACGAGTAGGCGAAAGCCGAGCTGAGACGATTAACCATTGGAGGAAAAAGCAATGAGCACAACAATCACATTGAACGGTGAAGAATATGAATTGGCACTAACCATCGGTAGTCTGAAGGGCCTTGGTTTGATTCCCAATAATTTGGAAAACAATCTTGATAAGATGACCGACATTCTGTCGGGACTACTTACTGGTGACCCATTCACTTTGCTAAACACGCTCAAAATTCTGCTGAAGAAGGACAACGTGAAGCCAGAAGAAATCGAAGCAGCCTTGGCCGAAGATAACACACCCGAGCTTTTCGATAAGGTGGAGACTTTTTTCGAGACTTCTCCACTTACCAAAGTTATGGCAGCAAAAATCGTTCCAGCACTCAAGCAACACCTGAGCAAGCTGGACGAAGTGGAAGTTTCCGATTAGAAGACCTCTACACCACTATGTGGGAATACTACCCTGCACTCTCCAAGGCCGAGATCGAAAACATGACACTTGAAGAGTATGGCCAGCGGGTCAAGGCTCATTTGTTGAGGCAAAACGACCAAAAGCAGATTGCCTTTGAAACGCCCTTTGTCGCGCGTCAGGCGAATGCCTATGACAAAGATGGCCATTGGGTTATTGACTCTTTAAATCGCATTATCGATCTGGACAAAGAGCGCAGGCAAATTACCGGCGAGGCGGAAGCCGAAGTCAACCAGTACCTTGAGCTATCCAGGCGTGCTGAACGTGCTCGACGGGAAGCCATACAACAAATTGAGAAAGGAGGGTAAATATGTCTGAAAGCATGAGCGTTGACGCTAGATTCGGTGTCAAAGACGCGGGCCTGTCCAGTTTTGTTAGACGGCTAAAAGGCGATATGACAGACCTCTCGCAGACCCCAAAAAAGATATCAGCTGGTTTCGGTAGTATTTTGAAGGGTGCTGGCGTCTTCAAGGCGGTTTCGGCAAGCGTTGATTTGCTAAAGTCTTCAATCGGCGGTGCGGTATCGCGGTTTGATACTCTGAATAATTTTCCGAAGATTATGAAGAACATGGGCGTGGCAACCAAGGACAGCACCGCAGCCGTCAACAAGCTCAGTGATGGCATCGATGGCTTACCTACGGCGCTGGACGATATGGTCTCAACCACACAACGGTTCTTCCCTGTTGTTAAGAACAACATCGCCAAGGCAACGGACTCATCGTTGGCCTTGAACAATGCGTTTTTGGCCAGTGGGGCCGCCGCTGGTGATGCCTCTCGGGGGCTGACCCAATATGTACAGATGCTGTCATCCGGTAAGGTCGATATGATGTCCTGGCGTTCTTTGCAGGAAACCATGCCTTATGCACTGGGTAAAGTGGCCAAGTCATTTGGCATTGTCTCAGGTAACACCCAAGAGCTTTATGACAAAATCAAGAAGGGCGACATTACGATGGCGCAGCTTAATGACCGGTTCATTCAGCTCAATGCTGGTGCCGGTGGCTTTGCCGAGATGGCTAAAACTGCTACCGGTGGTATTGGTACTGCCTTCGTCAACCTGGGCAACCGTACCAAAAAAGGTATGGAAGTCGTTATTGAGTCACTCAACAACGCTTCTCAAGAACTCACTGGCGGTTCGATTGCGCAGCACATCAGTGACTTGGGCAATCTGATTGCCAACACATTTAAGGCGATTGCTGGGTATATCAGTAACTCGGTTGGCAAAATTCGGCCCTACCTTGAAATTCTCAAGACCGCGTTCAGCGAGATGGCTCCGCCTGTTAAAGAGGCAATTGAGGCCATCAAAGTTTCATACAATGACCTCTATGCGACTGCGGGCAATACAGCCCCAATTGATAACTTCAGAGGGGCAATGCAGAACGTTGTCGGCGTTGTCACCAATGTATCTAACTTCATTCGTGATAATTCAGATAAGGTTGCCTACCTGATCACGCAGTTACCCAAGCTACTGAAGGCTTGGTTGGCCTTCAAAACAGTCGGCCCGGTGCTTTCCATTGTAACTGGGGGTCTCAAAACAGTCGGCCCGGTGCTTTCCATTGTAACTGGGGGTCTCAAAAAAGCGGGCACCGCTATTGAGCTAATCAAGAAGGCAAACAATGCGGTTGCCCCAGTCCTAACTTCGGCATGGACCAAGGCAAGCGGCAGCATCAAGACCTTTGGTACTGTTGCTAGTCAGCTTGTGACCAAATTTGGTTCAATCAAGTCCGCCGCCAGTGCCTTGCAAAGTGCTGGTGGGCTACATTCCGACCTGATGGGTTCGTGGCGCACATCTATCATGGCGTTTATTCCCGAAAGTAGGAACGCAGTCAGCAGTCTAGGAATGGTTCAACGTAGTATAGGCTCATTTGGCGCCAAAACAATCAGCGCCTTCAAGGCCATTCCAGGTGTCCTTACTTCTGCAGTGACACACCCGATTGCCTCATTGTCCGGCGTCTTTAGTTCTATGGCGTCCGGCGTTGGGGCTGCCCTTGGCTCTATCACGACGTTGCTTGGACCAGTTGGCCTCGCGATCGCGGCGGTTGTTGCTGCAGTCGTCGGCCTAGTCGTGGCTTGGAAAAAGAACTTCATGAATATTCAGGGGTTCACCAAGTCGGTATTCTCAGGGATTGGTAAGTCGCTCAGCTCATTAAAGGACATGTTCAAACCGCTTTATGGTGCCTTTAACGACTTGAAGCCGGCAATTGACGTCGTTACCAAGGTACTTGGCGGGGCTTTCGTGGTCACACTAGCTGCTGTAACAGTCGCAATCGGCGGCGTCGTAGATGCAATCCGCTATATTGTCATGGGCGTTGCCGATGTCATTATCGTGATTAAGTCCTTGATTACCCTGATTTCTAAGGGCGGCAGCGCGATTGGTAAGTTCTTTGGTGGCGACTTTAAGGGAGCTGCCAAGGACGCTAAGGCCGCTCTTAGCGGGGTCGGCGATGGCATCAATGACATCAAGGAAAATTGGAGTAACTTTACTAGCAACTCCGCAACCGGTGCCGTAGTGACTAGCTTCTCGGAGCTTGGTAAGAAGACTGATGAGGTGAACGCCAAGTCGGCCAAGCTGGCTAAGAACTGGAAAGGCTACTCGGCGCAAATTACATCAAGCAATAAGTCAGTCGAAAAGAGCTTCGACAAGGTTTCTGAGGCCGCGCTTCAGGCCTTCGCCGGCACAAAGATGGAAGCCTATGCCACGGCGGCGAAGGGCATCATGTCTGGGTACTCTGCCAACCAAGTGGAAATTCAAAAGCAAGCACATGCTAAGCTCGAGGCAGCAGATAAGGCTAGTGGTGAACGGCGTCGACAGTTGCAAAATCAAGCAGCGCAATTAATGCTGCAAGACCAGACCAAAGGCAACCAGCAGATGCAAGACATCATGAGCCAGAACACGCAGATGCTGACAACAGGCAAGACTGCTGAAGGTGAGGCCCTGACTAAGGAACAGCGCACGGCTCTGGAGGCTCAAAACGATGCCATCAGGCAGGCACTGCTCAAGCAGTCAGACATGCAACTTCAGGCCTTTACCTTGGAGATGCAGAACAAGAAGAATTGGACCACGCAGGATACCCAGCAAATGGTCACAATTCTCAATCAGCAGAACCAAATTCGTCAGCAGGCGGTGACCGCGAACAACGCTCAAATCACGCAGTTGGAAGCTCAGCAGCGTGCAGCTAAGACCGCCACCGAGCAGCAATATTACGCAAAGCAGATTGCAGACCTCAAGACGGCTAACACGCAGCAGTTGCAAGAAATCTTCAATAACAACATGCAAAAGCTGCAGGCCTATCAACAGAGTGGTCAGCTAACCAAGCAGACCTTCAGTCAAACCCTCACTCAGATGAACATTTCAACGAATGCTCAACTGACTACAATGCTGGGCTTTGTCAATCAGCATGCGGGCACTATCCAAAACCGTCTGCTAGTGATGGCACAGTATATGAAGAGCGCGGGCGTTGATGGTGCCGCAGGACTGGTACACGCAATTTCAATGGGTGACTATGCAACCGCTGGCAAGATGGTCAATGACAAGATGATTGGTAGCCTAGGATCACTACCGAACAGTATGTTCAAGGGTGGTGAGAAGGGTCGCAATCAGTTCATTGCCGCTATGAAGGCTGGCAAAGTGGAAGATGCTGGTAAATATATCGCTGACCAGTCGACTAAGGGCGCCGACACTGGCAAAGACAAGTTGAAGGGGTCTGGTAAAAAAGGCGGCGATAGTTTTAACAAGGGCCTCAAGGAAAAGAAGGATGCTGCTCATAGCGCGGGATCATCACTCGGCAAAAGCGGGGCGAAGGGGGCTCACAACCAATACAGCTCCTTCTATGATGCTGGCGGCTACGTTGGTAGCGGCCTAGCTGCAGGTATTACCTCGAAGTCGAAAGTCGTCTCCAACGCAGCAGCTCAGGTTATCAAAGATGCCAAGACGGCTGCAAACAAAGCCGCAGACAGTCATTCGCCTTCCCGCGTGTTTAAGTACCAAGTCGGGAAATGGCTGCCCCTCGGTGTCGCTGCAGGGATTGATCAGTACTCCGTCGAGGCCCGCCGCTCTGCGGTGGCCATGATGAATGGCGTTCGTCAGAGCGTCAATGCGTCTGGTGCCATGAATATGTTTTCGGGTTCCGCGAGTGTCGAAATTGGCACAAGTAATAGCGTGCTCAATGTACTAAATGCCATGCTCAGTGAACTAAAAGGCGGGAAACAAATTGTGCTCGATGATGGCACCTTGATTGGGGCCACCACCGCTGGATATGACCAGTCACTTGGCCAACTCACAGGAAAGAAAGGGCGGTATAGCTTTGGCAGTGGAAATTAACGAGTACATCGAAGTGGGCGCCTTCAATAGCAAGAGCATCGGTCTTTATCTCACCGACCGGGATGCACCTACCCCGACTGAAAAAGTGATTACTGAGAGTCTAGATTATATGGATGGTGTTTTGGATTTTTCGAACATCACAGGAGAACGATTCTATGACATGCGTACCCACACCTTTACTTTTTGGGCTGGGAATATGGACTATCCGGCCCGAAAGGCGCTAGAAGACAAGGCCAAGCAGCAGCTTATGTCTGGCTTTGAAACAAAGCTCTATGATACGCATGACGCTGGTGTTTACTGGGTTGGCAAATGTGCTTCCGTGAGGGTGACAGATAACTCGCAGGCTCGTTCGCTAACAATCGTCGCTGTCTTCACGTTGCACCCGTACGCCATCAAGGACAACACCGATAGTCGTTATCCACCAGATAATTGGGACACGTTTGATTTCTTCAATGATTTCCTGCAGCCATTCACTTTTCAGGTCAACGACAGTTTGAAAGTCAAACTGATGAATATCGGTGAGACCCAGATTGTGCCACAGATCATTACTAGCGGAAATATCACTATTACCAACTCGGACGCTCAGAAGTTTATCTTTACGCCTAACAAAGAAACTGATTATCTCTTTAGCTTGGCACGAGGTATGAACGAGTTGACCATCACAGGATCGGCCACGGTTCGCTTTGTCCTCAAGACGGAGGTGATGTTGTAATGTATCGAGTCGTAGTCTACAAAGGAGAGGCAGATAAAACGGGTGAGGTTCTCCATGAACCCCGCCCGTTTGGTAATAAAGTAATTTCCGGAGATATTGATTTGCCATTCAACGCAGTTAGCACTGCTGAGTTCAAGGTGCCATTGCAGAACACGCTTTATCGTCAAATTGTGCCTATTACCTCACTGGTCAAGGTTTTCGATACCGTTTCCGGTGAGACGGTATTTGACGGCCGCGTCGCTAAGGTTTCCGGTGAGTTCAGTAGTACCCACACTCAGACCATCGAATGTGAAGACTGCTTGGCGTTTTTGCACGATAGCTCACAGACATATCGAAAGGTACAAAACACCAGCATCGCTCAATTCTTTACGACGTTGATCAACTACCATAACAGTCAGGTTGAGCCATACAAGCAGTTTAAGGTTGGCCGCGTCACAGTGGCGAATTCCACAGATAACGTCTATCGCTATACCGACGATGCGGCTGACACCTTTGACACCATCAAAGATAAGCTGGTTGACCGTCTTGGCGGGTACGTGGTCTGGCATCGAGAAGCTTCTGGCCAATTGGTCATTGAGTATCTAGCGCAGTATGGTGAGGACGTTGATACACCAATCATGCTTGGTAAAAATCTCAAATCGGCCAAACGCGACTTTGATGTCACCGAGTTAATTACTCGGTTAGTGCCAATTGGCTCAGTTATTGAGCAGTCGACAGCGTCTGTCGACACATCAGCCGATGCAGCTCAGCCCAAGACAACGATTGAAGGGGTCAACGGTGGAGTTCGATATCTTGAGGACAAGGCATTAGTCGACCGCTTCGGCATCATTCAAAAGCCTGTGGAGTGGCAGGACGTGAATCAGCCTTTAATCCTGAAGGCCAAGGGCCAAGAGTACTTAAACCAGCAGCGTATTGGCTTGTTGTCCTGGACGGTGTCCGTAATGGACATCTCCGCCCTAGACCCGGCTTATCAATCGTTTAAACTCGGCAACACCTATCCAATTATCGACCCCTATTTGAATGCGACCGAAAGGCTTCAAGTCACCGACCAGAAGCTCAACGTAGTTCGGCCGCATACAATGACGCTTCAAATTGGGACCCAAAATCAAACTCTTTCGCAGTTTCAGCTGGATTACCAGGCCGCCATGACCTTTGTCAAAGAGCAGCGCGCCCTGACCAGTCAATCACTAGCGGATATGAAATCGCAGTTGTCCACCTTGAACGCAATCAAGGACAAATTGCCAGAGCAGCAGTCCCAAATTGATGACCTGGTCAGGAGAATTAATGAGCTTGAGGGCAACTCAGGTTATTACGAGGGTTCCATTATCGATGTGAGCTACTACCAGAAGGATATTGATTGGGTCGCTGTTCAGAAGGCTAAGTTGGCCCTAGCTATTGTCAGAGTGCAGGACGGTTCTAGCTTTGAAGATCCTAAACATGTCACCTATTTGACAGATATTAACAACCTGGGCATCAACTATGCGGTGTATGCCTTCTTCAGGGCGGTCTCGACTGCAGATGCAGCCACTGAGGCAACCGACTTCTTCAACCGAACGCAGCAAACTGCCATCAAGGGCAGACAACCACGCTTCTACGCAATCGATGTTGAGGCTGAGACGATGAGTGACATGCGAAGCGGTGTCGCCGCATACATGGACCAGTTAAATAAGCTAGGCGTCCCAGATAGTCGCATTGTGATCTATGTTGGTCAATATACCCAGGCTGATTGGAACTTGAACACAGCTCGTGCAGGCGCCCTATGGGTACCGGCATACGGTACTGATGATGGTACGGTCCAGGTAAGCCATCGGCCACCACTGGGGCAAGACCTATGGCAATACACCAGCAAAGGAACAATCGCTGGCATCACTGGAAACGTAGATATGAGTACCGAGCCAAGTGCAAAGTTCAAGTCAGCGTTTTTATCGAAATGAGGTGAGTAAATGGCAGACAAAGATTTTTTCGATACAACTCCGGATGGTGAGGACGGACTTAGCCAATACCGTGATCCGACCCACATTCCGAATCAAAATGAGATCAAAAAGGACATTGACACAGGCGATGAGGACCCTAAGGCCAATACGCTAAGCGGCTGGATACGCACCAAACAATGGGGCGTGGATGTACGTGAAGCGCTTGGCCTTTTCGTTGACTGGATTAGTGTCAAATTCAATGCGCTTGCTGCTGATTTCAAGACAGTACAAAAGCGACAGGATGATACCGAAAAGCGGACTAGCGATGTCGAGCAACGCCAAACCACAACCGAGGCCAATGTCACAGCCACGCTGAAGGACATGACCGACAAGGCTGCGAAGACTGGCGAAGGCTACGGCCCTGAGGTATTCGATGCCAGGCACAGTGACATCTACAGTAAGGACTACGACACCGTGGGTGAGCATATCCGCGCTATTGAGGCCGCCATCGCACCATACGTGGCCAACACGAGTACTACCGCAACGATTCCTGTTAACCTTGGCCGTCAGGTGCCAATCAGCGTCTCATACTATGAGTATGCGCTGGGCACTGAGCCAGACGGCCTAGGCACCGGCCCGTATGGACTGGGCGGCAGTGAGCCGCAGGACGTGTCAGCAATCGATGTCACGTGGACTGACAACAACACCGCTCAAGTAGCGCTGCCCGTCACGTACAAGGATGTGGTGGCAACTGGCACACTGAAAGCAATGGCTAATGGCAGCAGCTGGACGTTGACCGCCGGGTACAAGACACTACGCTTCGTCGCTGACGCGTAGCGGAAAGGATGATATAGATGGCAGATTTAGAACTAATCAAAATTGAAAACGGCATGGCAAACGGTGGCACCGCGATTGGCGCTAACTTCGACTCGGTCGCCGCAGCAGTCAACGCGACCAACAGTCTGGCAGCCACAAGCAAACTGCTGTGGTCCAAAGGGGTCACCAACGGCTCAATCTTCAACAACGGGTTTGTCAACTTCTCGCGGCACGGCTCACTCGTCACGATCAACGGTCTTTTCTCCGTGGCGAGGTCCTTTGCGGCCAAAGAAGTGATTGGCCAGATTAACGATGGCTTCAAACCGGAAGACGGTAAAGCCTATGTCCAGACATCTCTGGGCATCGCGACAATCGACAGCCAGGGACTGCACACACCAGCAGCAATCGACTCTGGTGGCTACCTAACAATCGGCGGCGCTTATGCCACTAACGACGACATGCCTGAATAAACAGGAGGTACACACATGCTTATTAAGCTCAAGATTGACCAGTCCGGCGAGATCATCGCCCACGGCTGGGCAAACCCAACCCAGCGTAAGGCTGGCGATACCACAGCGGACGGCTTCACCATCTACGACCTAGCAGACGAAGAATCGGCCAAAATCGTGATTGGCCACAGCAAACTGGCTGGCGGCACGGTGACGGTCGATGCTGACTATGTGGCACCGGCTGAACCAGAACCGGTGGCGCCGCAGCCAAGCGCACAAGACCAAATCAACGCCACCCTGCTCAAGCAGACGGCGCAGAACGCGGCCGCTAACGCCGCTATCATGAAGCAGTTAGCAACTATCACGGCGGCTGAAACCACTAAGGGGGCAGAATAACATGGCTGATGCAATCAAGACGTACTACGCGATGGGACTATACACGGCGGCCGACTTGCCGCTCTTCGTGTCCGTGGGCTACATCACTCAAGCCGAGGCTGACGCACTGACACAGGCATAGCGTCGGATTATTAATCTAATCGGAAAAGAGGTGAGGAAAAATGTTAGCACGAATTTGGACGGGGTTAAAAGAGCACCCGCTACACGATATCATCGCGCTTGCCTTGATTGGTATCGGTGTCAATATGGCTCTGGTGCCACAGCCGTTCGTCTGGCCGCCATACGTGCGGGACATCGCGAACGATCATGGTTTCGACTATGCTTTCGTAGTTGTTGGCATTGTGATGTTGTTATGGGTGGTGAGCAAATCACACCACGAAGAATGGGATGCCGCTACGCTCGCGCTGGCGGCTTTTTTAATGGGCACATTGGCCGTCTATCAGTTTCTGCACGTCACGCACAACGGTGGTTTCATGCCATGGGTGCAGGATGCGGCAATACTCGCACTGATCATCACCCTCGCAGTCAGGAGTGACGCGGATGACGTGGACTGACTGGCATCAACTAATCAAAGACGTGACGGACTTTGTCAAAGCGGTGGCTCCAATTGCGGTGGCATACATCACTTACCACTGGCGCAAGAAGCCAAGCGCAGCTCAACGCAAAAAGAAAGAGGTATCTAAAAATGGAAAATGAATTGTTGCAACTAACCGTTATCGCGGTCGTGCTGGCGCCCATCACGGCGGCCCTTGTACAGGCAATCAAGACGGCAACGGGGCTAGACGCGAAGAAGAATACGCTGGTGAGCCTGCTTATCGGCATCGTGTTAGCCGGCCTGTGGGCGCTGACCTTTGGCCACGTAGACCAGATTGGCCCGTATCTGATGGCGGGTTTGCTGTCTGGTCTATCGGCATCAGGCCTGTATGATCTCGCCAAGAAAACGGAGGCAAAGTAATGACATCAGCAAATCAGGTTCTGACTGAGGCCCGCAAGTATCTCGGCATTAGAGTTGGCTCGGCTGGCCATCATAACATTGTGGACACGTACAACGCGCACAAGCCGCTGGCACTGGGATACAAAGTACGCTACACCGATAACTGGTGTGACACCTTCGTCAGCTTCGTTATGATTAAGCTGGGCGCTACGGCGCTCACTAACACCGAGTGCGGAGTACAGCGTCATGTAGCCTTGTTCTCCAAGCTTGGTATCTGGATCGAGGACGGTACCATCACACCGAAGCCTGGCGACATCATCGTCTACAACTGGGACGACACCAGCCAGCCAAACGACGGCTTCGCTGACCACATCGGCTTCGTCGAGAGCGTATCAGGCCGCACAATCACCACTATCGAGGGCAACAAGAGCATTCCGGGGACCGTAGCGCGCCGTCAAATCAGCGTGGGTAACGGTGTGATCCGTGGCTATGCGCGGCCCCGTTATGCTGGTTCATCTGCATCAGCTTCGAGCGTGGTTGAAAGTGCTGGCGCAATCAGCGCATCGGCCGCAAAGCTGACCGTTGACGGCTACTGGGGGCCACAGCTCACCCGGGCACTCCAGCGCCTGTATGGCACCACCGTGGATGGCATCGTGTCCAGTCAGTACAACTGGCACAACGCCGGCTTGACTGGTGGCTGGGAGTTTGTCGGCAAACCGGTGGGCAGTCTGCTCATCGCGGCGATCCAGCGCGCACTGGGCGTCAAGGCGGACGGCATTCTCGGCCCGGACACCATCAAGGCGATGCAGCGCAAAGCTGGCACGCCAGTCGATGGGAAGATTAGCGCACAGTCACTGCTTGTCATGTACATGCAGCGCTGCGCCAATGCAGGCACACTTCCTTTCTGATATTTAAAGGGGTCGATTTCGACCCCTTTGGAATTAGCCTCGCTCCTTCGGGGGTGGGGCTTTTTTTGTTCTGAAAGTTGACAAAACGTTTGCTAAAAGGCAAAGTCTTTACATGCACCGGCGCACGTAATTTTTGCCTAACTCCTTCGGGAGTGAAGCTTTTTGTTTTACAAAAATGGCAAGAAGATGTAAAACTGTGAAAATGACGTATAAACGTTGCTAAAACGGCGTTAATAACCTCACTCGCTTCGGCGGGTGGGGCTATTTTTTAATGCTTGCCTACGATTTGCCAACGCGAATTGGCGTGGATATAAATGTACATCAATCAAATTAAATGAACATCAACATTTCGGTGCTGATAGCGGCAATTTAAACAATGTATATAATAGAAAGAAACACACATAATCAGAATCAAAAACGGGGTGAGATAAGAAGCGTTTATGAGTATTTTGAATATGAACAGCGAGGACACCAAAGGTAAGTAACGATGTTCGCTCGCTATAACGCGAACACCCCGTACCTAGTCGCCTGATTGTAGGCGCTGGGTACGGGGTGTTTAGTTTCCCGTGGCCTCAAGTTGCTAGTGCTGATGGCCTCTGTTAATGGCTATGGTAAACCTGTTTATCTGGCATAAACTGCAAACTAGAATTAGTTGCGGCGCCGATCGCCGGCAACACCGAATCCGAGCAGGGCAAGCATGGCCACACCGAGGCCGACCAGCATGCTGTTAGCTTCGTCGCCGGTTTGCGGGAGGGTGGCGGTTCCAGTGGCGGTTGTCACGGCGGCGTTCGTAATCGCGGTTACCTTGCCAGATTTGCTGCTATCAGCAGTCAGCTTGACGATTAATTTTTGGCCGCTCTTTTTAGGCGTCGCAGTAACAGGCTTTTTCACAATCGGGGCCACGTATTTGTTGGCCTTGATCCGTTTGAGCAGGGCCTTGGCGTCGTTGACGGGTACTTCAGCCACGGCCAGTTCGGCATTTGCCTTGGCGAGTGCGGTCTTGGCAGTGGTCAAGGCCGTTTCGGCGCCGGCAGCAGCAGCTTCTAGGTCATGCAGTGAAGCAGTGAGCTGGTCAATCGTCTTTTGGGCTGCCTCAGCCTTGGCCTGGGCGTCCGCAATCTGACCGGCAAGCTCTGTGCGTTTGGTGGCATTGGCATCGAGGGTTTCAAGCGTCTTTTGCGCTTCTGTTAACTTATCGGTCTCGGTCGCCAGGTCGGCCTTTGCGGTGTCGAGAGCGTTTTGCGCGGAGGTCTGTGTACCTTGGGCTTCAGTCAGTTTGGCCTCAGCGGCTGCACGCGCTGCGTCGGCTTCCGCTCGTTTGTCGGCAAGTGATGCCGCGGCAGAGGATTTGGCTGCGGACAGTGCGGCGGTGAGGTCGGCGGTCTTAGCTTGAGCAGCAGCGAGCGCGGATTGCGTTTCCGCTAGTGTGGCTTTCGCGTTGGCTAGATTGGTTGCTGCAGTTTTGGCTGCGTCCTGGTCTTTGGCTAAAGCAGCTTTAGCCGCATTCACTTTGGAGGCATCAGCAGGGGCGGTCTTGGTATAGACGAACGTGCGAAGCTGAATGCCCTTGAGGGACTGAAGGTAGGCGGTGTCCTCCATCAGGTCTAGGTACTCGCCATATGCCACGATGGAATCATGATAACTCGGAAAGTCCTCGACCGGTTTTGAATCGCCATCCATAGCAACGGCGTTATCGTCGCCCCAGAAGCCGATTGATACAAGAAGTGGATCAACTAGGTTGAAGCGGTGACCGTAGTGATCAGCACCAGAGTTCTTATCATACACGTTGTACTGCTCGTCAAACCACTCCATGAGGACCGCATAGGCATATTCTTTGTCGGACTTCGGGCCTTCTCCCCATCTGATGAGCGACATGTCCAAATTTTCTGATCGCATGCTATCCGCGCCGTCGTGACTCAACCAGTCTTTGGGCTGGGCTGCAACGCGTGTCTTTGCGTAAGCAGTTGTTTCGCTGTTTAGCCCAACGGCGGCAAGCCCATTATTCTCGCGCAACTCATTTAGGTACTCGACAAAGTAATTTCCAATCGCATCCCAATCGGGGGTGTAGTTACTTTCCTCGGTGATGGTCTCGGTGACCACACCACTAGGTAGGGTGGAATCAGGCCAGTCTTTTTGACTGTAGGAAACTGTGTCAGTGACCGTTTGACTGCCTTTTTCAGCATTCGAGAGGGCAGTTTCAGCAGCAGTTACATTATCATCAGCTTTATCTTTCGCTGTGGAAGCGGAAGCGACTGTCTGTTGGTCGGTTGCTTCTTTCGCAGTCAGGTCAGAGATTTCAGTGGCATCGTCGTCGACCGCTTTCTGCGCGCTTTGAACACCAGCATCCTCAGAAGTGACGTTATCAGCGGCTGCCTGGGCGTTCTTAACCTCAGCCTCGGCTGCAGAAACTGTTTGTTCAGCCTCGTTCGCAGTGGTTTGCGCGTCGTCAACAACACGTTGCGCTTTGGCTTGATCAGTCTGCGCATCAGAAACAGCTTGCTGGGCCGCGGTGACTGCAGCGTCATCAGCGGCTGGCGGCAGTTGATTGAGCTGCTCTTGCGCGTTTTGGGCATCGTTATCGGCTTGGGTCTTGTCAGTCTGGGCCTGGCTTAGATCTGCGTTGGTGTCAGTCACCGCTTGATCAGCGTTGGCTTTAGTTGTCTCGGCGTCGTTTTCCGCGTTCTGGGCGGCGCTGGCGGCATCAACTGCCGGCTCGGCAGCAGCTTCGGCGGCGGTGACATCTGCCACTCCAGCGGCGACGTTTTCGTCATATTCGGTTTGAGAGGTGGGTTTATCGGTGGCCATCGCCTCAGTGGCTTGTTTGTCGGTGGCCTTCGCCGGTTGGTCGGCCGTTTCAGTGGCAGGGGTGACTGTAGGCTCCTCGCTCGTCGTGGCGTGGGTTACCGTAGTTTGAGCAGAGAAGGTCAACAAGGCAGCGGCAGCTGCGGTGGTAATGAGCGGGTGTTTTTTCATGATTACCTCCATAGTTAGAAAAATGGTAATGACAGGCATCGGTTAAACACAAAGCGGTTAGATCACGATGAGGACAGCGATTAACTCCTTGTGATTTTTGAGCGCAGAAAAGGCCAACCAGTCACAAGAGAGACGCTAAACGCAACTTGACGTTACTCCTTGGGTGTTGCGAATATGCAACTCCAAGGTTTAGCTATTCTAAGTGTGACCGGCCGGCCATTATTTTTTGCGGGAAATATATTTTTGTATAATGTTAACGCTGTAATAATACTATAAATTCCTAAAAGTGAAAAGTGTTTTATCGAGCTGGCAAATCAAAAGCAGGCCCGGTTGCCCTAAGTGGGGAAATCGGACCTGCTGGTGAAAGCGCGCTGGCGTTACTTGCTTTCCTTGGCTTCTTCCATTGCCTTCATGATAGAAGGGTTCTTGGAATGGCAGTCTTTAATCATTTGATAGTCCGCTTCACTGAGTTCTACGGTATATTTGGCCATGATATCCCTCTTTTCTATAGTGACATGATAGCATCCTGGCGAAAATTCACAAGGTGGCCCCAGCAATCATTAACCATAAGCGAAGTGCCATGAACGCACTCGGAGTGTTGCGCCAAGGTGAGCATCGGCAGTTCCTGATGTTGTCACTCGTCAGCCGCTAGCCTATAATCTGGTATGTACCGCCGATAGGGCTTTCAATAAGCCGACGTTGGCGTTGAAGCGGACTGAGCAAGGTCTGCCAAACAGTAAATGAAGGTTATTTAACATCACACAAGAAGAAAACAATACAGGAAAGGCCGAACCGGTCATGAAAACAAAGTATGAACTGATTGCTGACGCCTTGCGCCAGAAAATCATGGATCACGATTACGAAGTGGGCGACCAACTACCTCAGGAAACGGTCCTGGGTAAAGCCTATAACGCCAGCCGCATCACCATTCGGCGGGCGCTCGATGAACTGCAGACAGATGGACTGATTTATAAGATTCAAGGGGCGGGGACTTTTGTTAAAAACAATGAGTTGCCGGACGAGGGCCCGTTGCCACTTGATTTGATTCCACTTGATACGGTCACCATCGAAGCCGTGGATTTCGCAGTGGTTAAGGCGCCCAGCTTTTTGAAGCCGCTCCTTAATGTGAACGATTACGATTTTGTCTATGAGATCAAGCGCCGCTTTTCGCAGGCCGGCCAGCCGGTGGCGTTTAACCATATTTGGATGCCCATTAAGTTGATTCAAGGGATGCGCCTCGATGTCATCAAAGATTCGCTCTATGACTTCATCAGCAACGATTTGGATTTGAGTCCTGAATCAGCAAAGCGCCAATACACGGTGATTGAGGCCAGTCAGGCAGAGGCAGAGCAGTTGAACGTGGCGGCCGAAACCCCGCTTTTGCGCGTCAAACAACAGACATATCTCAGTGAAGGCCGGATGTTTGAATACGCCCACATCGACATCGTCACCGCTAGGTATCAGCTCGAGCAAACGCTCGCTTAATCTTTTTTTACCATTATTTGTTATAACATCTAAAAAGGGTATTGACTGTAAGCGCTTCGCGACCTATATTATTCTTTGTAAAGGGTTCCATTACCGATTACAGGGAGGATTTGTTATGACATTAAAGATTGGCCTGTTTTGTTCAGGCGGGATGTCAACGAGTCTTGTTGGCTCGAAGATGCAAAAGGTTTACGATGCGGCTGGCCGTGATGTTGAGGTCAGTGCTTCGGATTTTTCCATGATCGATGAACTCGGGGATGAGCTAGATGTGATCTTGATCGCACCGCAAATCAGCTGGGCTTATGATCAGGTGGTTGAACAGCATCCCAATACCAAAGTCATTGCGCTGTCGATGGCTGAGTTTGGTCAGATGAATGGCCAGACCATTGTGGATAAGCTGGATAAAGAAGGGGTGACAACAGATGGCAAATAGTGGGGCATGGAATAAGTTCCAGGCGGGCTTTACGAAGGCCGCCGGGAAAATTGCCGCAAACAAATTGCTACTGACCTTGCGGGATTCCTTTATTCTCGTGGCCTCAACAACAATGATTGCCGGGTTTGCGACGATGATTTCTTCAGTTTTCGTTGACCCGTTGAATGGGTTGATTTTCGGTAAACAAGGGCTGCAATTAGGTAAGATGATTGCTGGCTCTTGGGGCGCTTGGTCGAAGTCGGGTTTGTTCTCCGGCCTGCAATCCACTCAAGGTTTGATTGGGTTGATTGCTAACGGGTCCTTGAACCTGTTGTCCTTGCTGCTGGTCATGGTGTTTGCCTACATTTTGTCGCGCAAATACTATCCCAAGAACAAGGAACATATGATTTCTGTTTTGTACGCAATGGGTGCTTTCTTTATTTGCTTACCGTGGCAGTTCAATTTTGTTAACGGTAAAGAGACGGTTAACGTCACCAATGCCATTAATTCCACATATCTGGGCACCCAAGGCGTCTTCGCCGCTCTGGTCATTTCCGGGGTTGCGGTCGTGATTTACAACGAGATCTTGAAACGCAACATCACCATCAAAATGCCTGAATCCGTTCCACCGGCCGTTGCTCGGAGCTTCGAATCCTTAATTCCAGGCTTGATTACCATGTTGTTCTTCGTCTGCGCGACCGGCTTGGCCAATGCTTTGGCAGATAAGTCCATTCCAGATCTCCTGTTGTCCTTGCTGCAAAAGCCAGCGCTGGCCGTTTCTGGGACCGCCGCTTTCGCCTTTGTTTCTCAGTTTACTTGGTCACTGCTGCAGTGGTTTGGGATTCACCCAACATCAATTTGGGGCCCAATCTTTGGTTTGACCTGGAACATTAATGATACCGAAAACATGCTGGGCCAAGCGCATCACTTGTACTCCACCATGTTCATGAACTTCTCCACGATTGCTGCCGGCACCTTTGCTTTGGCGCCAGTCCTTGCCATCATCATTGCATCGCGGCAGATTTCCGAAAAGAAGATTTCTAAGATTGCGTTGATGCCAGCGATTTTCAATATTTCAGAACCGATTACTTTCGGCCTGCCAATTGTTTTGAACCCACTGTACGCGATTCCATTTATCATCGTGCAGCCACTGTGCTTCTACATTGCGGTGTTCTTCACCAAGATCGGGTTCATTGGCGTGATTACCAACAATGTGCCTTGGACTGTGCCGCCGATTCTGTCCGGCTTGCTGTTCTCAGGCTCAATCAATGGCGCGATTGTGCAAATCATTAACTTGGCAGTTGCCACGTTGATCTGGATTCCATTCGTCAAGATGTCTAATCGCATCACCCAGCAACGTGAAGCCGCCAAAGAAGCGGCAGGTGAAGCTTAATGGATGAGAAACAACTCCAGCGGGCAATGAATTTGATTGCGGTCGCCGGCAATGCTCGCTCTGAGGCTGTGCAGGCGATGCACCTGGCTGACGATGCGAAGTTCGACGAAGCGGATGAGATGCTTGAGAAGGCCAAAAAGGACCTCCATCAGGCTCACAATGTGCAAACCGAATGGATGTCAGCCGAAATGAATGGCGAAGTTGTGGAAAAATCAATTCTGCTGATTCATTCCCAAGACCATTTCATCGCTGCTGACATCATGATGACCGTGGCGACGCAGTACTTGGGTCAGGCCAAACGACTCCACGCCTTGGAGGCGAAGGTGAATGGCTGATCAGTTGACCTTAGCGCCACTGTTTTCAGAGGGCGCCATCATTCAAGGCGAGCAGCCAGTGACGATTTTTGGCTGGGGCACCCCTGGCTTGCGCGTAAAGGTGGCTTTGGGGCAGTCCGTTCGGCAAACTATCACGCCTACCAATGAAAAATGGACGGTTCAGTTTCCGGCCCAAGCCTACAATCAGACACTGACTCTGACCGTGGCGGCGGCCAGTGCGTCGGTCACGCGCCACGTGCAAACCGGTGATGTGTACTTGGTGGCTGGACAATCCAACATCGAATACAAAATGGCCGACGATGCCGATTTTGAGGCCGCTCGGGCCAACTTCACCGCGACCAACCTGTCATTTTATTACACGCCGCAAGTGGAGTACGAGACGAAGCGCCGGTTCGGTTGGGCGGATGAACCTGATCCCCGGTGGCAAAAACTGACTGCTGAGAACTTGGGTCAGGTGTCGGCGGTGGCATACTACGCGTTGGCCCAGGTTGCTGCTAACCACCCAGACCGACCCATCGGCATGTTGCAATGCTACAAAGGTGGCACCAGTGCTTCAAGTTGGATTTCTGAAGCCAACTTGAAAGCCGATGCGAAACTGGCAGACGCGTATCTTAAACCTTATGAGGTTGCAGTGACCGGGCGCAGCCAAGCCGATTTTGACGCCGCTGAGGCCAAGTATGAGGCTACTGTGACGGCATACAACCAGAAGAAGGCTGCCTACATTGAAGCGCATCCCGAACTGAGCTTGGAAGCCGTGAAGATGCACGTTGGCCATACGCCATGGCCGCCGCCAATGCAGCCTAAGAGCTACTTGCGTCCGAATGGTTTGTACCACACGATGGTTCAAAAGACCGCGCCGTACACGGTCAAAGCGATGGTGTGGTATCAAGGCGAAAATGACGCCGATCATGCGCCGCTCTACGACCGTTTGCTGCCGCGGCTAATTACCGAGTGGCGGCGAGATTTAGGTAATCCAGGGCTACCGGTCTTCGTGATTCAGCTTCCTCAGTATCAGGATGAACCGCATCATGCCTGGGCCGAAATTCGCCAGGCGCAGTGGCAAACGACGCAAGCCTTGAATGATTGCACGTTAGTTTCGCTGGTTGACACTGGCGAACATCACAACATTCATCCGGTGCACAAACAGGCCAGCGGCGAGCGCCTCGGCCAAGCCTTGTTGAGCGGTGACGGCACGCCATCCGTCGTGGCAGTTGACCGCGCGGCTGATCAGATCAGCCTGAAGGTCGCGCCGGCGACGAGCTTGAGTGCAAAACAGGGCGACGGCATTGAGGCTTTAATCGATGGCACTTGGCAGCCTGTTGATTTTCAGCTTAATGGCACTACCTTGAAGTTTAAGGCACCAGAGGCGAAAGCGGTGCGCTACGCCTATCGCAACGCGCCAGCCCCAGCGATTTTCAATGAAGCAAAGCTGCCGCTGAGTCCATTTTTAATTGCATTCTAGACAAATGAAACAGGCCAATCTGGCATCCAGATTGACCTGTTTTTGCGCAAAAAAAGACGCCTGCCAGGGCGGCAGACGTTCAAAGGTAGAATTAGAAAGTTTCCTTGTCGGCTGCGGACAGGGTTTCTGTCGGCATGGTCAAGCCCATATGCTTAGCTAAAGCACGCTTAGCATCGTCGCGGGTCTTGATGGTGTCCATATTCCAGACCACGTTCTCGATTTCACCGCCAGCAAAGTCGAATTCTTCACTGTAGATGTAGCCTTCCTCGGCTTTGCCTTCCCGCGCTTTGGTCAATGCCGCGGCAAGCGAGCGGGCGTAATCGATGTTGGTGAGCTGAGGCAGTTCCTTCGGGGTGACAAAACTCTGATCATTCATCGCTTTTTCAGCGATTTGAAGGTCCGCATCAGGGATGTCGACAACCACTTTAACTGCCTTTTTAACTGTTTCTTCTGCCATATTATTCTCTCCATTTCGTTTCAGTCGCTGATCGAAGTTGGGCTGAGATTCTGACAACAAAGCTATTATACCACGCTTTCATCTTCCGTTTCCAAAATGTCGCCCGCCATCGCTCGTCAAAGTCTGATATACTATTGCGGTTAGAAAGGAAGACGATGATGGCACATTACCAGTGGCAAGAAGCGGCGCAGCCCGCTACAAACGAGATTCAAACCGTGGCGAGCACGTTATCGGTACCGCCGTTTTTGGCCCGGCTCCTCATTCAGCGCGGGATTACTGACCAGGCGGCATTCGATGCTTTTTGCCAGCCTGATTTAAGCCGGTTGCATGATCCGTTTGAGCTGCATGATATGGATAAAGCCGTGGCGCGGATTCAGGAGGCTATTACCAATCAGGAAAAAATCACCATTTATGGTGACTATGACGTTGATGGTTTGACCTCCACGTCGATCATGAAGGAAACCTTGGAGGCGCTGGGCGCCGAACCCGAGGCCTTCATTCCTGACCGCTTCGCTGATGGTTATGGACCCAACCAGGCGGTGTATGACTACCTGCGCAAAAATGGCACCCAGCTGGTGATTACCGTCGATAACGGCGTCAGCGGCGCCGCGGTGATCGATGCGGCGATGGCGCAAGGGATGGATGTGGTGGTCACAGATCACCATGAGTTACCTAAGCAATTGCCGCACGCAGTGGCCGTGGTGCACCCACGCCATCCTGAAGGTCATTATCCCTTTGGCGACTTATCCGGTGCAGGGGTGGCCTTCAAGGTCGCTAGTGCGCTACTGGGTGAACCCGCCACCGATAGTATCGATTTGGCCGCGCTGGGGACAGTAGCCGATATTGTGAGTCTGACCGACGAAAATCGGTTGATTGTGCAAATGGGGTTGCAGTCGATTCACACCCAGCAGCGCGTGGGGCTGAATGCCTTGCTCAAAGCGGCTCAAATCGACCCGGCGACAGTGGATGAAACTAGCATCGGGTTTGGTATCGGTCCCCGGCTGAATGCCTTGGGCCGGCTAGAGGATGCCAATCCCGGGGTCACGCTGCTGACCACCTTCGACGAAGACGAAGCCGACAAGCTGGCGGCCAATGTTAACGACCTTAACGCGCAGCGTCAGGCCCTGGTGGCTAAAATTGCCGATGAGGCCCTGACCATGGCGCAAAGCCCGGCCAATCAGGCGGCTAAGACGCTGATTATCGCGCATCAAGGCTGGCATGAAGGGGTCCTTGGGATTGTGGCCAGTCGGATTGTCGAAGCCACCGGCAAACCGACCTTGGTGTTGAACATCGGTAAAGACGGCCAAAGTGCCAAAGGTTCTGGGCGGTCGATTGCCGCGTATAACCTCTTCAAGGCCCTAGATGCAGCGCGCGACCAAATGACCCATTTTGGCGGCCACGCCATGGCCGCAGGGCTCACGATGCCCGTGGCGAACATTCCTGCCTTGCATGCCGCCATGGAAACGGCGGCAGCAAACTTGGGTCCAATTGCCAAGCCAACACTTACGATTAACGCCCGGCTGGAACCGGAGGATTTGACGCTGGCCAATTATCAGCTGATGCGTCAGCTCGCGCCTTTTGGGCCGGGCAATGAAGAACCCACCTTTAGCCTGCTGCCGCAAACGATCAACTCCGTCCGGCAAATGGGTAAGACCAATGATCATCTGCGCTTTGCCGCTGATGGCACGAATGTCGTGGGCTTCGGGTTTGGCGACCAGGCGGCGGCACTGGAAAGTGCCAGTCAGGTGAAACTCGCCGTGCGCATGGATGCCAACACCTGGCAAAATCGCACCAGCTTGCAACTGCGGCTGTGCGATTGGCAACTGCAGACGCCGGCTATCATTGACCTGCGGCTGCCGCAGCCGAGCGCAGAACAATTCCGCGGGGCTTTCACTTATATCTTCTTTGATGGCCGCCTCAAGCAGCGCATGACCCAGCAGTACATGTTTGGCGGGCCAGTGGTGCTCGCTGAAAGCGTGGCCGCTGCCACCGCCAATGCGGTGCTGGTGGACCTGCCGCCAGATGAGGCGCATTTAACGGCTCTGCTGGCGAAACTGACCCTGCCGGTCCGGGTGATTTTTACCGCGCCGGCGGCCAGTTTGGTGGCGCTACCCAATCGTGAAGAATGCGGCCGGGTGCTTCATTACCTGAGCGCGCACGCCGGCTTTGATAAGCATCACTTGCCAGCGCTAGCGCAAGCCGTGCATGTGACGACGCAGCAAGCAATCTTAGCGGTACAGGTGTTTTTTGAACTCGGATTTGTTAAAATAGATGGTGCGCAAATCGACGTGACGCCTAATCCGGTCAAAAAACCGTTGACCCAGGCGCATATCTATCAGCAGCAGGCGGCGTTTTTGACGCTGGCCCATGAGCTGCAAAGTGACAGCCGCAGTGCGCTTGAAGCGCGGCTGCTTGGCAAGAAATGAGGAATAGAGCCATGACGATCAACTATAAAGACTACATTGCAAATGTGCCAGATTTTCCTGAACCCGGCATCATTTTCCGCGATATTTCACCGCTGATGGCGGATGGCAAGGCCTACGCGGCAGCGACCGATGAACTGGTGGCCTATGCGAAGGATAAGCGCGTTGAAATGGTGGTTGGCCCGGAAGCCCGCGGTTTCATCGTCGGCTGCCCAGTCGCCTATAAGCTTGGGGTCGGTTTTGCCCCAGCCCGGAAAAAAGGCAAGCTGCCTCGCGAAACCGTGAGTGCCAGCTATGACTTGGAGTACGGTTCAGAAACCTTGTACCTGCACAAAGACGCGGTCAAGCCGGGCCAGCGGGTGCTGGTGGTGGATGATTTGCTTGCCACTGGGGGCACGATTTCGGCGACCATTGAGCTCGTGGAAAAGCTCGGCGGCATCGTGGTCGGCACGGCCTTTATCGTCGAACTGGAAGACTTGCATGGTCGCGATAAGATCAAGGACTATGATATGCTGACGTTGACCTCCTACAAAGGCGCTTAATCGCGGCGCTGCTTGCAGAAGTTGACTCTTGAAAACGGAGCCAAGCGATGAGTAAAAAGAAAAAAGAAGATAAAACTTTAGTCGAGAAGATGCTCGACAAGCAAAACATTGCCTACACGCCCTATGAGTTTCCGACCCATGAGGCAGGGGATGTGGCGCAGCTGACGGTCGATCATTTAGCCGTGCCAGAGCATCGCATCTACAAGACCTTGGCATTGACTGGTAACAAAACCGGTCCGCTTATTGGCGTCGTGCCGCTGGATCGCCACATTGACTACAAAAAGCTCAGTGCGGTGTCCGGCAACAAAAAAGTCGGCATGATACCGCTAAAAGATCTGGAACAAACCACTGGTTATGAGCACGGCGCGAATACGCCAATCGGCATCCATGCCCGCCACAAGTATCCGATTTTTATCGGCGAAGAAGCGCTGAAGGAACCGGAAATCATCGTGTCGGCAGGTAAAATCGGTCGCTCGGTCGGGCTGGCGCCGAAAGCGCTAGCCAAGGCAGTTAACGCCAAGTTCGCCGCCATCACCAGTCTGGAAGAACAGGAGGGATAGCATGTTTTCAACCAACGAAAGCCGTTTTGCGACTTACGGCGTGATCTCGAAACTGCCAGGGGAAATTATTGACAGCGTCTGGATGATCATCGACCAAGATTTGGCCGGCGTCGTGCCGCTGGGGCATTTGCTCCAATTCGACTTGCTCAATACCAAGGGCAAGTTAACCATGGCCTTTTCCGAAAAAGGGCATGATACCCAAATTGCGGTGGATTTGCCATTCGATTACGACGATAGCTTTCCCAAAACCATCATGGCCTATGATGACGGCGAAAATCAGACGATTTTGCTGCCAGAAGAAGCCAATAAGTAAAAGACATAGCAAAGCCGCCTGCCTTCGCAATACTGCGAGGACAGGCGGCTATTTGATTACGTTAGAATGCAGGCACATTAATTTCTTCGAAAGCATGATCGATTTCGGCTCGGGCCGCTTTTTGGGCCTCTAAGCCATCTTCGAATTGCTCGTGATCCACATGATCGGGCTCAATGGCCCCCAGAATCGCCAAGACGGCTTTGCGGATGCCTTTGAGGCCGTCGATGAGGGTGTTATTGAATCGTTCATACCCAGACGGCGCGGTGACCCTCGCGCACTGCTGCACGAAGCGATCAAAGCGGATAATATTTTTGGAGAAGTAGAGACGAATATTGGAGAAGCTTTCGCTGGCCAGGCAGTTGCCTTTCTCGATGTTCCGACATGTGTGCGCGTATTCTTTGAATACGGTTTCAAAAACAAGCAAACGTTCGAGTTCCTGATTGACGCACTGAATGTATTCGGTAGTTAACATGGTAGATGCCCCCTTGCTCATTGACTAACTTACCCTGAAAGCATACCACTCGAAAATCTAATTATCAACATAATATTCTACCTATATTTAAAGAATGGATGTTATGATATTCATTAATGATATGTGTGTTATTTAATCGATGGAAAGTGGCGTCTGTTATGGATTCAGGCAAGATAAGGGGCCATATCTATTTTTATATGGGTTATTGATAGGGGCTAGACCAATTCCTTAAATTGCATCTTCGGGGTCATTGCCAACTCGTGAAATTAGTGTTGGGAGCGAACTATTTCTAGCCTTGTTCATTGCCCCACAAGATTTTATCAATCTGAATTGTATTATTGATTCGAGATCAATGTTGGAGAGCCAATAGAGGCCAAAAGAAAACCATCATTTCGACATTTAAACGGAAATGATGGCAGGGTGACTATTCTTTTGACTCATCTGAAGGCGCTTGGGCCTCAATTATTGTTGCGTCAATTTCTTTGCGTATATTTTTCGGCCGGTCGTGATGGCCTAGCTTTTTGGTGACGCCTGCGGTCGCCGCTTTCACTGCGTGGCTGGTGCCCGCCGCGGTGCCATGTGCCACTTTCGCAACAAAGCCTTTTGCCGCTTCTTTGCGCTCTTTCACACGCCGGACAGCTTCTTCAGCCAACACCGTGCTGGCCTCGAGGGTGGCGGCGTCAACATAATATAACTTGACGAAACTGCCTGGCGCGACAACAGCGTTTGGTTTGGGGAGAGTCGCAATAACCGTATCAACCCTGGCTCGAGCGAGCTTCGCATCTGGCGTTGCGACCACTGGTGCAAAGGTGAGATCAAAGGGTGATAAGGCTTCTTGGCTTTGCGTTAAGGTCAAGCCAAGGAGATCGGGAATTTTGACGTCGTGAAGATGGCGTTTATTGTGCTCATCCAATTGGTGGTTTGTCACTTCGGCAGCAGCCTGCACTGCATCCCCTGCGATGTTTAGGGTTTTATCAAGCGTGCCGGCCAACTTGGAAACGCCTTTGGAATCCATCAGCTTGTCGGCACCTTTGATGAATTTGTCTAATTTGGTCAATTTTGCAGCCATCGTGTTTTCCCCCAATGAAATAGAATGGAATATATCCATTTTAGAATATTTTGCTAGACTGAACAACAACATTCATTATTTATCGTTCCTTGTGGCTTCGGTTCCCATATCCCTGGGGACACAACACTGAAAGTCGGTGCGAGTGTGACTTGGCTTGATCAGGGGCATAAGATGACCAGCCGCAGTCGCTCAATCTGGTGACGTGATATCGCGGTAACTGATGAATTGTTGGCTCATGCAATCCTTCACCACAAAAAAGCCGCGACCTTTGCAGGCCGCGGCACGGATGTTACTGCAGGAGAGTACGAGATTTGAACTCGTGCGCCGGTGTAAGCCGGTTCGACGGATTTCGAGTTGTATCCTGGCGGTTTGACTGAAGTCAAATCGTTGATTTAACGGCATTCTTCATGCATTAGAAACGGTTGAAATCGGCTGAATTTGGATGAAGTGGTACTGAATTGGTACGCGAATATACTTGGTTGGCCGTCATTGGTTGGCGGCCTTTTTTCGTGCCAGGCAACGATGCGTAACTGCGGAACGGAAATTGTCTTTGTAGCGGTCGCGATTGTTGTAGGAAGCATGGCACACCAACTCCTGTTTGTGCCGAGTACACCGACTCAGGGAAACAATATCAGTCAACCTATCTGACGACTCAATCGGTCGATTTTAACTCACTCTCCACATTAGCTAGATTCACACGAATTGCAGTCGGAGAAATCAGATCATAGAACTCCTGTATATCGTTGTGTGTCATAATGTCGCCATGATGCCGATGATGCGAAAAGGTGAAACCTAAATAGCGCTTGGCACGGGAAATAGCAACGAAGAATGTTCTTCTAGTCTCGTCGGCATCCTTTGTCATGGACCAAAATGCATTGTCGTCTAGTGCCACAATAAACACAGCCTCGAATTGCAATCCCTTGCTTTTATGGATCGTCATGATTGGAACAGAATGCTTCCCTTCAAAATTATCAATCACCTCGATCCAATTATTGGTGGTTTCGTATTCTTCGAGTAGACGTGTCGCGAGTGTCTCTCGAAGTTGACTAAAGCGCTCTTGGTTTGAATACGTCTCATCAGTGCCGACAAGGTAATCATATGTCCAAAAATGTGTTACTTGATCAATTATTTTCATCACCAGTTGCATGTTTGCCGGCTTCTGCAGGAGTGTCGTGGTCGATTTTAGAAAATTATTCAGCTCCCGTTCTGCTTTCACATATGCGGCTCCTTCATTCTCGATACCACGCGAAACAATAAGTGAAGACATGTAGCTTTCCCATTCAGCTAGAGTGTTCTTTCCCAGATTAATATTTATTGTTTGGATGACAAGCTGTACCAATGATTCATTCAGTAGTTCTTGGTACTCGGCCTCCTCGCGAGTTTTAATCCCTTCGCTGGCAAAACTGGAAATCAGTAAAGGTGCATAATTTGAGACTTTTTGCTTCAACAAAACAGCAATCTTATTAGGGGAAATTCCATCATCAATCAACAGCTTCACTCTTCGTGCGAGTAGCTCAGCTTCCTCTTTTTCATTATCGGACTCCAGTAGTTCTATGTCTCCGTCGTCGGGGTTCCAAGAGGGCTCGGTAATTGCCGTTGACGAATTTGCATTCAGGGAAGCGTACATTTGCCTCTGCAAGCCGACGATTGCAGGGGCAGACCGATGATTAATTGATAGCTCACGTGTTTCTGCGGCAAATATACTACAGAAGTCTTCGAATGCCGTCTTTCTTGCTCCCGCCCAGATCATTATACGTTGCTTGTCATCTCCAACCGCAGTGATTGCAGATCCGGAATTTTCAAAAAGTTGTCGTACCAACACCAGTTGAGACGTTGTAGTATCTTGGAATTCATCGATAAAAACAAATGGATAGGCGTTACGAACTGCTTGTTGAACTGCCGGATTTAGCCTTAGTATCATTTGGGCAAGTCGCATAATAGCGTGGTATGGCAAGCAAGCTGGCAAATCTTCGGTCCCGGTCAACATTTCATTCTGGAGATAGCGATCACATTCAAGAAGCTGATTTTGTTGAATCTGGATATTTTTCCAAGAGGATGTGATTTCCTTCTTACTAGGCGTTCTGTTCGTAAAACTATCGCGTGACATTCGATCTAGAAGTTGGGTATTCTCTACCAAATAGTCGGCATTCGGTCTGAGGTCTTCAGGCAATCCCATTCTAAATTGATCCAGAATTTGTTTGGCAAAACCATCAAATGTCATTGAGTCAAAACGGTATTTTGAAAATTGGGGAGATCGCTTATCAACTCGTTTTTTTAAGTTCGTTGCCGAATCCTTCTTGAAACTAATAGCTAGAATTTTAAACGGATCTGCACAAATGCCAGTTTGAAACAAGTAATCGGCTTTCTGCGCCAACATTTCCGTTTTCCCAGTACCGGGGCCAGCAACAACAAGCTGATTTCTCGTGGATTTGATTGCATTTTCCGCTTCGCGCTCTAGAATGATTCCCTCAGAAGGTTCCCAACCAGAACTACTAATCATGACTGACGGGCTCCTTTCCCAATAATTGCGAGGCCTTCGCGGCGATTTCACTAAATAGAGAAGGCATGCCGGCTTTCAGTGCATCATCATTCATTTGAGTTAATGCTTGTATATGAGTGGTTGTCTTCCCACGGCCAAGGAAGAAGTATACGTACCAAATCATTAATTCCCGATCTTGAAATGAATACGAATTTCCTGAGCTAGGACCCAGTTTTGAATTATCTTTCTTCAAAGCATCTTTACGAGCTTTTTCTACGCGTAAGGCATATGACGAATCGTTCTCATCCTGTTTCGGGTATTCACTTATCAACCAGCGTTTACCATCTACCTTCAGTGTAGGACCTTGTTTTCCTTGAACAAGGCCTAGGTAATTGTTCTTATAAGAAGACAACATTACGAAGTCAATATCCAACGGCGCTGAGAAAAACACATTGTACTTCTGCAAATATTTCAAGTACTGATCTAACTGATTGGCAGATACGCTGTCCTCGGTTTTTCTTTCAGAAAGTTGCTGCAGACTTGCCTCTGAAAGGTCTGTGATTCCGTCAGGATACGCGTTGACATCTATACTATTTTGTCTTAACTCTTTAAGTACATAGCTGACCCGGCCCCATCCGCCACCCGAACGTTCACGATCCAGATCAAGCAACGAAATGTAAGGTATTTGAAGCTGGGTCAATAGATGCCAAATGTAATGAACAAATCTTCCTGCAAGCGGAACAAAGGAAATTCCCGATTCATCCAGAGGCTTTCCACTAAGTTCCAAGAACTTTGGGAGAAGAATTTCTTCGCTTGCTCCTTCACCTAAGATGACGAGCTGGGCAAAATAGAGTTCTGGATACAACTCTACCGCCATTTTAACGTAACGATATGCTTCAAGTTCGTCTTCTTGATTCGGAATTTCTAGCGATTGCACAGAACTGACATCTGTGTCTTTATTCATCCATACGTATCTAATACATTCTGGGGTTACCCGCTTTACTATGGCGGGAGAGTGTGAAGTCAATACAACTTGGGCATTTGGATAATCTGCCATCGCTTTTAGTTGATTAACAAGTTTACCTAACAGATGCGGTGAAATGTGATTTTCAGGTTCTTCAATCGCTAAAATAGTGAGTACCGGTGGTTGATGATCGATCAATCGGGCATGTTCCTCACCTGTAGTTTCATCCTTTGAAAACTGTTCTTCCGCCTCTAATAACTTCCGCTCAACTTCTAAGACACTTGCGACATTGGAAATATAAAATAGTGACCGAGTACCATCACCCATTTCTTCGGGTTGAAAAGTGCGATGGCTGATTGACGATTGAAATACAGGTCGCATCCTTTTTGCAAGATCGCCTAAACTCGTCGATTCAATATTGAGCCGCACGTCTGCAAATCGGTCATTTTCATGGAACATATTCCAGTCCGCAGAAAGGCTGTCTCCAATGAGTTTGACTCCCTTAGAATTGAGAATCGTATCATTGAGCGAATCTAATTGCGCGTCAACTAACTGCTTAGTCTCGTTGCCCCAATTAATGTGACGAACTAAGTTTGCTAGCAAGCTTTTGGATGTAGTTCCGAGCTGCGTATCGGGATTTCGCACTGCAGGTACATAAATCAGCCGGATATGCTGCAACTCACGTCTTGAAGCTAATACCAAGTCTTCATCCTTGCAGACTCCCAGAGTCGGCACGTAATAAATATGTGAATCGATTGCTCCATCAGCGGTCCCATCATCCTCGAGTGTGGCAACCAACTGAATACGCAAAATCAATGCCTCGCCAGGTCCTTTAACACACAAATGTTTCAGTAACAGGGCATCCGCGTGTTTTTGGCTTGCAGAGTCATCCTCTTGCTCAAATTCAAACACTGCTTCGCAGGTCAACTTCGTCGATGACTGTAACTCGCCATTGTCTTGAGTTGCAACAAAGAAGTCCGTGGGGGAAATAATGCGATCGTTGGCATTAACTGAGAACATTTTGTTTAATGCAATCAAAGCAGTGGTCTTTCCGGCCCCGTTACTACCAATCAGTGTTGTAATATTATCAAAATCGATGGTTGTCGATTCTCCATAGGAGCGAAAGCCATCTATTATCAGCTTTGTTAGTTTCATGTCTTTTTCTTCCATATTTTCATAATTCATGAGAGACTATCACGATTGTGCTGAACATGTAAGTGAAATCATTCTGCAAGCTCAAACTCTGGTAGTTGAGCAATCAAATCTAATGTCTTCAATGAGACCGTGATGATTCTTAGCAGTAAATTGAAAATGTACTTCGGGTCATCGCTGTAATCGTTGGGGTCATCAGTTATCTGGGAGGCCTTATCGGTCTTCACTTGATATTGATCCATAATCCATTCGAGGGCAGATCGCCCATTAACTACATAATCATAGGCGCGTTCAGGAATATTCTTGATATTGATATCGGAGTTGAATTTGATTTCAGAATGGTCATCTCGAGACTTGAACCGAATCTTCTTAACGGTATAACTAGGTTCCTTAGACTTGAATACCACTTCACAACCATCATAGATTGGTGCATCTTCATAGTTGATATGTAAGTCCATCAGTTGCTTACCAACAGCCACATACTGTTCAATATTCTTGAGAACTGGAATTCGCGCCAAATCTTTCTTCAAATCGTTGGCATACCGACTTTGGTATTCTGGTGAGTTCAGCACGCCGTATACGTAAGAATAGGTATCATCAGTGGAAAGTCCCAACTTCCTGGCAAAGGTCTCAGACACATTGTCACGACCAGTTTGGAATAGGGCATCGTCTTGGACTTCGTTGTCGTAACGCATAAAGCCTTGTCCTTTTGCTTGAAGGTCATTGCAAGGGATTTCATCTGTAGCTATCGCTGAGAAATCTTTATCAGACCCTCGACCAGTTGTAAAGATTACCTTGTTGCTATCACCAAATTTTTGATAATAACTACGTGTTCTTTCAACCAAAGCATCATCATAATACAACCACTTTTTAGTGAATGGCCTGTATAAACTTAGACGCATTTTCTGGGGGAAAAAGTCTATACTTTTATTCTTTCGAAGTGATTCCTGTAAACGAAAAGACCATTTCACGTATGCGGCATCTGTGTTTACCATGTTTTTCCTACTGTCTGGTTCCACCTTTTCTAATCGCTCGCGTTCTTGATTGTAATGGTCAATAAATAAACGGACGTTTGCGCTCACTCTTACATCGTTATAGCCATATATCCATGCATCTCTACTGGTTAGAACTCCCATCGCATTAATCCCAAAAATACCATCATGTTCTTTTGAAGCCAAAGGCATGTACTGTTGATAATTTGGGTCTCTTTGATTAAGCCAATCATTATTCTCATCTGGATTGACAGTATTCCATTCAATCCTACTAATACTCCCAGCCTGAGAGATGATGTCTAGTTTCTGCTGGCGAGATAAGTAGTCACCAATATCGTGGTAGAACAGCTCATGCTTATCTGAGCCATCCTTAACAAGGATACTTACTGCAATCGGTGCACGACTCCCAGAACCAAATATCTTGCCACCTTCCTTACGCGATCGCTCACCAGATGTTCTCTGGTTCCCACGTAAGTTGAAAATATAGAGGTAGTTGAACTCGCCATAAAGGGACTTACGCATACCATCCGCAGAATTTGAATCTAGGTAGCCCGCATTAGTAACGAACCCAATTACCCCTTGTTCACCTAAGCGGTCGCTTGCCCAGCGGAATGCCTTAATATAGCTATCATACATTCCCTTACTCAGGCTGGCCTTACTGGTTCTTACATAGGTTTCCCGAATGTGTGTCTCCAACTTTGCGTAGTGAATATTTTGATTGTTATCGTTTTGGTTCTTTTGACCGGCGGAATACGGCGGGTTTGATATAATCGCCGTAATCGGCACTTCTTGTTGCTTCTTCAAACGTTTGTTATTACCAGTGAACATATCTTCATCCAACACATCAAGATTCTCTGTAGATTCGAAGGTATCGGCCAACACAATTCCGTCAAATGGAATATAATCTTCTGGTCCATTAATCTCGTCAAATACGGATTCAATGTTGATTGCGGCAATGTAATAACTTAACAGAACAATCTCGTTAGCATGCAACTCTTGTGTGTATTTGCGAGTGATGTCGGCAAGGGTAATCTCACCACGTTCCAGTTCTTGATTTAAGTATTCGAGCGTCCGCGTGATGAACGTCCCAGTACCGGTAAACGGATCAAGCACGTGCACACCTTCAGCCGCAAGTCCACGTCCAAAATGTTTCTTGAGCACTTCATCGACCGACTTCACAATAAAGTCCACGATTTCAACAGGCGTGAAGACGATGCCTAATTTTTCGGCAGTCGCGCTAAAACCAGTGCTAAAAAATTTATCATATAATGTGACGATGAATTGCTGCTTGGCCGCTGCGTTATCAATCCCAGTAGCACGCAAACGGACTGATTCATAAAACGGCTCAAGTGCAGCTTGCTCCTGATCAAAGCCAGCCTCCAGCATTTGCTGAATCATGTCTTCCATTGCGCGAGAAACGGGATTGTCGTTAACGAAACTGTACTGATCAAAGAGAGCTTCAAAGATTGGCTTCGTGATAATGTGCTGTGCCAACATCTCGATGGCTTGCTGGTCGTCGATATCGCTATTGATATTGTGCTGCAAACTTCTGACGTATTTCTTAAAGGACTTGGCGAATGGGGACTGCTTATCGGCAATCAAGTTTTGAATCCAGCGAATATGACGCTCTGCTAGTTGCTGAACGTCGGCCGTCCAGTCTTCCAAGTAGCGGCGATCGCCCACTTTTTTGACAATTCGACCGTAAATGGCATTTTGAATCTCATGCCAGTTCAGTTCCAACTCGGTTTGTTCTGTGTTCACTGGATCAGATTTGCTACCAGAATTACCAAGTTCACCATCGGGAGCGCCACCAACGCCAATCACATTCAAGTTACGTGGCTTTTTATTGTTAAGGTCCAGCTTGTTGACGGATGCCTCGAACCGTTCGTCAATGGAACGGAGGGCGTTCAATACCTGCCAAACCGCTTGGTAAGTTTTGTTATCATCCAGCACCGTGTCTGGATCCTGCCCAGCAGGGACGACCACAGGTAGGATAATGTAGCCATAGTCTTTATCCTTGTACTTGCGCATGATTCGACCAACTGCTTGAACGATGTCAATTTGAGACTGCTTTGGTGCAAAGAAAATAATGGCATCGAGATTCGGAACATCGATACCTTCAGTGAGGAACTTCACGTTGGACAGAACACGTGCTTCATCATCAGGTAGGTCGGCAGCAAGCCAGTCGATTGCATCCTTCTTTTGAAGGGCATTCATGCTGCCATCAACGTGCTTTACATCCACATGGAAGCTGTTAGGGTTATCATCGCCGAGATATTCGTTGACAACGTGATTGAATTCCTGAGCGATTTGCTTAGAACCGACCTTGCCAGCGCCTTGTCCGCGCTGATTATCGATCACGGACGCAAAAGCAATTGCGCGTTGCATCGGCGCACCGTTCACTTTATCTGAGAAACTCTCACGCTTCATCATGGCATTCCAAACACCGATGATCTTGCCAATGTCATCAATACCCAGACCGTTTTCGGTAGAAATACTACTTTGTAAATCGCGCTGAATTACAGATTCATCAACCGCTAAAACCTCAACCTTATAGTCTGTCAGGATTCCTTTAGCAACTGCATCCCCAAAACCGAGCCGGTAAATCTCGTCACCGTAAATATCCTGGTCGTCCATTGAGGCAATCACAATGTTTTCGTCTTCGCCTTTTTTCTTGGTGTCTTGCGAATAGATTTTGGGCGTTGCGGTCTGGTAGAGGCGATGGTGCGCCTTAATGATGTTATTACTATGCACCTTGGTAAACATGCCAGCTTCTTCATTAGCTGCATGTGATCCAGTCGTTCGGTGGGCTTCATCAGCAATAATTAAATCAAATTCTGGATAGCCTTGTTGCTGTGCAAGTTGAATGACATCAATGGACTGGTAGGTGCTGAAGATCACCGTGATACGACTACCAGCATCTGTTTGTAAGGCATGATAGTTTGCCATTAGCTTCTCAGCGCTGGTTGATGCTGGGAAGCCAATATCTTGAACGTTCATATCGCTGTCATCGCTGTTGCTATATGTACGCTTTTTCGAAGCGTTACGATCCGAGGTTACGGCAAACGAAACCAAGTCCGTCTCAGGCGTGACGTCACTATTCCAGCTAAATAGTGTTTGTGATAGTAACTGGATACTTGGCACTAGGTACAGCACAAAGTAATTGTCCTTGCGTTCATGCTTAGCGAGCGCCTCAGCAATTTTGAGACTCGTAAAGGTTTTACCAGTGCCGGGCGCCATAATCAATTTACCGCGCTCGTGCGTGTCGAAGTAGGCGACCGTCTTTTCGATGGCGATCTTTTGATATGCTCTTGGCTGTTTGTGACTGGCTTGGATGGCCTTTCCTGAATCGCCGAAGTTAAACTGAGACCAATCAAACCCAGAATGCCGAAGATCAGAAAGGCCGATACGGTTAATCTCTTTTGTCCCGTCGAGCAACGCCGCTTCTGCGTTCTTGTTCCAGTCGTCGGTGGTGGCTACTAGCAGACCGTCTGCATAGTAATTTTTGTTCAGTTCGGCAACGTAACTGTTGATAGTGTCTTTGCCGACTTTGCCACGGTAATACTTGGCCTGTACCGCCGTCAGCTTACCCGTACCACGATGACGGCACACTAAATCGACCCCAAGATCATTCCTTGGGATCTGATATTCAGCTGGAACCTCGCGTAGCATCCACACGTTATCGTATAGATTCTTGTAGGCGGGTTCATTTAACAGATAAGACTTAACGACTTCCTCAAACATCGTGCCACGATCTCGCTGCACACCGTTCGCAGAAGCGTCAATTTGCTCAATTAAGCGGTCGAAACTGGAATTGACACTAATGTGGTCTGTTTTGCTCATTATTTTAACTCCCTTGTGTTTATGAATTCTCACTGTCGGTAGAAGAAGTAGAGGCAATCAGCTCATGCAGTTTATGAGCAATTTCTTCTACAGTGGAGATACTTGTGTTCAAAGCATGCCGATCCGCTAATTCGAGATTATAGTCTTTAACCTGGTCAGCCGTGACATTGTGATAGATTGGCAATATGAGATCATGCTGATTCTTTGCTTTAATCAACATTGAATGATACTCATGAGTTGTCCAATATTTGTCGAAATAGTCGGGGGAAAGGAGAACTATTGAGAACTTGGAGTTGCGAATGCCGTCGTCCATAGACTGAATTTGACTCGCGCCCCAACCCATACTCTGTTCATCAATCCAAACGGATAAATCCATTGCCTGAATGGCACTGGTCAGCTTCTCCGCATATTCTTGGTCTTCGTGAGCATAAGAAATAAAAACATCGTACTCTTTAGAATCACGGGTACCACTGGCATCATCGGAGAGAAATTGTGACTTCAATAATTCAGATTGTTCTCGCTTCATGGTAACAATCTGTGATGAGTAGTCTTTCTGCATCGACCTAAGCTGTTTTTGCTGCTCATCAGCTGTGGCTTTCCTAAGGTCTTTTTCTTTGTCTGCTATCTGTCTTTGCTTCTTACCGAAATCCTTACTGAGACTGGCTTGAACTTTGGATAATTTTGCTTTTTCGGCTTGGGCTCTATCAATGTCACGATTGTAGGAGGAGATGCGGCTTGCACTGGTCGTTCTGCTTAGCCGATCATTTGACCTAGATATGATGTCATCTTGTTTTGCGTATTTGTTCGCTGCATCAGTTTGTTTATCCTGAATTCGGTTTAGTTCGCGCCTTAATGTGTTTAGCGAACTTGTAATTGATGAAACGCTCATTAATCCATCCCCTTATCAGCATGAGCCTGGGCCAATCGACTACCGTGTCAAGCCTAATTATATCGTCTACTTACTGTCATCGTTCATACTTTCATCAGCGGTGGAGGGAACATCAATAATCGTAGCTTTAATCTCTTTGCAATTTTTTTGGGTGCTACTCTGCCTAGTGGATTTCTTAGTCACTTTTGTCGTGGCTTTTAAAACATTGCGAGCACTCATAGCAGTGCCGTGCCCAATCTTCGAGGCGAGAGCCTTGACCGCTTCTTTTCGAGCACGTTTACGGGTTTCTTTCTCCGAGACAATTAACCGGCTCGCTTCAATAACCTCCGCATCTAAGTAGTAGATCTTAACGAAACTGCCTGCAGACAAAACCGTGTGAGCCTTGGGAACGGTGTTGACGATGGTATCAGCTTTAGCCGTTTCAAAACTTGCATCAGGCTCCGAAGCGAGAAGAGCATATTTGAGTTCCAGCGTAGCAAACAATTCCTTTGCTTGATCAATACTAAGACCAATTATGTCTGGCAATTTTACATCGGTCTGGTGTCGCTTGTTATGTTCATCCAGTTGGTGATTGGTCACGTCAGCTGCAGCTCCAATGGCATTTCCTGCAATATCCAGTGTCTTATCGATTGTTTTGGTGAGCTTAGAAACACCTCTGGACTCAACTAGTTTGTCAGCGGCTTTAATAAACTTGTCTAGTTTGCTTGCTTTTGCAGTCATATGAAACTCCTCCGTTTCGTTAATTGAACGCTAAAGCGTAAAGTGGTCCGGCTTATCAAACAGGGTCTAATTCGCGTTGTTGATCATTGCGTCACGAGTTTCCTTTTCCATATTGTCGAGGTACTCGGTCACATAGCGCCGATCAAGCAAGTGCGCGACGTCACGGAAATGGTCGTTAGTCCACATGTACATCTGAATGATTTGATCTAGAGTAGCACGCTCCAGCTTCTCATCTCCGGCTTTGCGGGCCAGTTCTGCCTCCGCAAACATCTTTTGAACCATTTCGACGTGATCGACCAAACCGTTAACGGAATGGTCTTGGTGTTCAAGCTTCTCTGACTGCCAGCTGCGCCAGTCGGCATCGTTGAGATACAAGTCGTTAGGCGTCACTTGCAACGCCTCACACAGCTGCATAATCGCTTTAGCAGACGGTGCCGAAATTGCCCGCTCAAACTTAGACACGCTTTGCTCAATGCTACCCATTGCATCAGCAAGGTCTTTTTGCGTCATGCCGCGTTCCATACGAATACGCTTAATATTTCTAGCGAGCTTCTTGTCGATACCTTCTTCACTTTTTCCGAACATGAGTTGATTTCTCCTTTTTGTAGCCTTACTTGAAGCTTAATGAAACCCATTGAAAGTGTCAAGGAATAATTAAACGAAACCTGTTTGTAACTTATCTAAAAAGGTTGATAAGTTTCTTGGAGGATGGTATGATTCAGCCATAGCAGATTGTAAACCCATACATGTTAAATTCAAACCAAAAGAGGTGACTATATGTTAGTCGATAAGAAGATGCTCATGCAGTTAGGATTTTCCGGTTACAAAGCCGGACAGATTATCCATCAGTGCAAGCTGAACCTGGTTGCAGACGGTCATTGCTTCTATGCAAACCGCAAGTGCGGCCAAGTCCCACTCCACGCCATCGTCAGTCTGTTAGGCTTCAATCCATTTGAAGATCTGGCAATGGTCACGCAACACCACGCCGCCGCGCGCGGCGTGCAGCGCGAAAGCCGCTAGCGCGAGCGGCGGCGGTCGGCGTTAGCCGGCCGCCCAAGCTCCCGTATTCTAACAGGGGGGCACAAAATGACAAGAACAATCCGAAACGAGGCAGAAAACACAAGTGATTCGCCACTATGCACGGCAATCCGCTGTTCGCAGACGGCGAAATCAGAGCACACGAGGTGAGCAATGGATAAGACAATGATGAATGGCCGTGATCATACTGGACACGGCTGGTTGGCGGAATTTCGCCAACGGATGACTGATGCCGGTATTAGTCAAGCACAACTTGCGGCACAACTAGGTATGACGCGCTCCTATGTCAATCGGCTGTTAAATGGACGCGCTGCGTTAACCGAAGAAATGCAACGGCGCCTGGGCCACGCGCTTCTTGGCCTGACCAATCGTGATTCGATGTTTATCTTAGTCGATTACGTGCGGGTGCGGTTCAATACACAAGACGCCGAGTATGTGTTCAAGAAGCTTTTTCCAATGAACAGGGATTTCTTCTCCTTAACTGAAAAGGCCTTTTATGGGTTCGACTACACGATTCAGCGTGGCGATATTTCAATCATGAGTACCCGCGTAGGTGGCCCGAATGCCTATCTGGGAACAATGATTGAGATGCACGGCTCTGGTTGCCGTCAACTAGAAGCAGTGCTTGTCCGAGATGGGCTGACTTGGTTCGACTTTTTTCAGGCCTGCGATGACCTAACTGGGATCTACAAACGGGTTGACTTCGCCATCAATGATACCGTCGGGATTATCGACATTCCCCACCTGATTCAAAAAGTCGAAAAAGAAGAACTAGTGAGCTTGTTCAAGAGTAAAGGCGCAATCGAAACCATTAAGAAAGGCCGTGTCGGGAAAACCGTTCAATTCGGTTCACCACAAAGTTTGGTGCAAATGATTGGCTATCAGAAGGACATCGAACAATATTTCAAAAACAAAATCGACTACCCAGAAGATTCTCCAATTCTCAACCGGTTTGAAGTCCGCCTTCGCGACCAGCGTGCTCAAAAGGCTATGAAGGAACTGCTGGCCTGCCAAGACGCCGAAACGGTTGTCTTCGGGATTATTAACCATTACTTGCGGATCGTAACACCACAAGGCTCAAAGAAATTGGCCGATTGTCCACTAGATCCAGACTGGCAAACGTTTATCGGCGATAACCGTAATCGCTTGAAACTAGCAATGCGGCCTGAACCAATCACGATGGACAGCGTGCTGAACTGGCTGACCAAGCAAGTCGCGCCCAGTCTGAAAATGGTTCAGCAAGTCGATTCACTCAATGGTACTGACATGATCGCGGATATGATTAACGAGGCTGAATTATCGCCGCAACAGAAGACGTTACTCAAGGAAGTATTTGAACAAGCGCAACATGAAGACGAAAAAAAACAAAGCAACGAATGAACGTGATTGCACGCACCCGATACTTTGCCCTAGACAAGCCAAGTATATCATGGTCAACGACCAAAGCAAGCGTGCCTTCGATTATTTGGAGGTATGAAATGAGTATTACCCAAGCACCTAATGGTACCTATGTTGTCAGTGTCTCCTTTGGCACTGATCCCGTCACCGGCAAGCGACGCCGCAAGAAGAAACAAGGCATTCATTCAATGGCAGCTGCCCGCGAAGTTGAAAAGGAGATGATGCGTACTAGCGTCGACCGGCTGTTCAATCAAGAAACCGTCACCTTGGATGAATTGTTTGAGCGGTACGTGAACCGCGTGAAGATCCATATCAAGCCGTCCTACTTGCAGTCCCAACGTGCCGTGTACAAGCGCTATATCCAGACGTTCTTCGTCAATGCCGATATTAAGCGCCTGACCAGCGAGCACATCCGCGACTTTCAAGAATGGCTCACCGAGGAACGTGATTTGAGCAATAACACCAACAACAAGACCTTGATTGAGTTAAAGCTGATTCTCGATGTCGCCGTTGAGGAGAAAGTGATCGTCGAAAATCCTTGTATTGGCGTGAAGAAGCTCAAAATCGAACGCAAGAAAATGGACTTCTACACGCCAGATGAATTTCACGCGTTTACCACGCTGATTCATCTGCCAGAGGAATTCGACTGGTACGTGTTGTTCTCACTGCTGTTCTTCTCCGGCCTGCGGGTTGGCGAACTATGCGCGCTGGACTGGTCGGATCTCGATTTCAAACGCAAGGAACTTACTGTCAGCAAGTCTGTGTTCCGGCGCGGCGGCGTGGATGTCATTACCCCGCCGAAGTCTAAGGCTAGTAATCGCCGTATTAGTCTCAACCAAGGCATGATCGCCTTGCTTCTGCAATGGCGTGAACAGCAACAGGAACTCTTTAAGCACGACTTAGCCCTCGACTGGAGCGAAGATACGCCAATGTTCCAAGCAACGCTGATACGCCGCAATAAGCATACGATCCGCATGCGCTACAAACGTATCTGCAAGCGTGATCCCACGATGAAGCAGATTCGCATTCACGATTTCAGGCACTCACACGTCGCCTTGTTGATCGACCAAGAAACAGAGTACACGATCATCAAGGAACGACTGGGGCATGCGAGCATCGTCACAACGATTGACACTTACGGGCATCTTTTCCCCAACAAGCAACGCGAAACCGCCGATGCCCTCGACAAATTCTTCTAAAAAGAAAGGTCTGATCACATGAAATTCCGGACACGTTTGCCGCCAAAAACGGCGGTCTGATTTTTCGAACTGGTACTGCACTGGTACTGGAAGGCCTATTTCGACCCAAACATGTGTTTGAAAGCAACAAAAAACCGCAACCCCGAAAGGCTGCGGGACGCTGATATATCAACGTTTATTCAGGAGAGTACGAGATTCGAACTCGTGCGCCGGTATTAGCCGGTTCGACGGATTTCGAGTCCGTTGCATTACCACTCTGCCAACTCTCCATGTGGTTAATGGTTTTTAGAACGCTTTTCAGTATAGCAAATGTTGAGATTTTTGCAAATCTGTTTCCACGCTTTTCTTTTTGCCTGGGGACTAGGTATACTGATACTATTCTGACTAGAAGGAATGACAGGCCTTGAAAACATCTTTAGTGAAGATGATCGGATTATACAGTTTCTTGTACGCACTATTCACACTCGGTGTGCTCGCTTATGCCAGCCTCTTGAGTTTCCGCAGTGGCTTTAGTTTCCCGGCCGTCGGGGAACAGATGATGCAGTGGGAGCCGCACTGGTGGTGGCTGAGTATCATCGGGGTGGTGCTGCATGGGTTGGCCTACCTTAAAGCGATGCGCCGGCCGCGACTGATGATTGCTCATCTTATCTGCGTGTGGGCCTTTGTGGCTTATCCGCTGATTCCAAATTACAGCCTGTTCATTGCCATCGTGCAACTAGTGGCAGTTTGGCTGCTGATCAGCTATCATCGGCCAATGCAGGAATCCGAAATGGAGGGACAGCGATGAGCTGGTTTCACAAATCCAAGCAGCCAAGCGGCAATGACGAACCACAAGCCTATGATTTTGCCAAAATGGTGAAGCTGGCGCGGGAAAAAGACCCGAGCAAATTCGCCAAGCTGCAGGCGGCGTTTAAGCGGCCGCATTCTGACCAGTCAAAACATCCTGGGGAGGACAAAAAATGAAGAAGATTTTAGCGATTGTCGCTTTGCTGATCGTCATTGCTGGCGGTTGGTTCGGCTACAACTATTGGCACGAAACCTACCAAACCCAAACTGCGTATGCGCAGGTGGGTGAGGCGGTGAAAAAGAACTCCAAAACTAGCGATGGTAAGAATTACAAAGTTAATGGTAAGCAGTATTACTATTACCACTATGAATTCGACTTCGTGTTGAAGGATAGGACCACGCGGCACCTGAGCTATTCTAGTGGCGAATCCGCCAACCCGACACCGCTCGCCCCAGGGTCTTATGTGACTGCTGAAATCTCCCAAAAGCGCGTGGTTAAAGGACCAAATCCAATTACTCTCGCCAACATTCCCAGTGCCGTCCAGGCGAAACTTAAATAGGCGTCATCTAACCGAGCCGATGTGCTCGGTTTTTTTCGGGTCATTTCAACGACCGCCTAATCGTGCCGATTGGGCGGCACTAGCCGGGATGGAAAAGAATTGCGGCAGGGCCTCAATCCGCCTATACTACAAGCAAACGACTCGTCACTACACGACTGGCAGGTATTTCAGGATGGAGGCACAAGCTCATGCAAGAAGAAAATGATGTGTTGCTGCGGCAGATTAAGTCCTTCGCCCAAGGGCTGGGCTATATGATTGGCAAAGCCGGTGGTAACCCGGGGAGCGAAATCGTTTTTCCGCAAACTGATGCGCGGCTTTTACCCGGGCAGGAGCGCTTGGAGCAGTTTTTGACGGCTAAACAATTGCCTGAAGCGACCAGATTTTTCTTCAGTCAGCGCTATGCCATGGCGGAAAAAGATTTCATGGCGCTGGGAGCTTGGTATTTTGAGCACTTGAATGCGCTGAGCGACGAAGCGCTAGACGATGCCAATTACTCGCGGCAAGCCGTCGAGGCCGGGCTGAAACAATTGGCACTCATTCAGCAGGAACAAGACTAAGCTCACACCAGTTGAAGCGAGGAGAAAAAAATCATGATGGGTACGGCTTTTGGGTTAATTTACTATTTGATTGCTCTGGGGTTAGGGTTTTTAGTGATCGCGCTAGGTGTGAAATACGGCATTTTGTGGGCCTTGCGCGCTTTATCCGATGATGATTTGGCTAAGGTGGCGCGGGTGTTCAAGCGTTAAGTTGAAGCTGACAAAAAGACGACCTCGAAAATGAGGTCGTCTTTTGCGTTTTACCATGTTATTCCGCGCTGCCGGTTAAATCTGCCGCGCGCTTGGTGGCAGGCAGCTGATCGAGTTCTTGCAGGGCCTTGTTGGCATCCAGCAGAGCCACGCTATACACCAGCGTGCCGATTTGAACGCGGGTGTTGATGTACTTGATGACAATTGGGCCTTGAGTGGTTTCCAGCTCCAAGTTAAGGTGATAAATTTCCTCGGTGCCAGGCGTCAACACGCCCATGATATGAGCGTCTGACAGCAGGTTATTATCGATCAAGGCGGGCTTGCTACCGTCAGAAGCGACAATCACGTGGTCATCCATGGTCAGGCGATAGCCGCGGATAATGGTTGAAGGGATGATTTTGTGGCCAAAATGCGGGCGGTGGACTTTGATTAAATCATGGGCGGAATCGAGTTCAAAGTAGGCGTTGTGCTTATCAGCCTTGAAATGGGCGTGTTTACCGAATGTCATGAGGGGGCTCCTTTGCAATGAGATCTGAAATCACAGTGGTTAAAACCGCTTCAATGAAGGCGCGGTTTTCGTTGAGCAGGTAAGTGGTGGTTTGCGCCAAGTCGGCGTCGGGCGCTGCTTTTTGCCATGCCGCCGCCCGCGCTTCAATCTGCGGTTCAGTGAACTGCGCTGCCACGACTTGATCAGCGGCGTTAGCGACCAAGGCGCGAATCGTTTTTTCTTCCAATGTCTTTCACTCCTTATCGTCCATTATACGCGCCGTAATCGCCGATGCCACTTTTCCTTCTACCACTTGTAGTTTATAGTAAGCATAAAGCTCGCAATCAGACCTTGATGGCGAAAATCGGTGGCGCGCACTGCGTCGCAACGAAAAATGGAGGAAACACACATGACCACCCAAAACATGCTCGATTATGTTGGCGACAAAATGGATGCCTTGGATTTTGATGGCGATTTGGATTTGAACTGGGACAAAGAAGCACGCGTTTTTGAAGTGGAGTTAACCATGACCGTGGATGCTGCGGCCGGTTTTGAAGTAGAGGACCAAGACGGCGAAACCATCGATGAAGGCGAAATTGATTACTCTGATGCGATTTTGCTGTACGATGCTACCCGCCTGAAGGGCGAAGATTACCAAGACAACTATCTGGCGGTGATTGGTTTCCAAGGCAAGCAAGGCATTGCCCAAGCCACAGTTGATGGGTTGTTCGAGTATCTGCAAACCCTTCTAGACGATGGCCAGTCTGATTTGATGGACTTTGTTGATGGTACCTCTGAGGACGAAACCTTTGAGTTGCAATTCGACCAGGCCAAGTTTCAGGCTGCCGTTGCCGCTCAGCCGGCAGCGAACCAGCATGTGTTCTTGCCGTATCCCAAGTACTGATTGGAGGCGCCTATGGACGACTGGTTTGAACTCGCAGTCGAAACAAGCAGTGAGGCGGTAGAAGCTGTGTCTAACTTCTTAATTGAGGCCGGAGCAGCAGGGATTCAAATTGAAGATGCTGCTGACTTTCAGCACGGCAGTCAGAGCAAAACCGGCGTCTGGTTTGGCCCGGACAGCGTGCCGCATCGCGCTACCGGCGCGGCGGTGAAGGGGTATTTTGCCAGCAGTTTGCATCCTAGTGAGCTGATGACCCGGCTGCAGGCTCAAGTGGAGCAACTACCGAGTTTCGGGCTTGCCAAAGGCAGTGGCAAGATTAGTGTGGTCAACATTGCTCAGGCGGACTGGGCCAACGCTTGGAAAAAGTATTACCACCCCCTACGGATCACCCGCTATCTGACCATTGTGCCGGCGTGGCTCGATTACACCCCGCAGCAAGCAGGCGAGCAGGTGATTAAGTTGGATCCGGACATGGCCTTTGGTACCGGCAGCCATCCCACCACCGCGCTGATGCTGCGGCTACTGGAGGCAGTCATTCGCGGCGGTGAAACCATGATTGATGTCGGCACCGGCTCAGGTATCTTAGCGTTAGCAGCGCGGCGCCTAGGGGTTGCGCATGTGCTGGCCACCGATGTTGATGACGTCGCTGTAGCCAATGCCGAGGCCAACTTGGCACTCAATCCTGATGATCAAATTGACGTGATTGCCAACGACTTGCTGACTGGGATTGAGCAGCCCGTCGACTTGGTGGTGGCCAATATTCTGGCCAATGTGCTGACGCCGTTGATTCCGCAAGTGGTCAGCCGCTTAAAGCCGCATGGCCGGTTCCTACTGTCAGGCATTTACCGCGAAAAGGCCGCGGCCATCAAGGCCACCTTAACGGCCAACGGCTTCAAGGTGCGCAGTGAATGGCAAGAAGGCGATTGGGTCGCCATTGTGGCCGGGCACGTTGAGGAGGAGGACGCATGAACCGCTTCTTTACCGACCAACCGCTGACCCAAGGCAGCACTGCCACTCTGCCAGCCAGTGTGCGAAAGCATGCCATCCAGGTGCTGCGACTACAGGAAGGCGCGCAAATCGAGGTGGTCAGCCGAAACCATCAAGCCTTTGTCGCCACGATTTTGGACGTCGACCCGCTCACGGTGCGAGTCGACCAGCCCATTACGCGGCCGGTGGAATTACTGGTGGCGGTCCATCTGCTGTGCGGCATTCCCAAAGGCGACAAGGCTGAGCTGATTGTCCAAAAAGCCACCGAGCTTGGCGCCATGCACATCAGCTTCTTCAACAGCCAATGGGCAACCGCCAAATGGCAAGCGCCGCGTGTCGCCAAAAAGCTCGCGCGGCTAGCGGCGATTGCCCAAGGCGCCGCAGAACAGAGCCACCGGTGTTTTGTCCCGGCCGTAGATGTGGTAACATTAAACGAAATAACGCAATTGACTGCTGATGCCAAACTAGTCGCTTATGAAGAAAGCGGCAAGGCCGGCGAGGCGGCCGCCTTGGTGCAGGCGCTAAAGACCAGGCCCAGCACGCTGGTATGCGTATTCGGCCCGGAAGGTGGCCTGAGCCCAGCTGAAATTGCGACGTTAACGGCCAGTGGGTTTACCACAGCCGGCCTCGGCCCGCGGATTTTGCGAACCGAAACGGCACCGCTGTACTTACTCAGCGCGGTGTCGGCACTTACTGAATTGCAGGGAGAATCAGAATGACCAAAATCAAGTCTTGGCTGATGTCCGCATCGGGCCGTATAGTTTTATTGAGTATCTTGACCACGCTTATTTTGCCTTGGGGCTTTACGTTGCTCCATGTGCATGTGGCGCTGCGGGTGACGCTGCTTTGGATTCTGATTAATGTGACCTTGGCAATCTATATTGGCCGTACCATCGCCAAGTATCACTTGCACTGGTGGCACAGCTTGTGGCTACCGCTGTTGTTTGCTTTGATGGTGTGGGTGCGCTTTGCGGATTATGGCTACTGGTTTGCCCCAATCTACTGGGTCTTAACCATGCTTAGCTTGACCCGCGAGTAGCGACCGCCCAGCTGTAGAAACACGAACTCAAGGCACGTTTCGACGTGCTTTTATTGTATCCGCCGCTTGCTGCCGACCTAGTCCGGTGAGCGGTGTAAAGGGGGATTTTGCAATGGCTGAAGAACCAGAATTGACCCAAGAACAAGTGATGGCGATGTGCGCCAAGTATATGAACGAAGAGCACCAAGCCTTCGTCAAAAAAGCCTATGATTTTGCGGCTTATGTTCACAAAGACCAGCGCCGTAAATCTGGGGAACCGTATATCATTCACCCGATTCAAGTGGCCGGGATTTTGGCCGAACTGAAAATGGATCCCGTCACCGTGGCCAGTGGCTACCTGCACGATGTGGTTGAGGACACGAACATCACCCTCGGCGACATTCAAGAAGTCTTTGGCAAGGAAACGGCGGTTATTGTCGATGGCCTGACCAAGTTAAGCAAGGTCACTTATGTTGCCCACAAAGACGAACTGGCGGAAAACCACCGTAAAATGCTGCTGGCGATGGCTAAGGACATGCGCGTGATTTTGGTCAAATTGGCCGACCGGTTGCATAACATGCGCACCTTGATGCATCTGCGGCCGGATAAGCAGCGCCGGATTGCCAATGAAACGCTGGAAATCTATGCGCCGTTAGCCGATCGCTTAGGGATCAGCACCATCAAGTGGGAACTGGAAGATCTATCGCTCCGCTATTTGAACCCGCAACAGTACTACCGAATCGCCCAGTTGATGAAGTCCAAGCGCACCGAGCGCGAGGCTTACATCGCCAATGCCATCACCGATATCAAAAAGGCGCTGGCAGACTTGAATATGCACTATGAAATCTACGGGCGCCCGAAGCACATCTACTCGATTTACAAGAAAATGCGCGATAAGCACAAGCAATTCGATGAACTCTATGACTTGCTGGCGGTGCGCGTGATCACCCAAAACATCAAGGACTGTTACGCGGTGCTCGGGGTGATTCATACCCAGTGGAAGCCGATGCCAGGCCGGTTCAAGGATTACATTGCCATGCCGAAAGCCAATGGCTACCAATCCCTGCACACCACGGTGATCGGACCGATGGGCAAGCCGCTGGAAGTGCAGATTCGCACCGAAGAAATGCACCATATCGCTGAATTTGGGGTTGCCGCTCACTGGGCCTACAAGGAAGGCCAAACTTCCGAAGTGCAATACGACAAAGCCGGCAAACAAATCGACATGTTCCGCGAAATTCTGGAAATCCAGGATGAAACTTCTGATGCCCAGGACTTCATGGAAAGTGTCAAAGGCGACATCTTCACCGATCGGGTCTACGTGTTCACCCCGCAAGGCGACGTGTACGAGCTGCCGAAAGGCTCAGTGCCATTGGACTTTGCCTACATGGTCCATACCGAAGTGGGTAATCACAGTGTCGGCGCTAAGGTCAACGGCAAAATCGTGCCACTGAATTACCAGCTCAAAAACGGGGACATTGTTGAGATGCTGACCAACAGCAACTCCAAGCCAAGCCGCGACTGGGTCAACCTGGTGTTCACCTCCCGTTCTCGCAACAAGATTCGCCGCTATTTCAAGCAGGTGGATAAAGGCGAAAACAGCGAAAAAGGCCGCGAAGCTCTGGAGCATACGCTGCAGGAAATGGGCTACACGCCAAAAGACTACATGGGCAACAAACCTGATATGGTGGACTTGCTCAAGCGCCTGAACTTCGCCACTGAAGACGAGTTGCTCTCAGCGATTGGTTACGGTGAATATGGCTCGAAGGTGATCGCCAACCGGCTCACGGACCGCTCGCGGCGCGAGAAGGCGGATGCCGACAAGAAGGCTAAGGAAGCCGCGATTTTGGCCAATAACCAAAAAGTCACCACGGTGTCCAAAGAGAAAAAGCCGGTGTCCCGTACGGAAGAAGGCGTCGTGATCGAAGGCGTCGACAATCTGCTGGTGCATCTAGCGAAGTGCTGCAACCCGGTACCTGGGGATCCGATTGTCGGTTACGTCACCAAAGGCCGCGGGGTGACGATTCACCGCGCAGACTGCCCGAACATTGACGCCTCTCCAGCCATGGCGGGGCGGCTGATTGATGTGTCCTGGCAGAATCTGAATGATCAAAGCCAGTTGTTTGATACGGATATTGAAATCTACGGCTATAACCGCAGTGGTCTGCTAAACGATGTGCTACAGACCTTGAACGCCCAGACCAAGAATTTAACCAACGTCAACGGCCGGGTCGACCATGATAAAATGGCCGACATTCATGTCACCGTTGGGATTCCGAATTTGGCGAGTCTGGAACACATGATGGATGCCATCAAAAACATTCCTGATATTTACGAAGTGAAACGGTCCCAAGGTTAAGCAAAGGAGCAAGTTATGCGAGCAGTGGTGCAGCGCGTCAGTTCAGCCAGTGTCACCATCGACGGGCAGATCAACGGCGCCATCGACCAAGGTTTTATGGTTTTACTGGGCGTCGGCCCGCACGATACTGAAGTTGAGGCCACTAGGTTGGTGACGAAGATCAGCAAGCTGCGGGTGTTTAGCGACGCCGCGGGCAAAATGAATCTGGACCTGAAAGCCGTCGGCGGCAGTGTCCTGGTGGTATCGCAATTCACGTTGTATGCCGATGTCAGCCATGGCAACCGGCCTGGCTTCACCAACGCCGCGGCGCCGGCGCTGGCTGATCAGGTGTACCAGTTCTTCTTGGCGGCGATGGTCGCGACTGGTATTCCAGTGCAACACGGGGAATTTGGCGCGGACATGCAGGTGAGCTTGGTCAATGATGGCCCGGTCACGCTGCTTTATGATACCGAGGCCGGCGCATGTTAGTGAACGCGATTTGGGATTTGGATGGGACCCTATACGATACCTATCCGGAAATGCTGAAGGCCTTGGTGGCGACGCTTGAGCACCACGGCGCGACGGGTGACGCCAGCGCGCTTTTGACCCAAATTAAGCGAGGCTCTATCAAGGCCACGGTGGGCGAAATGGCGCCAAAACTGGGTGTGGCCGCTGAAACCCTGCTGGCTGAATACCACGCCCTGGAGGCCCAAACGGTGATGACCGCCCAGCCTTATCCGCAGGCCGCCGCGGTGGTCAAAGCAATTCAAGCCGCTGGCGGCAACAATCTCTTGATGACCCACCGCGACAACTCCGCTTGGGCTTTGTTACACCAAGCTGGGCTGGATGAGGCCTTTATCGGTGGGGTGACCGCCGCGATGACTTTCCCACGGAAGCCGGATCCGGCGGCCATCAAGTACTTGGTGAAAGTTCATCAACTCAACCCGCAGCGCACCGCGATGATTGGCGACCGCAAGCTTGACGTCATTGCCGGACAGCGGGCCGGGGTCAAAGGGGTTTATTTCAATGTCGACTGCCTGAATGATGCGCCCATGGCTGATGTGCAGATTGAGCAGCTGAATGAGCTGTTGCCCTTGTTTCATGCCTAAACTAAACGCCCTGTCAAACCTGAATAGAGGTTTGGCAGGGCGTTTGGCTTTGCAGCTAGTGCTTATTGATGGTTGCCGGCTTTGAAGTAGGCCGTTAAGCCTTGCACGACATCGCTGGCGACTTGCTGCTGGTAATTCTGCGATTTGATCTGGGCGAAGTCTTTGTCATCATTGATGTAGCCCATTTCACAGAGCACAGCGGGTTGGCTGTTGTTACGGATGACTTCGAAGTTGCCGTATTGGTAGCCGCGATTGCTCAGCGGCAGGTTGCTGCTGAAGGCCTGGTTGAGGGCTTTCGCCAAAGCGAGATCTTTTTTCGAATTGTAGTAGTAGGTGGTGAACCCGGAAGCCTCATTGGCGTTGGCACTGGAGTCAAAGTGGATGGAGATGAACGCATCGGCGTGGGCCTTGGCCGCCAACGCGGGCCGTGGTGCTAGGTCAACGAAGGTGTCGGTGCTGCGCGTGTAAATGACGTTTGCACCTTGCGCTTGCAAAGCAGACCCGATGGCTTTGGCCATTTCTAGGGTGTAGGTCTTTTCGTACTTGTTGGAGGTCGAGAGGGCGCCACTATCAGCGCCGCCATGGCCAGGATCTAAGACAATCGTCGCTTCGCTTAGGTTGGTGGCCGCCTTGGTGGCTTTCGTCCCAGGGGTGGTGACGGTCCAACTAGCAACATAGCCGGTTTTACCAGCGGCGGTTTGGACTTTGTACCAATCACTAGATTGGTCAAGGACCGTGAGGGTGGTGCCTTTCGCCAATTTGGCGACAATAGGGGCGTTCAACCCGCCGGCCTGGCGCAAATTGACGCTGGCTGTGGTGGTCACCTTAACGGCGGCGACAGTGGTGGTTTGCGGCTTCACCGTGGTGCTGACCTGCTTAGGTTGGGCGAGCGCGACGGTATTGCCACTCAGCGTGATGTTGCTGGTTGCGACCCACGCTGCGGTATTATCGTAAGCGACCTGCGTCCAGTGCCCTTCTTGGTAAATGACCTTGAGCTGGCGGCCGGCATTCACCGTGCCTAAAATCTTGGCGTCAGTGGTGGCATATTGCCGCACATTGGTGGTGCGCTTGGCAGTGGCCAGTTTAGCAGTGGTGGTGGTAGCTTCGTTTTGATCCACCAGCCAGGAGGCGACCCAGCCGATTTTATTGCCGGCCAGGCGCACCTGATCCCATGAATTCTGCTGTTTGATGACGGTCAGTTTGGTGCCACTTTGCACCTGGCCCATCACACTGTACGCCAGGCCTGGCCCGAGCCGCACATTCAATAGGTTAGCCCGCACCGTGATGGTGTTGCTGGCGGCCAGTACCGTCGTGGTGGCGGCGGAGACCCCAATCAAAGCCGCAAACACCGCGATCAACGGCCAGCGTTTAAGTTGTTTGAACTGCAAAGCGTCATCCCCTCGGTTTCCTTACTAGGCTGATTATACCAAACAGGGCCTGCCTTTGCGTTCTTTTTCAAGGAATTTTCAAGGCGGGCGTTGACATCTGCGGATAAACAACGTACGCTGGGACTAAATAAACGCGCCGATGACGAAGCAGGATAGACCACTTGAAGCGACCCGGAGATGGTGAAAGCCGGGACCGATCGAAAAGACACTTCTGAGGCTGAACGAGCTCCGGTTGCCACCGTTATGGCTAAGTTAAACACAAGGTGGTACCGTGTCCGCACCCTTCGTCTCTGACGAGGGGTGTTTTTTTATTCAGTTCGGCGTTAAAAGGAGGAAATTATGAGTTATCAACGACCAAAAGGCACCGCGGATATTTTGCCTGGGCAAAGCGAACTCTGGCAAAAAGTGGAACAAACTGCCCGCGATATTTTGACCCGTTATCGTTACCAAGAAATTCGCACGCCATTATTCGAAAATTACGATGTCTTTGCCCGATCTTCAGGCGAAACCTCAGATGTTGTGTCCAAGGAAATGTACACCTTTGAAGACAAAGGTGGCCGGCAAATGGCGCTTCGCCCAGAAGGCACGGCTGGGGTGGTGCGGGCCTATGTTGAGAACAAATTGTACGGCCCAGAATACACTAAGCCCTACAAGGTTTACTACATGGGGCCGATGTATCGCTATGAACGGCCGCAAAGTGGCCGGCAGCGCGAATTCCACCAAATCGGCGTTGAAGCCTTTGGCGGTGATAGTCCGGCGCTGGATGCCGAAGTCATTGCGCTGGCGAAGGACCTGCTTGAAGCGTTAGGCGCTAAGCACTTGAAGTTTGCCATTAACACTTTGGGCGACCCAGAATCGCGTCAGGCTTATCATGCGGCGTTGATTGCTTACCTGACGCCATTCAAAGACCAGCTGTCTGAAGATTCCAAAGTTCGGCTCGAGAAGAACCCGCTACGGATTTTGGATAGCAAAGACCGCGGCGATCAGGCCATTGTGGCTGATGCGCCTAAGCTGATCGATTACCTGACGCCGGCCGCCGCCGAGCGGTTCGCAGCAGTCCAAGCGGATCTTAAGGCGCTGGGCATCAGTTTTGAAATCGATCCGGACATGGTGCGCGGCTTGGATTACTACAACCACACGATTTTTGAAGTGATGAGCGATGACGCTGTGTTCGGCGGCGGTTATACCACCATTTTAGGTGGCGGCCGCTACAACGGCTTAGTGGAAGAACTCGGCGGCCCCGAAACCCCAGGCATTGGCTTCGGGATGGGCGTTGAACGCGCGATGCTGTTGATGCAAGGGCAAACCGCCACGACCAGCTTGCCAGCCTACATCGTCACCATTGATGAAGCCGGCAAAGGCGCCGCGCTGCATTTGGCTCACGCCTTGCGGCAGCAAGGGCTGGCCGTCGATATGGATTTCTTGGATCGCAAAGCCAAGGCCCAGTTCAAGTCTGCCAACAAAGCAAATGCCCAATACGTGCTCACGATTGGGGAAAGCGAACTGGCCAATGGCACCGTTCAAGTCAAAAATATGCAGTCGGGTAATCAAGAAGCCATGGCGCAATCCGCGCTGGAAGCTGACTTTTTGAACCAGGTGGCAAAATTGGAGGAAGCACATGACTAAACGAACACTTTATGCAGGCGAGGTCACCAAGGCGAACTTGGGCCAAACCGTGACCTTAAAAGGGTGGGTGCAAAAGCGCCGCTCGTTAGGTAACTTGATCTTCGTTGATTTGCGCGACCGCGCCGGCATTGTGCAGCTGGTGTTCTCCCAAGAATTCGGGGAGGATGCGCTGAACGTGGCCAACACCATGCGGAGCGAATACGTGATTGAAGCCACCGGGACCGTGACCTCGCGGGCGCCGGAAGCTGTTAATCCTGAGATGAAAACCGGGGAAATCGAAGTTGAGATTCAAACGGCTAAGATTTTGAATCAAGCCAAGACCCCGCCCTTTGATATTGCCGATGGGGTTAACGCCACTGAAGAGACCAAACTCAAGTATCGTTATTTGGACCTGCGGCGGCCGGAAATGCAGGAAGCCATCATCACCCGCAGCCAGGTGCTGAAATCCGTGCACCACTACTTCGATGACCAAGGCTTCTTGAACATTGAAACGCCAACCTTGACTGCCAGCACGCCAGAAGGTGCCCGGGATTACTTGGTGCCGTCTCGTGTTTATCCGGGTAGCTTCTATGCCTTGCCGCAATCCCCGCAACTGTTTAAGCAGCTGCTGATGGGCGCCGGGTTCGATCGTTATTATCAAATTGCGCGTTGCTACCGAGATGAAGATTTACGCGGCGATCGGCAGCCAGAATTCACCCAAATCGATATGGAAACCAGTTTTCTTGATCAGCAGGAAATTCAAGATCTCACTGAGGGTCTGATTGCGCGCGTGATGAAGGATGTCAAAGGCATCGACGTTAAGCTGCCCTTCCCACGGATCGAATGGCAAGAGGCCATGGATCGCTACGGCTCTGATCGGCCTGACATGCGCTTTGACATGTTCATCCAGGATATTTCCGACCTAGTGAAGGACTCTGACTTCAAAGTCTTTGCCAATGCTGTGGCCAATGATGGCCAGGTACGGGCGATTGTCGTGCCTGGTGGGGCGGAGAAGTACTCCCGCAAGAAGATCGACGAACAGCAAGACTACATCAAGCGCTTCGGGGCGAAAGGCTTGGCCTGGCTCAAAGTCACTGCCGACGGGATTTCTGGTCCCATTGCCAAATTCTTTGGTGATGGCGCTGAATTGACCAACGCACTGAACGCGAGTGCCGGCGACTTGCTTTTGTTTGTCGCTGATCAGCCGGCGGTGGTGGCCGCAAGTCTGGGCTACCTGCGCCTGCACTTCGGCCATGATCTCGGTCTGGTTGACGAGTCCCAGTATAATTTCTGCTGGGTCGTTAACTGGCCATTGTTCGAATATGATGAAGGGATTGAGCGTTGGGTACCAGCGCACCATCCCTTCACCATGCCGAATGAGGAAGACGTGCACTTGCTGGATACCGATCCGCACAGTGCCCATGCCCAGTCTTATGACATCATCATGAATGGGGATGAATTAGGCGGCGGCTCAATTCGTATTCACAGCCGCGAGATTCAAGAGAAAATGTTGAAAGCGCTGGGCTTCACGCCAGAGCGGGCACAAAAGTCCTTTGGTTTCCTACTGGATGCCTTGGACTATGGCTTCCCACCGCATGGCGGCTTGGCGTTCGGCCTGGACCGCTTCGTGATGTTGCTGCTGGGCCGCGACAACATTCGCGACGTCATGGCCTTCCCGAAGAACTCCAATGCGTCTGAACCGATGACCAGCGCGCCAACGCCGGTGGCGGATCAACAACTCAGTGACCTCGGAATCGAGGTGCGGGCGAACGTGGATCCTGACGCCGCCCATGCGGAAGATCAAAACCTCACCGAATAAGCCAGTGAAAAGGGGCAAGCCTCGTGCTTGCTCTTTTTTGCTACCATCAGCCGCAAAAGACGTTAACTATTTAATTGCTGACAATTTAATTCAAAGCAGGTATACTGAACGCGAGGTGATGACAATGACTGACAAACAAGATGATTTGAAACAGCGCCTGACGCCTGAGCAATATCGCGTCACGCAAGAAGCCGCCACGGAGCGGCCATTTTCCAGTGAGTATGATGATTTTTATGAACCCGGCATCTATGTTGACATTGTCTCTGGCGAGCCGCTGTTTTCCTCGCAGGATAAGTATGATGCTGGCTGCGGCTGGCCGTCTTTCACCAAGCCCATTGCTAAGCTGAAAGAAAAGCGGGATACCAGCTTCGCCATGGAACGCACCGAGGTTCGCAGCGGGCAGGCTAATTCCCATCTGGGCCATGTTTTCACTGACGGGCCAACGGATAGGGGCGGTTTGCGCTATTGTATCAATGGTGCGGCCCTCCGCTTTGTGCCACTCCAGCAGCTAGAGCAGGCCGGTTACGGCCAGTATCGCCAGCTCTTTGAGGAGGCGTAAGCATGGCAGAAGCAACAGCAATTTTTGCCGGCGGCTGTTTTTGGTGCATGGTGCAACCATTTGACCAGCAGCCTGGCATTATCAAGGTCATTTCGGGCTATACCGGCGGTCATGTCGCTAATCCCACCTATGAACAAGTGGCCAGTCACACCACGGGGCACACCGAGGCCGTTGAAATCACTTACGACCCGGCTGTGATCAGCTATGCTGACCTAGTTGAAATCTATTGGCAGCAAACCGACCCCACCGATGCGATGGGCCAATTTCAGGACCGCGGTGACAGCTATCGGCCGGTGATTTTCTACCAAAATGAAGCCGAAAAAGCGATTGCGGAAGCCTCCAAGGCAAAGTTAGCTGCCAGTGGTCGCTTCAGCGATCCCATTGTCACCAAAATCGAACCAGCCCAACCGTTTTATCCGGCGGAAGACTATCACCAAGATTTCTACCGCAAGAATCCTTGGCGCTATGCGATGGAAGAACAAGGCGGCCGTGAACAGTTCAAAGCTCAGCATTGGGTAAATTAATTAAGGAGATTAGGCGATAGGAGGAGTCACGTCTGCGTGGCTCCTTTGTGTTCCTCTCAGGAAGGGACTATTCATTGCCGGGTGCTGCATTTCCCAGAGTGGGGCAGTTGAGGTCATCCACTACCGTAGGGCCGGTCAACCGGAGCCGGCAGGGGCTCAGTGGTGAAATTGTTCTTAGCCGGGGGCTTTCCGGCTTAGAACAAGCCGCGACTGCGAGACTCGCAGCGCGAGGCTCAAAGCGCTGGCCACCACGTTCCAGCCCCTGCCGGCGGAGGTTGACTGGCCCGGTCTCTATCTCAAACGCTTGGATTCCCTGCGCCGCGGCTTGGCGGCGTGGTATACTTAATGCACTAACACAGGGAAAGGATCACGTTATGCAAGAAATTGATCGGCTGATCAGACGGCACCAAAACTGGAGTCGGTTCACCGCAGCCTTCTTCTACAGTATTTGTGTCGCCTTAGCTTTGAATATGTTTTGGGAACCAGGTGGCGTTTTCGCCAGCGGGGTCACTGGGGCTGCGCAACTGGTGGCCACAGTCATCCGTAAATGGTTCAATTTTCAGCTGACCACACCTTTTGGTCGTCTCGGCACCACCGATATTTTCTCGACTGGGACCTTGCTTTTCCTGCTGAACGTACCGTTGTTTGTGATTGCATGGCGGCAAATTGGTCACCGCTTCACCGTGTTTACTTTCTTAGCCGTTATTTTTTCGACGATTATGATTCGCTTGCTGGGGGTGGTGAAGCCGCTCACGACCGATCCCATTGTTTGTGGGATTTTCGGGGCCGTCATCAATGGTCTCGGCACCGGCTTTGCGCTGCGGAATAACATCTCCACTGGTGGGCTCGATATCATCGGTATCGTCTGGCGGAAGAAAACCGGCACCACGATAGGAACAGTGAACATCGCGGTCAACATCGTGATTGTGTTCCTGGCGGGCTTTGTCAATGACTGGCCACATGCGTTGTACTCGGCGCTGGCGATTTTCATCAACGGCCGGGTGATGGATTCCATGTACACGCGGCAGCAGCGCCTTCAGGTGATGATTGTCACCGATCAGCAAAAAGCCGTGGTCAACGAGATTCAAAACACCTTGCGCCGGGGCATCACCATTGTGCATGATGCCGAAGGGGCGTTCCACCACGAAGAAAAAACCATTCTCTTCACCATCATTTCGCGGGCTGAAATCTATGACCTGCAAGATGCAATGAAGCGCAGTGATCCTTATGCGTTTGTCTCGATAACCGAGTCGGTGAAAATCATGGGGCATTTCTACGAACCAAAGACAGACTAACGAATGCGCCGGGGCAGCCCGGCTTTTTTTGGAGGATAGGGTCATGTTAATCGGAGCAAATGTAAGCATGAAAGGCACCAAAATGCTGGTAGGGGCAGTGGCAGAGGCCCAGAGCTACAAGGCCACGACCTTGCAGTTCTATACCGGTGCCCCCCAGAACACTAGACGCAAAGCGGTAGCAGACATGCGGATACCAGAAGGTTTAAAACTGATGGAGGAGGCCGGATTGAGTCACACGGTCATTCATGCGCCTTACATCGTTAACCTTGGCAACACTGTCAAGCCGGAGAATTATCCCTTTGCAGTGCAGTTCATGAAGGAGGAAGTGCAACGCGCCGAGGCGCTGCAGGCCTACGCGATGCCGTTTCACCCCGGGGCGCATGTTGGCGCCGGCCCGGAAGCGGCAATCAACCAAATCGCTAAAGGACTGAACGAAATACTCACACCGGACCAACACGTGGTCATTGCCTTGGAAACGATGGCCGGTAAAGGCACCGAAATCGGCCGCACCTTTGAAGAATTGGCGGCTATCATTGACCAGGTCGAGCTGCAGGACAAGGTGATGGTGACGATGGATACTTGTCACATGAGCGACGCCGGCTATCCGGTGCGGGATGACTTCGATGGCGTGCTCAATACTTTCGACCATGTGATTGGCTTAAACAAACTAGCGCTGATTCACCTCAATGATTCCAAAAATCCGCAAGGCGCGCACAAGGACCGCCATACCAATATTGGCTTTGGCACGCTAGGGTTTGACTGCCTCAACGCGATTGCGCATCACCCGCAATTGCAAGGCATTCCCAAGATTTTGGAAACGCCGTATGTCGGGTCAGACCGCAAGCATTTGGTGCCACCGTATGGCCCAGAAATCAACTGGCTCAAAACCGGTCACTTTGCGCCGGCTGATTTGGTAGCCTTAGGCGCGGCACCGCTGGCAGAGAAAGAGGCATAATCATGACAACGACCATCAATGAGGTCGCAGCGGCGGCTGGGGTATCTAAATCCACGATTTCTCGCTACCTAACTGGGCAATTCGACCGCATGTCGCCTGCTACGCGACAGCGCATTGCCGCGGTGATTGCGGCACTGGGATACGTGCCCAACCATAACGCCAGTGCCTTGCGCTCCAAGCGCTCGCATCAAATTGGCGTCGTGGTGGGGGATGTCTCCAATGTCTACTCGACTTTCCTCATTAAAGGGATCGCCGCGGTCACCCATGACCATGGTGATCAGATTTTGATTGCTGATGGCGGTGAGGACCCCGCCACCGAAGCGCAGGCCTTGGCGAGTCTCGTGGCCTCTAATGTCGACGGCATCATCTTGCAACCGGCGCGGGGGCAGGCCAGTGCGTATGAGGCCCTCCGCACCGCTGGCTTGCCGGTGGTGCTGGTGGACCGGGTGTTGACGCCGCTCAGCTTTCCTTGTGTGACGTCAAACGACCAGACCGCTAGCGCTGCCTTGGCTGAGGCAGTGGTGGCAAAAGGCTACCGGCGCCTGCTGGTGATCAGCCAACCCGTTAAGGACGCCTCGGTCAGAGCTGAACGCTATGAAGGGTTTAAAGTCGCGGCCCAGGCCGCAGGGGCCAGCGTTAGCTTGCTAGAAGTGGGCAAAGATAGCACCGTGGCGGGCATCAAGCCTTGGCTGGCTGCAAATGCGGAGCATCACCCGGCGATTTTTGCTGCGAATGGGAACTTGCTGATGGCTAGTTTGCGCTGGCTCCAGGCCCATGCTGTCGCTGTACCTGTGGCAGTCGGCTTATGTGGCTATGATGATTGGAACTGGGGCGAACTGGCCAATCCGGCGCTATCGGTACTTGATCAGCACCCTGAGCAAATTGGGCGGGCCGTGGCCGAACGGCTGGTGGCCTTGATGAGCGGCGAGGCTGTGTCTGTGGCCCGGACGGAAATTCCGGCCACACTCCATCTGCGCGCCTCACTCTAAACTAAAAACCCGGCTGCAAGTTGCGCAGCCGGGTTCAATTTGCTTTCAGTTAGCGGTTCACGCCACCAGCGTTAACCATGGCGCCGCGAATATCAGCGTCAGATACCAGATTTAAATCACCGCTGATGGTCAGCTTCAAGGCGCTGGCGGTATCGGCATAATCGATTTGGGCCTGCGGATCAAAGCCATGCTTCAGCGCATGGAGCAACCCGGCGCCAAAGGCATCACCAGAAGCCACCCCTTCAAACACGTGCATATGATAAACCGGGCCTTGGTAAAATTGACCGGCTTGCCACATCAAAGCGGTGCAGTCATGCTGTTCGACGGAATGAATGTTGCGGACCACGCTGGCAATGGTGTGCAGATTGGGGTACTTGGCCGCTAGCTGCGTCATTGCCGTTTTGAAGCTCGGCAGCTGATCGATGCCGGTGCTCATATCGCCATCGAAGGCTTTAATACCCAGGGCGGCTTCGAAATCCTCATCATTGGCCAGCAGAACATCAACAAACGGCATGTACCGGGCAATCACCGGCTGCGCCTGCTCAGGCGACCAAAGCTTGCCGCGGTAATTGGCGTCTAGGCAGACCTTGATGGCGTGCGCGTGGCAATAAGCCAAGGCCTCGTCTAAGGCCGCGGCCAAGGCCGGCGACAAGGCGGGGGTGATGCCGGAGAAATAGAAATAATCGACGCCGTTGAATATGGTGGGCCAGTCAAACTCGCTGGCTTCGGCTAAGGCAAAAGCACTGCCGGCGCGATCATAAACCACGTTGGTGCTGCGAATCGACGCCCCTTTTTCAAAAAAGTAAATCCCGAGGCGCGGTCCACCTTGCAGCACGCGACTCGTCTCCACACCAAATTCGCGCAGCGTATTGAGCGCTTTTTGCCCGAGCAGATTAGCCGGCACTTTGGTCAGCACTGCTGCGTCATCGCCGAGCTGGGCCAGAGAGACCGCGACATTGGCCTCGGCGCCGCCGTAATTGGCCTCGAAAGTATTCGCCTGCAGAATGCGCTGATGATCCACCGGCTTCAGCCGCAATAGCATTTCACCCATGGTTAAAATCGTTGACATGACAATCACTCCTTACTGGTAAATGTAAGCCTTTTATGTCTAAAATCAGTGTAACATATTCTTTAGGCAAACGGTTTCCTTAATATCGGAAAAGGCGTACAATGTCCTTGTTAGGAACTGATTGAACACTAAAGGAGACTATTCAACATGCAAAAAGTTGAGAACTTATTGCGCCTCAAGCAAGCAGGCGTGGTCGCGGTGATTCGCGATGATACCCCGGAAGGCGCGTTGAAACAAAGCGATGCCGTGATTGCCGGCGGCGTCACTGCCATTGAGCTGACCTTCACCGTGCCGAATGCGGCAAACGTCATTCAAGAACTGGCCCAAAAGTATCACGATGACACCAGTGTCATTATCGGGGCCGGTACGGTGCTCGATCCGGTGACGGCGCGGCTGGCGTTGTCAGCAGGGGCGGCCTTCATTGTCAGTCCGTCCTTCAACGCGGAAGTAGCCAAGATGTGCAATCTGTACAACATCCCTTACACACCAGGCTGCATGACGCCAACGGAAATCCAGCGCGCTTTGGAAGCCGGTTGTGATTTGGTCAAGCTGTTCCCAGGCGCCGTGATGCACCCAGCCATGGTCAAAGCCGTCAAGGCACCATTCCCACAGTTGTCGATCATGCCCACTGGCGGAGTTGCGCTCGATAACATGGCCGAATGGTTCGCCGCTGGCGTCACCTTAGTTGGTGCCGGCTCCAACTTAACTGCCGCCGCCAAGACTGGCGATTATGCTGGGGTCACGGCTACCGCTAAGGCTTACAAAGCCGAATTGGACCGCATCCGCGGCTGATCCGCTCTGGTGGCGCTTAAACCGCCAACTAAGACGAAAAAACTCAGGTCACCACTGACCTGAGTTTTTGATTTCCATTTACTGCTTAGCGGCATCGTCGACTTCATCTAGGCCCATGTGCTCGAGAATGAGCATCGCCGTTTCTTCAATCGAGCGGTGGGCGGTGTTGATCACCATGCAGCCGAGCTTCTTGTAAAGATCATCGGCAAATTGCAATTCGTCGTTCACCTGGCCGCGGGCCGAGTAGGCGGTGTCAGGATCCAGGCCGTAAGCAATCATCCGCTGGCGCCGGAATTCCATCAGCACTGAAGCATCGGTGGTGAGGCCAACGATTTTCTTGGGATCGACTTTCCAGATTTCTTCCGGAATGTGCGCATTTGGCACCAGCGGCAGGTTTGCCACTTTAAGATTGCGGTTGGCGAGGAACAGCGACAGTGGGGTTTTGCTGGTGCGCGAGACTCCTAACAGCACGATGTCGGCTTCCAGGAAGCCTTTGGGATCCTTCCCGTCATCATAAAGCACGGCGAATTCCATCGCCGAGATGCGATCAAAGTATTTTTCGTCCAGGTCATGAACCGCGCCAGCCACGCCGCTAGGGGCTTCACCGGTGCCTTGACTGACGGCTTTGAGAATCGGCGTCATCACGTCAATCAGTGGCACCTTGATTTGCTGGGCATATTCCTTGGCGACATGCGCCATGCCTGGTGTCACCAAGGTCGCAATCACGATGCCATCGTCTTTTTTCGCCGCATCCAAGGTGCTCATCAGTTTGGTTTGATCATGCACAAACGGAAAGCGCAGATAATGGGCACTTTGATCGGCAAATTGCGCCGCGGCGGCTTGGGCCAGCTTGAGGCCGGTTTCGCCGATTGAATCTGAGATAATATAGTAATTCGTTGCTGCCATGTTCATCCACCTTTCGCCCGAACCCGGGGCGGGATTGTTCGCTGTATTGCGTTCGCTTTCATTTTACCATAGCTGACGGGGAGAAAAAGCGTAGGCCTTCAGGGATAAAAATCACAGAATATCGCCAATTTCGATAAATGCTGTATTGACGCGATTTTTCAACTTAGATATAATAGACAAGAACTTGCGATGGTATCTATCAATGGTTACACAAGTGTCGGAGGGAGGGATATCATATGGCAAAGACGGTCGTTAAGAAAAACGAATCTCTCGATGATGCTCTTCGGCGCTTCAAGCGCACCGTATCCAAGTCAGGTACTTTAGCCGAATACCGGAAGCGGGAATTCTACGAAAAGCCAAGCGTTAAGCGGAAGTTAAAATCTGAAGCTGCACGCAAGCGCAAGAAGTTCTAATTTTCGCCAAAGCGCGCGCCGATTGTGGCGCGCGTTTTTTGCGTCAGAAAGGAAGATCAACATGGCAGTATTGGATCAATTGAACGAACAAATGAAAACGGCAATGAAGGCCAAGGACAAGCAAACGTTAAGCACGGTGCGGATGTTAAAGTCCGCCTTGCAAAACAAGCAGATTGACTTGGGCCATGACCTCACGCCGGAAGACGAAAAGGCAGTGCTTTCCACCGAGCTGAAGCAGCGTAAAGAGAGCTTGGAAGAATTCAGCAAAGCCGGCCGCGAGGATTTGGTGACGCCGCTGGAAGCCGAAATCAAAATCGTCGAAGCTTATCTGCCAGCGCAACTCGATGAAGCCGCAGTGACCAAACTGGTCGATGAAACGATTGCCGAAGTTGGCGCTACCGGCAAAAGCGATTTTGGTAAGGTCATGAAGACCCTGATGCCAAAAGTGAAAGGCCAAGCCGATGGGGCCATGGTTAATCGCATCGTCAAAGCAAAGTTAGGCTAAGGTTGCATTGCCCGCCCAGCAGTCCTGGACGGGTTTTTGATTGCCACCGCTACGGCGCGAGGCGATGCGCTTTATGGTAGAATAAAAGCAAATCATTAAGGGGGCCGCTTTTTGCCAGAAACTGTGGAAAAGACGCTGACATTGGCCAGCGCAGATCAGGCGATTGCCATTGCTGGCATCAATGATCAGAACCTGACCTTGATCGAGGAAGGACTGGATGTGCTCATTGCCCCATTTGGCCAAGAGTTGCGCTTGTCGGGCACGCCAGCGGCCACGAGTTTAGCTTACCAGCTCATCACGCAATTGCTGACACTGCTGGGTCGGGGCATTGCCGTGGCGCCTCAAGATGTGGTGTCAGCCATCAACATGGCCAAACGCGGTACTTTGGAGTATTTTGCTGACATGTACAGTGAAACGCTGATTCGCGATGCCAAAGGGGCGCCGATTCGCGTCAAGAATTTTGGCCAGCGTCAGTACGTGCAGTCGATCAAGCACAATGATATTACCTTCGGCATCGGCCCAGCCGGCACCGGGAAAACTTACCTAGCAGTGGTCATGGCTGTGGCCGCCATGAAGGCTGGTGAGGTCGAAAAAATCATCCTTACCCGGCCGGCGGTTGAAGCCGGTGAAAACTTGGGCTTTTTGCCTGGCGATCTGAAGGAGAAAGTCGATCCCTACTTGCGGCCGATTTATGATGCCTTGTACGCGGTGCTCGGTACGGACCACACTAATCGCTTGATGGACCGCGGCGTGATTGAAATTGCGCCACTGGCTTACATGCGGGGGCGGACCTTAGACAATGCCTTTGCCATTTTGGATGAGGCCCAAAACACCACCCAGATGCAAATGAAGATGTTCCTGACGCGGCTCGGGTTTTCGTCGAAGATGATTGTCAACGGCGACATCACCCAAATCGACTTGCCGCCTAACCAACACAGTGGCTTGATTCAGGCCCAGAAGATTCTTAAGGATATCGATCACATTGGTTTTGCCACCTTTGCCGCCAGCGATGTTGTGCGGCATCCGGTGGTCGCGAAGATCATTGAAGCGTATGGCGAGGCCAGCGAGCAGTCCAAGGCTTAGCGGGGGAACAGCGATGGAAACAACGCCAAAATTTAGTCATCGTGCTTTAGCACTGCTGCTGATATTTAGCGCAGTGCTGTTTGCGTTGGCGGCGTGGATTTTGTGGCCGCGGCCACTGCAGGTAAAGGTCAACACTGCCGCGCCGCAAACCATCATTGCCACGCAAACCGTGCAAGATCTTGCCAGCACTAAAAAGGCGCGGGTCGCGGCGGCCAATGCCACCACGCCGGTGTACAGTTATGATCAAAGCGTCAGCACCAAGCAAGCCGATCAACTGACTCGGTTCGAAAAAGCGTTAGCAACGGTGGAAACCACCGCCACCAGCAAAGCGCAGACCGCCCTGAAGAAGGCGCAAAAGGATAACGCCAATGCTGTGCTGGCGGTCCCGACGCCGGCGGAGCTGACCAAAACGTTCCGCGCCCAATACAGCAAGGCCGATTACCCTTATTTCTATCAATTCAGCACGGCCTTTTTAACCCAGGCTTATGGGTTAACGCAGGCCCAGCGCCACCAGGCCTTTGAAGCCGCCAGCAAGGCCGTTGCGGCACAGCTCGCCGGCCGCGTGACGAGTGATCAGCTGACCGCTAGCAAGCAAACCGCCCGGCGCGCGGTCAAGGCGGCTAACTTAACCGCAGCCCAAAACAAAGTGGCCACGACTTTGGTCAACCAAACCCTCATCGCCAATGAATTGGTGGATACCACTAAAACCAAGGCCAAGCAAGCGGCTGCCGCCGCGGCGGTTAAGCCGGTTGCGATTTTGCAAGGGCAGGTCATCGTGCAGCAAGGGCAGCTCATCGATCAAAGCGTGCTGCATCAAATCACCGTGCTGGGCCTGACCAAACGCAAGGCGCCTTGGGCCTTGCTGGGCTTTGGCGTGCTGCTGATTGTGCAGGCGCTGGCAGTGCTCGCGCTGCTCATGGATCATCCGCGGGCAGAGCAAGCAAAAGAATTGCTGCTATATGGCGGCGGCATGCTGCTAGTGGCGCTAATCATGCTGGGGCTGCGCTACTTGGCAAACACCAGTGGGGCGAATTTGACCTTGTTGCTACCAGCAGCGCTGCTACCGTTAATTTTCCGGACGTTCATTGACCGGCGGTGGGGGCTGCTGGCGGCCTTGATGCAAACGCTGCTGGCATACTTCATTTTCTATTCCACCACCGGCACGATTTTCACCGCTGGCACCGCAGTAACGTACTTAACCACTGGTATCTTGGCGGTGATGATTCCCAAGCGCCGGCTTAATGATGTGTTGCAGCGTGTGGCGTTTTGGGTGCTGGGCTTGAATCTCGCCTTAACCGTCAGTTTGATGCTGATGCAAGGGGCCCGGTTCACCAGCAGTTTGACCTGGCAGACCCTAGGCTTCACCGTGGTGGGGCAGGTGCTCGGTTATATTTTGGCGATTGGCGTCACGCCGTATCTGGAGTTAATCTGGCGCGATGACGCGATTTTCCGGCTGAATCAGTTGAGCAACCCGAATGACCCGCTGCTGCGCGAGCTGTTGACCAAGGCGCCCGGGACGTATCACCATAGCATGATGGTGGCGAGTCTGGCCGCCAACGCCGTGGCAAAAATCGGGGGCCGAGCGAGGTTGACGCGCGTGGCATGTTATTATCATGATGTGGGCAAGTTGAAACGGCCGCTTTATTTTACCGAGAACATGCCGAATGGCTTCGATAGCCCGCACCATCATTTGTCAGCGCAGGCCAGCGCCAAAATTATTTTTGCCCATGTCGATGACGGGGTGGCGATGCTCAAGGCACGCCACATGCCGCAATTCATCATTGATATTTGCCAGCAACATCATGGCACTACTTTGATGAAATACTTCTACATGGAAGCGTTAAAAACGGATCCGAGCACGCCAGAATCTGAGTACCGTTATCAAGGCCCAAAGCCGCAAAGCATCGAGGCGGCGGTGATCAACCTGGCGGATACTTGTGAAGCCGCCATCCGCTCGATGAAGCAGCCGACGCCAGAGAAAATTCACGATTTTGTCCATCACATCACCGACGAGCGGCTCGCTGATGGGCAATTCGATGACGCCCCGATCACCGTAGCGCAGCTGCGGCAAGTCGAAGCTTCACTAGAAGCGGGCTTAGCCAGCACCTTTTATACGCGCATCGAGTACCCGCAAACCCCAGATGATATTAAATGACCTCAAAGGAGAATCCCATGGACCTGGAATTATATGATGACCAGAAACGCCTGTCGGCTGAACATACCAAATTGGTGAAGGAATTAGTCGAATTTGCCGCCAAGACGCTGGATAAGGCGCCGGATACGGAAATGTCGATCACCATTGTTGATGATGCCGAAATCAACCGAATCAACAAAGAATACCGCGACACTGACCGCGTCACGGATGTCATCAGTTTTGCCATTGAAGATGGCGATGAAGAGGTGTTGTCAGGTTTCCCCGACATGCCGGAAAACATTGGCGATTTATTTATCGATCCTGACCAAGTGGCGCGTCAAGCCACCACCTACGAGCATTCCTTCGAGCGTGAATTGGGCTACACCGTGGTCCATGGCTTCTTGCATCTCAACGGATACGACCACATCAAGCCGGAAGATGAGGCGGTCATGATTCCGTTGCAAGAGAAGATTTTGACTGCCTATGGCCTCACCCGCTAAGCAAACCAGCAAAAATCGGCACTTCGGCCAGTCGTTCCGGCACGCGCTGGCCGGGCTAGTGACGGTGTTCAGGCATGAAGGTAACTTTCGGCGGGAAAGTCTTGCCGCGCTGCTGGTGTTTATGGCGGCTGCGGTGCTCCGGGTCAATCGCTTTAGTTGGCTACTGCTGGTGCTGGCAGTGCTGCTCGTCTTTTTGTGCGAGCTTTGGAATACCATCATCGAAGCGCTGGTCGACCTCGAGGTTGAAGGTCGCTACGATGTGCGGGCGAAGCGCATCAAAGACATGAGCGCCGGCGCCGTGCTAGTGGCGGCGCTGATTGCGGTGGTGTGCGGCGTGTATGTGTTTTTCCCGCCCTTGTGGCATCTAATTGGAGGCAGTTCATGGATGATTTAATTGCAGCAGCCCAAAAGGCGCGCCAAAACGCCTACATCCCGTACTCACATTTTGCCGTGGGGGCCGCGGTGCAAGTCGATGGCCACATTTTTGCGGCCTGCAACATTGAAAACGCCAGTTACGGCCTAGCGATGTGCGCCGAACGCAACGCCATGTTTCAGGCTGTGGCTGCTGGTTACACGCACCTAGAAGCGATTGCCGTGATTGGCGATACCGCTGGGCCGATTTCACCATGCGGAGCATGTCGGCAGGTGATGGCGGAGTTCTTCGCCTCGGACGCGCCGGTTTATCTGACCAATTTGCATGGGCAGGTTCAGACCACCACGGTCGCGGCTTTACTGCCAGGCGCCTTTACTAAAGGAGATTTGAAATGACAACCCATCACTCAGGTTTTGTGGCCATTATTGGCCGGCCCAACGTCGGCAAATCGACGTTTATGAATCGTTTGCTCGGCGAAAAAATTGCGATTATGTCGCCGAAAGCGCAAACCACCCGCAACAAAATCAATGGGATTTATACTACCGCCGACGCCCAAATCGTGTTTGTCGATACCCCAGGGATTCACAAGCCGAAAAATCAGCTGGATGACTACATGGATAAGGCCGCCCTGTCGACGCTCAATCAAGTCGACGCCGTGCTCTTCATGGTTGCCGCCGATGAGGCGATGGGCCCTGGCGACCAGTACATTATCAATCAGCTGCGGCCGGTGAAAACGCCAGTGTATTTGCTGATTAATAAAATTGACCTTGTGCATCCCGACGACTTGCTGCCGCGGATTCCTCAGTACGAAAAGGCGCTGCATTTTGCCGGCGTCTACCCGCTGTCTGCTACGATGGGGAATAACGTGGAAGAATTGGTGCAGGATTTGATTGCCGCGCTGCCAGAAGGCCCGCAGTTTTATCCTGAAGATCAGCTCACCGACCACCCCGAGTATTTCGTTGTGGGGGAATTGATTCGCGAAAAAGTCCTGGAACTGACCCGCGATGAGGTGCCGCACTCTTCCGCGGTGCAAGTGGAGCGCATGAAAGACCGGGTCAATGGCAAACTCCAGATTGAAGCCTACATCATTGTCGAACGCGATAGCCAAAAAGGCATTGTCATCGGTAAAGGCGGGGCGATGCTAAAGCAAATCGGTATTCGCGCGCGGCAAGACATCGAAGCCCTGCTTGGCGAGCGCGTGAACTTGAAGCTGTGGGTGCGCGTGCAGAAGAACTGGCGCGACAACAACCAGTACCTGAGAAGTCTCGGTTACAACAGCAAGGATCTCCGCTAACATGAGCAAGCGCAATGTCGCCTTTCAAGGGCTGGTGTTGAGCCGGCAAAATTATCGCGAATCTGATTTACTGGTGAAACTCGCCACGGCTGAGTATGGTAAGAAGATGTTTCTCATTCATCGCGCCAAAAAGCCGGGCTTTCGCATGACGGCAGGGATTTTGCCGTTCACTCAGGCCGACTACACCGGTACCATCAATGAAGATGGCCTGTCTTACCTGACCACGGTGCAAAGCGCACATCAGTTTCAGCATATTGCCGAAGACATTACGCTTAACGCCTATGCCACGTACATTTTGGGCCTGATTGACCTCGCTTTTCCCGATGGCGAGGCGCTAGGGACTTGGTATGATTTCGCTGAAACCAGTTTGGCCTTGATCGACGATGGCGTTGATCCGGCCATTGTCACCAACATTGCCGAAGTGCAGTTGCTGGGGGCGTTTGGGGTGGCTCCAAACTGGCGCGGCTGTGTGCTGGATGGGCGCAGCGACTTACCACTGGATTTTTCCGAACGCTACGGCGGCCTGCTGTGTCAAAACCACTGGCCGGAAGACGCCTATCGCTTTCATGTTCAGCCCAAGGCCCTGTATTTATTGCGGCAATTTTCAGTGCTGGATTTGCATCAAGTCCATGCGGTGACGGTGACTGCCGCCACCAAAAAAGAACTGCGCCGCGTGCTCGACCGTATTTACACCGATATGGTTGGCACCGTCCCCAAAGCCAAGCGCTTTTTAGACCAAATGCAGCAATGGCAAGACCATTTGCCGCCTGCTTTGCAACCTGATCCCGGAAAGGAACCTCATGACGCCCATTAAATTGATTGCTAGTGATCTTGATAACACCTTGCTGCTTGCCGATAGCACGTTGCCAGCAGGCATTTTTGACCGCATCTGCCAGCTCCATGCGGCTGGGATCGAATTCGTGGCTGCCAGCGGCCGCGGCGTGTACACCCTGGAGGACTTGTTCGCGCCGGTGGCGGACCACATGAGCTTCGTCGCCGAAAATGGTGGCGTCATCAAGCGGCAGGGCCAAGTCCTCGCGCAAAACATGCTGAAGCCTGAAGAAACCGCCGAAGTGGTGGCCTATGTGCGCACCCAGCCGGATGTGATTGCGATTGGCAATGCCCTGGATGCCACTTACCTCGATGCCAGCGAAGCCGACTACCAGCCGGAGCTGAGCTCGTTTATCAGTCGCTTTGCCATTGCGCCTGATCTCACCCAGGCACCGGTGCCAATGGCGAAGCTGTCGCTATATTTTCGCGCAGGCGGCGCCTATGCCGCTTTTCCGCGCATCGAGGCGCAATTCGGCAACCGGTATGGCCTGACGGTGGGCGGGGAAACCTTCATCGACGTCATGCCGAAAACCACCAATAAAGGCCTCGGGCTGACCCAACTTGGCGCAGCTCTGAACATCACGCCAGCCGAAATGATGGCCTTTGGCGATACCAACAATGATATTCAGATGATGCAAACGGTGAAATACGGCGTGCTCGTCGCCAATGCGACGCCAAACATGGCAGCCTATGCGGATTACCGCACCGCCAGCAATCTTGACCTTGGGGTGCTCAAAGCAATAGATGGCGTGCTGGCAGGCCAGCTGCCGGCGCATGTCTGAACTAGCCCCATCAAAGTAGCCTCAACCATCACGCCAAGCGCGGTGGTTGAGGCTATTTTGAGTTATTCAACACAAGTAAAGCTGGGTTCTAGCAGCTCTCGTACGTAGACTTCTGCCTCCTCGCGCGTGGTGGGGTGCTGACCGAGGAAGATCCATTCCATAATCAGCAGCACCGTTGAACTGTAATGCTTTGCCACCAGCTCGACTGGTGTTTTGAGTGCTTGCGGCTTGGCGCGGGCGGAAAACAGCTCCGTAAACACGCTGGTGAAGTACTGGATAAAGTGATTCACCAGCTGACTATCAAGCGGATTGTGTGACACCACCGCAATCAATAAGTCATGATGGGAGTCAAACAGATGGTAGATTTGGTCGAAAGCCGCCATAAACGTGGCGTCTGTCGGGTCGCCACTGATTTGATCCAGATGGACTTCCCGCCGCATCCGGTACCAGCAGTAGGTGAGCAAGTCATACTTATCGTCAAAATAATTATAGAAGGTCGCCCGTGGATAGTCGGCGGCTTCACATAAGGCATTGACACTGATTTTCTCAAACGGCTTTTCACCAAGCATCATCAGCATCGTTTCTGAAAACGCTTTAAGCGTCCGAGCCGCGCCCCGAGTGGTTTTTTGTGCTGGATCGTATTTCATGAGTGGTTACCTCTTCAATGATTTTCTTTTGCAATTTGCAACATCTGTCCAATTTTCGACGATTGGATAGAGATTGTCTCTTGTCTAGCTTTCTCCTGTAATCTACCATAGCAATGAATGTTTTACAACTGTCTAAACGTAAACAGATGAATGGAGTAACGCAGATGAAAAACTTTTTGAAACATCATGGCCTCGCAGCAGTGATTTGGGCGCTGTTGGTGATTGTGGCCGTTGTCTTCATGCCTGATGTCAACGCTTTGGTGCGCGACAACGGGGCTGTGAAGCTACCTGACAATGTGCCTAGCCAGGTCGCCACCCGGATTCAAAAAAAGGCCAATCACAATCGCAAGGTCTCAACTTATACGGCGGTGTTCAACAGTAAGCACGCGTTGACCGCCAAGCAAAGCCGAGCAATTGACCGTAAACTCAAAGCCCTCAAAAGTGAATCCGGGCTGACGATTACCACGGTCATGCGGCCCAGTGAAAATGCGCAAACCAAAAAGCAACTGATCAGTGGCGACAAAACCACCCAGCTGACCCAAATTACCGTCAAAAAAGGCCCACTGGTCAAAAATCAAGTTAAGAAACTGCAGGCCCAGCTGAAAACCAACGGCCTGAAGACGTATGTCACCGGGGTCGACGCGTTGAATGACGACTTCTCAACGGTGACGGAAAAAGGGATTCAGAAAACCGAAATCATCGCGATTATTTTCATCTTCATCGTGCTGATCATCGTCTTCCGCTCCCCAATCGTGCCGGTGATTTCACTGCTGAATGTCGGGGTCGCCTTCATCACCAGCCTCAGCGTGGTCATGAACCTGGCCGCGCATGCCGGCTTTCCAATTTCGAACTTTACTCAAGTCTTCATGGTCGTGGTGCTGTTCGGGATTGGGACGGATTATGATATCCTCCTGTACGATTACTTCAAAGGGCAGCTAGCGAAAGGGAAAACCGCGCTGGAGGCGACCGCCGAAACGCGGCGGCATGGCGGCCGCACGGTACTTTATTCCGGCGTGTCAGTCTTGATTGGGTTCTCCGTGCTGTGGCTCGCCAAGTTTACCTTCTATCAAAGTGCCTCTGCAGTCGCGATTGGCGTGCTGGTACTCTTGCCAGTACTACTGACGCTGAACATGTTCTTCATGGCCACACTTGGCGCCAAAATGTTCTGGCCGAGCCGCGTGGATGGCGGGGAAAGCTCAAGCAAGCTCTGGTACTGGCTGTCTCGCGGGGCGATGAACAAGCCTGCGCTGTGGTTAGCTGCCGTTGCCATTCTGGCGGTACCGTTTACCATGGCGATGAACGCCGAAGAAAACTTCAACAATGCGGATGAATTGCCCACGACTTACCAATCCAAGCAGGGCTATGTCCTGATTCAAAAGCATTTCTCCAAAGGCATGACCGCACCAGCGACGATTTATATTCAAAGCAAAACGCCGCTGAACACCCAGGCTAAACTGGCGGCGATTGACGATTTGACTCAGTATCTGCAAAAAGAACCAGGGGTTAAAACCGTCGCGTCTGTCACCGAACCTGGCGGCAGCCGCATTGACGCCATGTACCTGCGCAGTCAGCTGACCACCATCACCAAAGGCCTAGCAGAATCGCAAAAAGGTTTAGCGACCTTGAAAAAGGGCCTTGCTGATGCCAACACTCAGCTTAAAGCCCAAAATATCAGCGGCTCGATGGCGCAAGTGCAAACCTTGGCGGATGGCAGTCAGCAGCTCGCCGATAAAATGGCGACCTTGCAAGCCGGGCTCAAAACCTATACGGCTGGCGTCAGCACGGTGAACAGCGGCACCCAGACCTTGAAAAACAGTGCTGGGGCGTTGGTATCAGGCTCTCAGCAATTGCAAGCCGGCAGTGATCAGCTTAATGCTGGTGCACAGAAGATCAATGACAACATGAGTACCCTGAAAGATGGGGCTAACCAAGTCAGTGCTGGGACCCAAACCATGAATGACAAGGTTCAGCAACTCGCTGCCGCTGGCAATCAGCTCAATCAAAGTCTGAACGGGTTGTATCAAGCGCTTACCACCATGAATACGCAGGCCGCCGCCCTGCTCGCACAGCTAAACGCGCAGGCTGGCGGCACCCAGCCTGGCTTGCTGCAAACTGCCGTCACTGGCATTCAAGCCGGCTTAACCCAGGTCAACCAAGGCCTGAATGGTGCTGCCAGTGAAGTCAATACCGCGGCTGCGCAAGTGAACCAGTTGGCCGCTGGGGCGGCTAAAGTCGCTAGTGGTGCTAATGCCATGAACGCCGGGACCCAAACGTTGGCCAATGGCACTGCTTCACTGGCAGCGAATATGGCCGCGTTAAGCGGTGGCGCGAGCCAAGCCGTTAGTGGCATTAATCAGCTCGCCAACGGGACGGCGCAATTAGCCGCGCAAAACGGCACCCTTAACTCCGGCACCGCCGCGCTAACCAGCGGCGCCGGCCAAGTCAATGCTGGCGTGCAAGAGCTGAATACCAAGCTGAAGGCCATGGCTAGCCAGGTCGACAAGCTTGGTGATGGTTTGACCACTGCCACCAAGGCCTTAGGCGCGCTGGAAGCTGGCAATTCAAGTATGGATGATTACCTGACTGAGCTGAAAGGTTCATACATGGGCAATCAGTTCTACCTGCCGAAAGCCACGATTAAGAGCAGTCAGTTCAAGCCAGCGCTGGATGCGTACATGTTTGACCATAATCGCATCACGACCCTGACTGTCGTCTTCAAAGGCGATCCAAACTCGGCCAAAGCAGACCAGCAGTTCACCACGTTGCAAAAAGACTTGAATGCTAAGTTGAAGCATGGGGCGCTGGGTAAGGCGACCGTAGCCATCGGCGGGCAAACCGCCGAAGATCATGACTTACGGAACCTGGCCAATGGCGATTTCTTGCGGACTGCCGCCATCATGGTGATTGGGATCTTCATCGCCTTGATTTTTGTCACCGAATCGATTTTGCAACCGATCACGATTTTGGCCACCTTGGTCACCGCGTATGTCACTTCGATGGGGCTGACGCGGCTGATTTCCAGCACTGTGCTAGGGCGGCCACTGTTGACCTGGAACACGCCGTTCTTCACGTTTATCATGTTGATGGCCCTTGGGGTCGATTACAGTATCTTCCTCATGGTGCGGTTCAAGGATGGCACCATTGAACCTGATGTGCGGGTGCGGATGCTGAAGGCTGCCACCACGATCGGGGCAGTCGTGCTCAGCGCTGCGGTCATTTTAGGCGGGACCTTCGCCGCCTTGATGCCAAGTGGCGTCACGACGCTAATTCAAGTGGCATTAGGCGTGATTGTTGGGCTGGTCTTGCTGGTCATTTTGCTCCCAATCAGCATGTCGGCCTTGGTCAGCTTGAATGAATGGCACCATGCTCGTGAAAATGGGCATCAAGAAAACGAATAGATTGCCAAAAATCCGAGTCGCTTGGCTCGGATTTTTTATGTTATGCTCAACGCTGAGGTGAGGATATGAAAAACATGGCAGTGTACTGCGGCGCGTACAGCGGTGAGGATCGGCGGTTCACTCAAGCCGCCCGCGCTTTAGGGCAGTGGCTGGTGGCCCACGATTACGCCTTGGTGTATGGCGGCGGTGGCGTGGGTTTGATGGGCGAAATCGCCGCCAGCGTGCTCGCCGCTGGCGGCACGGTGACTGGAGTGATGCCAGAAAATCTGGTTGCCCGCGGCGCCGCGATGTCTGGCCTGACTCATTTTGAAACCGTCTCAGACATGGCGGTGCGCAAAGCGCGTATGCTGGAATTGGCCGACGTGTGCGTCGCGCTGCCAGGCGGGGTCGGTACCCTTGAAGAAATCAGCGAAGCCTTCTCTTGGGCCCGCGTCGGCGATAACGCCAGTCCCTGCATCTTTTTTAACGTTAACGGCTATTATGACCGCTTGGCGGCATTTTTTGACCAAATGGTGACTGATGGTTTTTTATCTTCGGCGGATCGAAGCAAGGTTTTATTCACCAGTGACTTTAACGAAATGGCGCAGTTTATCGCCGACTATCAACCACCAAAAGTGCGGGCATACCATCAGAACCATTGAATAGCGGCAGCATGCCTTTAAGGTAAACGCTAGGACATTGAAACGGTTCACGCACCAGCGAGGACAGGACCACCGGAGCAGCCATGGGCTCAGGGGTGAAATTGTTCTTAGCCAGCGGTTTGAGCTGGCTTAGAACAAGCCCCGACTTTGAGACTCGCACCGCGAGGCTCAAAGCGGTGGCCACCCCGTTCCAGCCCGTGGCTGCGGAGGCGGTCCTGTCCGGCAGTAGACGGTTTACCCTTTTTCCTACCTGTGCTATACTATTCAGGAAATTAATCGGTGATGAGAAAAAGAGTCTTTCTTCAGGTGCTGGTCAGCGAGCAAGGGACAGTGGGAGCCTTGCCAGCACAGAAAGACTGGCGTTTTCGAGCCAGATTTAAGTAAGGGCAAGTCTCTGACTTGAAGTAGGGTGGAACCGCGCGCAAGCGTCCCTATGCCAGTATTGGCATAGGGACGTTTTTGCATTCTCAACACCAGAAAAGAGGAAATCATGACACAGAAAATGAGTGTTCAGAAGATGATCCAAACGCTTCAAAACTTCTGGGCGGATAAAGGTTGCATGCTGATGCAAGCCTACGATACGGAAAAAGGGGCCGGCACCATGAGCCCGTATACTTTCTTGCGCGCCATTGGCCCAGAACCTTGGGCCGCAGCCTATGTCGAGCCTTCCCGCCGGCCGGCTGATGGCCGTTACGGGGAAAACCCGAACCGTTTGTACCAACATCATCAGTTCCAGGTCGTCATTAAGCCTTCCCCGGCTGAAATCCAAGACTACTACTTGGATTCGCTGCGTGCCCTCGGTATCGAGCCACTCGAACATGATATCCGCTTCGTGGAAGATAACTGGGAAAATCCATCGATGGGTTGCGCTGGCGTGGGTTGGGAAGTGTGGCTGGATGGCATGGAAGTCAGCCAGTTCACGTACTTCCAAGTCGTTGGCGGTCTGGAAGTTTCCCCAGTCACCAGCGAAATCACTTATGGGGTAGAACGGCTAGCGTCTTACATCCAAGACGTCAACTCGGTGTTTGATTTGGAATGGGGCGACGGCGTTTTATACGGCGACATTTTCAAGGAGCCTGAATACGAGCATTCCAAGTACAGCTTTGAAGAAAGCGACCAGAAGATGCTGCTGACTTTCTTTGATGCCTATGAAAAAGAGGCTTGGCGGCTGATGGATCTTGGTTTGGTGCACCCAGCCTATGACTATATCCTGAAGTGCTCCCACACCTTCAACCTGCTGGATGCGCGCGGCGTGGTTTCCGTCACCGAACGGGCCGGCTACTTGAGCCGCATTCGCAAAATGGCGCATAAAGTGGCACGCGCTTTTGTCGAAGAACGCAAAAAGCTTGGATTCCCGCTACTGCAACATCATGAGGAGGCAGCAAACTAATGGCAACTTACTTATTAGAAATTGGCTTGGAAGATATGCCAGCTCATGTGGTGACGCCAAGTGTCAACCAGCTGGCGCAAAAAGCCGGCAAATTTCTCAAGGAGCAGCATCTCGACTACGGTCAAATCAGCACGTATTCCACTCCGCGGCGCCTGGCATTGGAAATTACCGATTTAGCTGCTAAACAAGCGGATACCGAAGAAGACGTCAAAGGCCCGGCCAAAAAGATTGCTCAAGATGCTGAAGGCAACTGGTCCAAGGCGGCCATCGGTTTTACCCGCGGCCAAGGGATGACGGTGGATGATATTGTCTTCAAGAATCTCAAAGGCGTTGATTACGTCTATCTGCACAAAGCCACGGCAGGCAAGCCAGCCGCTGAGATTCTGCCTGGCTTGATTGATGTCGTCAAAGGCCTGACCTTCCCGACGCGCATGAAGTGGGGCAGTTATGACTTTGAATACATTCGCCCGATTCACTGGCTGGTGTCACTGCTGGATGAAAAAGTCGTCCCGATGCAGATCCTGGATATCAAAGCCGGTCGCACGACGCAGGGTCATCGCTTCTTAGGCCAGCCGGTTGAACTTCATTCAGCGACTGACTACAAGGAAGCTTTGCGCGGCCAAAAAGTCTTGGTGGATGCCGCGGAACGTAAGCAGCTGATTACCAAGCAAATCAACGAGATTGCAACCGCTAACCACTGGCAGATTGCCCTCGATACCAATTTGCTGGAAGAGGTCAACAACTTGGTAGAATGGCCAACTGCTTTCGCCGGGCGTTTCGATGAGAAGTACCTGGCAATTCCGGAAGCCGTTTTGATTACTTCCATGAAGGATAACCAGCGCTACTTCTATGCTCGCGATGCTCAAGGTCAACTGGTGAATGCGTTCATCGGGGTGCGCAACGGCAATACCGAGCACCTTGACAATGTTATTCGCGGTAATGTGAAAGTCTTGACTGCGCGGCTGGAAGATGCCGCCTTCTTCTATGCGGAAGACCAAAAGAAGTCGATTGCGGACTTTGTGGAGCGGCTTAAAACCGTCAGTTTCCACGATAAAATCGGCTCGATGGCCGAAAAAATGGCTCGGGTGCAAACCATTGCTGGCCTGCTGGCTGACCAGGTGGGTCTCAATGAGGCCGATAAAGCGAAGCTGCTGCGTGCTGCTGGGATTTACAAGTTCGACCTCGTCACCGCCATGGTCGGTGAATTCGCTGAACTGCAAGGCGTGATGGGGGAAGTCTATGCCAAACTGGCCGGGGAAGACCCGGCAGTGGCGCAGGCCATTCGCGAGCATTACCAGCCGATTTCCGCTGATGGCGCGTTGCCAGCCAGCTTGATTGGGACGTTGCTGGCGATTGCCGATAAGCTGGATTCCGTCATGAGCTTCTTCGCGGTTGACCTGATTCCAACCGGCTCCAACGATCCTTACGCCTTGCGCCGCCAGGCTTATGGCATTGTGCGGATGATTGCGGCCCATCACTGGGCCTTTAACGTACCTGCCTTGCAGAAGCAAATTGTGCAGGCGTTAACCGCTGCTGACCAGCTGAGCGGTCTTGATTGGACGAAGAATCAAGCAGCAGTGTCAGCCTTTATTGGCGACCGGGTGGCCCAGTTCTTGTCTGAAGGCAAGATCCGCCATGATATCTTAGATGCCGTCGCTGGTTCAGCCACCGTCGACGTGGAGGCCATGATTGATGCCGCCGCTTTGCTGACGCAACATCAAGATGACGCTGACTTCAAAGCCGTCATGGAAGCTTTGGGCCGCGTGGTGCGCATTGCCGACAAGAACCCAACCTTGGAAGCCGTTAACCCAGCGCTGTTTGAAAATAGCACGGAAAAGGCCCTCCATGATGCGGTCTCTAAAACCAAAGCCAGCTATGATGCCCAGCCAAGCGAGGCCAACTATCAAGCTTTGCGGGCGTTGACGCCGGTGATCACCGATTACTTCACAGAAACCATGATCATGGCCGATGATGAGCAGGTGCGTACCAACCGGCTGGCGGAATTGACAGGCCTCGCTGCGCTGATTCACCAGTTTGGGGACATCACGGCAGTCATCGTCAAGTAGCTTGCAATTCAAGGCAACGACGGCTATACTATAGCTTGTATTAGTCTGCACTCAATTAGGTTTCGGCAAGTCGCATTTCACCACTGAAGTGCGACTTTTTACCGCTATTCTGGGAGGTGAACCGCAATCGCGCGCATTCCAACTGAAGTCATCGATCAAGTTCGCAGTTCTGTTAATATTGCCGACTACATTGGTCAATACGTGCAGTTGCACAAGCAAGGGCAGAACCTATTTGGCTTGTGCCCATTCGTGCCGGAAAACACGCCTTCGTTTAGCGTTAACGAAAGCAAACAGATTTTTAATTGCTTCTCCTGTCATCGGGGCGGCAACGTCTTCAAGTTCGTCCAAGAATACGAGCACTTGTCGTTCCCTGAAGCGGTGGCAAAAGTGGCCGCATTTGCCAACATTCCCCTCGGGGTGACCATTACCCCGCAGCGGCAGGAAGCGCCAGAAATTACCAACCAAAAGGCGATTTTGCGGCAGGTGACCGACATGATGCACCACTTGCTCGTTAACACCACCAGCGGTGAGGCGGCCTTGGCTTACCTGACCAAGCGTGGGTTGACTCAGGCCACCATTGATCATTTTGAAATCGGCTATGTCCCTGGCGACCGCCAGCTGATGAAGAAGTTCTTGGATAATCGTGAGGTCAGCTACGACGATCAGCGGCAAAGTGGGCTCTTCGCCGAAGACGATCAAGGTCAGCTTTATGATCGGTTCAATGATCGCGTGATGTTTCCGTTGAAAGATCAGTATGGCGATGTCATTGGTTTTTCCGGCCGGGTGCTCGATGCCCAGGCCAGCCAGGCCAAGTACCTCAATAGTCCGGAAACCCAGCTGTTTAACAAGTCTGAGGTGCTGTTCAATCTTGACCAGGCCAAAAACCAGTTCAAAGACAACGGCGGCGCCGTGTTGTTTGAAGGGTTCATGGATGTGATTTCGGCTTACCAAGCCGGCGTGCCGACTGGCGTGGCCTCAATGGGGACAAGCTTAACCAATGAGCAGGTGAGCATCATCGCCAAACAGACCCGGCATTTGACGATTTGCTACGACGGCGATGCCCCAGGGCAACACGCGGCAGACCGGGCTTTGGGGCTAGTAGGCCATGAGCCGCGCCTAGAAGTGGGCGTGGTGGTGTTGCCAGATGGTCAAGACCCAGACGAGTATATCAAGGCCCATGACGCTGAAGCCTTTCAAAAGCAGCTCAAGCACACCTTGACGCCCATCGGTTTTCGTCTAGCGTATCTGGCGCAAGACCGCGATTTATCCAGTGATCAGGCGAAGCTCGATTATATCGACGCCGGCCTTAAAGAAGTCGCCCGTGAAGCCGATCCTGTGGCGCAAAGCGTGTACCTCGATCAAATGAGTCAGCTCACCGGCGTGCCGGCAGCCACCTTGGCGCAATCCCTGCCCCAAACGCTGCCGACTGCTCCGGCGCCGGCAGTGCCGGATTGGCAACCGGGGCCACCGCCGCCAGAAATGGTGGCCCAAGCGGCCCCAGCGCAACGTTTAGACCGTTCTGAAAAAGCCGAGCGCGAATTGTTAGCCTTGAGCTTTCATGATGCCAACTTGGCTCGCCGGTTGCATCAGGATGATTTTGCCTTTCCTGACGCGCAGTATCAGGCGATTTTTGATGCTTGGCTGAGCTATGCGCAAGCCAGCGATGAGCCGACGGTCGCCGGATTCTTGGATCAAATCGATCCGCAGCTCGGGCCGCTGGTGACGACCATTGATTTTCGCGATGCCCCGCAAATGCCAGATGAAGCCATCGATGATATGATTTTAATGGTCCATCGCCGGCAACTGACCCAAGAATCAGCCCGGGTGAAGCAGCAGATGAATCAAGCGACGCAGCTCGGCGATAAGCAAACCGCCGATGCCATGCTGATGCAATATATTGAATTGCAACGCCAACTGAAGGCGGCAATCGACAATGAGTTATAGGAGGCACTTTAATGGCTGAAAAGAAAACAGAAAAAAAGACGACGACTAAAAAAGCGGTGAAGGCCCCGGCCAAAACCGCGGCCAAGAAGGCGCCCGCTAAAACTACTGCGGCTAGCGAAAAGAAATACAACGCAGCTGTGAAGAAAGTCATCGCCGACTACAAAGGCGATAAAGAAATCACCAACGAAGAACTGGTCAAGCAGCTCGTCAAGCCGTTTGAACTGAAAAGCGACGCGGTTGATGATTTGATGCAGAAGCTGGAAGACAACGGCATTTCCATCGTGGATGAAAATGGCGAACCAGCAGAACGCAGCTTAAAGAAGGAAAAGGCTGTTTCCAAGAAGGCGCTGGCCGACATGTCGGCACCAAGCGGGGTCAAGATTAACGATCCGGTGCGGATGTACCTGAAGGAAATCGGCCGTGTGCCGCTGTTGACGGCGGACCAGGAAGTCGACTTGGCGCTGAAAATCGAGCAAGGCGACCAGGAAGCTAAGCAGCGGTTGGCGGAAGCTAACCTACGTTTGGTGGTTTCCATTGCTAAGCGCTACGTCGGTCGCGGCATGCAGTTCCTGGATTTGATTCAGGAAGGGAACATGGGCCTGATGAAGGCGGTGGAGAAGTTTGACTACCGCAAGGGCTTCAAGTTCTCGACGTATGCCACCTGGTGGATTCGCCAGGCCATCACCCGTGCGATTGCTGACCAAGCGCGCACCATCCGGATTCCGGTGCACATGGTCGAAACCATCAACAAGTTGATTCGCATTCAGCGCCAGCTGCTCCAAGACCTCGGCCGCGAACCAACGCCGGAAGAAATCGGCGCCGAAATGGATATGCCAACGGAAAAGGTCCGCGAAATCCTGAAGATTGCGCAAGAGCCAGTTTCGCTGGAAACGCCCATCGGGGAAGAGGACGACTCGCACCTGGGTGACTTTATTGAAGACGACAATGCTACCAGCCCCGAAGATCATGCCAGCTACGAGCTGCTGAAAGAGCAATTGGAAAATGTGCTGGATACCTTGACCGATCGGGAAGAAAACGTCTTGCGTCTGCGGTTCGGCCTCGATGACGGCCGCACCCGCACCCTGGAAGAAGTCGGCAAGGTCTTCGGAGTGACCCGGGAACGGATTCGCCAAATTGAAGCCAAGGCCCTACGCAAGTTGCGCCACCCAAGCCGCTCTAAGCAGCTGAAAGACTTCTTGGAATAAAGCCAATGATTGCCTAGCGGCGACGCTAGGCTTTTTTGGTGCGCCGAGAAGCGCCGGCCGGTTCAGTCGTGTATACTAAAAGCAGTAGGAAAAGGGAGTTTACACATGGAAAATTTTCATTTATCAAAACGTTTGCGCGCGATTGCCGCGTTTAATGGCGACGGCCGCCGCATCGCCGATATTGGCACCGACCACGCTTATTTGCCGATTGAACTGGCGAAACAGGGCCAAATTGACTTTGCAGTGGCGAGCGATATCGGGGCCGGTCCTTGTGCCATTGCCCGCGCCAATGTGGCCGACAACAACTTGACTGGGCTCATTACCGTGCGCCAAGCTGATGGCCTGCTGGGGCTAACGGCTGAGGATGACTTAGATACCATCTACATTGCCGGGATGGGCGGCATTTTGATTCAACAAATCTTGACGCAAGGGGCTGACCGCCTTGATGGCACGGAAACCTTGGTGCTCAGCCCGAACCGGGATGCCGAAAGCCTGCGCCGCTGGCTGGCAGCGCATGAATTCGGTATTCTTGATGAAGCATTAGTTGAGGATATGGGGCATGTGTACCCGATTATGGTGGTGGGGCAAACGAAGCCGCAAGTGCCATACACCGAAGCCGACTTGATACTGGGACCGGTGCTGCGGCGCCAGCGCACGCCGCTATTTGTCGCGCAGCTGACAGCTGCCATCACCAAGACCCAGGCAGTGCTGGCCAACTTAACCAATGCCAAGACCTTGCAAACGGCGAAAATTGCTGAAGAACAAGCACGACTGCGCGTGCTAGAGGAGGAAGCGCATGACGATCATTAATGGTCAAACCTTGATTGATCAATTCGAAACCTTTGCGCCGCAAAGCTTGGCGGTGCCAGGTGATCCAGTCGGGATTCAAATCGGCGACGCCACCAAGCCGGTGCATACCGTTTTGACGACGCTCGACGTGCGGCCGGAAGTGGTTGAAGAAGCGGTGGCGCTGAATGCCGACATGATTTTTGCCCATCATCCCGCAGTGTTTCGGCCGGCGCCGAATCTCAACTTTGCCAACCCGCAAAACGCCATGTATGGGGAATTGATCAAGCATGGTATTTTAGTCTATGCTGCGCACACCAACTTGGATCGGGCCGCCGGCGGGATGAATGATTGGCTGGCGGCAGCGTTGCAACTTGAAGATGTGCGACCTTTCATCAATGAAGGCGATGAAGCCAACATGGGCCGCATTGGGCAATTAGCGGCCCCAGTCGCCTTAGCGGCTTTCGTCCAGCAGGTCAAAACCGCATTTGGCGTTAAGGGCTTACGCGTGATTGCCGAAGACTTACAAAAGCCTGTGCAGCAAGTCGCCGTTCTCGGCGGCGATGGCGGCAAGTTCTATCATGCGGCCCAAGCGGCAGGGGCTGATGTATACGTGACCGGCGATGTGTATTACCATACTGGTCATGATATGCTGGCAGCGCATATGCCAGTGATCGACCCGGGGCACCACATCGAATCCATCATGAAAGCAGAAGTCCGCCGGTTATTGATTGGCTGGGCGGAAGCTAACAACTGGTCGCTGCACATTGTGGCTTCCACGTTGAATACGGATCCGTTCACTTTTATGTAAAAATCAAAAGTGATTGAAACCCATTTTGAGATTAAGCTGGGACACGACTATGCCAGAACAGGACGAGCCAAAATGCGACGCTCTAGCCAGATAAGCCAACCGGCCTGTAAAACCTAACTTCAGGTTTTACAGGCCGGTTGGCTTATCCTCTGGGCTAGCACCGCATTTTGGCTCAGCCTCTTCGGCTTAAAGTTGGTCGTCTGTGGAAAAATTCAGTGGGCTCATGTCTGTCGACTCAGCCAGCATCGCCATGGTAAAACGCTGCCAATCAGCTTTCGCTAGCGCGGCATTTTCCGCCGAGGCTTGCGTCGCTAAAGCCTGTAAATCGCCAGCCGCTAGCCCCTTGCTGGCGGCGTCAGCTTTAGCGATATTCGCCAGCAATTTAGCATGCGTTGCCAGCTGTACTTGTTCCAACTGGTGGGCGTAGTGATGGAAATGGGCATCCATCAACACACTGGCGAGTTTGTATTGCCAGTAAGCTGAATCCAGACTGGCCGGTAAGCCGCCGCGTTGGTAATCCGCTGGGGTGGCGGTGGTACCGGCGAAAAACGGCACAAACTGGCTTTGCGCCGCAACCCCCATGGCAATCCAGTGCAAATCGGCAATTTCAAAAGGCAAATCTTGCCGCATTTGCAACACATGGCTTTCCTGGGTCCGCGCTAGGCTGATCGGGCGGAAGCGATGCTTTTGGGTCGCTGCGGGATCCGCCGGGTCGTACGGCGTTTCGTCAAAATGTGCGCCCAACACGCTGAAGGCGTCATCGACAAACAATGGCCGGTCTGGTTGCAGCGCAAACGGCAGATCATCGGCCATGGGGTGTGCCTCCCGGCTGGGGGTCAAGCGGCGCTGACCGTCCCAGACGCGGGCGGTGTTGTAGGTGTGATCAAAGGCGCCGGTCGTGCCGAAAATGTCTCGGAAGATAAAACTGGTGCCGGGTTCCCAAAAATGATTCTGAGCCGCGAACTTGAATAGGTCGGCGTCGTACATAAAGTCTGGCGATTCTGGGAGCACCTTTTGAATGCTGAGCTGGTTAGCGACAATCGCATAAGCATCATCAGGGATCCGCTGGGCCACCCAGTGATGGCCGGTAGCGATTTCCATGTACCAAGCCTCGTCGTGGTCCGCAAACAGCACGCCATTGGCTTCGCCGGTGCCATGTTCCGAGACAATGCGGCCAAGCCGCTCGACGCCTTCTCGCGCCGAGGCGATGAAAGGCAAGACCACGGTGACCATGGCTTCTTCGGTGATGCCGGCTTCAACGAAGGGGTCGGCGCCCAGCACCCGGGCGTTAGCATACGCACTTTCAGTGGCGCTCATGGCCACGCCTGCGCTGTTGATGCCGGCTTCTTCAAACAGTCCGTATTGGTCGGTCCATTCAGGGGTGGCGGTGTATTTCAGGGCATGGCTCGGCAGCCCGAGAGTGAACCCATTGGCCTTTGAGGTGAAAAGCGGTTGCTCCGCGGCTGTGGTTTCGGGATGCACCACCAGATGCTTGGGCCAAGCCGCCTTGGAATCCTCGTTGCGGCCAATCATCACACTGCCATCAGCCGAGGCGGCCTTCCCAATTAAAATACTGGTACAAGATGAACGCGTCATGTGTTTCTCCTTCCTCAATCGGTGTCTACCGCTGGTGAACAAATAGCGGCGAGGCACGTGCAATCAAGCTTATTATACTAAAAATTTGCTGAGATGGCTGTTAATTCAAGCGGCCGCCGTGTATTCTAAATGCAGCACTGGCGAACTGAGCATTGCTGCGTGTATGAAGCGCTGGCGGCTGTTCACAATTCGCAGACATTTCGGAGGCTGTCATGGCAAAGTTGACCCAATTCTATCAGCATGATTTAGTAAAGAAAATCGGCGTGGCGCTAGTCAGTGGTTTAGTCACCGCTTTAGCGTTGAACTTTTTTTTAACCCCCGCGCGGGTCTTTCAGGCCGGCGCCACTGGGGTCGCTCAGCTGATTTCGCTGTTCTTGCAGCGCTTTGGCCTGACCCATGGGGATTTGACCGGGTGGTTCAATTTACTGCTGAATTTACCGATTGCCTATTTGGGTTGGCGCAAGCTAGGGCGTAGCTTCACGCTGTTCTCCTTTTTAAACGTGGTGTTCATCTCGGTGTTGGCGATTATCCTGCCGGTCCATGCTTTGTCGAATAACCCGCTGATGAATGCGATTTTTGGCGGTGTCCTCACTGGCGCCGGCGTTGGCATTGCCTTGCGCTATGGCTTTTCCACCGGCGGGCTCGACATTGTGTCGATGTATTTGGCCAAAACCACCCATCGCACGGTGGGTGTCTTGATGTTTGCCATTAACCTCGTGATTATTTTGGTCGCTGGGTTTGGCATCCAGTGGGAAAGTGCGCTGTACACGATTATCTCGATTTACTGCATGACGCGGGTGGTGGACACCATCCATACCTCTGATCAAAAGATTACCGCGATGATCGTCACCAACCATCCTGATGCAGTAATTGCCAGTGTGTCGGCGCGCCTGATTCGCGGCATCACCGTGCTACCAAGTCGCGGCGGTTACTTGGGTCAGCCGAACACCACTTTGATGATTGTGATCACCCGCTATGAACTGTACGATTTAACTCAAGCGACGCGCAGCACTGATCCGCAGGCGTTCATTGATATTTTGAATACGGTGGATGTCGTAGGGGAATTTTTGACCTCGGATCAGCAAGATGAAAAACGCCAGCACCGCCGTTTGCCTGATCAAACAGCGCCGACTACCAAGCAGCCTTAATTTATGCGATAATAGAACCAATAAATGAGCGCCAAGGAGGGTTTTAGCATGCCATTAGTGCATATTGATTTGATTGAAGGCCGCAGCCACGAGCAGCTGGCCCAAATGTGCAAAGACGTCACCGCAGCGATTGTCAAAAACACTGGGGCACCAGCCGAACATGTGCATATCGTGCTCAATGAAATGAGCAAAGACCACTACAGTGTGGCTGGGGTGCTCAAAGCTGACGAATAGGAGGCCGCAACATGGCTGACGAAGTAGCAACGACGCCTGAAGAAGACGCTTATTTCACCAAAATGCGGGAAGCGATTGTCGCCGGGCTCAAAACCGTGATTGATCCGGAGCTCGGGGTGGATATCGTGAACCTGGGCCTAATTTACGGGGTCGATTTGGATGATGTCGGACATTGCGACGTGGAAATGACCTTAACCACCATGGGTTGTCCACTGACGGAAGTGCTAGATGATGGCATTCACCAGGCGCTGATGGCGATTGATGGGATTAACTCAGTGGAGATTCATTTGGTATGGTACCCACAATGGGGCCCAGAGCGCATGAGTCGCTATGCCAAAATGACGCTGGGTATGCATTAGCAATTGGGGGCTGACTGTGCAAGTCGCCCCTGTTTGTTTGGAAGGGGCAAGCCTTGGATTATTGGGCAAACTTGACACAACTCACGCAGCAGGCACACTGTCCGGCGCTCACTGCCCAATATACTGCGATGCAAGCCTTCCGGGCGGCCGTCGCGCAAGGCCAATTGCCCAAGGAACCGTTGCCTCGGCTAGGCATCACCGAAGCCATCGCCTTTGACCTGATGCGCCAAGCGCTACCACTTGCCAGTGTGAACACGCTGGATCATTTACTGCGCAATTTTCGCCAGTATATTGCCTATCATTTCGGCATGTGGGCCTTTGTTCAGCAGCGGCTCTTTGCCACCTGGACGGCATTATTCGGGCGGCAACGCTATCTGGAAATTGCGGCGGGCAATGGCTACTTAAGCTACGGCCTGCAACAGGCGGGCAATCAGGTGATTGCCACCGATGCCCGTACTTGGCAAAAGGAAAATCTGACCGGCGCCAAACCGCTACTGCCGATTTATCAAGCCGGGGAGGCCGCAGCGCTGTTGACCTATGGCGCGCAAGTGGATGCGGTGGTGATGGCCTGGTCGCCGGATCATGAATGGAACGATGCGGCGCTTTTGTGGCAGTTGCGCCAACAATTCCCAAGCTTACCTCTGTTTGTGCTGGGGGAGCGCAATGGGGCGACCAACAGCCGCTTGTTTTGGCAACTAGCAAAGTTTGTGCCGGAGCGCAGGCTGCTGAAGCTCAATCGCGCCTTTCCGCGGTTTGATGCCATCAATGACCGGATTTACTTGATTCAATAATCTGCCAAGAAAGGAGTGGTGACTGTGAAGCGCTTGTTCGGGTTGAACTTAGTGTGGCTCGTTTTAGTGGTGCTTGCCGGCTGGATCTGGTCGATTCACGATCAGGCCACGTATGCTGACCGCATCGATCATTACGGGTTAAGCGAAGCCGCCGTCAAAATCAAAAGTCGCAAAGCCATGACCCTCAATGAAGCCGCCACGGCCTTGGCCACCGCTGATCTGGGCCCGATTCAGGTGCAATTTCACGCGGGCCGGCATCGCATTTATCTGTATGCACAAGGTAATTACGGCAGTCTACCGTTAACCTCAGGCCAGTGGTTCAGCGATGCGGACCTGCGCTCACCGCTCCCGGTGGTCATTGTGGGTAGTGATTTAACCGATCAGCTGACCATGGGCCATAGCCAGCAGTATCAACGTCAAAACGGCCAGTATGTGCCGGTGCTGGGGCAACTGAAGGCTTACAGCGGCAGTGTCATTAATCAGGTGACGTTTGAAAATGCCAGCGGCCTGCCGGCACAAAGCATTGCCTTGAAGCAGGTGACGGTTTATGCGGATAGCCCCACCATCAAAACCCAAAAGGCCAAATTGAAAACCATTCTTGGCGGCCAAATGACCACCTATCATTACCAAAACAACTCAGCGACGAGTTGGTGGCAAGATACAGGGCAGCTTATTTTACGCTGCGGGCTCTTGCTGCTCGGCACGCTGGCGCTGGCTTGGATTGCTAGTCAACAAGGCGCGGCGCTTTTGCCGCGCACCTTAGCGCCGGCGCCGCGACGCCATGCGTTGCGCCATCTGTGGACGCAGTTCTTTGCCTACAGCGGCTTGAGTTTAGCTGCAGGGTTAGTGATTGCTAACTGGCGCTTTGACTTAACCAACCGGGTACGCCTGATTGCCTTTGCCGTTTTCCTGTGGCTAGTTGGGCTGGCTGGTTTATATTGGCTCTTGCAACGCGCGGTGCACCAAGAAAGAGAGGATCGGCTGTGAATTTACCATCCGGCTTTACCGAAAAATATCAGCAGCTACTAGGCACTGAGGCCGCGGCTTTTTTGGCGACCTTTGACGAGCCAGCGCAAAGCGGCTTTCGCATCAATCCGCTGCATCCCAGTGCGCCAGCTTTGCCCCAGCCGATTGCTTGGAGTCAGTGGGGCAGCTATGGTAAGGTTGCTGGCACCTCTATCGCCCACTTAGCTGGGGACGTCTATAGTCAAGAACCCAGCGCTCAATTCGTCGGCGCCGTTTTAGCGCCGGCGCCTGGCGAGCGCGTGCTGGATTTATGCGCCGCCCCAGGTGGGAAAACCACGCAACTGGGCAGCTTCATGGCCCAGCAAGGTCTGCTCGTCGCCAACGAAATCAATGCCGGTCGCGCGCGCGTATTATCGAGTAATGTTGAACGTTTCGGGCTGAGCAACACCTTGGTCACCAACAGTGATCCCCAGTCCTTGGCGGCCCAATTACCGGCGTTCTTTGACCGTATTTTGGTGGATGCGCCTTGCTCCGGAGAAGGCATGTTTCGCAAGGATCCCGCCGCAATGGCCTACTGGAATCCTGATTACCCGGCGCAATGTGCCACGCGCCAGCGCGAGATTCTGCGCTCGGCAGTGGCAATGCTGCGGCCCGGCGGCACCTTGGTCTATTCGACTTGCACCTTCAGTCCTGAAGAAGATGAGCAAATCATCGCCTGGGCGGCGCAGGCGCTTGGCCTGACCATCGAGCCAATCGCCAAAGTTGGCGGCATCGCCGACGGCCAGCCAGACTGGGCCGATGGCAACCCCGCGCTCGCTAACACCGCCCGGCTTTGGCCGCATTTGCTGGAAGGGGAAGGGCATTTTGTGGCCAAACTCCGCAAAGCCGGTGATGAGCCAGCCCGGACTGGCAAGCAACAGGTCGCCTCGAAACTGAACCGCACCGAGCAGGCTGATTGGACGGCGTTTACTCAAAGCAGTCTGACCACCCCAATCGCTGGACCGTTTTTGAAGGTCGGCGAGAACTTGACGACACTGCCAGCCGAGATGCCGGCGCTGGCGCATGTCCATCTGCTGCGCGCCGGGCTGGATCTTGGCACCTTCAAAAAAGGACGCTTTGAACCGAGTCATGCCTTGGCAACGGCGCTGCCGGCCAGTGCATTTCAGACCGTGGTGCCACTTACCACGGCGGAGTTCGAACGGTATCGCCATGGCGAAACCGTGGCAAGGCCAAGCCTCAAGCAAAAGCAAACGGTGCTTCTGACCTATGAGGGTGCAGGCTTCGCGCTAGGCAAGCTTGTGAACGGTACGATTAAAAATGCCTTTCCCAAAGGTTTGCGAAAATAACGACCAAAAAATCTAGGGGCTGTGACAAATGTCACAGCCCCTAGATTCACTTCAAATGTTTCAGCAGAGATACGTGCTCAAAGGCCGGAGCCGAGCAGCTTGATCAGCTTGTAGTGCAAAGCACGTACAGGCTGACATGCGTTAGAAAGGCGACCTGTCGGCTCCAAAACCGCCTTTTGTTACAGCCCCGTCGCTTTGGCGTTGGTTAAGGCAGAGGTAAGTCGCGCTGCTTGACGTAACTGACTAACGCCGGGCTAAGAACCACCGGCACTTGCCGCAGGGCAGCCAGATTTTGGGCACCAAGCATCGCCATCAGCTTGGGCAACGTGGTTTGCCAGGCGCGCAGGTGAGCTTCCGCCGCGGCCTGGCCTTCTTGAATTAGCCAGTGGAGGACCAACCCGCTAATCCCAACAGCGCTGGCGCCAAGGCGCAGGGACTTGAGCACATCGAGTGGGGTGCGAATGCCGCCGGTGGCCAAGAGGGTTAATTCGCTGCCTTGGGCTTCGAGCAGTGATTCAACTGTAGTTTGCCCGAAATCAGTCAAGTCCGCAAACGCCTGATCCTGGCGGCGGGCCCCTTCAATCAAAGCAAAATTAGTCCCGCCGCGCCCGCCGAGATCGACATACTGCACGCCCAGCGCGCGCAACTTGGCGAGGGCTTCGCGGTTCATGCCAAACCCGACTTCCTTGACGATGACAGGCTGGCTTAACCCCGCCACAATCGTCTGAATTGACTTGGCCCAGTGGAAGTCAGTGTCACCTTCAGGCATCACGGTTTCCTGCACGGCATTCAGATGCAGTTCCAACGCATCGGCCTGCAGCATGGCGACGGCAGCTTGAGCCTGCGCCAAAGTTTTGTCAGCGCCAAGATTGCCGATCATAAAGCCATTGGGATTGGCCGCTCTGGCACTGGCGAAGGTCTCAGCCAGAGCTGGTTCGGCCAAGGCCACACTTTGTGAGCCGGTAGCCATGGCGAGGCCACAATGCCGGGCAATGGTCGCGAGCGCTTCGTTATAGCGACCGGTTTGGGCAGAGCCGCCAGTCATCGCGTTGATGAAAAAGGGCCAGGACCAACCAAACAATTCAGGCGTTAAATCAATCGCCGCCACTGCCGTTTCGGGCAAGGGGTCATGAATGAACCGCACTTGATCAAACCCAGCGCTGGCGTCGGTTTGAAAATACTTTTCAGCTAAAAAGACATGTTCATCTTTGCGATGAGATTGCAGTGATTGGGCCATCAGCTTGCTCCTTTACAATAATCGTGCGGCGGGACCAGCCGCAGTGGTGGTCACAGTCAAGCCAGCCGGCAAGGCGGCTTTGACGGCCGCAACATGCGGAGCCAGCGTCAGAATTTTGACATTGGGGCCGGCATCCATCGTCGCATAAGCGGGAATGCCAGCGGCGCGCATCGCTTGCACTGCTTGCCACACTTCAATGGTTGCAGGCTGGAAGTAGGTGAAGGCGGGATGGCTGGCCAAAATCGCTGCATGCATCTGGGCGCTGCTTTCCTCGGTTAATTCGCCAATCCGCGTGAAATCATTCGCCGCAAGCGCCTGCACCATCGCCTGCGCCGCAGCTTCATTATGCTCAACCCAGGCGGGGTAGTAAGGACTGGTGGCGACGGTATTGGCCATCAGTTGCCGTGACCCGATGGGCTTGCGGCCAGCATCAACCATCACCACCAGCATCCGCAGCGGCAAGGTGGTGGCAGGCAAGGCTTCCGCATAAGAGCTAGCGTCATCGGTGCCGCGGTGCCAAATTGCCAAGCCGCCAAAAATTGAGCGGGTCGCCGAACCAGACCCGCGGCGGGCCAGGCGTGACAAATCTCGGGGACTCAGGGTTAACCCGGCCGCACTGCTGGCCGCCAGGGCCAGCGCGGCATAGGCGGAAGCGGAACTCGCCAAGCCGGCGGCAGTGGGGACATGATTAGAAGAAGTCACCTGCGCATGGGCCTTGGAGCCTGCAAGTGCGCGCACCTGGTCCAGAAAAGCAGTGATTTTGGTGGTGGGTTGGCTGCGGCCATCGAGCGCAAACTGATCAGCGGTCAAGCCGGCATCAAAAGTCACTGTGGTGTCCGTGTAAAAATCGGCTAACGTCAAGGATACGCTACTGGTATAAGGTAACATCAACGCGGCATCTTTTTTGCCCCAGTATTTGATCAAAGCGATGTTGGTATGGGCACGCGCAGTTGCAGTTGTCATGCAGGATTCTCCTTTTGGGCAAAGTCATACTGCCAAGTCGCAGTGGCACCGGCGGCAGTTAAAGTAGCGGTGAGGGTACTGGCCGCAGTGGGGTTTGAAGCTAGTGCAATCATGCAGCCGCCTTGACCGCTGCCGGTAAGTTTGGCGCCAAGTGCACCATGCGCATTGGCGACTGCGATTAGGGCATCGAGTTGCGGGCTGCTAACGCCCAACTGGGCCAACGCCTGTTGATCCAGCGTCATTTGCCGGCCCAACATTGGTAAGTCATCTTCACCTAGGGCGGTAGCGGCCGATCGCGTGGCCGCGCCGATTTGTTCAATCAAGGGGCCATATTGGGCCGGTTTTTGCTGCAGCAAGGTAGCCACGGCCGCCACCGCTTGGCCGGTTTGGCCCTTAATGCCAGTATCAGCAATCACCAAGACCCCGCGACTGGGAAAAGCAATTGGCTGCAGCTGCTCGCCGCGCACGAACCACTGCGGCCGATTGGCACTGACTGTGGCGGCATCAAGGCCACTGGGATTGCCATGAATGGCTTTTTCCGACACACTGGCCCAGTCGAGCAAGGTGGTTTGGGTTAGTGGCGCCGCAAAGGCCGCATAAAAGGCCCGAATGATGGCAACACTGCAGGCCGCAGACGAGCCCATACCGCGCTCAGCGGGCAACATGCTGGTAATGCTCAACGTGAATGGCACCGTCGAGGCCTCAAAATGCGCCAGCAGCGCCTCGATTAACTGCGCAATGCCCGCGAAACTAGGCGTCGCTTCAGCTAACGCGCCGTGATAAAAGCTGGATTTAATCACTTGCCCGCTGACCGCCGGCGCGAGCGTCGCGGTAAGGCGCACGGAAGGCACCGGCAAGGCGATGGCGGGCTGGCCATAGACCACGGCATGCTCACCCATGAGAATAATTTTGGCATAACTGGTGCCTGTTGCTGTTTGCATAAACGAGGACTCCTTATTCCTATCTATCATACCGTAACTTCCCCACGGTCAAAAGGTTAGAACGCTAGGAGCGCTCATCTTTAGCAGTTTTGCAAAGTTTTGGCGGCAAACTGACTGGCGGCGTTTTGCCATGCGGTGGATATGCTAAACTAGAAACCAGAATAACGAAAGGAAGTGCCTCAGCGTGAGCTTACAATTTGTCCTTGGCACAGCCGCCGCCGATCATCCTCACATCATGGTTGAGCAGATTCGAACGGATCTGGACCAGGGCCGGGAAGTGTTCTACCTGGTGCCCAATCACATTAAGTTCGAAACCGAAGTGACCTTGTTGCAGCGACTGCGTGAACAGTCAGGCGCCTATGCCCAAATGCAGGTTCAAGTGTTGTCGTTTACGCGCTTAGCCTGGTACTTCCTGAAAAACCAAGCCATCTACCAAAAACCACGGCTGGACCGGGCCAGTAATACCATGCTGGTGGCCAAATTACTGGGCGAAATGCTGCAAGATGACCACCAGCGCCAGCAGTTGCGCTTGTTCGCCGGCTCGGCGGGGCATGCGGGCTTTGCCTTGCAGCTCGCCGATCAGCTAGCAGAGCTGCAAACCGGCCGCATCACCGCGGAAACACTGGCTGCCGTGACCACTGTACTCCCGTCTGAAGCGCCGGAACGCCAAAAGTTCAGCGAACTCCAGCTGATCATGGCGGCCTATGAACAAGCTGCCGCGCCTTACGTCACCGAGCCAACGCTGCTGGCTGCTTTGGCTGATGAGCTGGGGCAGCGCGATTTGAGCCACACCAGTTTTTATTTGAATCACTTCAATGACTTGTCAGCCAGTGAATTTTACCTCGTGCAAACTTTGCTTCAAGCCGGTGCCAAGGTGACGGTGGCCTTGCTGCTAGATCAAGCCGGGGCCGAAAAGATGCCGCAGCCGCCAGCCTTATTTCTGCCAGCGGCGAAATTGTACTACCGGCTGCGCCACGCCGCTCAGCAGAGCCAGGCCGCAATGCTGCCGAATGTCTTTGCCCCTAAACGCCAGCTTTCGCCTGCGCTGCAGGCAGTGGATTCATTTTGGCAAAGCGAAACCGCCAATGGCACTGGGGCGTTAAAGACCCCGCAGGCCGGCCTCACGTTGGCGAAAGCGAGCGAACCCTATACGGAATTGCGGGCGGTCGCCAAGCAAATCGTGCAGGCCGTGCACCAAGGCGCTCGGTATCGAGATTTTCTGATTATCGCGCGGCATCTCGATCCGTACCGGCCGTATTTGGCGCCAGTGTTTGAAGAACAAAAACTGCCGGTCTTTATTGATATTGAACAGCCAATGCAAAGCCACCCCTTGATTGCCTTAATCGAGAGTTTGTTTGCGATTCAGCAACATCACTATCAATACGAAGACATGATGCGCCTACTCAAAACCGAATTGCTGATTCCGGCTGACATGCCCGTAGCGGATTTCCGCGCTGCGCTCGATGTGCTGGATAATCACTTGCTGCGCACGGGCCTCACCGGCAGTCGCTGGCTGGATGGTCAGCGCTGGCAATATTTCCGGCGCCAAGCCGACGATGAAGGCACCACCGATGATGAGAAAACGACGCAAATCAACCAGTTGAAAGCCTTTGTCGCCGCACAGCTACCGCCGCTCTTTGATGCGCTAAACAACGCGACTGACGGCCAAGCCGCGGCCAAGGCCTTGTATGAATGGCTGGTCGCTGCTGGAGTGCCGACGCGGTTGGCCGCCTGGCGGGACGACGCTGTTGCGGCTGGCGACTTGAGCTTGGCCACGGCAGGGGAACAAGCCTGGCAGACCTTTGTAGGGCTCCTCGATGATTACGTCGCCATTTTAGGCAGCGCACCGTTTGCCCTAGATCAGTTCAGTGATTTACTGGCGGCGGGTTTTGCTGGCGCCACTTACACGCAAATTCCTTCGACCCTGGACCAGGTCACCGTGTCTGAGACTGGCTTGACCCGGCTCTCGCGCTATCGCCATGTCTTCGTGATTGGCGCCACCAGCACCGTGATGCCCGATACGCCAGGGGACTTTCCAGTGCTGACCGCCAGCGACCGGCAAGTCCTAGCTGACCACCTTGGTCCCGATGCCTTTTTGGCGGATTCAGGCACGCAAGCCGCGTTAGGTGATCCGTTCCTGAACTATGTGGCGATGATGGCCGGCAGTGAAAGTTTAACCATGAGTTTTCCGGTTTACGAAGCTGATGCCAATAATGCCTCGCCTTATCTCACCCAAATGCAAAAACGGCTGCATCTGCCGCTCACGAGCTGGCCGGCAGTGTCGCTGGCCACTTCGGTGCAGGAAGCGGCCGGCAGTGCCCGCAGTATGCTCAGTGATTATGTCGTGGTGGCGCGCGAAGCCAACGCTGCGAAGATGCCGCTGACCGACAAGGACGCCTGGGGCCAAGTCCTAGCCCAGATCAAAACCATCCCTAGCCTGCGCGACCTGGCCTATCGCCTTGAAGGGGCGACCACGCACCAAGGCGTCGGCCGCCTCGCGCCAGAGCTAGCCAGTCAGCTGTATTCCAGTCACATGAATGTTTCGATTTCCCAGCTGGAGCGGTACTACAGCAATCCCTTTGAGTACTTTCTGCGCTACGGCTTGAAACTGACGAAGCGACCAGAATTCGAGCTCACACCAGCGGATACCGGCTCGCTTTACCACTGGGTGTTGGATCAACTGATGCGCCAGCTGAAGGCGCAGGGACAGGCGCTGACGGCGTTAAGCGATGCCCAGCTGCAGCAAACCATTGCTGCCTTGGTGACGCAGCTGGCAGGGGAACCAGGTTATGAAATTCTCACGACCAGCGCCCACATGCGCTTTGTGCAGGCGCAAATCACCGCCATGCTAACGACCAACGCCGCTGCCATTCGCGGCCAACAGCAGCGCTCGGCATTTCGGCCGCAAGCGACAGAAGTGGTTTTTGGCCGCATTGGCCAGCATGACGGCCTGAAGGGCTTAGTGCTGCCACTGGACGCTCAGCATCAAATCACTGTCAGCGGGCGCATCGACCGCCTGGATACCGCCACGATTGCGGGGACGCCTTATTTTGTGGTGGTCGATTACAAGTCCTCCGCCCATGATTTTGATCCGCTGGCGGCTTATTACGGCAAAGCGATGCAGCTGCTGACGTACATCGATGCGGTGGCTAATGCCGAATCCATGGCTGGCTTGAAGCCAGCTGGGGCCCAATATTTCCGGTTCCATCAGCCGCGCCTGAAGTATGAAAAAACCACCGACCTGCCGCTGGATCTCTTGAAAGACTTCAAGATGGCCGGCTTATTGGTGTTGCCTGATGACGAAGCCGCTGCCACCGCGTTAACGGCCGCCTTTGATCAAAGTCTGGCGGCCGGCGAAAACTCGGCGCTGGTCGCATTAGGACTGAAAAAAGATGGCAGCTTGACCAAGGAGCGCGCTGGCAAGCTCAGCAAACGCTTATCGCCAGCTGGCCTGCAGCTGATGGTGCAGCATAATCGCCATTTGATTGTTCAAGCCGCGCAGCAAATTATGGCTGGGAACATTGACCTAGCGCCGCTGCAGTTCAAGCAGGAAAGCACGGTCATCACCAATAGCGATTATCAAAGCATTATGCTGTTTGACCCAGCCACCGGTTTTGACCGCTATCACCATGTGGCGCCGCTGAATCAGGCGACCTTGGAGCAGAAACTACGCGCAGAAGCAGAAGGGAGCAAAGGCGATGAGTGATCAATTGACCCCAGCCCAGCTGGAAGCAGCCACGGTCAGTGGAGCCGACATTTTGGTCTCCGCCAGTGCCGGCAGTGGGAAGACGAAAGTGTTGGTCGATCGCATTGTACGCCAGGTGGTGGCGGGTGCCGATTTGACCCGAATGTTAATTGCGACCTTCACCAAAGCCGCGACGGCGGAAATGAAACTGCGCATTCAAAATAAACTCAAGGCGCGCCTGAACGATGAATCCCAGCCGCTGACGCCGGAGCAAAGGCGCCACTTAAGCGCCCAAGTGGCTTTAGCCAATGCGGCGCCGATCATGACCCTGGATGCCTTTTCCCTGCAAGTGGTGCAGCGGTACTACTATGTGATTGATTTGGACCCAGCGTTTCGGATGATGACCGATGACACCGAGCGCCTGATGCTACAAACCCGGGTCTGGGAAGATCTGCGGGAGAATTTTTATACCGGCGAGCATGCCGCTGCATTTGAAGCGTTAGCGACTAACTTTGCCACCAGCAGTGATCCCGCCGCTTTGCAAGACGTCGTGTTTGAAATTTATCGGTTTGCGATGACTACGCCTGATCCGGTGGCGTGGCTGAAGCAATTGCCGGCCGCTTACACCAGTGAGGCGGCTTTGATGCAAGCACTGTGGCCAAGTGCCCAAACCAGTTTGCGAGCTGCTGAAGCCGCGCTGCTTGAAGCGCAGGCGACGCTGGCCGCACCCAAACTGGCCAAAGTAGCCGCTAATGTGACAGCCAGCCTCGCCACTGTGCAAGCGGCGCTGGCTTTAGAGCAGCCCAGCTATGAGGCGGCTTGGTCCGCGCTCAAGGCGATTGCCTTTGACCGCTGGCCTGGGGGCAAATTTGACCCTGAACTGAAGGCGGATAAAGATGCCGCCAAAGTTCAGCGCGATTTGGCCAAGGATACGGTGGCACCACTGCAAGAAATTTTTGCCATTCAACCGGCGGACTTGAAGCAGGCGATGCCGCAGGTGCAGCAGCTAATGGCGACCCTGCAGTTGGTGAGCCTGGAATTTTACCATGCTCTGGCAGCCGAAAAACGGCGCCAGCAAGTTCAGGATTTTGGCGACATTGCGCAAAACGCTTTGAAGATTCTCAACGCCCCGGACCCAAGCGCCGAACCTGGTAGTGACCGGACTGTCGGCGCCGTGTACCGCGCCCAATTTGATGCGGTGCTAGTCGACGAGTATCAGGATATCAATCAGCTGCAGGAAGCCGTGCTGACCGCGGTGAGTCAAAATCAGCCTGGCAACCGCTTCATGGTGGGGGATGCCAAGCAAAGTATCTACGGCTTCCGGTTGGCCGATCCGCAACTGTTTTTGGCGAAGTATCGCCGCTTTGGCGAGCGTGAATCTGCCGGCAAGCGGGTGATTTTGAATCAAAACTTCCGCTCGTCCCAAAACGTGCTGGCCTTCAACAATCTGGTGTTCAGCCAAATTATGGATCGGGCCGTGGGGCAGATCGACTACACAGAAAAAGAAGCCTTGAAACCTGGACCGCTGTTTCCAGAAGACCAACTGCGCCCAACTGAGTTCTTGATTCATGAAACCGGCACGGCAGCAACCGGCGAGGACGACCAGGAAGAACCTAGTCCGGAAAAAGCCGCCGCCGAGGCGCAAATGGTGATTGCCCGCATTCAGGCGTTGGTCAATGATCCCAAAGAAACCTTGTATCAACGCGATCCTGATGGCACGGCGCACCAACGCCGCATTCGCTATCAAGATATCACGCTGTTGACCCGGTCCCGAAGCAACAACATCGCGCTGCAAACGGCTTTTGCTCAGGCTGGCGTGCCAATTGTGATTGCCGATGCCCAGAATTACTTCAAAACCACGGAACTGATGGTGATGCTGGCCTTGCTGCGGGTGATTGATAATCCGCGGCAGGAGATTCCCCTGACTGCGGTATTGCGTTCGCCGCTGGTCGGTTTGTCCGCCGATCAATTGGCACTGATTCGCCTGACCCAAGAGGGCCCTTATGATGAAGCCGTGCAAGCTTTTGCCGCGGAAACAGGCGGCACCGCCTTTAAGCAACAAACCCGCGCCAAGGTGCAAGCCTTTTTGCAGCAGCTGGCAGAATTGCGCGATTTTGCCCGGGAGCATGAACTCAGTGCCTTGATTTGGCACATTTACGAAGTGACCGGGTACTTGGATTACGTGGGCGGCCAGCCCGGGGGCCTACAGCGGCAGGCCAACTTAAGAGCATTAGCCGCCCGCGCCGCCACCTATGAAAGTGGCGGGTTCAAAGGCTTGTTTGCCTTTATCCACTTCATCGAAACCATGCAAAAGCAGGACAAGGATCTGGCGATGCCGGTGACCTTGGCGCCGGATGTCAATGCGGTGTCTTTGATGACGATTCACGGCAGTAAAGGGCTGGAATTCCCGATTGTCTTTTTGATGAGCACTGATAAGCAGTTCAATCAGCAGGACTTACGCCGGTCGTTTATCTTGACGCCAGCCGTAGCTGGCGTGAAGTGGCTGGATGAAAAGCGCCATGAGGTGTATAGTTTGCCGCAATGGCAACTGGCCAAATTGGCGAAAAATCGCCAGCTGTTGGCGGAAGAAATGCGGCTGCTGTATGTGGCATTAACCCGTGCTGAACAGCAGCTGTTCATCGTCGGCAGCGGCGAAAGTCGGGAGAAACTCGAGGCGCACTGGGCCAAACTTGCCGCCAGTGACGAGCATCTGCTGCCAGAAAGTGTCCGAGCTGGCGCTGGTTGCATGCTCGACTGGCTGGGCATGGCGATTGCCCGTACCGGTGTCCTCGATGAAGCCACGAGCCTGCCGGCCTTGAACCAGTATCAAAAAGCCGGCGTCGTGCTGAATTTTGTGGCGCAGCCGCAGGTGCAAACCAGCGCGGAAGCAGCGAAACCAGTGACTCAGCCGCCGCTAGCGCTCGATTTGACGGCCTGGTTTGATTATCACTATCCTTATGCGCAAACGGCTAACACCACTGGTTTTCAAAGTGTGTCTGAAATTAAGCGCGCCTTTGAGGATCCTGACACGGTGGAACTGGTTGAATCAGGCCGGCAGCTTGGTGGCAATCGCCTGACCGGTGACTTTGCCGCTCCAGCCTTCATGGCAACCGGTAATAAGGTCCCGGCCACAGTGATCGGGTCGGCGGCGCATTTGGTGCTGCAAATGCAGCCTTTAACGGGCAGGTTGGATGAAACAGCGCTATCCCACACTATCGACCAACTCGTTGCCAATGGCAGTTTACCAGCGGCAATCGCCAAGCAGATTCCGTTGGCAGAGCTGGTGCACTTTTACCAGACGCCGCTCGGTCAAGCGCTGCAGGCTAATGCGGCCACGGTGCAGCGGGAAGTGCCATTTTCACTGCTGATGCCGGCAGACCAACTGTTTACCGATTTGGCGCAGGAACCAGGCAGTGACATCCTGATTCACGGGGTGATTGACGGCTATTACGAAACCGCTAAAGGCATCGTGCTGTTTGATTATAAGACGGACCATATCGGCAACCAGCAGGCCAAAGTGGTGGCACGCTACCAGCCGCAGCTCAATCTCTATGCGAAGGCGCTGGCCTTGGCGACTGGCAAAAAGGTTAACCAGAAGCTGTTGGTGCTGCTGGAAACCGGCCAAGTGGTGACACTGGATTAACAAACAAAAAAAGCCGAAAGGAGGGCAGGCATGGATTCGCAAACAACTTACGCCGTGATTGATTTGGAAACCACAGGCACAGAAATCAACGGCACCGACCGAATTATTCAGTTCGGTTGTGCTTTGATCAAAAATGGGACCTTGATTCAAACCCGGTCGCAGCTGATTAATCCGGATCGGCCCGTCCCTCAGGCGATTCAAACCTTAACGGGTATCACGCCAGGCCGGCTGGTGGCGGCGCCGTATTTCGCAGACGTGGCTGCCAGCATTACGCGACTCCTGCAAGGCACGGTGATCGTGGCCCATAATGTCAATTTTGATTATCCATTTTTGGCTGCGGAACTGGTCCGCGCCGGGCAGCCCGCCTTGACGCAGCCCGGGGTTGATACCGTTGAAATGGCGCAGATCCTGCTACCCACTCAAGCCAGCTTTCGGCTGCAAGACCTGACCGCCGCCCTGGGCATTACCCATGATCATCCGCACCGTGCCGATAGTGACGCGATTAGCACCGGTCATTTGCTGATGCGCCTAGGCGCGCGGTTTGCGGCGCTACCAACAGCGACGCAGCATGAACTGCTGAAGTTTGCCGGCAGCTTGCCGAAGCAAACCGGTGATTTTTTGACCGCTCATGCCACTGCCCCCAAACCTTTAACCGCTGAACAAATGGCGGTGGGGCGTTTTGTCCTGCAACGGCCGCAACCTAGTGCCGGCGAGCAAGCGGAACCAACCTATCCGGCGACGTTGGCCGCCAAGCGCCAGCTGCTGAAACCGCGGTTCAAGGTGCGCACTCAGCAGGCCAAGATGATGGATGCCATTTATGAAAATAGCACCAGCACCCAGCAGCCACTTTTGATTGAAGCCGGCACCGGCTTAGGGAAAACACTGGGCTATCTGTTGCCTTACGCCTACTTGACGAGCCCCAGCCACAAGCTGGTGGTGAGCGCGGCGACCACGGTGTTGGAACGGCAAATCGCGACGGAATCACTGCCCCAGGTGCGTGCGCTCACTGGGTTGGCCCTACCAGCGGTGGTGCTCAAAAGCGCCCGCCATTACCTCGACTTAGGGAAGTTCGCGGCCAGTTTGGGCCTGAAACATCCTAATCACCAAACCCGGCTACTGCAGATGAGGCTGATGGTGTGGCTGACGCAAACCACCACTGGGGATCTGGCGGAACTGCAGCTGACGACTTACAGCGCGCCTTTGTTTGCCCGGATCCGGGCTACCGGCCGGCCGCCCAAGGGCACTTATCAGACGGCTGATTTCTACCAGCGGCTGCAAAATCAAGTCAAAACGGCGCAGGTGGTGATCACGAATCACGCCTTTTTGGCCCGACACATCGCTGATTTGCCGCTGCGCAGTAAGCCATACATAGTGGTCGATGAGGCCCAGCACTTCGCCGCGGCTTTTGCTGAGGCCAATTCTCATGAATTAGGCCTCGCCAAACTCAAGCGGCGGCTCGGTCAGTTGCAAACCTTCATCCAAGGCCGCAAGGAAACCGGGCTTCTGACTTTGTTTGCCGATGCCCCAGCCACTTCGTATCAGCTGGGTCGCACCTTGGCGGCCATCAATACCGCCACCGACCAAATTGCCGCGCTCCAGCAGGTAATTTATCATCACTGTGGCCAGCCTGCCCCGCGCGTGGTTGAGCGGCCGCTCACGGCCACTGAACGCCAGTGGCTGCTGCCGACTTTGCAAAAGGCGCTGCCGCCGCTTTTGACCACCGCCGCCAGCGTCTTGGCGCCAATGCAAGGCGTGCTTGCGGAATATGAGGCTGATCCGGAACGTTTTTTGGCCAGCGAAGCGGCGCTGTTCCAGGGGCTGGATGGGTTAACCGCCGCGCTGGACAATCAGCTGACGCGGCTGCAGGGGATTGACCTGGCTGCTTTGGCCCAAGCGCCAGTGGTTACCAGCCTGATTTTAGGCGGTGGGGGACCGGCGACGTTGAGCATTAACTGGCAACGCTTTGACGCGAGCCACATCATCCAAAAACAGCTGGCAGTTTTTGCAGCGCCGGTGTTCACCGGCGCGACGCTCACGGTGAACCGCAGCTTCGACTACTTAACCCAGCAACTCGGCCTGCCGGCGAATGCGCCAGCTTTGCGGCTGCGGAGTCCTTTTCATTACAAGCTGCAGGCCCAGTTTCTGGTGGCTGAAGATGCACCGAATGCGCGAGCATTAAGTGAAACTGCCTATGCAGATTACCTCGCGAGTGCCGTCGCGCAGCTGGCTGCGACCCCACATCAAACCTTGGTGTTGTTCAATTCGCTCCGAATGATTGGGCTGGTTTATCAGCGGCTGGTCAACCAGTTGCCCGAGCATGAACTGCTTGCACAAGGAGTGACTGGTTCGGCGGAAAAAATCGCCAAGCGTTTCGCCCTCAGCACAGACAGCGTCTTGTTAGGCGCCGCCAGCTTTTTTGAAGGCATCGATTACCCGCAGAAGCAGCTGGAGCAAGTGATTCTGACCCGCCTGCCCTTTGATTCACCCGCCAGTCCCACGGTGCAGGCGCGGGCAGCGGCGCTCAAGGCCCGCGGGGAAGATGCCTTTGCGGCTGATTTGTTGCCCAAAGCCACGATTCGGTTTCGCCAAAGCTTTGGTCGGCTGATTCGCACCGAGCATGACCGCGGGGTGTTTGTGGTGCTGGATCCTCGGCTGCTGACCACGCCATACGGTCGCCAAATGGCCAAGAGTTTGCCTAATCTCAAACCCAAGGCCTTGCCGCTGGCAGAGCTTACGCCACTGGCCCATGACTTTTTGGAACATCGCTTAATAAAGGAGACAGAACATGCGCAGTGAACGGTCCGCTCTTAGAAAAATTATCGGTCCCGCCTTGGCACTGGCCATCTTAGCCATCATCATCGGGGTGTGGGTGCGGGCGCTTAGTCCCTTGCACCAGGTTCGCAGCCAGGCCATTCGCATCGCCAAGCAAAGCGGCGGCATCAAAACCGTCACAGCGTTTTATTGGAATAAGCAGGATGAAAGCTACTTGACGGTGGCCGGCACCACGGCTAAGCAGCAGCGCCGCTTTGTGGTGATTCGGCAAAAAACCGGTAAAGTGCGCGTCGTGGCGCAAAAAGACGGCATCAGCAAGAATACCGCGGTTGACCAGGCCAAATCAGCCTATCATCCCAAGAAAATTTTGGCGGTCGGTATGCGCTACCGGGCAAAGAAATTTGTTTGGGATATTGGTTACGAGACAAATTCTGGTAAACTGGGGTATGTGACGTACGATTTTGAAACTGGCGAACAAGTTGCCTCGATTCGCAACCTGTGACCGAAAAAAGGAGCGATAAGATGCATCTGGCAAAGCGCATCATCGATGTAGCCCCATCAGCGACCTTAGCCATCAGTAACATGGCCAAGCAGATGAAGGCACAAGGCGAAGACGTGATTGATTTATCCATCGGTCAGCCTGACTTTCAAACGCCTGAATTTATCGATACCGCCGCGATTGCGGCCATTCAAAGTGGGCAGGCGAGCTTTTACACCGCCGCTACTGGCATTCCGGCGCTGAAAACCGCCATTGCCGATCATGTGGCGGCGCAAAGTCCCGTGCATTATCAGCCCAACCAGATTGTGGTCACCACCGGCGCGAAATTAGCCTTATACGCTCTGTTTCAGGTGTTACTGGATCCCGGCGAAGAAGTCTTGACGCCGCTACCAGGGTGGGTGTCTTATGTTGAGCAAATCAAACTGGCAGGCGGGGTGCCGCGGGCGGTGCAACCCAGCGCCGACTTCAAGGTCACCGTTGACGACCTCGAGCAGCAGCGCACCGCCAAAACCCGGGCGGTGATCATCAACTCGCCGCAAAATCCTAGCGGGGCGGTTTACACGCGGGAGGAGCTGACCCTGATTGGGAACTGGGCGCTGAAGCATGATCTCTTGGTGGTCAGCGATGAAATCTATCGCGACCTAATGTTTAACGGCGCGACTTACACCTCAATGATCGATATCGATCCGCAAATCACTGCCAATACCGTGCTGATTGGCGGGGTCTCCAAGAGTTATGCGATGACCGGCTGGCGCATTGGTTTTGCCGCCGGCCCAGAAAAGCTCATGGCAGCGATGGGGAAGCTGCTCGGCCATGCCACTGGTAATCCGACGGCGGTGAGTCAATATGCCGCCTTGGCTGCCTACACCGGCGACGGCACCAGCGTTGAAGCCATGCGGCAGGCCTTCGAACACCGGTTGAATGTGATTTTCCCGTTGCTGCAAAAGGTGCCGGGCTTCACGCTGGCGCACAAGCCGGCGGGGGCGTTTTACATGTTCCCGAATGTCAAGCGCGCTGCGACCTTGACTCACTATAGTAGTGTCGATGAGTTCATCGCGGCGCTCCTGGCGGAAACGGGCGTGGCCCTGGTGCCAGGGCGGGCATTTGGCCTGCCAGATCATGCGCGGTTGAGTTACGCAGCGGCGGAGGAGGACCTAGTTGAAGGGATTCGCCGCATTAGTCAATTTGTTGGTAATAATTAGTAAGGGGTAAACCATGACACAAGAAATTCGCATTGCAGAAGCAAAGAACCATGTGAACGAAGAAGTCAAAATTGGAGCCTGGCTGACCGACAAGCGCTCCAGCGGGAAGATTGCCTTCCTGCAGTTGCGCGATGGCTCGGCCTTTTTCCAAGGCGTCGTGCTGAAGAATCAGGTCTCAGAGGAAGTCTTCCAAACCGCTAAGGAACTGCGACAGGAAACCAGCATGTACATCACCGGCGAAATTCACGAAGACAGCCGCAGTCACTTCGGTTATGAAATTGAAGTTCACAACATCGAAGTCGTTGGCACCTCTGAAGATTATCCAATCACGCCTAAGGAACATGGCATCGAGTTCCTGCTGGATCACCGCCACTTGTGGCTGCGTAGCAAGCGCCAGTTTGCCATTCAACAGATTCGTAATGAAATGGCCCGTGCGACCTATGAATTCTTCAATCACGAAGGCTTCATCAAGATGGACCCGCCGATTCTCACCGGTAGCGCCCCAGAAGGCACCACGGAGCTGTTTGAAACGGACTATTTTGACCAAAAAGCTTATCTGAGTCAGTCCGGTCAGCTGTATGCTGAAGCCGGCGCCATGGCTTATGGCAAAGTCTTTACGTTCGGTCCGGTCTTCCGCGCCGAAAAGAGTAAAACTCGCCGCCACCTAACGGAATTCTGGATGATTGAGCCGGAAATGGCCTTCACGCATCAAGAGGAAAGCCTCAAGGTGCAGGAAAACTACATCGCCTTCTTGGTGCAGTCAGTGTTGGACCACTGTGCGTATGACCTGAAGATTTTGGATCGCGATCCCGAAATTCTGAAGCGTTACACCAAAACGCCATTCCCACGCATTCGCTATGACAAAGCGATTGAAATGTTGCAAGGCGCCGGCTATGACGTCAAGTGGGGCGATGACTTAGGCTCACCGGAAGAAACTTACCTGTCCGAACAATTCGAGCAGCCAGTGTTCGTGCTGAACTACCCGAAGGCCATCAAACCGTTTTACATGTTGCCTGAAGAAGGCCGCGACGACACGTATGTCTGTGCTGACTTGCTGGCTCCAGAAGGCTACGGCGAAATCATTGGCGGCTCTGAACGTGAAGTCGACTATGATAAGCTGAAAGCCGCGATTGAAGCTAAAGGGCTGGATCTGAATGAATACGAATGGTACTTAGACTTGCGCAAGTACGGCAGTGTGCCGCATGCCGGCTTTGGATTAGGCTTTGAACGGGCCATCACCTGGATCTGCCACTTGGATCACCTGCGCGAAGCGATTCCGTTCCCACGCATGATCACGCGCCTCAAGCCGTGATTCACTTACTGTCGGCCGTTTGGCTGGCAGTTTTTTGGTCAGGAGGGTAATAATGTCTGATTCTTTAGCAGCCTATTTGCAAAATGGGCAAACAACCTTTTCCCAAGCGTTGTTCGACCATTTCGCCCAAAGCGCGCTGACCCAGCGCGAATTTGTGGTGTACTTATTTCTGGCGGCGTGGTCCCAGCACCACCAGGAGGCCCCAGCACTGGATCAACTGGCGCAAAGCACCAAGCTCGGCAAACAAGATCTCTACACGGTGATTGAAACCTTGATTCAGAAAAAAGCCATCGCTTTGGTGCAAACCCGTGACCATCACGGCCGCAGTGTCGACCAATACGACGTCTCGCCGCTGCTGAAGCAGTTGCTGACGAGTACGCCGACTCAGGCCAAGCCCGAGGCCCAAGGCGGCCAGCAAGTCTTCAGCCAGATTGAAGTCGAATTCGGGCGGCCTCTGTCGCCGATTGAGCAGCAAACCATCAATGACTGGCTCACCGTTGATCATTACGATCCCGCGCTCATCAAGCTGGCGCTGCGCGAAGCCGTGCTCAACCAGGCGTATTCCTTGCGCTACATGGACCGGATTTTGCTGAACTGGGAAAAACGCCACCTGACGACGCCGGCGCAAGTGCAGGCGGAACAAGAGAGGCACTTAGGCCTATGAAAATGACCAAAGCGCAAAGCGTGGCATTGCTGAATTTGGTGATTGCGACTTATCCCGATGCGCAGCCGACGCTGAACGCCGCTAATCCCTTTCAAATTCTGGTGGCGGTGATGCTATCAGCGCAAACCACCGATGTTGCGGTGAATGCTTGTACCCCAGCCTTATTTCAGGCGTATCCGACGCCAGCCGCCATGGCGGCTGCGCCACTTGCGGCGATCGAAGCTAAAATCGACCGGCTCGGTTTGTACCACAACAAAGCCAAGTACCTCAAAGCCTTATCCCAGCGCCTCGTCGAGACCTATGACGGGCAAGTGCCAGCCGACCGCAAAGCCTTGACCTGTTTGCCTGGCGTGGGGCAAAAGACTGCCACCGTGGTGCTCACCGATGCCTTCAATGTTCCCGGCGTCGCAGTGGATACCCACGTCAGTCGCATCATCAAGGGGTTTGGGCTGGCGCCAGCCAGTGCGACCCCGGCGCAAATTCAAACTCGGCTTGAGGCCTTGATGCCGCCCAGCACTTGGATCAATTTGCATCGCGCCTTGATCAGGCTGGGTCGTGAATGGTTGACGGCGCGCCAGCCGCGCTTGCCAAATACCCCAGAGTGGCAGGCCTTTGCGCCGTATTATCAGCCCTTGCAAAAGGAGGAAGCAAAATGACCGATCAAATCATGCCTTCAACCCGCCACCAAACCCGCGAATCCTGGGACCGTTACTTCATGACGTTAGCGACCACGGTGGCCGCCCGGTCCACTTGTGAACGGGCGACAGTGGGGGCGCTATTGGTGCTGGACCACCGCATCATCGCCACTGGCTACAATGGCAGTATCGCCGGTGATCCACACTGCGATGACGCCGGCCATCTCATGCGCGACGGTCACTGCATTCGCACCTTGCATGCCGAAATGAATGCGATTTTGCAATGCGCGGAAAATGGCGTGTCGACTCGCGGCGCGGCCGTGTATGTGACTTTCTTCCCGTGTCTGAATTGCACCAAAGCGTTGATTCAGGCGGGGATCAAGCAAGTCTATTTCGGCGCTGATTACAACAATGATCCGTATGCGATTGAGTTGCTGAAGGCCCATCAGGTGGCTGTGCAGCAGGTTTCGCTTTAAGATAGAACCGTGACCAGATGAAAAGCCCCAAGATTCGAATTACGAATCTTGGGGCTTTCGCTTTGGCTAGGTTTTACTTAGTCGTATTGGTTTCACCTTGCGTATCTTGCCCAGTGCCGCCACCGGTTGGCGGGGTCGGTGAGGAGCCTGAGCTGGTAACTGCAGAAGATGAGGAGGATGCAGGCACAGAGGAACTGGATGAAGGTTCACTGACCACCGAGCTGCTCGAACTACTGGAGCTACTCGAACTGCTGGAACTTGAACTCGAGGAGGAACTCGACGAGCTGTCCGCCACGGCTTGTTTGGTCGTCGGGCCGTAGCCTTTGACGTACAATTCGCGGGTGGTGCCGGCGGTATTACCGCTGACCGCAGTGCCTGGGTTACTGCCAGACAGAATGTGTTCCGCCAAAACGGTTGAAGGTTTCTTCCAATCTTTTTGGCCCACGTTTTCCTCATCAGCGAGGTAGCCCATCATCGCCTTGTAAATCTTTTGGGCGATGAGGTTTGAGCCAGAGCCCAAACCATTCGTCAGCGGTTTATCGTACCCGGTCCAAACAGAGATGACGCGTTCTTTCGTGTACCCGGTGAACCAGATATCCTTCGCTAAGCCAGAGAGGGCAGAATTGTGCTGAATGTCAGTATCGGCATAATCCGTGGTCCCGGTTTTCCCGGCTTCGTTGATACCTGACACTTTGGCATAAACGCCGGTGCCATCGGTCAAAACGCCTTTGAGCATATCCGTGATCATGTAGGCGGTGCTGGCCTTCATGGCGCGAGTGCCACTTTCATCAAAGTTGGTGGTCTGGCCGTCAGAATCCACGACCTTCCGCACATATGTCGGCTTGTAGTAGGTACCGCCGTTGGCAAAGGCCCCATACGCGGCGGCTTCTTGTTCGGTGGTGACCGGCGCGCCAATCGCGCTGGACCAGTGATTGCCATCCACCTTGCTGAGGTCGATGCCGAGCCCCTTGAGGAAGTTCAAGCCGCGACTGAGGCCAACCTTCTCGAGGGTTTGGACCGCCACGGTGTTCCGCGAGTCAGTTAACGCTTTGCGGATTGAAATCCGGCCTAGGTACTTCTTGTCGATGTTGTAAACCGAAGTCGTGGTGCCAGGGTAGACCGTCGGCTGATCGACCATTTGCTGGTAGGTGGACCAGTTCAGGTACTCAATGGCTGGGGCATAATCCAGCATTGGCTTCATCGTGGAGCCGTTACTGCGCTGGTTTTCCGTGGCGCGGTTATAGGCCAGGCGCACGTCGCCAGTTTTACGGCCGCCGACTTGAGCCACTACGCGCCCAGTGTTCGGATTAGTAATGGTGATAGCGGTTTGCAGCTGATCATTCGGGAAGTTGATATATTCATCAGAATTGACAATCTGGTAAAGCTTCTTTTGCGCCTTCATGTCGATGTTGGTGTAAATCTTGAGGTTCTGACTGTAAGGATTGGCGTTCATCTTCTTTTTGACTTCTTTGATCACTGAGGTCAAATAGGAATCAGTTTCCTTATCCACGGCTGAATCCGTGGTTTGCGCCTTTTGGGTGACGAGGCCTTGGGTGATGGGTTCTTTTTCCGCCGCTGTGGCTTGCGCCTGACTGATTTTCTTGTTGGCCACCATGGCCTTCAGCACTTCATTACGCCGATTCAGCGCGGCTTCTGGGTGGTTATAAGGATTGTAGCCCACTGGCGATTGCGGCAAACCGGCGATCAGCGCCGTTTGGGCCAGGTCAAGCTCACTCAGGCTCTTGCCGTAGTAATACTTGGCGGCGGTGCCCATGCCGACTTGCGCATTATCCATGTAGACTTTGTTAATGTAGAATTCCAAAATCTGTTCTTTACTGAATTTCTGTTCCAGCTTGACCGCCAGCCAAGCCTCTTGCGCCTTGCGCTTCAGGGTCTGGTCTGAGGCCTTGGTGGAGAACACTGACAACTTAATCAGTTGCTGAGTGAGGGTAGAGCCCCCTTGAATACCATTGGAATTGCCGGTGATTTTGCCAATGATGTTGCGGGTGAAAGCGCCGACGATGCGGATGGGATCGATGCCCCAACGTTCCTGATAGAAGCGACGGTCTTCAATCGAAACCACGGCGTCTTTGAGTTGTTGCGGAATTTGACTAGCAGAGACATAGCTCCGATTTTCAACTCCGAGGCTCATGAACTGGTTGCCGCTGGCATCATAGACGGTGCTGCCGCCGCCAGCTTTCAGCTCAGTTTCCGTGACTTTTGGGGCGGAGCTGGCATAATAAGCGAACAGCGAGCCGCCGCCGATGAGCACAACCAGCACCGCAATTAAAATAGCCTTGATGGTGGTCAGCCACCAGCGGCGCTTTTTCTTTGGTTTCGGCTTTGGGGCCCGCCGCCGGGCCATTCGGGATGGCGTATTAGGCATGGTGATTTCCTCTCTTCATCTGGATTAATTGATCGACGCCTTCTAAATAGGGAATCAGAGGCTGCAATTTCGGATGCAGCTCAATCCCATGGGCTTCAATTTCACTTAACGGAATCGATTTGCGCCCAGCATTTTGCGCCTCATCCCAGCAGCGTTTCAAATCACTGGCTGGGTAGATGAACAAGCGCTCAAGGCTAACGAAGCGAATCAAGGCAAAACAGATGCCGCCTTGGGCTAAGCACGCGGTCAAATGGGCAATTTGATGGGCGTGGAAGTTCTTCAACGGAAAGCTGCGCTTGTTTTTGGTTTCCTTGGCATCAAAGTCCAAGTAATACCCGCGGTAAACCCCGTTATAATCAGTCGTCGAAGGGGTTTTGAAGTAGGCTTCCCGAATCACCGCTTGGCTGCGGGCTGGGTAGTCGACCTTGACGATTTGCAACGGCGTAGGCTTTTTGTACACCACGGCCTGCTGGGTCTGGCGATAGTATTGATTGCTTTGATTGAGCTCATCTTCCAAGGTCATGCCGCGGCCGCCGTAGTTGACGGGTTCGCGGCTTGATTGCGCCTTGGCTTGGTATGGCTTACCATTGGGGTAATGAATAGGCATAGACTCACGCTCCTGTGGCTATTATAACAATTTGAACAGCATGCGCCTAATTTTAGAAAGAAGGAAGAAGATGCTGGCAAGACTTTGGCTGACCGGGTACCGGGCCTGGGAAGTGAACGCTTACGGTGATCAAGATCCCAAAATCACAGTGATTAAGTATACGTTAAAAAATGCGCTGCGCCCGCTGATTGAAGACGGGCTGGAATGGGTCATCACCGGCGGCGAGCTTGGCGTGGAGCAGTGGGGCGCCGCCGCAGCGCTGGAGCTGAAAGCGGCGTATCCGCAGTTGCAAGTGGCGATGATGCTACCGTTCGGTGATTTTGGCCATCAGTGGAACGAGGCCAATCAAACCAAGCTGCAAACGCTGACGGCGCAAGTCGACTTTTCCCAGGCGACTTCTAGTGGTCCGTATGAATCGCCAGCCCAGCTTTCTGGCTACACCCGCTTTATGGCACAGCATACCGACGGCGCATTGATGCTGTATGATCTGGATTTTGAAGGCAAGCCCAAGTTTGCCTATCAGGCTGCGCTGGCAGAGCAGGCCCGCCGCGACTATCCTTTGACCTTGATCACGATGCCAGATTTGGAAGAATCGGCCCGAGACTACGCCGAAAACCAGGCAAATGAGCATTTTCAAAGCGATTAGGCTATGCTATACTAAACGAAGCGTGTTTAGCTGGTAAATGAGGTGTGCTGGAATGGATAACAATAACGATGCAACATTCAACATTCAACTTGACCCTAAGGCCATTTTGGATAAGAGTTTCAAGAAGGCCATGCGTGGCTATGATCCCGATGAGGTCGATGAATTCCTCGATCAAGTGATCAAGGATTATGAGAGCTACAATGCTGAACTGGACCGGTTGAATGAGGATAATGCGCGGCTGCGCAGCCGCGTGGATGAACTCACCAAGCAGCTGTCAGTTTCTAAGAGCATCGCTGGCAGCACGCCACAACAACCAAGTGCCAGTGCCACCAACTACGACATCCTCAAGCGGCTGTCGAACTTGGAACGTCACGTCTTTGGTAGCAAACTCTCTGAGCAGTCGCAACCACAAGGCGAGTCGCACTCTTCTGGCATCGATCAATATTAAACCCAATTTGCAGTCCTTGAGTAATCGCGCCTGGCGATTGTCAGGTGAGGAAAGTCCATGCCCGCACAAGCTGTGATGCTTGTAGTGTTCGTGTCAGGCCCAATAAGCCTGAGTACCTTCGGGTAACGGCGACTAAAAGCGCTAAAACTTCGGTCACGCGTGAGTCAGTCTGAAAGTGCCACAGAGACGAGGCCCTTGAGAAATCAAGGGATTGGAACGGGTAAACCCCGCGAGCGAGTAACCCAAACTTTGGTAGGGGCGCAAGGCCTAGGGAACTGAACCGATGGCCCTAACAGCGTAAGCTGAGATAGATGATTACTGAAGGCTGGATGGCCTGACATCCAGCTGGAACAAAACATGGCTTATAGAGGGCTGCAAACAGGCACGGCTCGGGGAGACCCGGGCTGTTTTTTTGCGAAAATTCACCGGCAGTCATGACAGGCTCAGGCCGCTGGGTTAAGATGAAGAAAACACGGAACACATGGAGGCCAATATGCAATACAAATTACTTGCCACAATGGCGTCAGGCCTAGAAGCCCTGACTGCGCGCGAAGTGCAGGCACTGGGCTATGAGGAACGCACCGATAACGGCAAAGTCTATTTTGAAGGCGACGAAACTGCCATCGCCAAAGCCAATGTCTGGCTGCGCACCGCCGACCGAGTGAAGATCATTGTCGGTCAATTCACCGCCACCACTTTTGATGAGTTGTTCGAAGGGGTGAAGGCCCTGCCTTGGGATCATTATCTGCCGCTGGATGCTGAGTTCCCAGTGGCCGGGCGCAGCGTTCGCTCCAAACTGCACTCGGAACCCGACGTGCAAGCCATCACCAAAAAAGCCATCGTCGACAAGTTAGCGACGGTTTATCATCGCCGCGGCCGCCTGGCGGAAACCGGCAAAACCTATCCGCTGGAAGTCTCTATTTTGCGGGATGTGGCCACCTTGACCATCGACACGACTGGTCCTAGTCTATTCAAGCGCGGCTACCGGATTGCCAAAGGGGAAGCCCCGCTGAAAGAAAACTTTGCGGCGGCCCTGGTCATGCTAACGAACTGGCACCCGGATATGCCGTTTGTCGATCCGACGACTGGGTCAGGGACCATTCCGATTGAAGCGGCGATGATTGGGCTTAACCTGGCCCCTGGGATGCAGCGGCACTTTGCCTTTGAAGATTTCGCCTTTATGGACCCTGAAATTCTCCAGCAGGTAAAAGATGAGGCGATGGATCAAGCCGATTTTGACCGGGAGCTCGATATTCAAGGCTTTGACCTGAATCCGCAAATGATTGAAATCGCCAAGGAAAACGCGAAGCAAGCTGGCCTGAGTCAGACCATTCACTTCAAGCAGGTCGCAGTCAAAGATAATCAACTGACCGCCCCGCGTGGCGTGATTGTCTCTAACCCACCTTACGGGAAGCGCCTCGGCGAACTAGAGGCCGCGCGTCAGCTGTACAAGGAAATGGGCGAGGTCTACCGGCCACTGACCGGCTGGAGCAAGTATATTTTGACCGCCGATTTGGAATTTGAAAAAGCTTATGGCGCCAAAGCAACGAAGCGCCGGAAGCTGTATAACGGGACGATTCGCACCGATTACTTCCAGTACTGGGCGAAACGGACACCACGGCAATAGTGCTTCATTGAGCACCGATCACTTACCACGTCTGTATGGTAAGCGGCCGGTGCTTTGTTTCATATTGAAAGAACGGCTATTCGTCATCAAATAGACACTTCCTTGCTTGACAAGATAGTTGAACAGCGAGCATACTTGCCAGGCAAGCTAGTCAGGAGGGGCGTCATGCGCAAACTACCATCTCAACTATTGAAGGGGTCATTGGAAGGGGCGCTGCTGCAAATCCTGGCCAGCCAGGAGTCCTACCCTTATGAGATTCATCAGGCGCTCGTGACCGCCGGTTTTGGTGAAATTGCAGACGGGACAATTTACCCGTTGCTACTGAAATTAGAACGAAGTGGCCAAATTCAGGGTGAAAGGCGCGATTCCCCTAACGGTGGTCCACCGCGCAAGTATTACCATCTATTGCCGTCAGGGCAGGCGGCATTGGCTGACTTTAAGGCAGACTGGGCACAACTGGAAGCTGCCATGAATCAACTCGGAGGTAAGTAAAGTATGGGTGCAACGCTATTACCGCGTAATCAAGAGTATTTTGACCGGCTTAAGACCTATGTCACTGAGGCCATTGGCGTCGATGCGACTGCTACTAGCGAGCTGCTAGCCGAAATTCACGCGGATTTAATGCAAGCACAAGCTGATGGTATTGATGCGGTCGATTACTTTGGCCAGGATCCCAAAACCATTGGTGATCAACTCGTCAAAAACCTACCACACTGGAAGCGCAAATCCTGGGTCTTATACGCGACGGTAGCATGGCTCCTTTCGTTTTTCTTCATCACCTGGCGCCATATTTCCCTGCATGGACGTCTTGTGCCCTTGGGCTCAGCGGCAGTGCTGGCAGCAGCACTGCCAATACTTGTTTTGGCGGCCATGGAAATGTTTCGCCGCGGTGTATTTCATCGCAGAAAGGTTCGCGATGCCAGCATCGTGCTTATCGTTGTCGTCCAGTTAGTTCTCCAACCGCTCAGCGACCTGATGCCTAAGTTTGGCCGGGTATGGGTGCCCAAGCCGTTAATTATCGTTGTCGGTTTGGGCCTGATGGTCCTTCTGCTAGGCCTTGGCATGTGGATGGGCATGCACTCATGGTTTATCGCTGGCATGATTGCGATTTTTGCAACGCTGTTCGCCGTTCCAGCAATTGATATGCTCGATAAATTGCCAGGCCTTTCGGGCCAACTCTTAATTCCTGGCCTATTTGTCGGTAATATTCTGCTCATTCGGATTGGAGAAACCTTGTTACCCAATAAATGGCAAGCACCCGAAACCAAATAAGGCCACGATTCACGCAAAGACGCTATATCGTTCCTAACACTAAAACAACCACGTCACATGGCGTGGTTATTTTAGTGCGCTTGGTGGGTTGAATTGACTGATTAGGCCAGCGCCGCTTTCATCTCTGCGGTATACTGCCCAATTGCGGCGGCCGCCTCGGTGCCGTGCTGCGCCGCCAGCTCCACAATCGCTGAGCCAACGATAATGCCATCGGCGAACTGCGACAGCGCCTTGGCCTGCGCGGGCGTGTGAATGCCAAAACCCAGCGCCGCCGGCACCTCTGTATACTGCTTGATCTCGGCGAAGAGGGCGGCGAGGCGGTGATCGAATTCATCACGCTCCCCTGTGATGCCTTGGGTGCTGACGACATAGATGAATCCTTCCGCGGCTTTAGCCAGAGCTGGCACGCGATCACCAGAATTCAGCGTAATCAACATAATCAAGTCAAGCCCGTATTTTTGCGTGAAGGGCCGAATTTCGGCTTGCTCTTCAAAAGGCAAATCCGGTATCACCAACCCGTTCACGCCCAAGGCCTGACACTGGGCGCAAAAGCGGTCATAACCATACTTGAACGGCACGTTGGCGTAGGTCAAAAAGACGATGGGGGTTTGAATTTGCTGCCGGGCGGCTTTGACAATGTTAAAGATTTTGTCGACAGTAATGCCGCCTTTGAAGGCGCGCAAATCACCGGCTTGGATCACTGGGCCATCGGCAACCGGATCGGAAAAGGGAATGCCTAGCTCGATGATATCCGCGCCGGCTTTGGCCATAGCAAGGATGTTGTTCAAGGTGCTGGCTTCATCAGGATCGCCGGCAACGATGAAGGGAATGAACGCTTTACCGTTATTGAATGCGTCTGTTAATTTACTCATGATGATTTTCCTTCCTCAACTAGTCTTCATTCAGTTCAATGCCGCGATACTTGGCGATCGAGGCCACGTCCTTGTCGCCGCGCCCAGAGAGGGTGCAAATGATGACCTGGTCCTTACTCAAGGTTGGGGCGAGCTTTTGCACTTCGGCAACGGCGTGGCAGCTTTCAATTGCGGCAATGATGCCTTCTTGCTTGGCGATGTATTCGAAAGCATCAACCGCCTCGTCGTCGGTAATCGGCACGTACTGGGCCCGGCCTTCATCCATCAAGGCCACATGTTCCGGACCGACGCCAGGGTAGTCGAGCCCGGCGGAAATCGAATAAACAGAATCGATTTGCCCATCATGATTTTGCAAGAAGCGGGACTTCATCCCATGGAAAATCCCGGTGGAGCCAAGCGCCATGGTGGCGGCTGTTTGCTTAGTGGTGATGCCTTTACCGGCGGCTTCACAGCCGATCAGATGCACGCTTGGGTCTTTGATGTATTCAGCAAAACTGCCGATCGCATTGCTACCGCCGCCGACACAGGCCACCACATAATCCGGCAACTGGCCAATCGCGTCCTGCAATTGGGCTTTGGATTCTTTACTGATGACACTTTGAAAATCATGCACCATCGCTGGGAAGGGATGCGGGCCGACTGCAGAACCCATCACATAAAACGTATCGTCGCTGCGGGCCGCATAGTTTTGCAGCGCCGCATTCACGGCGTCCTTCAGCACCATCGAGCCGCTGGTCACTGCGTTCACTTTGGCGCCAAGTAGTTCCATGCGGTAGACATTCAGGCGCTGGCGGTCGGTATCCATTTTGCCCATGAAGATTTCACATTCCATGCCGAACAAGGCGGCGATGGTAGCGGTGGCGACGCCGTGCTGACCAGCACCGGTTTCAGCAATCAGGCGCGTTTTGCCCATGCGCTTGGCGAGCAGGGCCTGGCCGATGACATTATTGATTTTATGCGCGCCGGTATGGTTGAGGTCTTCCCGCTTGAGGTAGATTTGGGCGCCGCCGAGATCTGCCGTCATATTCTTGGCGTAATACAGCAGGGAAGGCCGGCCGGCGTATTCCCGCAGCAAGGTGTGGAACTCATTCAAGAAGTCAGGGTCGTCCTTGTACTTGGCGTAGGCCGCCGCGACACGGTTAATTTCCGGCATCAAAACTTCTGGAAGGTATTGACCACCGTATTCCAGGTAACGGCCAGCTTGCATTGCAGTTTCAGGATCATAGTTATTTGTCATGATAAAACTCCTTTGATTAACCAAGATGAACTAATTTCAACACGAAGCCCAATAGCGGGCCGTAGACACAATAATCGGTTTCGCTTAAGATCCGCATGATTGGCGCGAAAGTCCCCACCATCGGTAGCAACAGAGCCTGGCCAAAAATCAGCAGAAACCCGTTGGCGCCGGCGCCCAGTAGCGCGCCGCGGCGGCCGCCATGGGCATCACCGAAAATCGCTGTGGCCGCGCCAGTAAAGAAGGTTGGGATTAAGGCCGGAAAAACGATGATGGGATAATGAGCGGCGGCTAAAATCAGCATCCCGATGATGCCAGTGGTTAAACTCAACAGAAAACCCACAATGACACTGGTGGGATACTGCGGAAACAGCAGCGGAATATCCAAACCTGGCTTGGCGTTGGGGATTAGCTTGTGGGAGATGCCGTGAAAAGCTGGAATGATTTCCGCTAGCATCATCCGCACGCCAGCTAAGATGACGGTAATCCACATCCCGAATTCAATCCCTTTGGTAATGGCGAACACCACAAAGTCCTTACCACCGGCCACTTGCGTCATGGTGAAGTGAGGGCCGGCAATCAGTCCTAAGGCGAAGAACAACAGCATCATCACCAGGGTGAGCGCCACCGTCATATCCCGCAGGAAGTTCAGCTTCACTGGCAGCTTGGTGTCCTCCAGGTCGTGCTTTTTATCGCCGAACAGTTCCCCCAGGATGGAGGCGACCAAGAGTCCTGACGAGCTGGAATGCGCCAGCGTGAAGCCATCGGCGCCGCGCACGGGCTTAATCAGCACATTGACATAGGCGCAGGTGAAGGTCATGTAGACACCTAAGAGAATGGAACCAATCACCAACCGCAGCGGTGTATTCAGGTCAGTCCCGAATTTCAAAAGGGCGGCAATCAAGCCGGCAAAGAAAAACGACACATGCGGCGAAAGATGCACGAACTTGAACCGGGTGAAACGCGCCAGCAGCAAGTTGATGACGAACCCGCAGGCGAAAATAATCGCCATGTCAAAGCCGACATCAGTTAAGCTTGCGGCCTGGGTGGCACCGATATCAGCACTGGCCGGGGCTTTCATGGCAAAAATATGCGCAATCAGCTGCTGCAAAGGTAAAAGTGCCGTGCCTAAGGTTTGGCCGCCCACGTTGATCATGGTGAAGCCGATCACGGCCTTCAGGGCACTCGGCAGGATTTTGCTACCAGGCTTATGTTCAGCCAACATGCCGATGACCACCACCAGCCCCAGAATGAAAATTGGCTGACTCAGGACGTTGTTGATGAAGTATAGGAGAATTGACATGGGTTAATCCTCCTGGGCCAGCGCCGCCAGTAGCTTTTGCTTGAGGCCGGTTTGATCCATGATGTTGTCATGAATAATGACCTGGGCGTTAGTTGCTGGCAACATCTCGGCAAACATCGAGGTGGTAATAACCACGTCGTAATCATTCGGCGTGGCGCTGCTGATGTCGGCATTATCGACTTGAGCGTCGACGCCGGCGTCGTTCAGAATCGCTTCGGCGAACATTTTTTCCATCAGGCTGGTGCCGACCCCGGCCCCACATACAGTTAACACGCGCATTGAGAAAACCTACCTTTCATTTGGTGCATCCGTTTCAAGTAGCGACAAGACTTGCTTTGAGGTGGTGCATGACATCAGTTGGCGGTAACGCCATCGGGCACTGAAGGCTTTGGCAATGGCTTGAATGAGCTGAATATGGCGATCAGCGCCAGTGGCCGCTAAGCCAATGATCAAATCGGCAGGACCGTTGGCGGCATTGCCGAAATCCAGCGGGGTTTGGAGGGTGAGAAGACTGATACCGTCGACCAAGACCCCGTTTTCTGGCCGTGCATGCGGCATGGCGATGCCTGGCGCAATGACAAAATACGCGCCGTTCGCTTTAAAGCTGGTTAGCATCGCCTGAGTGTAGAATGGGGTGGCAAAACCACCGCTGACCAGCAGCGCGCCCGCTTGCCTAATGGCTTGCTCAGGGGTGGTGAGCGGCGCCAGCACCTTAATGGCCTTTAAATTCGTGAATTGACTCAGCATAATTTCCTCCTAGCAAAAAATCCGCCCTCGATCGCCGTCAAATATGACGACGATCAAGGACGGATTTTCCGCGGTGCCACCTTGATTTGACTCGAATCGGTAGGCCCAAACACAAAGCCCGCTGCAACTCATGCAACGGGCTCTTTGCGCAGGGCGATTCCGTTCGAATCACGCTTAGCGAAGAGCCAACACTCTCCCGGCAACTGACGTATGCCTGACGTCCTTGCGTACTTGAAATCTTTCGGCAAGGCCCTCGGTGGTCCATTTGCCAGCTTGCGTTCGGCCACTTCTCAGCAACGTGACTCTCTGTGCGTGCACAACTGGTTTGATCTCCACCTCATCGGTTTGTGAAAACAGATTGATTTGATTGACACTGAGTTTAGTCTGGTGAAAACTGTCTGTCAACATTTTTTGATGAAAAAATTTGAATTTGGCGACAAAGACCTTAAAAAGCAGTGTGCTAAAATGAAAGGAGGAGGCGAGCCAATGACCAACGTTAGTTTAACGTTACCTTTTGCCGGCGTGAGCAATGCCCGCACTTATCAGGCCCTGACCACGCGTGATGGTCAGCCCCTAAAAGGCGAGCTGCTCATCCGCAGCGGGCGGCTGGCCCACGCGACACCTGCCGATGTGGCGGCGCTAAAGGCACTGAATGTGTCCGCGGTGGTCGATTTACGCCTGCCTAGCGAGGCGGCTGCTAACCCAGACGTTTCGTTGCCTCAAGTCGCGGCCAGCGCAACGCCGCTCGCTTCAGATGCCGTAACCGCCAAATATCAAACGCTGCCTGCGTTGTTCACTTTTCTCAGTGGGCATCAAGGTGCCGTTGACTGGATGATTGCGGGCTACCAAAACATGTTGCTTGACCCTGAGCAGCGCGCCAGCTTAGCCCAAATGGTGCGTGCGGTTAGCTCAGCGCCTGGGGCCGTGCTGCTTCACTGCAGCGCCGGCAAGGATCGCACCGGGGTGGCCTGTGCCTTACTGCTAGATGCGCTGGGCGTTGACCGGACATTCATCTATCAGGATTACCTGCTCACCAACATCGCCGCCGCTGAGCATGCCGCGGCCTTGCGCCAGGCCTTAAGTACAGCCGGCGGTACCCCCGCCATGCAAGCGGAACTGGCCGCGCTGGGCCGGGCCGATCAGCGTTATCTGGCGGCGGTCTTCACGCTCCTTGATACGCGGTTCGCTGGCAGTCGTGGGTTCATTCGCGAGACATTGGGCCTCCGCGAATCAGGATTACATCAGCTGCTGACCAAATTTGCAGGCTAGGAGGCTTTTCATGAAGGTATTAACTTTATTTGCTTTACCAGCTGCGGCGCAAGCCCAGTTGCCAGCGAATGTCACCTTAATCACGGCGGCAGATTACACGCCTGATCAGGCGAGTCAAATCGACGTCATTTTAGGCTGGAATCAGATTGCACAGACGATCTTAGATGGGCCCAATCAGCTGAAATTTGTGCAAACCGTTTCGGCCGGGGTCGACTATTTACCGTTGGCGCAGCTCAAGGCGCAAGGGGTGGTGGTGGCGAACACCAGCGGCATTCATGCTGACCCCATTGCCAGCTCAACTTTAGCGATGATTTTGGCTTTTGCCCGGGGCTTATTCCCGGCGGCGCACACTTGGGATAATGAGCAGCGCCGCGGCCAACTTTGGTCCCTTGAGGGCAGCAAAGCCGTGATTTTTGGCACCGGTCATATCGGCCAGGCCATTGCTAAACAGCTGACCGCCCAAGGCATGCAGGTGTATGGCATCAGCCGCCATGGCGCGCCAGTGCCCGGTTTTGTTGAGGTGGGTACTGATCAAATGGCCACCACTTGGGCTAAGGATGCGCAGGTGCTGGTCAACGTGATGCCGCTGACGGCCAGCACGACCCATTTCTTCAACGCCGCGTTTTTCGCTCAGCTTGAAGCCGCACCGCTGTTGGTCAATGTTGGCCGGGGCGAGTCGGCGGATACCGCCGCCATGCTCGCCGCGCTTCATGCCGGCCAGCTCCGCGGCGCGGCGCTGGATGTGTTCGAAACCGAGCCGCTACCAGCGGATTCGCCGCTGTGGCATGAGCAGCAAGTGCTGATTACACCGCATATTTCCGGCACCGTGCCGCATTTACGGGCCGCGGTCGCGAATATTTTCCTGCCGAATCTGACGGCTTTTGCCGCCAGCGGCGAAATTGTTAAGAATCAGGTGGACTTGACCGCCGGCTACTGATTTTTGATTAAAAGATGGTTATACTAGGCATGTAATCGGTTACAACCAAAAGGAGGTTTTGCTCATGGCGCAACGCACCACTGAGATTATTGGCTTACTGGAGGATGCACTGTTAACCAAACGCCCGGTGAAAATTCACACCATGGATAAACGGACGCTAAAAGGGACGGTGTCGGCGATTCACCCAGGGACGGTTAAACCGTATCAGGAGCGCAGCACTGTCATCGTGGAAACACCCAAGGGGGCCAAGCGCCTTCAAGAATACGCCATTGCCAAGATTGCTTGGGCATAACCAAAAAGCCGCTGACAACCGTCAGCGGCTTTTAGCTTGCCCTTTAGCGGGTCAATAAGTTAGTGAGCGCCTCGGCATCAATGCCCGTGAAATAGGCGTTGAGATCAAACGTCGCCAGCGCTTGGACCACATGCTCATGGTCATACTGGACCCCAAGCAACGCGGTTTGTAAATCGGCGACATCCTTGGCCCCGAAGAAATCACCATAAAACTTGATGGCGCTAATCTTGCCGCCGGTGACGGTCAGGCGAGCATCGATGGTGCCCATGGTGAAGTGCTGCCGCTTTTTCAAAGTGAAGGCAGGTGACTTGCCATACACCCAGTCCCAGTTGCTGTAAATATTCTCATACAGCTGGTCGATGGCAGCTTGGTCCTCTGCGGTGACTTGGTACTGTCGGTCTTGGATTTCGCTTAAATCGTTGGCACCAAACAGTCGCAAGAGCAAAATGTCGCGAAATTCTGGCACCGTCAGCTGCTGGTATTCAGGGGCGAGGTAAGGCCGCAGATTCGTGACGCGGCTGCGCACACTTTGAATCCCTTTGCTGGCGAGTTTGTCGGCCGGCACTTTTAAGACTTCTGGGAGGACACTTTGATCCACGTCGAGCATCAAAGTGCCATGTGAGAAGGTCTTACCATCGCGCGTGTACATGGCGCTGCCAGAGAATTTTTTGCCATCAACCAACATGTCGTTACGCCCGGACACTTCGGCAGTGGTGGCGCCCATTTGATGCAAAGCATCCACAATCGGTTGGGTGAAGGACTTAAAGTCGCCAAACTCCTCGGAATCCGCATCTACCACAAAGGAAAAACACAGATTGCCCAAGTCTTGATAGACCGCCCCGCCGCCGGACAAGCGCCGCGTTACCACAATGTGATGCGCATCAACGTAGTCTTGGTTGAGTTCTTCCTGGGTGTTTTGATTGCGCCCAACAATCACACAGGGTCCCTCGTAGTAAAACAGCAGCAAGGGTTCATCAAACTGTTTGTTATTCATCAGGTATTGTTCTGTAGCAAGATTACGGCGAATATCATGGGACTTCATGATCACATAGTACATTTTCCAGGCCTCCTTCTGTATCATGTCTATTGTATGCGCTGTCATACTTTTGGTAAAGGGATAACGTCTGGGCCTGGTGACTATTTCGGCGTAATGGGTGAAATGTCTGCGGGCTTGCGCTATAATTAGTCTTACATTAAATGCTGGTGAGAAAATCAGCGAAGGGAGTTCAGATAATGGCTGAGACACGATACCAAGACAATCTTTATGATGCCGTGAATGGCGAGTGGGAGAAAACCGCCGTCATTGATCCAGATAAAACAAGCACCGGGGGCTTTAATGATTTGGCTGATGGGGTAGAAGCCCACCTGATGGCAGACTTTGCCGCGGTTTCGGCAGGCGAGAAAACCGCTCCAGATCAGTACTTTGAAGCGGCGGTGAAGCTTTATAACCAAGCCAAAGACTTTAAGGCGCGCGATGCGGCTGGTATTCAGCCGGCACTGGATCGTTTGGCGCCGCTGAACGCCACCTCTGACTTGGCGGCGTTCAACGCCAAAGCAGCGGATTTGGAAGCCTCACTGTTCCCGATGCCTTTTGACCTCGGGGTGGAACCTGACATGAAGGACACCAGCGTCAACAAAATCATGCTGACCGGACCGGCGACGATTTTGCCAGACACCACTTATTACACGCCTGACAACGAACAAGCCGCGCAGTTGCTCAAAGTTTGGGGCGACATGGTTTCAAAGCTCCTGGCGCAAACCGATTTGAGCGCCGCCGATCAAAAGACCTATCTCGCTGATGCTTTGGCTTTTGATGCCGAGCTGGCGAAGCACGTTAAGAGCCGTGAGGAGTGGGCTGATTATCCGAAGATGTATAACCCGCAAAGCTTCGCGGAAGTAGCCGCGCAGTTTGGGGACTTTGATTTCACTGCTTTTGCTGAAGAGGCTTACGGCGAACAGCCAGCCACCATCATTGTCGGCGATCCCCGCTTCTTGAAGGAATTCACTCAGCTGTTTGGTGCGGCGACCTTTGACCGCTACAAGCACTGGGCCTACGTCAATGACTTGCTCTCTAACACGGGCTACCTGAGCGAGGACTTGCGTCAACTGGGCGGCACCTTTGGCCGCGCCTTGTCCGGTAATCCGGAAGCGCCAAAGCAGATCAAACATGCTTATCGTTTGGCAAATTCCTTCTTCTCCGAACCGATTGGCTTGTACTACGGCCGCACGTACTTTGGTGAAGCCGCGAAGGCCGATGTGACCAAGTTGGTCGAGAACATGATTGAGACTTACAAGTCCCGCCTGCGCGGCTCAAGCTGGCTGTCTGAGGCAACCAAGACCAAGGCCATTGTCAAACTCGACAAGATGGTCTTGAAGATGGGTTACCCCGACAAGGTCAACGAGGTTTATGACCGCTTTAAAGTCGATGAAAAGGCTGACCTGTTGACCAACGTCACGGGCATCGCCGAAGCGCGGCACGCCTACAACGTTGAGCAGCTACAAAAGCCGGTCGATCGCACCACCTGGTTGATGCCTGGCCACCTGGTCAATGCGTGCTACGATCCTTCTCGCAACGATATCACTTTCCCAGCGGCCATTTTGCAGGCCCCATTTTACGCCTTGGATCAATCTGCCAGTGAAAACTACGGCGGCATTGGCGCTGTCATTGCCCATGAAATCTCCCATGGTTTCGACAACAATGGGGCCCAATTCGACGAATTCGGCAATATGGTCAACTGGTGGCAAGAAGCCGACTACGCGCACTTTAAGACCTTGACCCAGCAAATGATCGACGAGTTCGATGGCATTGAAACCAGCGCCGGTAAGGTGAATGGTAAGCTGATTGTCTCCGAAAACATTGCCGATGCTGGTGGTTTGGCGGCGGCGCTTCAAACGGCCAAGGCACAACCTGACGTTGATCTGAAAGCCTTCTTCACCAACTGGGCGCGGATCTGGCGGCAAAAGGCGCGGCCGGAATACATGAAATTCCTGCTGTCGATCGATGTGCATGCGCCAGCTAAGCTGCGCGCCAACATTCAACCGCGGAACTTGGATGACTGGTATGCCACTTTTGACGTGCAGCCAGGTGATGGCATGTACATTGCGCCTGAGAAGCGTGTTCACATTTGGTAATCACTGAAAGACGAGCGGCGGCTCGTCTTTTTTGCTGGAATCGAAAAACGCAGGGCCAACGGGTCCTGCGTTTTTGAGTTAAGTTACCTTAGTCAAAGTTGTAATCATCGTCGTTCATCGCTTCCACCTGACCTAAACGGTAACCATTACCGACTTGAGAGAAGAAGTCATGGTTGGCAGTAGAAGTCGAGATCCCGTTCATCACAATCGGGTTCACGTCAGCGGCGGTGTCAGGGAATAAGGGGTCTTGGCCCAAGTTCATCAGTGCTTTGTTGGCGTTATACCGCAGGAAGGTCAAGACTTCCTCGGTCCAACTGGTTTTAGCGTACAAGTCATTGGTGTAGCCTTCCTCGTTGGCATAAAGGTCGTACAGCAAGTCATACATCCAATCACGCATTTTGGCTTGTTCGTCATCGCTGAGGGCATTAAAGCCGAGCTGGAACTTGTAGCCGATGTAGGTGCCGTGCACACTTTCGTCGCGAATGATCAGCTTTATAATTTCCGCCACATTGGTGAGCTTGTTGTTGCCCAAGTAGTAGAGCGGGGTGAAGAAGCCAGAGTAGAAAAGGAAGGTTTCCAGGAAGACGGAAGCCACTTTCTTTTCTAGCGGGGTGCCATTGTGATAGATATCGTTGATTTTGTTGGCTTTGTATTGCAGATGCGGGTTGGAATTGGTCCAGTTAAAAATCTCGTCGATTTCAGCAGGCGTATTCAGCGTGGAGAAAATCGTGGAATAGGACTTGGCATGAACCGATTCCATGAACTGAATGTTATTGAGCACCGCGCGTTCCTGCTGGGTGCGAATATTTTGCATCAAGCTGTTCATGCCATCTTGACTCTGCAAGGTATCCAGCAGGGTCAGGCCACCAAACACATGGCCGACGACCCACTGTTCGTCTTTGGTCAGCTTGCGCCAGTCATCCAAGTCATTGGACACCGGAATTCGGGTATCCAGCCAAAATTGCTCAGTGAGTTTTTCCCAAGTGGCCTTATCGATTTGATCTTCAATGTCGTTCCAGTTGATTGCCAGGTATTGCTTTTCTTCCGCCATGATGTCGCTCCTTTAAAGGTGATATGTAAGAACCGTGGGACGCCACGGCTCTCGAAAGCTGGCCATTGCTCATCGGTGCCAAAGGCGAGCTTTAGATCGAGCAGGATTCGCAGGCATTGCTGCCAATTTCTTCTTGATCATCGGTGTAGGTCCGGATGTAGTAAATGGACTTGATGCCTTTGTGATGGGCGTAGTTCCGCAGGATGTTCAAATCGCGGGTCGTCATCTTTTCAGTGCGGCCTTCCTTCCATGGGTAGAGGCCGGCTGGAATGGTGGAGCGCATGAACAACGTCAGCGACATGCTTTGATCAACGTGGGCCTGCGCAGCAGCATAGACATCAATTTCCTTGCGCATATCAATGTCGTAGGCACTCTTGTAGTAAGGTAAGGTGTCGTTGGACAACCCAGGCGCTGGGTAGTAAATCGTCCCAATCTTCTTTTCCTGCCGATCTTCGATGCGGTTGACGATTGGCTGCAGGGAAGCAGAGGTGTCATTGATGTAAGAGATTGAGCCGTTTGGCGCCACGGCGAGCCGGTTTTGGTGGTACAAACCATCCTTCATCACGGCAGCCTTCAGTGCGGCCCAGTCTTCGGCGGTCGGCACATGAATGTCAGCGAACAGCGCCTTGACCTTAGCCGTCTTCGGCGCAAAGTCCTCAGTCAGATACTTGTCGAAATAGCTACCGTCCGCGTACTTGCTGGCGGCAAAGTTGTGGAAGACCTGGCCGCGTTCAGCCGCAATCTTGTTGGACGCCTTGAGGCTGTAGTAGTTTAAGAGCAGGAAGTAGACATTGGTGAAGTCCAGCGCTTCCTCATCACCGTAAGCCATGTGGTTCAAGGCAAAATAGGTATGCAGCCCCATGGCACCGAGGCCAATGGAGTGGGCCAGCTCGTTACCGTGCTGCACCGAAGGCACCACGTCAATGTTGCTGGTATCGGTCACGAAGGTCAAGGCGCGCACCATCGATTCCACACTCTTGCCAAAATCAGGGCTCTTCATCAAGTTAGGAATATTGGTCGAGCCCAAGTTGCAGGACACATCGGTCCCTAGCACATCGTAACCCTGGGCATTGTTGATCACGCTTGGGGTTTGCACCTGCATGATTTCCGAGCAAAGGTTACTCATAATGATTTTGCCGGCGATAGGGGAGGCATTGTTGGCGGTATCGATGTTGACGATATACGGATAGCCAGATTCTTGCTGGAGCTTCGAAATTTCGTTTTCGAGGTCGCGGGCCTTCAGCTTGTACTTCTTGATCTTCGGATTAGCGACCAGGTTGTCGTATTCCTTAGTAATGTCGATGTAGGAGAACGGCTGGCCGTATTCCCGCTCAACGGAATGCGGGGAGAAGAGGTACATATCAGCGTCTTCACGGACGAGTTCATAATACTTGTCAGGGACGATGACACCGAGACTCAGGGTCTTCAGGCGGTATTTTTCGTCGGCGTTTTCTTTCTTGGCACCAAGGAAGCTAATAATATCAGGATGGAACACGTTCAAATAAACCACGCCGGCCCCTTGGCGTTGGCCGAGCTGGTTGGAATAGGAAAAACTGTCTTCCAGCAATTTCATGACCGGTAAAACGCCACTGGCGGCGCCATCGATGCCTTTGATCGGGGCACCGGCTTCACGCAAGTTTGACAAGGTCAACCCCACGCCGCCACCAATCCGGGATAGCTCCAAGGCCGAGTTGATCGCCCGACCAATCGAATTCATATCGTCGGACACCTGGAGTAAGAAACACGACACCAGTTCACCACGGCGCTGGCGCCCAGCGTTCAAAAACGAGGGGGTCGCGGGCTGATAGCGCTGGTGAATCATTTCATCGGCTAACGCCATCGCCAACTCTTCATTCCCGTCGGCAAAATAGAGCGCATTGGCAAAGACGCGGTCCTTGAAATCCTCCAAATAGTATTCGTTGTCATCAGTCTTCAAAGCATATTGCGCGTAGAACTTGTAGGCCGCCATGAACGACTTGAACTCAAAATGGGCATTGCTCAAAAAATCGTTGAGCTGCTCTATGAAAGCGGGCTGATACTTATCCAGCATCGCTGCTTCATAGTAGTCATGCTCCACCAAGTAAGCGAGGCGATCCGTCAGCGAAGCAAAAGTCTTCGTGTTCGGAATTACATTTTCTTTCAGGAAGGCTTGGAGCGCCGCCTTGTCCTTCGCCAACGGAATCTGACCATCCACTGGAATGTTGATTTCGTTGTTCAACGCGTAATAGGTTACTTCATCTGGTTTGATCTCACTGAGTGCCATATTGTCACCACTTTCACAAGGATTAGGGGTCAAAAAAAGCTGGCGCTTAGCCAGCCAGTTGCTTCAATGCTTCTGGGCGGAACCCGTAAAAGGATTTCAGGCCATCTGCTTCCAGCACCGGAACGGCTTGGAACCCTTGATCCTTCAGGTAACCGATGTATTCAGGCTCTTCGTTGATGTTGTGTTCAACGAAAGAGATGTTGTGCGTCTTCAGGTAGTTCTTTGTCATCCGGCATTGTGGACAGCCGTTTTTGGTAAATAACGTAATATTGCTCATGTTCGTCACGCTTTCTGTATTTGATGATGGCTTTATCATACTGGATATTGTATATAGTGTCAAATAAAAACACCACATCTTGTAGGCAAAAAGTCAGACCCCAAGATATGGTGTTCCCCCGAACTGATAACAACAATTATACCCCGCCTGTCCAAATAAGAGAAGCCCTTGGACACTTTATTTTTCACCACGGCAGCAACTCGTTATAATAGAAGGTGATCAAAGGAGATGTTTAGCATGAACGCTGATAAGAAAGCCGACCATGCCGCTGAAGTTGACATGGTCGATGGGCTAATTGATTACGCCAACCAGCACGCCCAAACCAAGGACGTGGCCCAGGCAGTGCTGGCCGCCGCCACCCCAAATCTCACCGGTTTGGATACTTTATTCAAGGACGGGGGCATCGAACGCAAAGATTTTCTCGCCATTGCGACTGGCTACATCACGGACCGTTATCACTTAACCGGTGATGAGCTCGCCAGCAAGCGCACAGAACTGATTACTGCGGCCATTCATATTCTCAAAGATAATCCCAAAGCCTTTGACGCCTGGGTGCGATAGGCTGAACCCTGAAGGTAGCAGGAGGGTGCACCAACCATGTTCACGCTCAAGCAAAGTGCAACACGCATGCCAAGAATCATACCAGAATCTGGGTTTAGCGAGTCGTCATGTTATGGAGCGGATCAGAGTGGGGCGGCGCTGCCCCACCCTGATTCGCGGCGCCAGAAGTCAAAATAACCGCCCTGATGCCATGCATCAAGGCGGTTTTGCGTTATCGCGTTACAGAATCGGTGACAGCAGGCGTGAAGCGTACTGCTTGAACCGCAACCAGCGGCCTTGGCTGCGAATGACCGCGGCAGACAGGAAGAGACTTTCCTTTTGATCCGCCTCAAAGGCTTCAGTCAACTGGTGGGCGATGGCCTCGTCGTAAACGAAGGCGTTGACCTCAAAGTTCAACTTGAAACTACGAATATCGAAGTTCGCCGAACCGACACTAGCAATCGCATCATCGACAATCAACGTCTTGGCATGCAAGAACCCATGCTGGTAGTGGTAAACCTTGATGCCAAAGCGGCTAAGATAATTGGCGTAATACTGCGTCGCCCGGAAAATGAAGGGGTGATCCGGCATATCTGGGACCATCACCCGCACATCAATGCCGGCCAGCGCCGCGGTGATCAACGCATCCATCGCAGTATCATCAGGAATGAGGTAAGGCGTCTGAAGCCAAACGGACTTGGTGGCGCTGGCAATCATTTTGACGTAGCCATATTTGATTTGTTGGGCATTGGAGTCGGGTCCGCTGGCAACAATTTGCATCGGCGTGGCCCCGACATGCGCCACCCGTACGTTTTCTCGCGTGATGGCATCGGTCGCGTAGGGCTCAGCTTGATCATCTGGGACAGTCGCATTCCAGTCCATCAAAAACTGCATTTTCAACGCGTAAACCGTGTTACCAACGATCCGCAAATGCGTGTCACGCCAAAAGCCAAATTTCGGCTTGCGCGAAACGTACTGGTCGCCGACGTTAAAGCCGCCGATGTAGCCGACTTCATCATCAATCACCACCACTTTCCGGTGCAGCCGGTAGTTCAAGCGAAAGTCCAGGAATAAATGCTGCGAGCTGAAGTAGGCTTCCGCCTTGCCGCCAGCTTCAAGCAGCGGCGCCCAGAACTTCGGGCCAGCACCCATACTGCCCCAGGCATCATACAGCACCTTGACCTCAACGCCAGCTTTGGCCTTGGCAATCAAATGATCGCGCAGCTCGGTGCCCAGCTGGTCAGCATAAATCGTGTAGTATTCAATGAACACATGATCCGTGGCCGCATCGATATCAGCAAACAGGGCGGCGAACTTTTTCTCGCCATCGAAATACAACGTGACGTCATTGCTGCCCAGCACAGGGGCGTTGGCCGTATTCAAGAATAGCGTGGTGAGCTCTTTGGCCGCCGGCGAAGCCACTGCCGCTGGCAACAACTGACCATGGGTGTTCGCGCGCTTTTGCATTGCCACGAAGGCTTTGACCCCGCGGTGATACTCAGTTTGAATGGCCCGCACTTTCTTGGCGGATAGCCCGCGGCCGGCGAACAGGTACAAGCCGAACCCGATGACGGGCAGAAAAATCAACACCATCAGCCACGCCCAGGTGGTGGGAATATCCCGGACTTCCCGCAAAACGGTGAAAATCGCGGCAAGGGTGTTCAGAACTAAAATGGCAACAATCAAGCTACTGACAAGTGACATAACGGCCTCCTGGCGCGTGACATGGGCAATTGTGGGTTTACTTACAAAAGATAAGCTGATACACTAATATTATCCTAAAGATGAAAGAGGTATTTCCTGTGAACAATGACTTACTTAACCTGTTGAAGCAGCGCCGCTCAATTTATGCCTTGGGCAAAAACGTCAAGCAAAGCTATGATGAAATCGTGGACCTGGTCGAAAATGTGATTCAGGCCACCCCATCCGCTTTCAACTCGCAAACGACGCGGGCGGTCTTCTTATTCGGCGCTAAGCATGATGCCTTGTGGGACATTGTGGTCAAGCGGCTGAAGTCAGAAGTCCCAACTGAAGCAGCCTATGAAGCCACCAAGCAGAAGATTGCCAGTTTCAAAGCCGCTTACGGCACCATCTTGTATTTAACCGACGAACCAATTGTCCGCAAGCTGGAACAAGATTTCCCGCTGTATGCTGATAATTTTGCCACCTGGGCAGAACAAGCACAAGGTTCCAGTCAACTGAACGCATGGGTGGCCTTGGCCAACAACGGGATCGGCGCGAGCCTGCAGCACTACAACCCGATTATCGATGAGCTGGTCCGCGATGAATTCAACTTGCCAGCCACCTGGACGCTGCGCGCCCAGATGCCATTTGGCTCGATTGAAGCCCCAGCCCAGCCAATCGAAAAGATGGCCAAGGCTGATCAGTTCAAAGTGTTGAAGTAACCCCATTGATATTCACAAGGCCTGAGCAATCAGGCCTTTTCTTGTGCCTCGGCGAGGTGGAGGCCTTGTTGCGCCAGCATATGCGCGCCTTGATTTTGCTTATCGGGAATCCATTGCCAAACCACCAATGAGAACTGGTCGCACAAGGCGAGCAATTTTGTGACATAATCACCATAGTGCTTGGCGTAGCGTTTATTCAGGGCATCAATCACGATTTGAGAGTCGCTGTAGAAGCTGACTGGGCCAGTGAGGTCTCGGTCCAAAAGGGCCTGAAAGCCGGCGATGGCGGCCAGAAACTCGGCTTCGTGGTTGGCCATTGGGGGCAGCGGTTGATGAAGCTGAATCTGCTCTTTGGCGGCCACGATCAAAATCCCAATCCCGCCAAGCCCATGATTGCCTTTTATGGCTGCATCTGTGTATAGTTTAACCATCATTGTTCTCCAAGGAAGTGTGACTGTGAAGAAGCGGTTTTTGATTCAACCCGCGTGGCTCGATTTTAGCATGTTTTGGGCGGTGATCGTGCTCGGAATCTCAATATCGGTCATTGTGCAAATGGAATTAGTCGGCTATGGACCCATCAGCTGGGTGGCAGTCGTGATTTTGCTGGTCACGCTGCTAATTGCGGGGCTGCAGGTGTGGCGCTCGCAACTCATTATCACCGATCAGCTGGTGACGATTCGGCGCCTGCTGCCAGGCAACACGCTGGCAGTCCCGCCGCTGCATATCACCGCCATGCAAGTGGGGCGCAATCAGATTCGCCTGCAAACCACTGATTACGGTTGGCTAACCTTGGTCCATTTTGGCCGTCAAACGGCTTTGACGGCAGCGTTGGAATCGGTCATTTTGCAAAACGAAAGGGGATAACCGTCGTGTCTGATATTGAAATTGCCCAAGCAAATGAAGCTACCGAAATGAAACCCATCACCGCCATCGGCGCCATGGTGGGGTTAAGTGCCGATGATTTAGAACCTTATGGCAAAAGCAAAGCCAAGCTCACCCTGGCCGCCTTGAAACGTCTGCGGCAACAGTCGCAAGGTAAGTTGGTACTCGTCACGTCCATCAATCCCACACCAGCTGGCGAAGGCAAGTCAACGGTGACGATTGGCTTAGGTGATGCCTTGCGCCTGCGTGGCCAAAATGCGGTCATCGCGCTGCGGGAACCTTCGCTCGGCCCGGTGATGGGGATGAAAGGCGGCGCTACTGGCGGTGGCTATGCCCAAGTCGTGCCGATGGAAGACATCAATCTGCATTTCACTGGAGACATGCACGCCTTAACGACTGCCGTCGATACCTTAGCCGCCTTGATTGATAATCATTTGCAGCAAGGCAATGCTTTGAATATCGATCCCCGCCGAATTTTATGGCGGCGGGTGCTGGATATCAATGATCGTGCCTTGCGCCATGTGACCATTGGCCTCGGCGGGGTGACTTCCGGCGTCCCGCGGGAAACCGAGTTTGATATCACCGTTGCCAGCGAATTGATGGCGATTTTATGCTTAGCGGAGGACTTGGCTGACCTCAAGGCGCGAATCGCCCGCATCGTGATTGGCTACACCTATGACCGCACGCCAGTCACCGTGGCGGATCTAGGCGTCACCGGCGCGATTGCCATGCTGCTGCGCGATGCGATCAAGCCGAACCTGGTGCAAACCTTGGCTCACACCCCAACTTTGATTCACGGCGGCCCCTTTGCCAACATTGCCCACGGTTGCAACTCGATTCTGGCGACGCGCACGGCACTGGCGCTAGGGGACATCGCCATTACCGAAGCTGGTTTTGGCGCTGATCTCGGCGGCGAGAAGTTCATGGATATCACCGCCCCTGCTTTAGGTAAAACCCCTGACGTGGTGGTGATTGTTGCAACGGTGCGCGCCTTGAAGTACAACGGCGGCCAAAAGCTGGCCTCATTGACCGAAGAAGACCGGCCAGCCTTACAAGCCGGATTCGTCAACCTGAAACGCCACATTCACAACATGAAGCGCTATGGCGTACCAGTGGTGGTCGCCATCAATGAATTCGCCACAGACACCGAGGCCGAACTCAACGATCTCATCAGCTTGTGCGAAGCGGCTGGGGCCACTGCGGTACGGGCCAACGTGTGGGGTGAAGGCGGCCATGGCGGTTTGGCGTTGGCCGATGCCGTGACCGCAGCGCTCCAGCAGCCAGCTGATTTCACACCGCTGTATGACAACGCTGCCGCACCGAAAGCCAAAATCGAGACGATTGTGCAACAGATTTATGGTGGCCGGGATGTTGTGTATGACCACAAGGCGGAGTTGGCTTTGAAGACGATTGCTAAAAATGGCTGGGATCAGTTGCCAATTTGCATGGCCAAGACGCAGTATTCGTTTTCGGATGATGCCAAAGCCTTAGGCGCGCCGAGTGATTTCACCATTCATGTGCGCGATGTGGTGCCGCGGCTGGGCGCTGGGTTCCTGGTGGTAATGACCGGGTCAGTGCTGACCATGCCTGGGCTGCCAAAGCAACCCGCGGCGTTGAACATGGATGTCTCTGATGACGGTGTGATTTCTGGTTTGTTCTAGGAGGTTCAATGTGATTGTTCCAATGATTGTGGTGGCGCTACTGGTAGCGCTGGATCAGGTGGTGAAGGCCTGGGTCGTGGCCCACATTGCCGTCGGGGAAACCGTGGCGTTTTTACCTGGGCTGGCTTTGACCCATTTGCAAAATGATGGTGCCGCCTTTTCCATGCTGCGAGGGCAGCAATGGTTCTTCTATTTGATCACGGTGATTTCCTTGGTCGTCGTGGCTTGGCTCTGGCGCGATGCCAAGCACAGCCGCTTCTACAAAGCTGGCTTGGTGCTGATTTTGGCCGGCACCTTAGGCAACTTTATCGATCGGTTGCGGTTTGGCGCGGTCACTGACATGTTTGAAACCACCTTTATGAATTTTGCCATTTTCAACGTGGCAGATGCCTGCTTGACCATCGGCGTCATCATCGTGGTGATTTATTTGCTGTTCATGGACGGAAAGGAGCACCCGTCACGTTAGCCTTCACAATCAGCACCCAAAGCGGCCGGCTGGATAAGGTGATTGCCGACCAATATCCGGATTTTACCCGCTCGCAGGTGCAAAAATGGCTCGCAGCTGGCCTGGTTCAACTTAATGGCAAAGCCGCTAAAGGCAAGGAAAAAGTCCAACCCGGTGACCAGATCCGCCTTGACCCGCCAGCGCCAGCGCCGCTGGAAGCTAAACCGGAACCGATGCCACTGGATATTGTGTACGAAGACGACCAGGTGATTGTCGTCAACAAGCCGCAGGGCATGGTGGTGCATCCGGCGCCGGGGCATCCTGATGGCACGCTGGTGAACGGCTTGCTTGCGCACACCACTTTTGCCGGCATCAATGACGTGCTGCGGCCGGGCATTGTGCATCGCATCGACAAAGATACCAGTGGCCTTCTGATGGTCGCCAAAATGCAAACTGCGATGCTAAGCTTGTCCGCCCAACTGAAGGCCAAAACCACCCAGCGCGAATACTGGGCGATTGTGCATGGCCGTTTCAAGGCGGCCAGTGGCACGGTGGATGCGCCGCTCGCGCGAGATCCGAAAGATCGCAAGCGCCAAGCCATTGTCGAAGGCGGGCGGCGGGCAGTGACCCATTACACGGTGCTGGAACAATTCGACCATTACGCCTTGGTCAAATGTGTGCTGGAAACCGGCCGTACCCATCAAATTAGAGTGCATATGGCGGCGCTACATCATCCCTTGGCCGGCGATCCCTTGTACGGCCCGCGGGTGACGTTGCCCAACGCCGGTCAGTTTCTGCATGCGCGGCTGCTGGGCTTTGAGCACCCAACGTCAGGCAAGCACCTGACCTTCACCGCCGAACCACCCGCGCTATTTCAAGAAACTTTGGCGGATTTGCGGGCAGGCATTGACAAGACGCGGCGGGTTCGCTAGACTAACGGTAACTTAATAAGAGCACCTTTAACTAAGTCCAGAGAGGCTTGGAAGGTCACGTGTCTGCTGCGGCAGACGATAGGTTCGCATAGGCCGCCTTCTATACCCAAACTGGATATAGGAGGCGGCTTTTTTGGTCACATGACCAAGGAAAGGAAGAACAATGGCAAAACAAGTGGTAGACGCAGTAACCATGCAGCGCGCTTTGACCCGGATTACGTATGAGATTATCGAGCAGAACAAGGCGTTAGACGAATTGGTGTTGGTGGGCATCAAAACGCGCGGCATTTATCTTGCCGAGCGCATCGCCAGTCGCCTCAAGCAGCTGGAAAACGTCGATGTGCCAGTGGGGGAGCTTGATATTCGCTTGTATCGCGATGATGTGCACAAAGCCGATCACCGCCAGCAGCCGGATGTGACCGGGAGCAGCTTACCGGTTTCCATCACCGACAAACATGTGATTTTGGTCGATGATGTGATTTTCACCGGCCGCACCATTCGCGCCGCGCTGGATGCCTTGATGGATCAGGGCCGCCCGCAGCAGATCAGCCTCGCTGTGTTAGTCGATCGTGGCCACCGCGAACTGCCAATCCGGCCAGATTTTGTCGGCAAGAACATTCCTACTTCGCGGCATGAGGAAATCAATGTGGCGGTCAGTGAAATTGACGGCCAAGATGGCATCTCAATCGGTCAACTGGAGGATTAGCATGAAAGCATATCATGATGATGACGCGATTTTAGATATCCACGATAAACCCAAGTTCGGCCAATGGCTGGGCTTATCCATTCAGCACTTGTTCGCCATGTTTGGCTCCACGGTCCTGGTACCCATTCTGGTTGGCTTGGATCCCAGCATTGCCTTATTCTCCAGCGGGGTCGGGACGCTTTTGTACATTCTCATCACCCGCGGTAAAATTCCCGCTTACATGGGCTCGAGTTTCTCCTTCATCGTGGTGATGCAGGCCTTGATGAAAGGCGCCGGTTACCCGGCCATTGCCCAAGGGACCATCGCGGTGGGCTGCGTCTACCTGGTGGTGGCTTTGATTGTGAACTTTGCCGGCTCCGCTTGGATCGACAAAGCCTTACCGCCCATCGTGGTGGGGCCGATCGTCATGGTCATTGGGCTGAGCCTAGCCGGCACTGCGGCAACCGACGCCACGATGCGCACGATTTCTGCCACCAAGAGTGTGTATGATATCCGCTACTTTATCGTCGCAATTGCCACCTTGGCCGCGACCATCATTTACAACATGTACTTAAAGAAATTCATCAGCTTGTTGCCCATTTTGCTGGGCCTGATTACCGGCTACATTCTGGCGTTGTTGATGGGGATTGTCGACTTTACGCCGGTGATGCAGGCCAAATGGTTCTCACTGCCAGCCTTCCAAATCCCATTTTTGACCTACCAGCCGCACTTATACTTAGACGCCATTTTAAGCATGGCGCCGATCGCCTTTGTCACCATGACGGAGCACATGGGCCACATCATGGTGCTGGATGAAATGACGCACCGCAACTTCTTCAAAGATCCTGGCCTGAACCACACCTTGGCTGGGGACGGGACGGCTTCCATTATTGCCGGCTTCGTCGGTGGCCCGCCAGTCACTTCCTACGGCGAAAACATCGGCGTCATGGCCATGACCAAAGTCCACAGCGTGTGGGTGATCGGCGGGGCGGCCGGGTTTGCGGTGCTCTTCGCCTTTATCGGCAAGCTGTCAGCGCTCATTCGCACCATTCCCAGTCCGGTCATCGGCGGGATTTCCTTCTTGCTCTTCGGGGTCATTGCCTCCAACGGGCTGAAGGTGCTGATCGATAACAAAATTGATTTCGGCTTAAAGCGCAACTTGATGATTGGTTCGACCATTTTGGTCATTGGGATTGGCGGCACCACCTTACAGCTGGGCAGCTTCATGTTCAGCGGCATCGCCTTAGCCACCGTGATTGGCATTTTCCTGAACTTTGTGCTGCCACAACGCGCAGCAAATGAGGAGGAACCGGCAATTGAAAAACATTGAGCATTTTGTCTCAGCAACGCAAGTCGATCCAGACTTTGCTGAAAGTTTGATTGCCCGCGCTGAAGCCTTCAAGGCCGGCGCCAAGCCGCAACTTGACTTGCCTTACTACGCGGCCAACTTATTCTTTGAAAATAGCACCCGCACGCATACCAGCTTTGAAATGGCCGAGCGTAAACTGGGCATGACGGTGCTACCGTTCAACCCCAGTCAAAGCTCCACCACCAAAGGCGAAACCTTAGGCGACACCTTGCGCACGCTGGCTGCCATCGGGGTGCAAGTCGCCGTGATTCGCCATCCAGCAGATGATTACTATGAACCGCTCATGGCGGACCACATCCCGCTGCACATTGTGAACGCCGGCGACGGGGCCGGTCAGCATCCTTCGCAAATGATGCTGGATCTGATGACCATCAAGGAAGAATTCGGTCACTTCGAAGGCCTAAAAGTCGGCATCGTTGGCGATTTGGCGCATTCGCGCGTCGCCCGCAGCGATATGGCGATGCTGACGCAGCTCGGCGCCAAGGTCAGCTTCTCTGGGCCGCGCGCTTGGTACAACGCCGATTTTGCCGAATTTGGGCCATATGTGCCATTAGCTGAACTGGCCAAGCAGGTCGATGTGCTCATGCTGCTGCGGGTGCAGCTCGAACGTCTCAGCGCCGCCGAACGCAGCGAATTCTCGGCTGAAACTTACCATGAACGCTTTGGCGTCACCCAAGCCATTTACGATAGCATGAAACCCACCGCCATCATCATGCATCCCGCCCCGGTCAACCGCGGGGTAGAGATCCAAAGTGATTTGGTCGAAGCCAGCCGCTCGCGGATTTTTAAGCAAATGCACAACGGCGTGTTTATGCGCATGGCCATGCTTGAGGCCGTGTGCCAACCCCATTAGCTGAGGAGGCAACCATGAATATTCTGATTAGAAACGCCGCAGTCAAAGGGCCGCAAGCCTTCACCGGCGACATCCTGATTGAAGACGGGCAAGTCACTGCCCTCGGCCGCCATTTATTCGCGCCAGCGGAGGCCACCATTATCGATGCGGCAGGTAAAGCGGTCATTCCTGGGTTAGTCGATGTGCATGTGCACTTCCGCGAACCGGGCTTTGAGCAAAAAGAAACCATCAAAACCGGCTCAGCCGCAGCGGCGCACGGCGGCTTTACTACCGTAGTGGCAATGCCGAATCTCAACCCCGTGCCAGATAACGTGGCGGCTTTAAAGCGCCTAGTGGCCAAAAATCACAGCGACGCCAAGATCCATGTTGAGCAGTTTGCCGCCATTACCAGCGGCCTGCATTCCAATGAGCTGACCGATTATGCCGCCATGAAAACAGCCGGCGCGCTGGGCTTTTCCAATGATGGGGTGGGCATTCAAGACGCCGCCACGATGTATCATGCCATGCAAGGCGCCGCCGCGGTCAACGCGCCGATTGTGGCCCACATCGAAGACACCGGCTTGATGGCCGGCGGGGTGATCAGCACCGGCTCGAAGGCCCAGGCCTTTAACCTGCCTGGCATCAATCACGTCAGCGAATCTGCCCAGTTGGCTCGCGATTTGACCTTGGCGGAAGCCACCGGGGTGCATTACCACGCTTGCCATGTCTCTACCAAGCAAAGCGTTGAGTTGATCCGCGATGCCAAAGCGCGCGGGGTGCATGTGACGGCCGAAGTCACGCCGCACCATTTGCTGCTGGACTACGAACACATCCCAGCCAACGACCCGAATTACAAAATGAACCCGCCGCTCCGAGCCGAAATGGATCGGCTGGCGCTGATTGATGGTCTTGCGGATGGCACATTGGATATGATTGCCACTGACCACGCCCCGCACACAGCTGAAGACAAGGCCGGCGACTTCAAGTCTGCGGCCTTTGGGATTGTGGGCAGCGAAACCGCCTTCAGCCTGCTGTACACGAGCTTCGTGCGCAGCGGCAAGTTCACCTTGAATCAGCTGCTGAACTGGATGAGCACCAACCCCGCCAACGCATTTGGGCTCAATGCCGGCACCATCGGCATCGGCCAGCCGGCGGATTTGACACTAGTGGATCTAGACACGCCCTTCACCATTGACGCCAACACTTGGTACTCTAAAGGCAAGAACAGTCCGTTCATCGGGCGCCAGGTATTTGGCAAGGTGATCACGACGATTGCTGGCGGCGAGATTGCCTATGAGGAGGAGAAGCTTTGAAACGCTATCTGATTTTGGAAGACGGCAGTGTGTTTGAGGGGGAAGGCTTTGGCGCCGAAACCGTCACCACTGGCGAAATCGTCTTTAACACTGGCATGAGCGGCTACCAGGAAACCATCACCGACCAAAGCTACAACGGTCAAATCATTGCCTTTACGTATCCTTTGATTGGTAACGCCGGCATCAACCGGGACGACTACGAAAGCATCAACCCCACGACCAAAGGGGTGGTGGTGCGGGAAACGGCCCGGGTGGTCGGCAACTGGCGCGCCCAAATGACCTTGGATGAATTTTTGAAGCGCAAACACATCCCTGGCATCTCTGGCATTGACACCCGCGCCTTAACCAAGCGCCTGCGGGAAGCCGGCACGATGAAAGCCAGCATCGTCGACGCTGCTGATGATCACGCCTTTGATCAGCTGCGCGCGTTGGTGCTACCGAAAAACCAGGTCCAGCAAGTTGCGACCACCCAGGCTTATCCGGCGCCTGGCACCGGCAAGAACATTGTGGTGGTGGACTTTGGCCTCAAGCATAGCATCCTGCGCGAGCTCGCCAAGCGCCAGTGCAACATCACCATCATGCCGCCAACCACTACGGCAGCCGAAATCTTGACCCTTAACCCAGATGGGGTCATGCTGACGAACGGCCCTGGTGATCCGAAAGACGTGCCTTTTGCCCTCGATATGATCAGAGGGGTGGAAGGACACATCCCAATGTTTGGCATTTGCCTTGGCCATCAGCTGTTTGCTTTAGCCAATGGCGCCGACACCTTCAAAATGAAGTACGGCCACCGCGGTTTCAACCATCCGGTGCGGGAAATTGCGACTGGCCGCATCGACTTCACCAGCCAGAACCATGGCTATGCCGTCGATCCCGCAAGCATCGACCCGGATCAACTGCTGGTCACCCACGAAGAAATCAACGATCACACTGTCGAAGGCTTGCGCCACCGGCTGTACCCAGCCTTTTCGGTGCAGTTTCATCCAGATGCGGCGCCGGGTCCCCATGACGCCGACCACTTGTTTGATGAGTTTATGGAAATGATGGATGCCTTTTCGGCCAGTAAAGGAGTAGCTCATGCCTAAACGCGACGATATTCACAAAATTCTAGTCATCGGCAGCGGCCCAATCATCATCGGTCAAGCCGCCGAATTCGACTATTCCGGCACGCAGGCCTGCCTGGCGCTGCGGGAAGAAGGCTATGAAGTGGTGCTGGTGAACTCCAACCCAGCCACCATCATGACCGACAAAGAAATCGCCGATAAGGTCTACATCGAGCCGCTGACGTCAGAATTTGTCAGCCAAATCCTGCGCAAGGAACTGCCTGATGCGATTTTGCCGACCATCGGCGGTCAAATTGGCTTGAACCTAGCGATGGAGCTGGCGAACTCAGGCATCTTAGACGAGCTCAACATCGAGCTGCTCGGCACCAAACTTTCGGCCATTGACCAGGCGGAAGACCGCGAATTGTTCAAGAACCTGATGCAAAAACTGAACCAGCCGATTCCGGAATCCGCGATTGCCCACACCTTTGAAGAAGCCAAAGCCTTCACTGAAACCATTGGCTATCCGGTCATCATTCGACCTGCCTTCACCATGGGTGGCACTGGCGGCGGCATTGCCAAAAATGAAACCGAATTGCGCGACATCACCGAAAACGGCTTGGCCCTCAGTCCAGTGACTCAGGTCTTGGTGGAACGCTCGATTGCCGGCTACAAGGAAATCGAGTTTGAAGTGATGCGCGACGCCGCTGATAATGCCATCGTCGTCTGCAACATGGAAAACTTCGACCCGGTAGGCGTGCACACCGGCGACTCGGTGGTGTTTGCCCCGGTGCAAACCTTAACCGACAAGGAAGTGCAGATGCTGCGGGATGCTTCACTGAAAATCATCCGCGCCTTGAAAATCGAAGGTGGCTGCAACGTGCAGCTGGCGTTAGATCCGAATTCGTTCAACTACTATGTGATTGAAGTTAATCCGCGGGTGTCACGTTCCTCCGCCTTGGCTTCCAAAGCCACCGGTTATCCGATTGCCAAAATGGCAGCTAAAATCGCGGTGGGCTTGACCCTGGATGAAATCAAAAACCCAATTACCGACGCGACCTTTGCCGAATTCGAACCGATGCTGGATTACGTCGTCGCGAAAATTCCGCGGTTCCCATTTGATAAATTTGAAAATGGCGACCGCACCCTCGGCACCCAAATGAAGGCGACCGGTGAAGTGATGGCCATCGGGCGCACGATTGAAGAATCGCTGCTTAAAGCCGTGCGCGGTCTCGAAGTGGGGGCAGTGCACCTGTGCCTGCCGGAAGCTGCTAAGATGAGCGACGAAGCCTTAACGGCCAAAATCGTCACCCCGAACGACATGCGCCTGTTTTACCTGGCGGAGGCCATTCGCCGCCAGTTCACCATTCAAGAACTGCACGAACTCTCCAGCATCAATTTATTCTTCCTCGATAAGCTGAAACACATTGTTGAACTCGAAGATCAGCTCAAGGCGCAGCCGAATGATGATGACCTGCTCGCTGTCGCTAAACGCAACGGGTTCGCTGATGAAGAAATCGCCAGTCTGTGGCATACCACGATGGACACCATTCGCGACCACCGCCGCGCCTTGGGACTCATCCCCGTGTACAAAATGGTCGACACCTGCGCCGGAGAATTTGCCTCCAGCACGCCGTACTTTTACAGCACTTACGAGCAGGAGAATGAAAGCCACCGCGATGACCGCGAAAGCGTGCTGGTCTTAGGTTCCGGCCCCATTCGGATTGGGCAAGGGGTGGAATTCGACTACGCCACCGTGCACAGTGTTAAGGCCATTCAAAAAGCGGGTTACGAAGCCATCATCATGAACTCCAACCCAGAAACCGTCTCCACCGACTTTTCGATTTCCGACAAGCTGTACTTTGAACCACTCACCATTGAAGACGTTCTGAATGTCATCGACCTAGAGCAACCCAAAGGCGTCATCGTGCAGTTCGGCGGCCAAACCGCCATTAACCTAGCGGCCCCACTGGCGGCGCACGGCGTGAAAATCCTTGGCACCAGCCTAGAAGATCTCGACGCCGCCGAAGACCGGGACCGCTTCGATGAAATCATCACCAAGCTTGGCATCCCGCAACCTGTTGGCGACACCGCCACTGCCAAGGACGAAGCGATTGCCATCGGCGAGAAAATTGGTTATCCCGTATTGGTGCGGCCTAGCTACGTGTTAGGCGGCCGGGCGATGGAAATCGTGCATTCTTCCGCCGAGTTGGCCGATTACATCGACCGGGCGGTGTCGGTTTCTAATGACCATCCGGTGCTGATCGACCAATACCTGGTGGGAACAGAATGTGAAGTCGATGCCATTACCGATGGCGAAACCGTCGTCATCCCGGGCATCATGGAACATATTGAGCGCGCCGGCGTGCATAGCGGCGACTCAATGGCGGTTTATCCGCCGCAAGACTTCAGTGAGGACATTTGCCAGCAAATCGAGGCGGCGACGATTAAACTCGCCCATGCCTTACATTGCATTGGCATCATGAATATCCAATTCATTGTGCATGAAGGCACGGTTTATGTCATCGAAGTCAACCCGCGGGCCAGCCGCACCGTCCCGTTTTTGAGCAAGGTCACCGGCGTGGCGATGGCGCAAGTCGCCACCCAAGCCATTTTGGGCCTGCGCCTCAAGGACCTGGGCTTCACCACCGGCGTCTTGCCGAACCGACCAGGCGTGCATGTCAAAGCACCAGTCTTCAGCTTCAGCAAACTCAATGATGTCGATAGCATGCTAGGACCCGAAATGAAATCCACTGGCGAAGTCATGGGTTCTGACACCACCGTCGAAAAGGCCTTGTACAAAGCCTTTGAAGCCAGCCACACGCATCTGCCAGCCTTTGGCACTGCATTGTTCACCGTCGCTGACGCCGACAAGCCAGAAGCAGTGGCCTTAGCCAAGCGCTTCCGCGAAGTCGGCTATCAAATCGTTGCCACCGCCGGCACGGCGCAAGCGCTGAAGGAAGCTGGTGTCCGCGCCTCGGTCATCACCAAACTGGGCGAAAGCGGGGAAGACGCCATTTTAGACGCCATCGCCGATCACAAATTACAAGTGGTCATCAACACGACCAGCCAAGACAAAGCCACCACCAGCGACGGCTACCGCATCCGCCAAGCCGCCATCATGCACGGCGTCCCGCTCATGACCAGCCTCGACACCGCCAGCGCGATTGTCAGAGTGCTCGAATCAAGAGCCTTCACCACGCAAGCACTGTAAAGGCAGCGAAGGTTGGCGGGCTAGGCACATCGCTATTCATTCCATTGTTTTCAAGGAGGTACCATGGAGCCCATCATTGCTTTAGATTTCGAAGATCTGGCCACCACCCAGGCCTTCCTGGCCGAGTTCGACCCTGCTATCCCGTTGTTTGTGAAGGTCGGCATGGAGCTGTTCTACCGCGAAGGGCCGGCTGTCATCAAGAAGCTCCAGGCGCAGCGGGAAGTGAACATCTTTTTAGACCTGAAACTGCACGACATTCCCCACACCGTGGAAAAAGCGGCTTACCAGCTCGGCCGGTTAGGCATTCAACTGACAACAGTGCACGCGGCCGGGGGCAGTGCCATGCTGCAGGCAGCAAAACGCGGCCTGTTAGCCGGCGCCGCGGCGGCTTCCGTCCCAGCCCCCAAGCTCTTGGCCATCACCCACTTAACGTCGAGCACGCCCACGATGCTCCGCAATGAGCTGGCGATTATCACGCCACTGCCGCAAGCCGTGCAACACCTGGCGGCGGTGGCGCAGGCGGCCGGGGTTGATGGGGTAGTCGCCAGTGCGCAGGAAGTGCCTTTGATTAGAGCGGTGACGGCCCCGGATTTTCTCATCATCACGCCTGGCATTCGTCCGGCGCACACCGCACTGGGGGATCAAAAGCGCGTGGTGACGCCAAAGCAGGCTCGGGAGCTCGGTAGCTCCGGAATTGTCGTGGGGCGGCCGATTACCCAAGCGAGTGATCCCGTCGCGGCGTACCAGCAAATCAAAGCAGAATGGAGCGATCATCAATGACTGAAATCGAAACCATCATTGCCCAAGACCTGTTAACCATCGGGGCGGTCACCTTGCGCCCCCATGAACCGTTCACTTGGGCCAGCGGCATTCACAGTCCCATCTACACAGACAACCGCCTGACCATCAGCTACCCGGCAGTGCGTACGCGCATTGCTGATGGCTTAGCCGCTCTGATCAAAACCCAGTTTCCTGATGTGGCAGTGATTGGTGGGGTGGCCACCGCTGGCATTCCGCATGCGGCGCTAGTGGCTGACCGCCTAAACTTGCCCATGGTCTATGTTCGGAGCAAACCCAAGGATCACGGGCAGGGGCGGCAAATCGAAGGTCGGTTGCCGGCTGGGGCAAAAATGGTCCTGATTGATGATCTGCTGAGCACTGGCGGCTCGGTTTTGAAAGCCGCTACCGCTGCCAAGCGTGAAGGCGCTGATGTCATTGGGGTGGCGGCAATTTTCAGCTATCAACTGGCGGCCAGCACCGCCAACTTCGCCGCCGCGAAAATTCCGTTTGCAACCTTGACGAACTATTCGGCCTTGATTGAAACTGCCAAACATTTGGGCCAAATTAACGATCAGGAGTTGACCCTGCTACAAGCGTTCCGGGCAGATCCAACGCATTGGCAGGCTTAAAATCCAGTCACCCGCTAGGCTGAGGCCTGGCGGGTTGTTTTTTTACTCTATTTCGATTATTTTCTAAATAGAATTGTTTTCACGACGCTCAGCACGTATCATCTAATTAGAGAAATTTCGAAATAGTTTACAAAGGAGGCGCGCAGCATGGCAATGAGTGACACGCTCAAGGCGATTTCTGATCCAGTGCGCCGGCAGATTTTGGAGTTACTCCGCAGTCAGTCCTATGCGGCTGGTGAAATTGCCAGTCATTTTGAGCTGAAGCCGGCGACCGTTTCGTACCATCTGAAACTGCTGAAACAAGCCGGCTTGATTACCGAACGCAAGGATAAGAATTTTATCTACTATGACTTAACCGCTAGTGTCTTCGAAGAGGTGCTGAGCTGGATCTACAGTCTGAAATTAGGAGGGGATCACGATGAACAAAAATAGAACATGGCTGCTGGTGCTGACCAGCTTGGTAATTGTGGCCCCGATTGGCTATGGCTTGGCTCGCTATGATGCGCTGCCCGCCACCATGGCGACGCACTGGGGGCTCAATAATCAGGCTAACGGCTGGATGCCTAAACCCATGATGGTGTTTGGCTTGCCGCTGCTAATGCTAGTCATGCAGTGGGTGGTGCTGGGCATGACTTGGTACAGCGCCCGCCACAGCCAAGCGGCACCAAAACTCGAACGGCTCACCGCTTGGCTACTGCCGCTGGTGACCGTGGTGGCCTATGTGATGACGGTGCGTAGCAATCTGGGTCAGCAGGTCGATGCCCGTTTCTGGGCGCTACTACTCGTGGCAGCGATTTTCATCGGCATGGGCAATTACCTACCGACTGCGCCGGTAGCAGGCGGCCGTTGGTTTGGCTATGGCTACCATGCGCCATGGAAAATTAATAACTATGCCGGGGCGAAACGCGCTTTACGGGTCCTCGGTTACACCATGGTAATTGGGGGCATTGCAGTGCTACTCAGTTTGTTCTTTGCCCCAGTGGTGTCGATGGTGATCGTCATGGTCATTGTGGTCGTTATGCTAGTGCTGAGTCTGGTGTCGATTAAATGGACGCGCTAACGCCAAAGCTAAGCCACAAGCGCTGGTTTGCCGCTTCTGCAGCCGGCGCTTTTTTGCGCGGAACGACGGATGCACTCAGCGGGGGATTGCCTAGAGTGACGCGATGTAATCGGTTACTTTCTTGTTGTATCAAAACCCTGAATGCGCTAAGCTAACGAGGAATAGACCACACAAGGAGGCCATGATATGTCTGTCACTTTGGAAAAATATGGCGACTTCAAAGGGGAGCCACTGTATGAACTGACCTTAACCAACCACAACGGCATGGTGGTGAAGCTGCTGAACTATGGCGCCACGTTGGAGCAGGTGCTGCTGCCAGAAGGTGAGCACCACACGAATGTGATTTTAAGTCTCGATTCGCCAGCCGCCTATCATCAGGGGCGCAACTTCCTCGGCGGCACCGTTGGCCGGGTCATTGGCCGGGTACCAGGGCATTTGTGGCATCGAGGCAGCGAATTAGTGTCCTTACCGGCCAACGAAGGTGACAATGCGATTCACGGCGGGGATGACGGGCTCGACCAACAGGTGTGGAATCTCAGTTATCGCCAGGAAGCCAGCCAGGATCAAGTCACTTTCACCGAGGTCGACTTTGCCGGCCACAACTTGTACCCGGGCAACGTCAAAGTGACAGTGGTGTACACGCTGGATGACGACAATCAGTTGCATTATGACCTCACGGCGACCACCGATGCGATGACACTGTTCAATGCCACCAACCATGTCTACTTTGCCCTGGATGGGGCGGACTCAACAGTGGATGAAACGACCTTGGAGCTGGCCAGTGACTACTATGGACCGCTGGCGGCCAATCACTTGCCGATGAGCGGCTGGCAGCCCGTGGCCGGCACGGTGTTTGATTTTCGGCAGCCGCAGAAACTGGGCGCCGTGATGGCGCAAGTGCAAAATGGGGCGGGCTTGGATCATCCCTTCCTACTCAATAATGACGTCGCCGCGACTTTGACCGGGGCAAGCGGGCGGCAGGTGACCATGACCACCACGGCCCCAGCTGTCGCCGTGTACACGGCTAATCACTTTGACGGTACGGGCATCGCCCACAATTTGCACCAGCACAACGGCGTGACGCTGGAGGCGCAGGTGGCGCCGCCTTCCGGCCAGGACTGGTCGGCGCTGACCTTGATGCCAGGCCAGCCTTATCATCTGACCACCACTTGGGCGTTTCGCACGCCGTTGTAACGCAAAAATGACTCACCGCTGTGCATTTCCAGTCGGTGAGTCATTTTTGGTTAGTGACAAGTTAAAGGGTAGGCGCCTGGCGCAGCTTTGCGACCACGGCTTCATCTGGGGTCACGGCCACTGTCCGCTGACCTTCATACACCACAAAACCCGGCTTAGCGCCATTAGGTTTGCGAATTTTTTTGACTTCGATCCAGTCCACTTGCACATTGGCACTGGCGCGGCTCTTAGAGAAGTAAGCCGCCAGCATCGCGGCTTCCATCAGTGTTTTATCGCTCGGCTTGGCTGCGTCAATAATGACATGCGAGCCGGGCACGTCTTTGGCATGGAGCCAAATGTCAGTTTTCGCGGCTTTGTGCAAGGTCAGCTGATCGTTTTGCAGATTATTCTTGCCGACCCAGATGCGGGTGCCATCAGAAGCCCAGAACTGTTCCGGTTGAGCCAGTTTATGCTTCGGCGCTTTTTTGCCGCGCTTTTGCACCTTGAGGTAGCCACCTTCTTGCAATTCCTCGCGAATATCGGCCAAGTCTTTGGGGCTGGCGATTTCGATTTGAGCCATCACGCCATTGAGGTAGTCGAGCTCGGCTTGATTTTGGGCCATTTGCTCGTTCACATAAGCCACCGCATTGCGTAGTTTTTGGTAACGCGAGAAGTACTTCTGGGCGTTTTTAGAAGGGGAAAGCTGATTGGAGAGACTGATTTTCAGCGGCTTCATGTCATCATAGAAGTTCGGTAGGGTGACGCTGCTTTGACCACGCTCAACTTGCGCCAAGTACGTGGTCAAGATTTCACCGCGAATGCGATAATCATCCGCCTTTTCGGTGTCTTGCAAGGTTTGGGCGAGTTTGCGCTGCTTCTTGGCATCGCGTTCGATGAGCGTGCGCAAGGGGCGAATCAGGTTTTCACCTTGCGATTTGACCCGATCGTGCTCGGCTTTTTGGGCATAAAACGCATCGAGCATTTCGCTGAGCGTGGCAAACTGCTGAGTCTCACCAGGATTGGTTTGATACGGCACCGGTGAAAAGGCGACCTTCGTGTTGGTGGTGATGGTCGGCGTTGGCGCCTTCAGGTCAGTGAAGAAGGCGTCCCAGTCTGCATCAGCATCCCCTTGGGTCAGACGCGCCGCCAGTTCTTTGGCGGTGTCTTGCGCCAAGCCCTGGTAGTGGCGCTGCAGCAGCTGCGGTAGCGGGACGTCGCTGGTTTTCATCAGTTCGCGGTAGCCGCGGCTGGAATCGGTGAAGGGATCGACCTTATCCTGCTGCGGCGGGGCGATGTAAGTGGCGCCAGGCATCAGCAGGCGGAAGCGGTCCTGATCGGGGCCGACATGACGAATCAGGTCAATTATTTTGTTGGTGCGCAGGTTGACCAGGGTGATATTGGAATGGCGCGCCATGATTTCCACGACCAGCCGTAAGCTCAGATCATCCCCGAGTTCATCGCGGGTGGAGAAGTCCAAGTGCAGCACCCGGTCATTCGCCACTTGGGTGAACGACTGCAAGGTCGCGCTGGCCAGATACTTGCGCAGCGTCATGGTGAAATTGGTCGGCACCTTCGGATTTTCAAACGGGATCCGGGTGATTTGCACCCGCGCGTACTGCGGATTGGCTGAGAGCAAAAGAGGCCAATTCTTGCGGTTCGCGCGGATGCCTAAAATCACCTCATTGGCATAGGGTTGCGTAATTTTATTCACCCGGCCGCCGACTAGAAACTGCAACTCAGCCGTCATGGTGTGGGTAAAAATTCCATCAAAAGACATAATGACCTCTTTCTGCTCACTTGAGCCAAAACACTGCTTATTATTGTAGCTGTTTTGCGCCGGCCGTGCAAAATTGGCAGCGGTTTGACGCTAGGCTAGCCGGATGTTTGCAACCGCTCGGCGCAAGGGCACCGGACCGCTTGACTAGCGCGGCGGCGCGGTTGATTTTCGTAACCCCCTTAAGCATATTTCAGGCCGGCGGGTTCAAAAAGCGGGGTTTTCATGGTATGCTAATGAGAGCTAATTTTAACAAAGCAGGTGAAGTAATGAAGATCGCCATCGTGACCGATAGCACCGCCTATCTATCCGCTGACCAAATCGCAGATAACCACATCAAAATCATTCCGATTCCTGTCATCCTCGATGGCAATGTTTACGACGAAGGCAAAGACATCACTTCGGCTGAATACTATGCCAAACTCCGCACCGCCAAGACTTTCCCCAGCACCTCGCAGCCGCCCCTGGGCGAGGTCCTCAAATTGTACGAGAACCTGGCCAACGAAGGCTACGATACCATCATCAGTATCCACCTGGCGGCCACCATTTCTGGCTTCGTAGAAACGCTGCGCGGCGCCGTGGCGGACTTCAAGCCCGCCCATGTCATTGTCTATGACTCTCAAATCACCGTGATTTTGATGGGAGAATTGGTGTTAACTGCCGCGAGAATGGCAGCCGCCGGGGCCGACGCCGACAGCATCATCAAGACGCTCGATCAGCTGCGGGCAACGCTCGGCGAGTACTTCATCGTCAATGACCTGCAGAACCTAGTGCGCGGCGGCCGGTTAAGCAATGCCGCTGGCTTCATTGGCGGCATGTTGAAAATCAAGCCGCTGTTGACCTTCGATGAGGAAAGCGACAAGATTGTTGCTTTTGAAAAGATTCGCTCCCTGAAGAAGGCTTATAGCCGGGTAGAAACCTTGTTCGGCGAGGCGCTGGCGCAGGTCGATTATCCGGTAAAGGCCTGGGTGATTCACGCCAACGACCCGGAAGCCGCTGCGGCCTGGCGCGCTGACCTTGAGGCTAAATTCCCTGATGTCCCATTTGAGACCTCATACTTTGGCCCAGTGATTGGCACGCACTTAGGCGAGAAAGCCATTGCCATTGCCTGGATGCAAGATTACGCCCAAACGCAGAAGTAAACCATAAACCAGCCGCATGCGGCTGGTTTTTTGGTATGATTGAACCAGACCATCACGTTCAGAATCGAGGCAATGACATGTTCATCAAAGCATCCACCAAGCCCGGCCGGATTTTAGCCGCGCACACCGCCTACAGCGGTCATATTTTTGAAGTGATTCAGCAAACCATCGACACCCCCGACGGCCTGCGCGTCGAGCGCGACCTGATCAAGCATGCGCCAGCTGTGGCAATGCTGGCGCTGACGCCAGATCAAAAAGTGCTGGTCAACCGCGAATATCGCGTTGGCATTAATGCTGAGGCCTTTGCGCTGCCAGCAGGGTTGATGGACCCAGGGGAGAACCCCGTCGTCGCCGCTCGCCGCGAATTAGCCGAGGAAACTGGCTATGAAGCTGGCGAGATCAGCGAGATGTGTGCCATTCGCTCAAGTGAAGGCATGACCGATGAGACGGTGCACCTGATGCTGGTGCAGATTGACGAAACCAAGCGCACGGCCCAGCATTTTGACCAGGATGAATTCGTCACCAGCCAGCTCGTGCCACTGGCCGACGTGATTAAAGCGGTCCAGTCAGGAGCCATTGGCTCGGCGCAAAGTGTTGCGGCAGTCAGTTATTATTTAGCTTTTATTGAAGGGAAAACGAATTAATGAGTTTAAAAGACGTTAAGTTTATTGCCACTGATATGGATCACACGCTACTGACAGAAGCTGGAACGCTACCACCACACCTCGACGAGCGGCTCGATCAGCTCGAAGCGCTGGGGATTCAGTTCGGCATTGCCAGCGGCCGGCCACTGTACACCTTGCGCGACCTGTTTCCGCGCCATGAGCGCTTGACTCTGATTGCCGATAACGGCGCTGCCATTTCGCATCACGGGCAAATCATCAGCAAAACGCTGTTGCCACAAGCCGCCTACCAAGCCATGGTGAAAACCATCAGCGAAGAGACCGATGGCTCACCGCTGATTTGCGGGCTAGACGGTGCCATTGCGGCCACCGCCGACCAACAATACGATAGCGTCTTTCGCGAGTTCTATCACCAGCTGAGCTTCCGCGATGATTTGGCGAGCTGGGAAGGCGAGGCCAACAAGGTGACGATTTACCTGCCCAATGGGGATAGCCAGAAGGTGTACGATGAGCTGATTGCCCCGCGGTTCGGCGCTGATTTTTCCGCCGCGGTGTCCGGCCCAGTGTGGATCGATATCATGCCCAAAGGCGTCGACAAAGGGACGGGAATGCGCGCCGTGAGCCAGTATCTGCACATTTCGACTGATGACATGATGGCCTTCGGCGACACCTTCAATGATGCCGAAATGTTGGCGACGGTTAAATACGGTTACTTGGTGGCCAATCACGCTGAGGGGATGGCGCAATACGCCCGCTACCGCACTGCCAGCAATGATGACTTTGGTGTAGTGCAAGTGCTCGACCAGGTGATTGCGGCGCATCAGGACGCTAGAAAGTAGGCTCGGTATGACCTTTGAAGTAAAACCTTTTGTCAATGCCAGTGGCCCGTGGTTGAGCCCGCAGGACGACATTGCGGCGTTCAAAGCCCACCTGGCTGGCGCAGAGCAGGTTGAATGCGGCGGGCAGGTGGTGGCTGCGCTGACCACCTGGCGTAATCCGATGCATCCGTTTTTGCTGCGGTTTGCCACTTTAACCACCCCAGTCGCGGACACCGTGAGCCAAAGTGAACTCGCCGATGTTTTGATTACGAACGTGGTGGCCCGCGCCAAGCAAAACGGCCAGCGGGGGTTGATGGCGGTGACGCCGGATACCATGTCGCCGCTGCGTTCAGCGATGGTGTCGCGCGGATTGCGCCGCATTCGCACGACCTTCCAACCGCAGCTGCGGCTCCAAGAGGCCCAAACTGCGCCAGTGACGCTGGCACCAGGCACCAAGTTGCTCACCCAAAGTGATATTCTCAACTCTGAGGCGCTAACCGAGGCCCTCATTCAAACCACTTATCTCGCTTATCAAAGCCGCCATGCCGTGGATCAGGTCAAACCGTTCGCCGAAAAAGACTGGGCGCCAAGGATTTTGACCAATCTTGAGCCGACCGCGCCGCTGGCGTTGGCGCAAGGAGAGACGATCGGGGCCTATTGCCTGACTTACTTGCGGCATGGTCACCTCGAATTTGGCGGCGCTTGGGGGGCTGATCACGGCCTGCTTGATGGACTGCTGGCCTACACGTTACCAGCCTTGGCTAGTCGGTACGAGACGCTGGCCGGCGCCTTTTCCGATACGGATGAGGGCGGCCTGCAAGTGTACATGACCTTCCCGGATCAACCTGAGGCCAAAGAATTAGGCGCGTTTGCACTGTTGTTTTAATCTGGAGGGTGAGCCATGAGCAAAGGTATGGGCATTGTCAGTGGCATTCTAGAAACCCTGAGCTGGACCGCGGTCATCTTAATGTTGATGATCACCACCAAGCTGTTCATCGGCTGGTCACTGTTTGCCATTGCGGCCGTGTGGCTGATGCCGATTATTGTGGGCTGGATTCTGAAGTTTAAGCGTCCGGCCGCTTAAACTTAGGCCAGTTGCACCGTCAGCCTTTCATGGAAGCTGGCGGTTTTTGCTTGGGTTTGAGCCGCCTAAGGGAAACGGGTATACTTAACCCCAATCAAAAGGAGTGACTGCCATGTCTGTTCAATTCAATGCCGCCGGTAAAATGAAGCCTGCCGCGCTCGGCCGGGGCGATCAGGTCGCCATTGTCAGTTTGTCGGCGGGAACGCTGGGGGAGGCTTTTACTTCGCATCAGCGCACCCGCGGCGTTCAACGCCTCCGCAATTTTGGCTTGGTGCCGCGGTTTATGCCCAATAGTCTGCTAGGGATTGAACAATTAGCAGCACACCCCGAACTGCGCGCCGCCGATCTCAAGGCAGCGTTCATGGATCCGACCATCAAAGGCATTATTTGTGCGATTGGCGGGGAGGATACCTTCCGCTTGGCACCGTACTTATTTGAGGACCCAGAGTTTGTGGCTGCAGTGGCCGCCCAACCGAAATTGTTCACCGGCTTTTCGGACACCACCATCAATCATTTGATGCTGTATCAGCTGGGCCTGCAGAGCTTCTACGGGCCCAACTACCTTAATGACCTAGCGGAACTCGACTACAGCATGCTGCCATACACGAAGGCGACCTTTGCGCATTATTTTGAAACCACGCCTACGACTGCGATTGCTAGCAGTCCGGTGTGGTATGAGGAACGCACCGACTTCTCCCCAGCCGCACTCGATACCCCGCGCGTCAGTCACCAAGAAGACCATGGCTATGAGTGCTTGCGCGGCAGCGGCATGGTCACTGGCAGCCTGCTGGGTGGGTGCATAGAAAGCCTGGACGACTTGCTCACCGATCATCTGCCTGGCGAGCAAGCCACTGCAGAACAGTATCAGCTGTTGCCGCCGGCGGAGCAGTGGCGGGGCAAGATTTTGTTTATCGAAACCAGTGAGGAACGGCCTGATCCAGCCAGCTACGAGGCCATGCTCGAACACCTCAAGCAGCATGGCTTGTTGAATGAAGTGGCTGCCATCATTGCCGGTAAGCCGCAAAACGAGCGCTACTACCAGGAATACAAAGCTTCGCTGCTGGCGGCGACGGCTGACACGCACACACCCATCTTGTTCAACCTCAATTTTGGCCACGCTTATCCCCGCACCAGCTTGCCATACGGCGCACAGGCGACAGTGGACTTTGACGCCAAAACGCTCATGATTGACGAACCATTTTTCGCCTAAATCACATCAAAAACCGCGGTGGCTCAGCTGAGTCATCGCGGTTTGCGTATCGGTTAGGCTTCGCGTAAATACCACTTGCGCAGCGCCAGGGCGGTGGCTTCCTGCAGATAGCGGACTTCGATTTCCTCATTGCCATCCCCTTGGCGGACATTGACGGCGAGATGCATGCGGTGTTGTGGTCGCATCCAGAGGCTTTGACTTAACGTCACCGACTGTATCGCCTTGCGGGGGACGAAGAAGCGCTGGCGAGAAAACAGGCGACCGGTTTGCAACACCACCAGCTGCGGCGACAGAATCAGCAGTCCCGCAGCGCGACTGGCATAGCGGCCTTGGAAAAATCCGACCACCGGCAGGATTGCGGCGACCAGACTAACCGCCATCAAGTACTGTGGCGCAAACTGCCAGGAGGCCACCAGCGCAATGACATCGACCCCGAGATACAGCAGGACGCCATTGCGAATATATAGCCAGCGGTTAGCGGCCGGCACGGGGTCAAGCGCTGGCACTGAATTCGGCAACCAGTCGACAAAGGGCCGCATGACCTTCAAGGCGTCTGCCTCAGGCAATACCGGCAGTAGGACCAAATCAGTGTCATCTTCCTGCTCGGCTGCGTTGCTGGCGACCAGCGCCTGCACCGTGGCCAGATGGAGCCATTGCCGCAAAACGGTTTGCTTAATGCGAATTGCTTGCACATGCGCACTTTTGACACTGGTCGTGACGCGCTTGAAATACCCGCGTTTGGTGGTCAGGGTCTGACCATGGCGAGTCAATTCAAATTGATAATACCGCGCCAAAATGCCGAGATAACTGAGCAGCAAACTGATGCCGATGCCAAAGGCCACCAACGAAAGGACGACCAGCACGGCCAAATGCGCCAGGTAAGCCATGGCCTCATGTTGCACGTTATCAGGGATTTTCTCTGTCAAATACAGCAGGCCCAAGATGATGGGCATCACCCCGAAAGAACTCAGCGCATATAGGTTCAGGTCGTGGGAATCAATTTGATAATGCGCATCGGCCTGACTCTGGGCTGAGGCGCTAGCAGGCACGCTAGGGGCGTCGGTTGCCGACGTGACAGGCAACGCGCCGGCTTCAAGTTGCCGGAGCTGCTCGATTTGATCGCCCACACTTGGCGGGACAGCAAGCAAACTAGCCTCACCTTTATCGGTTTCCTGGCCAGCGGTTTCGATGGTCAAGCTTTCTAATTGGAAGGGCCGCAAGAAAAACCACTGCTGGCGCTGGAGGGTTTGCACCCGGGAGTACGGGATGTGCCGCACTTTGCGTTGAAAAATACCACTGGTGACGGTGATACCGGTGGGAGCTAGCAGGTAGGTAAACCGCCAGTAACGCAAGCCCGCGCGAATCAGCTCGTACCCCAGCAAGCCAAGGATGGTCAAAGCCACCCAGCGGTTCCACCAGTTGCGCGTCGTGGCCACAATCAGGACCAAAACCAGCCAGCGAAACCAATTGCGTAAGGCGTGGCCCGTCATCATCAGGAGGGCCATGGGGGCCAAATGCTTAGGCTTCATCGCGGGCCTCCATCGCCAGCTGCATGATTTGATCGCGCAACTGAGCCGCAACCGCTGGCGTCACGCCATCGATTTCGTGTTTGGTCGAGGCCGTTTCGATGCTGACCGCCTGCAAATGGTAATGCGCTAACACCGGACCAGCTTCCAGCGTGACATTTTGGATACGCGTAATCGGCAGTGCCTCTTCTTTGCGGAAGATGGCGCCTTTTTTCAGGTAAACGGCGTCAGTGGTGATCTGATACCGCCAAAAGGCATAGCGATAGGGAATCAGCACCAGGTGAACGAGGGGATGCAACACCGCCAGCGCCAGGGCAATCGCCACCAGCCACAGCGGCCAAGCCCACCAACCATGCGCGACCCATAGCGCCGCGGCCAGCGCGAGCCAGCCCAGTGCATTCAACAGTGCCCCGATCACCCAAACCTGCTTGATTGTTGCCGGTAATTGCTCCGCCAAGAAAACCCCTCCAAAAACGCATATTTGAGCTTATTGTAGCATGAGAATTGCTGTAGCGGGGGAGCAGAGTCGCGAGAATTTTGACCAAATTGAACCTGCTTGTATCACCAACCTCGTTAGATGATAATAAGGCTTAATATCTAGGAGATGATGAGATGACCGACCGCTTTTATCCCACAGAATTAACGTGTTTTTGCTTGGTTGAAAGTCAAGGACAGCTGCTGGTGATGCAGAAAATCGACTCCGAGTTCGCACCGTCAATGACCTTTCCTGGCGGGCATGTCGAACCCGATGAGGCCTTGACTGCAGCGGCCACGCGCGAACTGGCAGAAGAGTGCGGGCTGACCGTGGCGACCTGGCGTTTGGCCAGTGTGGTCAACTTTAAACGCGAGGACGGCCGCAAAGAGTTGATTTTCGTCTTCGCTGGCACCTTACCGGCACCAAACCAAACGCATCATCGCGCTGGCACGAAAGACGAAGGGCAAACGCGTTGGGTGCCAATCGCTGAAATCGGCTCGATGGTGCTCAATCCTGTGGTGCAAGCGGTCTATGACGCGTACCGCAGTGGTCAGGTGAAAGAGCTCTATTTCAATTAAGTTGCTTACAACTTATTGTTAAATGTGCCATACTGGAGCTGGAGGAGCACGTCAGAAAGGATGGTCAACATGTCAGTTTATGATTACACCGTCACGCGTGAAGATGGCACCAGCTATCCCTTGAGCCAATACCAAGGCCAGCCGCTAATCATCGTCAATACCGCGACCAAATGTGGCTTTGCGCCGCAATTTGAACAGCTCGAAAGCTTATACAAGAAATATCAAGGTCAGGGCTTAATGGTTTTAGGCTTTCCGTCCGATCAATTTCACCAGGAACTTGAGAACGGCACCGCTGCGGCTCAAGCTTGTCGCACGACTTGGGGCGTCACGTTCCCGATGCATCAAATGATCAAGGTCAATGGTGAAGAGGCTGATCCCTTATTCGAGTACCTCAAAGCCGAGGCGCCAGGGACATTGGGTAATGCCATCAAATGGAACTTCACCAAGTTTCTGGTTAACGGCGATGGCAAGGTCGTGGCCCGTTACGCACCGAAAACGGCGCCAGAAAAGATGGTGCCTGACATCGAAAAGTTGCTCGCCCAAGCTGAATATTAAACTGAGAAGAGGCTGACAGGCCTCTTTTCTTTGGGTTGAATTTAAATTGTACAGATTGGCGCCTTAGTCTAAACTTAGGGTAACTCGAACCCGGCGTGATTGGCCCATACCGCCAGTTTTACCCACCGGCCGAGCAAGTCAGGCAGGCTGTTGCCAAGGCCGCGGCAATTCGCCTAAATCGGATTATCACCGAAACTAAGGAGATCACACCATGACCCTTTCTAATATCACCATCACCCAAGCGGAATTTCGCGCTTATCAACGTTGGTTTCAACAATACGACCCGTTCAGCCGCTGGTCGCTGCGGGTACTGAAAATACTCTTGGTGGTCCTGTTCGGGTTGGGGCTGGTCATTGGTTTGCTGGGGGATTGGCCGCAAGGCGCCGAATTTATGGCTTTAAGCGTCTTTTTTGCGGCCTTTTTCTTCGGCTTAGTCCGTTTTCGCACGGCGCAGGCTTTCAAGGCTAAGAAAAATGCGCCGCTCTATGCGCCCCGCACCATGATTATCGACGAGACCGGCATCACCACGACCATGGCCACCAACACTGGGCACGCTGATTGGAGCGCCTACCAGTACGTCGCTGAAACCCCTGAGGTCTTCATTTTGATGGTGGCCAAAAAGATGGGGCAGTTGATTCCCAAGAGCAGTCTGACCGAAACCCAAGTAACAGAATTACGGCAAATCATTCAGGCGAATGCGCCGGTGGCAGTTTTGATGCGGTAATAGACCAGAAATAGCCAATGGTAGCATTGGTGATTTCGTCTGTTGCCGGGGGCGGTGCTCTTCATTCTTCCCCCTAGGGCACGTATACTCAGCAGGGCACAAAGCGAGGGTGGGGTACCTCATTCATGACGCGCATGACGTGCCTTTTCTTTCTCGTGATACCACTGTGCCATGTCGACGGTAATATAAACAAGACGTTCATTGGCGGCCAGTTTCCAGCCTGAGGGATCTTCCGGTTCTGGGTAGGTTTCTCCATCTAAGAGCGTTGCAATCGCGTCCACCGACTCACTCTTGGCCTCTTCAAGGGTCTCGCCTTGTGTCACCATGCCTTGGATGTTTGGGCTTGTAACAGTGAAATAATGGCCATCATCGTTGAACTCAGCAATAATGACCGGATAAACTAATATGGTTTGATGCATCGGTTTAATTCTCCTTAATGACTCTTGCAGTGTTGTTGATGATAACCAAAGCTTAGCATGACACATGGTCACCGCCAACTATGCAAACTAAAGGCACTGGTATAGCTAGCGTTAAATTCATTCCTAACGGAGGTCGCAAATGACCGCAATCAATCAGTATCACGACTATGTTTACACCACGCCCTGGGGCAAACTATTTTATGAGCTGCTCTGGGCCCAACTAGAATCAACGTTACCCGAAAATGCCCGGATTCTTGACTACGGCAGTGGCTTCGGCAAAACCGCACATCACTTGGCGCAAAACTACGAGCTGGTTGCTTACGAACCCGACCAAGAGATGCTGCAGCAGGCTGAGACGGGTTTCACTCAGCTAGGGCGCAATGAGCGCTCGCGGCTTGAAACTCAACAGTTTGACGTGATTTTGCTACACAATGTTTTAGAATACGTGCCAAACCCAGCCGCGTTAATTGCCGACTTACAACAGCATCTGACGGCCGGCGGCTTCTTCTCAATCGTGAAGCACAATGCACTGGGCCACGTTTTTGCCTCAGCAGTACTCAATGATGATCCAGCTCGGGCTTTAACCGAATACGAAGGCGCAGCAATGCGGTCACAATCGTTCGGAGCGATGAATCTTTACAGTTTGAACGAGCTGACAAATTGGTTAGCGCCGCAGCAACACATCAGCCGGACTTATGGCTTACGCACGGTGTTTGGGTTATCTGCCAATAATGACATTAAGGGCACCACAGCCTGGCACGATGCGATGTTCACACTGGAGCAAAAGCTGGCCGTCGATCCGCAAGCGCAAGCTGTGGCATTTTTCCAGCATGTGATCACGGCTGACTGAAACCGAAATGAACTTGCTGAAATGATTGCTCGCTAAAATTAAAAGCCAACATCGAAATTAATCAACACAGCTTGACCATGCAGCACACGACGCTGGATGGTCATTTTTACTGGGGGAGAACCGACGAAAGCTAGCCAGACTTCGCCAAATATTCTAGTTTACATAATATATATTATACGAAGTAGAGCTAGAAGCTTAAACCAACGGCGATGTTAACTGCCAGTTCCCAACGGTTGATTAAACGATTGTTTCCAAAGCCTGCTACTGGTCAGCATTTTTGCACGACAAATGGTTCAGCTTTATGTATCTGTCGAATCCAAGCCATTGATTTGGATCAACGAGACCTCAGTTGATCCTCTGACCATTGGTGCTACGACCAGTCAACCATTCTAACGCGGATGCGTGGCGTCATGTCAAAGCAGCTACTGACGTCATTACGAATACATTGCACTGTCGATCAACTTCTAGCCAACTTCCGCCAAAACGACTCAGAATCGCGTCTCAGCGCACGTCATAAGATGCTAAAGCAAGGCTCACTCAGAGAAACACCTCATCATGACGATTTTGGCAACCGGCTGACGACCGCAACCAAAGATGCATGGCTCGAGCCTTGATGAGTTGCTATAAGTGAGCAAAATCGCGTCTCACTACATGCTGCGCTGCGGCTGCAAGGCTTTATGAAGACCAGTCAGTACCGTCGCCAATCTGCGATAGCAGATACTGCTTAGACAGAATGTCCAGCATACACGGTTTTAATTACTAGCACAAAAGTTCATTATAAAAAGTTAGGCATGGTGAACTTTTTTCTTGTTTCCTTTTTTGCACCAAATTTTGTACCAAAAAAGCACACTCGCAAAAACATTTTGCTGAATGTGCTAGATTTGATCAAACTTATCACGCAAAAATTGGCCTTTAGTCGACCCGATTAAACGATTCAATGGTTTCCTTATCCAGCCGCCGCAAAATCTCAGTCCCCAGTTGGCTGGAAACTTGGAAATCGCTCAAAGCGGTGAAGTTATAGGCCGTATGCTCGTAGCGCACAGGAATACCAACGACGATTGTTGGCACGCCTTTCCAGTAGCCAATCGCTGCCCCATTCTGTCCCCCACCGGTCCGCACGGCGCGGGTGTATGGGAGATGCAGCTCATCAGCTAAATCAGCCGCAAACTGCTGGAAATTCGGGTTGGCGATGTACGTGGTATCCAAATCACGCAGCATCGGGCCGCCTTTCATGCGAGTCTGGCTGAGCCAGTCTGGTTCGAAGGTGTCATCGGCTGGTACGCCTTCATAGACGATTGCCAAATCAGGATCCACCTTGCGCGCCGTGACATAGGCGCCGCGCAGGCCGACTTCTTCCTGGGTTGAGAGGCCTGCTACGACATCAACCTTCAGCTCGTCGTCCTTCAGATTATCAAAGGTATCGATCAAAGCCGCTGCCCCAACTCGGTCATCAAAGGCCTTACCGAAGAACATGCCATGCTGGTCATCGTAGCTGCACTGCACATCCGGGAAAATTGGACAGCCGGTATCAATGGCAAAATCGTTGATGGTTTCTTCGCGCGACACGCTGCCAACGTCAATCGACATGCCAGCGATTGTTGGCACCTGGTTGCGTTCGGCCGCCGTCATGAAGTGTGGTGGCTTGGTGGCGACCACACCAGGAATGTATTCGCCGCGCTTGTTCCGCACCACCACGCGCATCGCAGGTACGTTGGTCGGCACCCAGCCGCCCAAGGTGACGAACTTGATCAAGCCGCTGGGGCGAATGGCTTGCACCATCAGGCCCACTTCATCGGCATGGGCGTCCATTTGGACCACGGGCCGGTCGCCAGTGTTGCCATGGCGCGCCGTCAGCGCATTGAACATACCGTCAATAGTGGTCGTGCCATAAGGTGCCATCTGGTCGCGATAAAGCTTGATGACGTCCTGCTCGAAGCCTGGCACGCCATAAGCGTCGGAGAATTGCTTGACCAATTCGATTTGTTGCTGTTTATCCATGATTTTCCTCCTCAATAACAAAAAAGCTCAGGCGACGGGCCTGAGCAATGCGGGTTAAGCTTCAAAAGCGGCTTGCAGCGGTGGCACGACCTGCTTTTTCCGGGAAACCACGCCAGGCAAAGCCAACCGGTGATCAGCATCAAACTTAGCGCCAAAGGCCTGCTCCAGCTTATCCTGGTTCTTGCCAAACAAGAAGCCGGTGGAATCGGAGTTCAGAATGTCTGTGGCAATCAGCAGGAACGTATCATAGCCATTCTTCTCGGCTTCGCTCTTCATCGTGGCTTCAATCGCCGCCTGCCGCGCGTAAACCTCGTTCAGGTCAACGACATTGACCTGGCCGATGCGGACGGACTGACCACCCATATCAAAGCTCTTGGCGTCGCCTTCAACGATTTCCAAATCGGACTTAGCAGCCAAGTTGGTGCCAGCCTTCAGCATGGCCAACCCATATTCCTGCAAGTCGATGCCGGCAATCTTGGCCAATTCTGGCAAAATCTTACGTTCAACATCGGTGGTGGTTGGGCTCTTCAGCAGCAGCGTGTCGGAAATGATCCCGCTGGCCATCAAGCCAGCCAGTTGTGGGCTGATGGTAAAGCCTTTTTCCTGGAACATTTCATAAATCACGGAGTTGCTACTGCCGATGGGTTCGGCGCGGTAGAACAGCGGTGCGGCGGTTTCAAAGTTCGCAATGCGGTGGTGATCAACGACTGCGGCGATGGTGACATCCTTGATATCCGCAACACTTTGCTGGAATTCATTGTGGTCCACCAGCATGACGGTGTCCGTTTCGTTTGCGACGGTCTTCACCACGCGCGGGGTTGCGTGTTTGAAGTAGTCCAAAGCATATTGCGTTTCTGGGTTCATTTCGCCCAGCGCAACGGCTTCAACGTCGGTGTTGCCGAGCTGGCGCTGATATTCAGCGAAGCTCATGGCACTGGTAACGGCGTCGGTATCAGGATTCTGGTGGCCAAAAATCAATGTTGTCATGGTGTGACTCCCTTTTTTCACTTATTGCCCCAAGTCTAGGCTTGGCACTTACTCATTTAGTTTAACACGGTTATCAGCGACCCGCGATAAATAATCTTCTTCGCTCAGATACGTGTCAAAGGCGCTCAGAAATTGACTGATCCGCGGAATTTGGTCCTTGCCCTTACGAAAGACAAACGCCAGCTCAAAGCTCACAGCCGGCTCAAACGCCACTGCATGGGCATGAATCTGCTCCTGGTGAGCCTGATAGAAGCTATTCGGCAACGCCGTATTCACCCCGGTGCGGTTCAGGAACTGGGTGATTTGATAAGGCGTGGTGAATTGGGCCACCACTTCGGGGTAGTCGACCAGTTGGTTCTTGTACGCCTCTTTCAAGAAGTGGGACAGGAAATAGTTCTCCGGGTATGTGACCCATGGCTGGGCTACGGTGTCGCGGAAGTGGACGCGCTTGCGGTTGGCTAACTTGTCGCTGTGATGCAGGAACAGCAGCTGCTCATCAACAATTTTGCGGCTTTCGTAAGGCTTCCAGTTCTTAATCGTATCATCTGGCAAATACATCACAGCCAAATCGATCTGGTTGTTTTCCAAGTGTTCCCAGATTTCGTGCCGGGTCATGTTCAGGAACACGACTTCCACGTCTTGGTTCTTTAAGTAGTAATCCGAAATGAAGCCGGTAAAAGCCGAGTCCTCGATTGAGGCCAAAAGCCCAATCTTAATGGTCCCGGAATTGGCGTTGGAGGCCTGCTGAATTTCGTCAGTCGCCTGATTCAGCGTGTCGTAAATGTCATGCGTCGCCGCCAGCATCGTCCGCCCGGCGTCTGACAGATGCAACTTTTTACCCACAGAGTAGAACAACGGCGCCCCCACTGCGCGCTCAAGCTTTTTGATCTGCTGGGTCAGGGCCGGCTGGGTGATTCCCAGCAGCTGGGCCGCCTGCGTGTAATTCATGGTTTCAGCCAGTTGGAGAAAATACGATAGCGTTTTGGAAGAAAAAATACTGTCCTGTTTGGTCTTCATCTCTGTACTCCTTACCACAAAATGGAATCGCTGTTCACGTCTAATATGCCAAGCGCAAGATAACTGCTCTTATCATAGGTGATAAAAAAAGAAAGAGCAACTAAAAGCCCCTTCTTCTTATTGTAATAATCATTCTTAGTCTACCACTGTGGCCGCCAGGTCTTCCAGCCTGTGTAATCGGCGGTATGCAAAAGTTGTTCTGCGTTCTTGACGCGATCGGCGGTTGGCGGTTCGATGCCTTCCAGCGGATACGTGATGCCGAGTTCATGGTACTTTTTCACACCCAGCGTGTGGTAAGGCAGTACTTCGACTTTTTGCACATGGTCAAGGGTCTTAATGTAATCACCCAACTCGGTCAGATAGTTATCGTAATCCGTCCGCTGTGGCACCAGCACGTGGCGAATCCACATATCACAATCGTTGTGGGACATCCATTGAATCATATCAAGGATGTTCTCATTCCCAATCCCGGTGAGCTTTTTGTGCTCAGCGGAGTTGATGTGCTTAATATCGACCAGCGAAATGTCGGTGACCTTCATCAGTTCCTTGAACTTAGAGAACCAAGGCTCACTGCGGGTGAACGGACCACCCGACGTATCCAGACAAGTGGAGATATGGCGCGCTTTCGCCTTCGTGAACAAATCAAGCAAAAAGTCGATCTGCACCAAAGACTCCCCGCCTGAGCAGGTAATACCGCCGGTTTCGCCCCAGAAGGCGCGGTAGCGTTCAGCGTTGTCTAAGACCTCATCCGCCGTCATTTCATCGCCGACCCCAATGTTCCAGGTATCAGGATTATGGCAGTACTGGCAGCGCATCCGGCAGCCTTGCAGAAACGCCACAAAGCGAATGCCAGGGCCATCGACGGAGCCAAAACTTTCAATCGAGTGCACATACCCAATCACTGGGCCTTCGGGTTTGACCCCAACTTGATCCAATACATTCAAAGGAGATTTGGTGTTATCAATTAATTTCATCGTTATGTCCTCCTTGTCAGCTACCGGTGATAGCGGAAAATTGAAGCGAGCTTCTGCTGCCTAGTTGCGCTCCGCTGGGCCAACGCCGGAGTGAGTAGCTACGCCTCGAGCTTCGTTGGCCAAAACCACCGACGATGCTCAAGGCTAGGCTACTCATCCGGCTAAGGGCGTCCCAGCTCCACAGCCTGTTTTAGTTGCGCTCCAGGTGGCCAACGCCAAACTTGCTAGGCTAACCATCCGGCTAAGTGCGGCCATCTTCCGCAGCCTTCCTTAGCATAACCCGGTCTGCCCACAAGCGGCAAGTTTCCTTGCCGCCTCTGGGCAAAACGGGAGCCCAAAAGGACTCCCGTTTTGGTCGTGCTTTACATCTCTTCGAAGAAGGTCCGGGCGATAACATCGTCCTGTTGTTCCTTGGTCAGATCTGCGAAGTAGACGCAGTAGCCAGAAACGCGGACCGTCAGCGTTGGGTATTCTTCTGGGTGCTTCTGGGCGTCAATCAGGGTCTCCTTGTTGAAGACGTTGATGTTCAGGTGCATCCCGTTGTTTTCCATGTAGCCGTCGATCATGTGAACCAGCGTATCCTTGCGGGTTTCATCATCGTGGCCCAAGGTGTTAGGCGTTACGCCGAAGGTATTGGAAATCCCGTCCGTTGCGTAGTGATATGGAATCTTCGCAGTGGACATCAAGGATGCCAAAGCCCCGTTCTTTTCAGCGCCGTAAGCTGGGTTGGCACCAGGTGAGAATGGTTCGCCCTTTTGGCGGCCATTAGGTGTGGTACCGGTGTTCTTCCCATAAACCACGTTGGAGGTGATGGTCAAAACAGAGGTCGACAGCTTAGCGTTGTGATACAGGTGATGCGTGTTCATCTTGTTGTAGAAGTACTTGATGAGCCACTTAGCAATAGAATCGGCACGATCGTCGTTGTTCCCATAGCGTGGGTAGTCTTCATTTTCAGCCTTGAAGTCGATAGCCACACCCTTTTCGTCGCGAACTGGGTGAACCTTGCCGTACTTGATGGCAGAAATGGAGTCAACCGCATGGGAGAAGCCGGAAATCCCGGTGGCGAAGGTGTAGTCCAAGTGGGTGTTCTTCAATGCCAGTTGAGCGGATTCATAGTAGTACTTGTCGTGCATGTACTGAATGGCGTTCAAAGCGTTGACATAAACGTCAGCCAGCCAGGATGCTTGGACATCGAACTTCTTCATGAATTCGTCGTAGTCGATGACATCTGAGGAAATGGGTTCGGTTTCAGGCCCAACTTGGGTTTCACCGATTTCGTCCATCCCACCATTGATGGCATAAAGGATGGCCTTAGCCAAGTTAGCACGAGCGCCGAAGAACTGAACGCCGTCTTGGATTGGCTGAGCGGAAACACAGCAAGCGATGCCGTAGTAGTCCGTGCCCCATTCGGTCCGCATCAAGGAGTCGTTTTCATACTGGATGGTGGAACTGGTAATGGACACTTCCGTTGCGTAGCGCTTGAAGCCTTCAGGCAGCTTCTCGTCCCACAGCAAAGTGATGTTTGGTTCTGGCGCAGCACCCATGTTGTCGAGGGTCTTCAAGAACCGGAAGGCCGTCTTGGTAATGTGGTGACGGCCATCGAAGCCAACCCCACCCAAGGACAGCGTCGCCCAGATTGGGTCGCCTGAGAACAGGGAGTTGTATTCTTCGGTCCGGATGAAGCGTACCATCCGCAGCTTCATTACCAGGTGATCGATCAATTCTTGCGCTTGGCTTTCGTCGAGCAGACCGCGCTTGAAGTCACGTTCGATGAAGGCATCGATGGTGGTGTCAATTCTGCCAACGGACATTGCGGCGCCGTTTTGAGTCTTAACCGCTGCCAAGTAGCCGAAGTAGATCCATTGAACGGCTTCTTGAGCGTTGGTCGCAGGCTTGGAGATGTCGTAGCCATAGCTAGCCGCCATCTTCTTCATGTCATTCAAGGCGCGGTACTGATCAGAAACCTGTTCGCGCAGGCGGATCACATCGTCGGTCATTTCGCCGTCACCGATGTTAGCAAAGTCAGCAGCCTTGTCAGCCATCAACTTGTCAATCCCATAGATGGCGATCCGTGGGAAGTCAGCCACAATGCGGCCACGTGCATAAGCATCTGGTAAGCCGGTGACAATCTTGTAGTGACGAGCCTTACGCATATCAGGGGTGTAAACATCGAAGACGCCTTGGTTATGGGTCTTGTGATATTCAGTGAAGATCTTGTGCATTTCTGGATCTGGCTGGTAGCCGTAAGACTTCAAAGCATCTTCAGCCATGCGAATCCCACCAAATGGCATGAACGCACGCTTGAATGGCTTGTCGGTTTGCAGGCCAACGATCTTTTCAAGATCCTTGTTCAGATAGCCAGGGCCGTGTGAAGTGACCGTAGCAACCACTTTAGTGTCGGCATCAAGCACACCACCGGCCTCACGCTCTTGCTTCTTCAAGTTCAGCACTTGATTGTTCAAAATCGTGGTGGCTTCGGTTGGGCCAGCAAGGAATGTTTCGTCGCCGTCATATTGAGTCAGGTTCTTTTGGATGAAATCACGAACGTTAATTTCATCTTGCCAGTCCCCAGCATTAAAACCATCCCAGTAGGTTTTGATGTCTGTCTTGTCTAACTGCTTCATCTGGATAGCCTCCTATAGTTGAATTCCTTATCACAGATTTTACAGTCTTAGTATAACACGTCACAAGCGCTATGCAAGCACTTTCTTTCCCGCGCTTAAGGCAATGAAAGCCGTATCTTGCCAACGGCTTTGTCACTAACTTTGCTAATAATTTCACTATCTTTTTTAGGCGAAATGTTGATTTATCAAGGTTTTGGCCCCCCGCTGTCGCTATTTTATATGGAACAGTAATCACGAATCTGTATTACAACAGAATGCAAAAAAGGCCCGATTATTCGGGCCTCTTAAGAATTATTTTAAATTAATTTTCTGCCGGTAGCGCTAAAATCTGGTCGCGATGGACAAATTTCGGCTCGCCCACCGTATCTGTATCGAGCACAAATGAGCCATTGGAGTAGCGATCACCGTCTGGATAGTCACTTGGGTTCAAGGTAACTTGTTTATCCTTGGCCGTGACAATCGTGAGTTGCGTGTTGTCATCCACCAGGGTCATCGCCACAATGCGATGCGGATCACGCTTCAGCTCCCGCAGTACCATCAGACCGCGCCGAGCGCGCGCCCCAATGCCGAGTTCCTGGAGTTTCATCTTCTTGAAGGCACCGCGTTGAGTCAGAATACCAATTTCCGTTTTCTCCGGATCATCGGCTAGAATGTAGCTCACCACATAGTCTCCAGCCTTCAGCGCCATGCTCTTGACCCCAGTGGCCCGGGCGCCAATCACACTGACTTCGCTCAGTGGGAACTGCTGACCATAGGCCTGGTAGGTGACTGCGGTGACCGTTTGCTGACTGTCTGGGGCGACAAAGTAGGCATTCGTGACCACGGCTGAGTCGTCCTTGAGCTTCATCCCCACCATCGCTCGGTTCTTGTAGCCGCGCTGCGGCTGCAAATCCGCCAAAGCGGTCTGCTTGATATACCCATCAGAAGAGCCGAGGACAAAATTGCCTGGTTCAGTCAGTGCATCAAAACCAAAAGCCGCAATCACAGTTTCTTCGGAGCTGATCCCCACCGCTTGGGAGAGATGCTCACCAGCATCTTTCCAGCGGGTGTCCTCCAGTTCATGCACCGGCCGGTAAATCACATTGCCAGCACTAGTGAACATGTACAAATGCGCCAAGGTACTCATTTCCTGCTGGAACACAGGGAAGTCATTGGTTTTCAGCCCGTTGTCGGCTGGATCGACGGCTTGATAGCTGCGCAGCGAGCTGCGCTTCATGTAGCCATCGCGCGAAACCATCACCATCACCTGCTCATCAGCCACGGTGACGGTGGTGTCAACTTCCAGTTGTTCGATTTCGGCTTGGATGGTGGAACGCCGGTCTTTACCGTAAGTCTTGGCAATGGTGACCAGTTCACTTTCAATCACGGCATCACGCGTGGCTTCATGGGTCAAAATATCATGGTAATGCGCGATATTTTTCGCCAGTTCCGCAGCTTCCGCCTCCAGCGCGGTAATATCCGTGTTGGTTAACCGGTACAGCTGTAAGGACACAATGGCTTCGGCCTGTTCAATGCTAAAGTCAAACTGCTTCACCAGGTTTTGTTTGGCATCGGCCTTGTTTTCACTACCGCGAATGACCTGGATGACCTGATCCAAAATCGAAATCATCTTGATCAAGCCTTCCACAATGTGCTGCCGGGCTTCGGCCTTTTTCAGGTCGTATTCGGTGCGCCGGGTAATCACATTGCGGCGGTGCTTCAAGTAGGCTTCCAGCATCGGCTTGAGGCCCAACTGCTTAGGCTTCATGTCGGCGATGGCGACCATGTTGAAGTTGTAATTGATTTGCAGGTCCGTGTTTTTGAACAGGTAAGTTAAAATCCCGTCTGCATTGGCCTCTTTCTTGAGTTCAATCACCACGGACAAGCCAAACCGGTCACTTTCATCGCGGATTTCCGCAATGCCATCGACTTTTTTGGCTAGCCGCAATTCATCGATTTTCTTGACCAGCTGGGCCTTGTTGACTTCGTATGGCAGCTCGGTGATGACGATTTGCTGCTTACCACCGCGCATCTCTTCGGTATGGGTCCGCGCCCGCACGACAATTTTGCCGCGGCCGGTTTCATACGCCTGGCGAATGCCGGCAAGGCCCTGAATAATCCCACCGGTCGGAAAATCTGGCCCTTGCACGAACTGCATCAAATCGCTCAAGCTGGCATCAGGCTGTTTCATCAGCTTCAGCAGTGCGTTGATCACTTCCCGCAAGTTATGCGGCGGAATGTCAGTGGCGTAACCGGCAGAAATCCCGGTGGCACCATTGACCAGCAGGTTGGGAAAGGCGGCCGGTAGCACGGTCGGCTCTTCAGTGGTGTCATCGAAATTCAGCACCATGTCGACGGTATCTTTGTCGATATCCTTCAGCAGTTCGCCGGAAATCTTGGCCAGGCGCGCTTCGGTATACCGCATCGCCGCTGGCGGATCGCCGTCCATCGAACCGTTATTCCCGTGCATTTCAATCAGGGGCTCTTCCAGCTTCCAATCCTGACTCAGGCGCACCATCGCTTCATAAATCGAGGAGTCGCCATGGGGATGAAAATTACCCATGACATTCCCGACCGATTTGGCGGACTTGCGAAAGCCTTTGTCAAACGTGTTGCCATCTTGATTCATGGCGAACAAAATTCGGCGCTGCACCGGCTTCAAACCGTCGCGCACGTCGGGCAAGGCGCGCTCTTGAATGATGTATTTGGAATAGCGGCCGAAGCGCTCACCCATGACGTCTTCTAACGCCATTTCTTGAATATGGTTTGCCATTTATTTACCCTTCTTCGTCAGCTGTTTCTTGATCTGGTTGACCCCGAACTGCATGTCGCTGTGATCTGACGTCTTGGTTTCCATGATGGAACCTTCTTCATCCATATCAAAATCGACATTGGACTCAATCCATTCCCGCCGCGGTTCCACCCGGTCGCCCATCAAGGTGGTGACCCGCCGTTCAGCTAAGGCACCGTCTTCCACGTGAACGCGAATCAGGGTACGGGTCTCCGGATTCATCGTGGTTTCCCAGAGCTGGTCGGCGTTCATTTCGCCTAGCCCTTTGAACCGCGTCAACGTGTAGCCTTTACCCATTTTCTGGGTTTCTTTTTCCAACTCTTCGTCGGTCCAGGCGTAGGCGATTTTGACATTGCCGCCTTTCCCTTTTTGCAACCGGTACAGCGGCGGCAAAGCGATGTAAACCTTGCCGGCATCCATCAGCGGGCGCATGTAACGATAGAAGAAGGTCAATAGCAAAATCTGGATGTGGGCACCATCGGTATCCGCATCGGTCATGATGATGATCTTGTCGTAATTGCTTTGTTTCACGTCAAATTCGGCCCCGACCCCAGCGCCGATGGTGTAAATCATCGTGTTGATTTCTTCGTTTTTGACGATGTCTTGCAATTTAGCCTTTTGGGTGTTCAGCACTTTCCCCCGCAGCGGCAAAATCGCTTGGAACTTGCGGTCGCGGCCTTGCTTGGCGGAGCCGCCGGCCGAATCCCCTTCGACTAGGTACAGCTCGTTTTTAGCCGCGTTTTTGCTTTGTGCCGGGGTGAGCTTGCCTGACAGCAGGCCTTGATCCTTCTTCTTGCGCTTACCGGTACGCGAATCATCCCGGGCTTTGCGGGCCGCTTCGCGCGCTTCGCGGGCACGGACGGCTTTGCGCACGAGCTCTTGGGCCTCGTCGCCGCCTTCCATCAACCAGAAGCTCATTTTTTCATAAAGGACATTATCGACGACGGTCCGCGCTTGCGGGGTGCCGAGTTTGCCTTTAGTTTGACCCTCAAACTGCAGGATTTCTTCCGGAATCCGCACCGACAACACCGCCGCGAGCCCTTCGCGGACATCGGAGCCTTCGAGGTTCTTATCTTTGTCCTTCAGCAGGTTGACTTTGCGGGCAAAATCATTGAAGGCCCGGGTGATGGCGCTGCGCATCCCCACTTCATGGGTACCACCATCGCCGGTGCGCACGTTGTTCACAAAGCTAATGGTGTTTTCCGAATAACCATCGTTGTATTGACCCGCGAAGTCGACCACGATGCCGTCCTTGGTGCCTTCGAAGTTAAAAACTGGACTGACCGTATCGCGATCCTCGTTTAGGTACTTCACGAAGCTGACCAGGCCATCTGGATAGTGGTAGGTTTCCGCGCGGCCGGTGCGTTCATCGGTTAAGGTGAAGATGATATTCTTCAACAAAAAGGCCGATTCGCGCAACCGTTCCGCCAGCGTATCAAAGTTATACGTCGTGGTTTGGAAAATCGTCGGATCCGGCTTGAAGGTAATCATCGTGCCGTTGGGTTCGTTGATTTTCCCGAGCTTCTGAAGACCGCCATCAGGATGGCCGCCATTAATAAAATGTTCCTCGAAGCCGTGCTTATCCCGAACGACCCGCACCGTCAGCGATTCGCTCAACGCGTTCACGACGGAAGAGCCGACCCCATGCAAGCCGCCGGAAGTTTTATAAGAATTTTGATCAAACTTCCCGCCGGCATGCAGCACCGTCAAAATGACTTCGATAGTGGGTTTGCCCGACGCGTGCATTCCTGTCGGCATCCCGCGCCCATGATCTTGGACGGTGATCGAATTATCTTGGTGAATGGTCACCGCGATTTTGTCGCCATACCCAGCCAAGGCTTCATCGACTGAGTTATCGACGATTTCATAAACGAGATGGTGCAAGCCGCGGGCATCGGTCGACCCAATATACATCCCCGGCCGCTTGCGCACAGCCTCCAAGCCATGCAGCACCTGAATTGATGAATCGGTGTATGTTTCACTTGCTTTCGCCATTGTTTACTCCTTTTTCGTGCAACTCCAATTACAATACACCAGACCAAGGCCTAGGTGAAAGGGAATTTTATCCAGGCTGCGAACGAAGACGGTTTTAGCTTGATGATTTGCCTAGCCGGAGGCGTTGCCGCGCCACGCGGCGACGACTCTGGCGTAGCAAAGCACTCAAGCGTTGTCTTCGTGAGCGCAACTATCAGGCTGCGAACGAAGACGCTTTGAGCTTGATGATTTGCCTAGCACTTCCATTTGGTGTCGCACCCGAATAAATGTTCGGACAATCTATTTTACGCAAGATTCCCGCTTTGGTCAAAAAATGGTAAACTGGAAGCACTGATTATGCTGGCTTCGGCCGGCTCCTGGGCGGCAGTTTTTGCCATCATCTTGCGCAGCTGTTTTGGCCTTGCGCACAGAAAGGACTTACCCATGACCCTTGTTTTTTGTTTCATCCTCGCTTATCTCATTGGCTCGATTCCCAGCGGTGTCTGGGTCGGCCAGTTGTTCTTCCATCAAGATATCCGCACCGCCGGCTCTCACAACATTGGCACGACCAACGCCTACCGCGTGCTCGGGCCGGTGGGCGGCTCAATTGTGCTGGTGATGGATATTCTCAAAGGCACCCTCGGCGCGTCGCTCCCAGCGTTTTTCGGCATCACCCCGCACTGGTGGGTCCTGATTGTTGGCTTGGCAGCGGTGTTTGGCCATACCTGTTCGGTGTTTATCGGCTTCAAAGGTGGCAAAGCCGTCGCGACCTCCGCGGGCATCGCGCTGGCGTACAATCCCGTGTTTTTCCTATTCTGCTGCGCGGTCTTCCTCAGTCTGGTGCTACTCACCAGCATGGTCAGCGTCGCCTCCACTTTGGGGATGACCCTAGTGGTACTAGGCTCGCTGTTCTTCCATGACTGGATCCTAACCGCCGTCGCAACTGTGGTGTGGCTGGTGATTATGGTGCGCCACCGCGCCAACTTCGCCCGCATCAAGGCCGGCACCGAAAACATGGTGCCCTTTGGCCTGGGCCAATATCTGCGCCACAAGCGACAATAAGCCGACATGCAAAAGGCGCTGCCTTCACAGACCCACACGGGCTGAAGGCAGCGCCTTTTTTGGTTTAGAAGATTTCAATCAAATAGCTGTGATCGAAAACCTCATTTGGTTCCAGTTTGTTAATGCCGAGCTTTTCGGTCAAATCACCAGTGGCATCGGTGGTGTCGGCAATGCCCCACCATGGTTCCAAGCAGACGAAATTGCCTTCGGTGGGATAAGGGCTCCAGACGCCGATAAACGGCGCGTCAGTCGTTGTCAGCATCACGCCATGGCGGGTTTTATCCGAGCGCAGAGAGAAAGCAGAGCGACCGTTGAGTTCATAAATCACTGCATCCTGCTTAAAGAACTCATGGTTGAGTTGCAAATTGGCATCGGTGGCGGCCAAGGTGCGGTGCTTGTAATCGATGCCTTTACCGGCAATCAGTGGCACCTGCACACGCGACTTCAGCGGCTGGAAAGCCAAGAAGTAGTCTTCGAACTTGGTATCCGGCGTCACCGGGATGTTGAAGCCAGGGTGACCACCAATGGAGAAATACAGTGGCGCCTCGGCCGCGGGATTTTCGACATGGTACGTCACGGTCAAACCATTGTTTTCCAAGGTGAAAATCAGCTTCAGGACAAAAGCGAAAGGATACGCTTTGCGGCTTTCGGCGTCATCTTTCAGCACCATCGTCACTTGCTTATCCGACTGCGCCTCCACGGTGAAATCGCGATCCCGGGCGAAACCATGCTGGCTCATGTGGTAAGTCTGACCCTCATAGCGGTACTCGTTATTCTTCAAGGCCCCGACAATCGGAAACAATACTGGTGCGTGGCGCTTCCAAACTTTAGGATCCGCTTGCCAGATATATTCCTGATTGGTGTGGTTGTTGATGATGCTGGTCACTTCAGCGCCGTGCTCGCTGATAGTAACCGTCAAAAAATCATTGGTCAGCGTTGCCATATTTGCTCATTCCTTTTATTTCCAGAATTACCGCTTTCGCGGTCAACGTGTCCATTTATACCATGATAGCGCTTCAGGTTCAACCTCCACGCCTAAATTTTGGGCTAGACCAAAGCCCCTGCCGAGGCAGGGGCGCTTAGGTCGACCCATGGTTACAAAATGTACCGCGTCATGTTCTTGTCGGCGGCAATATCGCCAACCTTGTCATTGACATACTTTTCGGTGATGGTAATATCACCCATTTGCATGTCAGGCCCTTCATACAAAATATCTTCCAGTAGCTTCTCCAACATCGTGGCCAGGCGCCGGGCCCCGATGTTGTCAGTGTCGCGGTTGACGTCAATCGCGATTTGGGCAATGCGTTCAATCGCCTCTTGAGTAAAGGTGATTTTCACGCCATCGGTGCCAATCAGCGCCATGTACTGCTTAACCAGCGCATTGTCAGGCTCGGTCAAGATGCGCACGAAGTCATCCTTAGTCAAATCCTTTAGCTCCACCCGAATCGGGAAGCGGCCTTGCAGCTCAGCAATCAAATCTGAGGGTTTGGCCGTGGCAAACGCCCCGGAGCCGATGAACAGCACATGCTCGGTGTTCAGCGGGCCGTACTTGGTGGAGACTTGCGAGCCTTCAACAATCGGCAGTATATCGCGCTGCACGCCTTCACGGGAAACCTCACCGGCGGATTGCTTGTTGCCGGCGGCGATTTTATCGATTTCATCGATGAAAATAATCCCGTTGTCTTCGGCTTGACGGATCGCGTTGTGGTAGATATCCGCATGGTTGACCAGCTTGCTACTTTCCTCGCGAATGAAGACTTCCCGCGCTTCTTTCACGGTCATGGTGCGCTGGACTTTCTTCTTGGGCATCATCGACCCCATCATGTCAGATAAGTCGATACCCATTTGGCCGTACATATCGCCCATGCCGTTGCCTTTTTTCTCATCTTCGACAGCGACGGTGATTTCACGGTCTTCCAGTAGGCCTTGCTCCAGCTGCTCGGCCACAGTCAAGCGCTGGTTGCGAATTTCATCGGTGAGCTCACCATCTTCCTGCTGCGGCTGCGGCATCTGACCGTTTTGCATGTTTTGGAGCATGCTCATCATATCGGCCATCGGATTGGTGTTTTTCTTTTCCTTCTTGATGGCAGGCACCAGCAGGCGGACCAGGCGCTTATCAGCTTGGCGCTGGGCGCGGCCGCGGACTGCGGCAAAGGCCTGAGCTTCTTCCATCGCCACCGCAACATCTGCGAGGTCACGGACCATGGATTCCACATCCCGGCCGACATAGCCGACTTCAGTGAACTTAGTCGCTTCGACTTTGACAAACGGGGCGTTGACGACCTTGGCCAGCCGGCGGGCGATTTCAGTTTTCCCCACCCCGGTCGGCCCAATCATCAGCAAGTTCTTCGGCGTGATATCTTGCTGCATCTGTTCTGGCAGTTCCATCCGGCGGTGCCGATTGTACAAGGCCACCGCCACGGCGCGCTTGGCTTCATCTTGGCCAATGACATATTGATCGAGCTGAGCCACAATCTCTTTTGGTGTTTTCACTGACATAGCGGGCCCTCCTTAAAAACTTTCGACGCGAATGTTTTGGTTGGTAAAAATATCGATGTTCGAGGCGATTTCGATGGCCTCCTTAGCGATATTCTCCGCGCTCATTTGCGTATGCCGCAGCATCGCAATGGCGGCGGCCTGAGCGTAATTGCCACCAGAGCCAATCGCCACAACGTCCTGGTCCGGTTCAATCACTTCGCCTTGCCCGGAAATCAGCAGCAAATCGTCCTTGTCCATGGCGATCAGCTCGGCCTGCAGCTTCTGCAAGGTTGGATCTTTGCGCCAGTCTTGGGCCAGCGCCACCGCAGAGCGGCGAAGATTACCGGCATGGGTTTCCAGCTTCTTTTCCAACCAGTCTTCCAAGGTGATGGCATCTGCCACACCGCCGGCAAAACCGATTACGACTTGGCCGTTATAGATGCGCCGAATTTTCTGCGCGTTGCCTTTCATGATCACCTTTTCGCCTAATGTCACCTGGCCGTCACCGGCGATGGCGGTATGGCCGTTTTTACGCACTGCTGCAATTGTTGTCATAAGTATGTGCTCCTTTACTAACGTGCGACTGCTTGAGAATACCTTGTAGTGTACCGGTCTGAATGCTAGCCGGCATCGGTCTTTTGACTGATTATTAGCACTGAAATCGGTTAAGTGCTAATTGTGCTTGGGAAAATACTTCATGTAATCACTTTTCAAATGGTCGGTGGTCATGTGGGTGTAAATCTGAGTCGTGGACAGACTCGCATGCCCCAGCAGCTCCTGCACCGTGCGCAAATCCGCGCCGTGGTTAAGCATGTGCGTCGCGAAGCTGTGCCTCAGCATGTGGGGATGAATATCGGCGGTGAGGCTGGTTTGCTTGATCAACTGATCCAGAATGTACTCAATCCCGCGCGCCGTAAGCGGCCGGCCGTGTTGATTCACAAACACCCGCTGATGAGTCGGTACTTTCGCCATCAGCGTTGGCCGCGCCGTTTTGAGATACCGCTGCAAGGCCGTTTTAGCATAGGAACCGAAGGGCACATAGCGATCCTTGTTGCCTTTGCCGTGAATCAGCATGACTTCAAGGTCGAAGTCGATTTGCGACAGCGTCAAGTTGGCACACTCAGACACCCGGATGCCGGTGCCATACAGGACTTCCAGCAAGGCGCTATTGCGCAGGTCAAGCGGCTGGTCGCCTGCTACCGTAGTGAACAACTCCTGAATTTCCGCTTCGTAGAAAAAGCTAGGCAGATGGTGATGCGACTTGCGAGTTTCCACCAATTTAAAGGGATCCACCTGCGCTTGACCAACGCGAATCAGGTACCGGTAGAAACTACGCAAACTACTCATTTTTCGCACCACCGAGCTGCGAGCCAAGTGGCGGTCCGCCAGCGCCGACAAGTATGTTTGGACATCCAGACGATCGACTTTGGCAAAGCCATTGAAGCTACCACTGGTCGTCAGAAACTGGCGAAAATCGTTGATGTCCTCTTGGTAGGCCTTTTGGGTTTCCGGCGAATAGTGCCGCTCCACGGCCAAGTACTGCAAGAATTCCGTTTCTTCAGCCATCCGCTCACCTCCTAGCCTTACGGTATCACAATGGCTCAGCCGTTAAAAGCCAAGCCGCAAGGAACAAAAAAGACAGACCATGGCCTCGATTTGAGGTGATGGACTGCCTTGAGTTTATGCGTTATGCGTCCAGCGGCAAGGCCGCTAAAGCCCGATCGGCGTATGCTTGATTACGCGCAAGTTTGTTTTTGATGGGGACGTCCAGCGTTGGCATAATCCCGAAGTTTGCATTCATCGGTTGGAAATGCCGCGGGCTGGTGTGGGTGATGTAATGGGCCATCGCCCCGATGGCGGTTTCCGCCGGGAAGGCCACAAGCGGCTCGCCCAGTGCTTTACGGGCGGCATTGATGCCCGCAATCAGCCCGCTACCCGCTGATTCCACGTAGCCTTCCACGCCGGTCATTTGCCCGGCGAAGAACAAGCCCTCCTGCTTGCGACTTTCGTAAGTGGCGCTCAGCACCAGCGGCGAATTCATGTACGTATTGCGATGCATGACGCCATAGCGCACGATTTCAGCGTTTTCCAAGCCAGGGATCATACGGAACACCCGCTTTTGCTCGCCCCACTTGAGGTGCGTTTGGAAGCCCACCATGTTGTAAAGCGACGCCGCTGCATTGTCTTGGCGCAGCTGCACCACGGCAAACGGTTGCTTGCCGGTGCGCGGATCGATGATGCCTACCGGTTTGAGCGGACCAAACAGCAAGGTGCGACTGCCGCGCTGGGCCATCACTTCGACCGGCATGCAGCCTTCAAACACCTTGAGATTTTCGAATTCGTGCCCTTCGGCGACTTCGGCATGGAGTAAGGCCTCTTGAAACGCATAGAATTCATCGCGGTTCATCGGGCAATTGTAGTAAGCCGCCTCGCCATTGTCATAACGCGACTGCTTAAAGGCGATGTCGGTATTGATGGAAGCCGCGTCAATAATGGGCGCTGCCGCATCGAAAAAGTGCAAGCCTTCCTCGCCATTCAGCGTGGCAATTTGACCGGCCAGAGTCGGCGCTGTCAGTGGCCCGGTTGCCACCACAGTGATGCCTTCAGGGAAAGTCTCGCATTCCTCTGGCATCACCTGGATGCGAGGATGCTGGCGCAGTTTGGCCGTGATTTCGGCACTGAACGGTTCGCGATCCACGGCCAGCGCCCCACCGGCAGGTACGGCGTTGGCATCCGCGCTGCTCATGATGATCGAATCCAGTCGGCGCATTTCCTCTTTCAGCAGCCCCACGGCATTGGTCACGGCGTTGGCCCGCAGTGAGTTCGTGCACACCAGTTCAGCAAACTGCGCCGTGTGGTGGGCGGGCGTTGAGGTTTGCGGCCGCATTTCGTAGAGCTTGACGTCCACCCCGCGCTTGGCAATCTGCCAGGCGGCTTCACTACCGGCTAACCCGGCACCGACAACGTTGACTGTTGGCATAAGAATTCCTCCTTGAGTGGGGCATGAGAAAAAGGATCGTTTGTTTCAAGTTAAAAGCGCCTAGCGCCGCAGCCTACTCTAGTTGCGCTCACGAAGGCAACGCGGAAGTGTCTAGCTACGTCCAGCCATTCCGCTAAGTGCGCCTTCGTTCACAGTCTTTTCTAGTTGCGCTCCACTAGGCAACGCCTGAGCAATTAGCTACGCTTGCAGCCTCACTGCCAAAAATCGGCAGTAATGCCTCAAGCTAGGCTAATTGTCAGGCTAAAAGCGCCTAGCTCCGCAGCCTTTACAAAAAACGCCGCATTGCGCGGCGTTCGTTGCACCAGCTTGGTCGCCGCGCGACTAGGCCTTCACAGTTTCTTCTTTGTAGTCACCATTTGGGCAGACGATTTGGACTTTACCGCGGCTGCGCTTTTCGACCAAGAAATGCCCGCACTTCGGGCAATCGCGGCCGACGGGTTTGTCCCAGGAAACAAAATCACAATCTGGGTAGCGCGAACAGCCGTAGAAGGTGCGATTGCGCTTGGATTTGCGTTCGACCACTTGGCCTTTGCCGCATTTGGGACAAATGACCCCGATTTCTTTGACAATGGCCTTGGTGTTGCGGCATTCCGGGAACCGCGAGCAGGCGTAGAACTTGCCGAAGCGACCCAGCTTGATCACCATTGGGGCACCGCAGATATCACAGTCAAAGCCAGCGGGTTCGTCTTTGATCTGCACCTTTTCGATGCCTTTTTCAGCAGATTCAACTTCCTTAGCAAAAGGCTGGTAGAACTGATCGATGACCTTGACCCAATCTGTTTTGCCGGTTTCGATGCTATCGAGTTCGGATTCAACCGTGGCGGTGAATTTGATATTCACGATGTCAGGGAAGAATTCATTGATCAGGTCATTGACGATTTCGCCAAGCTCCGTCGGTTCGAAACGGCGCGCGGTCATTTTGACGTAGTACCGCTTCTTAATGGTTTCGATGGTCGGCGCATAGGTACTTGGCCGCCCAACGCCATTTTCTTCCAAGGCCTTGACCAAGTTCGCTTCAGAATAGCGGGCCGGTGGCTGAGTGAAGTGCTGCGCCGGATCGGTTTTGACCAGCGTAGCTTCATCCCCGATGGCCAGCTCTGGGAGCAGGTTATCCTTGGCTTCTTCGTCGTGACTGGAGACATAGAGCTTAGTGAAACCGGCGAACTTGGTCTGACTCCCGTTGGCCCGGAAGGTCGCGCCGTTTTGTTCGAGGGTCACCTGCACCGTGTTAATCACCGCCGGCGTCATTTCGCTGGCGACAAAGCGACTCCAAATCAAACGATACAGCTTCATTTGGTCCTTGTTCAGAACCTTTTCCATTTGCTCTGGCGTCCGCATGGTGCTGGTAGGGCGAATCGCTTCATGGGCGTCTTGGGCGCCTTCTTGGAGCTTCCCTTGGCGGATTTTCACGGCCGCGTAGGCTTCACCATAGGCTTCATGGATGAAGTGCGAGGTTTCGGTTTTGGCGACATTGGACACACGCGTTGAGTCCGTCCGCATATAGGTGATGAGCCCGACCGTCCCGAGCTTACCACCTAAGTTGATGCCTTCATACAACTGCTGGGCCAGCATCATGGTTTTACGGGTCGGGAACCCGAGCTTGCGGTTGGCTTCCTGCTGCAGCGAACTGGTGGTAAATGGCGGAGCTGGGAACCGTTTGCGTTCCTTTTTCACCACATTAGTAATGGTAAATGGCTGCTTCTTGTTGATGCCGCGCAAGACTTCTTGCACCTTATCATTATTCGGCAAGGCCAGTTTCTTGCCATTCAGCCCATAGAAGCTGGCCGCAAACTTTTTGCTGGCGCCTTTTTTGAATTCAGCATCCAAGCTCCAGTATTCTTCTGGTTTAAAATTCCGAATTTCATTTTCGCGGTCGATGATCAGCTTCAGCGCCACCGACTGCACCCGCCCTGCGCTCAGGCCTTTTTTGACCTTCGCCCAGAGCAGTGGACTGATGGAATAACCCACCAAGCGGTCCAAAATTCGGCGTGCTTGCTGCGCATCTACCAAATTCATGTCAATGCTGCGCGGCGTCTTGAACGCATTTTTGACGGCGTCTTTCGTAATTTCGTTGAAGACGACGCGGTTTTTATCTTTAGGATCGAGATTTAAAATATGGCTCACATGCCACGCGATGGCTTCCCCTTCACGGTCCGGGTCAGCCGCCAGGTAGATGTGATCCGCTTTCTTGGCGTTCTTCTTGAGCTCCTTGATCACATCGCCTTTGCCGCGAATCGAAATGTACTTAGGCTCATAGTTGTGTTCAAAGTCGATGCCCATCTGACTCTTCGGTAGATCCCGAATGTGCCCCAGACTCGCAACGACCTTATAATTGCGCCCTAGATATTTCTCAATAGTTTTAGCTTTAGCTGGCGATTCCACGATGACCAAATTCTTGGCGGTCATGTGCGCCCCCCTTTCATTGGGCAGCTGCCCAAAAACAACAGCTATCATATTCTATACATTTTATGTTTGTCAAATAAAGGCGGCGGGGAGCAATAGCTGCCTTCGCCCGACCTGGGCAAAAAAACGGCGGATGACCTGCATCCGCTTGCCTCCTTTAACTATGCCTGTCTAGGGGAAAAACTGCAACTCATCCATAATATCGGCACCGGATTGCACCAATTTGGCGCCGACTTGAAGCAGCTCATTCGTGCCGGTGCCCAACACCTCGCCCATCCGGTTCGGCAGCGCAAAGACTTCCCGATTATTCTGCAGGGCATAATTAGCCGTAATCAGGCTGCCACTTTTACGCGCGGCCTCGGTGACCAACACCCCATGGGCCAGTCCGGCAATGATGCGATTGCGCGCCACGAAGCGATACGGCGCCGGCCAAACTTCGGCGGGATACTCGGAGAGCAGCAACCCTTCCGCTGCAATCCGCGCCTGCAGGTCAAGATTACTTGCCGGATAAACCCGGTCCATGCCATTTGCAATGACCGCGATCGTCGGCCAGCCGTGACTCAGAGCCACCTCTAGGGCAAACGTGTCAGCTCCAGCCGCCAAGCCACTGACAATTGCCAGCGGCGGCAGTTCATTGGCCAGTCGTTCCAACGCTTGACGCGTATAGCGCGTAGCAGTCCGCGCGCCAACAACCGCCAGCGTTAGCCGCGGCAGCAGGTTTAGCCGCCCGCGATAAAACAAGACCAGCGGCGGCTGATTACTTTCGGCCAGGCGCGGCGGATAGTTTGCATCAAAGCGCGTCAAGACTGGTTGTACCCGGTAACTCTCCCGCGCCTGTTGAAACCACGCGACATCATGGACAAAGGGCTGAATGGCCACCAGCGGACCCCAATCGGCCACGGTTTTGACCGAATCACTGGCCTTCAGTCGATGCCGTGCGATTTCTGCCCACAATTCATTCTCATGCCGCCAAGCCTTGGTATGCATCGCCAAATGCCACACGTAAACCAATTCACGTAAATCCATGTCGCACCTCCTGCAACATTAGATTACGAAAAAAGCCGCGCAATGCGCGACTTAATGTTTGGCGGCTTCTCGCACCGGGCTAAAACTCATCCGGTGAATTTCGGTGACGCCGTATTCGGCCAGACCCGTCAAGTGTTTTTGGGTGCCATAGCCTTTGTTGTCTTTCAAATCATAGCCTGGATAAATCTGATCATACATCGTCATCAGGCGATCACGCACCACTTTGGCCACAATGCTGGCAGCGGCAATGCTGATGCTGTTGGCATCCCCGTGAATGAGTTTGCGCTGCGGGACCGGGACGGGGACATGCATGGCGTCCACCAGTAAAAAGTCCGGCGCCACCCGCAGATGCGTCGCTGCCTCCGCCATGGCCAGCTCGGTGGCATGATAAATATTTTCGTGATCAATCATGTGGTTGTCGGCCACGCCAAGGCTAACCGCCAAAGCCTGAGACACAATCTGCGGATAGAGGCGCTCGCGTTCATGGGCGGTGAGCTGTTTCGAGTCATTCACCGGCAGCGCGCAACCATGCGGTAAAATCACCGCACATGTCACCACTGGGCCGGCGAGCGGCCCGCGCCCGACTTCATCGATCCCGGCGATATGGGGATACTGCGGCCACAATTCCCGCTCATAACGGCGGCGATAGTCCAAATCGGCGGCTTCAGCTTCGGCCTCGGCTTGGCGGCGTTCATACTGGGCAAGCAGGTTTTGAGCACCCACTCGCGGATCGGCGGCTAGTGCTTCCAGCAAGGCCTCAGTCGGCGCCTGCGCCAGTTGCTGTTTTAACTCACTCAGCGTGGCCATCAAAATCACCTGGTACTTCCAGCGTGAACGCGCCTAATTTGCCTTGCCGGGCATCGAAAATCAGCCGTTCCGCCGCGCGGTTAAAGGTTTCGCCAAAGCCCATTTTTTGACTCAGCACCACCATCAAATCAGCTGGCGCCAGCGCCATCTCGTCATCGTTCAGGTGATAAGCCCGCTTCAACGCCGCCGGGTAAGCCTGCTGAAAGAAGGTTAAGCCAAACAGCCCCACGCCGTCTTCTTGGAACACCGTGTCGGCGATTGCGCCGGTCAAGGCCAGCTTCTCGCCGACCAGTTCATCTTCGAATTTCGGCCACAAAATCCCCGGGGTATCCAGTAGCATCAGGGTGTCGTCAGCTTTCAGCCATTGCTGATTTTTGGTGACACCGGGACGGTTGCCGACCACCGCAATGTTTTTCTTGACGAGGCGATTGAGCACCGTCGATTTGCCCACGTTGGGGATGCCGATACACATAGCCCGCAGCGACGGATTGCGAATGCCTCGGGACTTCTGCTTTTCTATTTTGGCGGCCATCATTTGCCGCGCCAGTTGGGGAATTTGGTTAAGGCGCTTGTCATGCTGGGCGTCGATGGCGATGGCCTCATCCCCTTGCGCCCGGTAGTACGCTAGCCATTGCGCGGTTTTATTCGAATCGGCCAAATCCTTCTTATTTAACACCATGATCCGCGGCTTTTGCCCGACAATCTGGTTCATCATTGGATTGCGGCTCGCTTCTGGTACCCGCGCATCGACAATCTCTAGCACTAAGTTGACTTGCTTCAGCTTTTCTTGCACTTGGTTGCGCGCTTTGGCCATATGGCCGGGAAACCATTGAATGTTTGCCATGTATGTTTCTCCTTATGTTACCTGCCCATGAAAAGGCGGCTTCTCCAAGTGAGAAGCCGCGACTGGAATCTGCTGAAATAATTATAACGTAGAAAGCAAAGTTGCGCCAATTGCTCAGCATCATCAGAGAATGAGCATTCGCGTGATTGCGATAAAATGAGCGCCAGGCAGATGACCAACCCTCACCAAATTAAAAACCGTCTGCCCGAAAGTTTGGCCAGGCGTCATCAATTTACGATTAGACGAGGGCCATTTGCTAATCTAGGTTTCCTTCATACAACAGCGGCTTGCCAGCAGCGTCAACCAGCACGGTCAAACCGCCACCTGAGCCAATCGACACACTAAGATACTGGACCCGCGTCTGGCAATCAACGAAGACATCGACAACATGCGCTCCTGCGGTTACCGGTTTTTCGACAATGATGAAACGCTTCTCGTTCTTAGCCATCATGCACCTCCCTATTAACTGCCTTCAATTGTGCCCAATTCGGCAAATTGTTGCAAGCCGTTTTCTACAACAAACTACCCAGCCACGCACCAATGATCAAGGAGACAATCCCAGCACCTGCTGTGCCAAAGTAATACCATGCGAACGCGCGGTAACGCCGATTCCGCAATAAAATTAACGCGTCGGTCATGAAGGTGGAAAAAGTTGTGTACCCACCACACACGCCAGTCAACAACAATAGTGACCCCGTTTGCGGCAATGCAATCATCGCCAAGCATCCTGCCAATAAGGCACCGCTAGCATTGATCAGAAGCGTCGCCACCGGCACCCCAGGCCACCAGTTCTTGCCTAATTGTGTCAGGATATAGCGCATTACTGCGCCAACCCCAGCACCTAATGCAACTAATATCACCATGTTTTGCGCCGCCTTCCCCAAGCTTCAGCGCATAAATACCCGCCAAACGCCGCAGCTAAACCAACCACCAGCTCAATGAAGAAAATTCCGATTGCATACACCGGCGACTGGCCGACGTGTTGGTAAAGGTTCAGCACCATGGTCGAAAACGTCGTGAAAGCGCCGATAAAACCAGTCCCCAACGCCAAAATCAGCCAGCTCGGCAAGTCGATGTACAGTGCTAGGCCATAAGTGACAAATGCCAGCAAAAAGCTACCGACCAAATTCACCGCCGCAGTGCCAAACATCGTATCGGCATCATTGAGCCACAAGCCGATTCCCCAGCGGGCGACTCCACCGAAGCAGCCGCCGATGAACACCGCCAAAATATCCTGGTATCGCAATCGCTGCATGAAACTTCCTCCTAAAACACGGCTACAAAACGCACGCAGCCGGACAGTGACACTCATCAAAATTTAATATAGCGCCTCGCATTATAGCAAAACATGGCATTGCGAGACAAGTGATTGCTTCCAAGAAAATTTCAGAAAGTTTATTAGCTTACTTGCGCAAAATTTTGGAAGGGAGTATGCTTTGGGCGTTAAAAGTTAATCGGCGATGACGTTCGCCACTAAAACTAATTGGTAAACCAATTTGATGACGTCTACTGCACAGGTTCTGTGTGCAGTAGACGTCATCTTTTTTTTACCGGAAGGAGCACAATTATGTCAGTAGTGATTGAATCTGTGAAGGCGCGCGAGATTTTCGATTCCCGCGGCAACCCAACTGTTGAGGCCGATGTTATCTTGTCAAATGGTACGCTTGGCCGCGCGGAAGTACCATCTGGTGCATCGACCGGCGAAAAAGAAGCCGTCGAGTTGCGCGACGGCGGCGACCGGCTCCAAGGCAAAGGCGTCTCAAAGGCCGTGGCCAACGTCAATACCGAGATCAACCAGGTTTTGCACGGTGCCGACCCCTTCAACCAAGCCCACATCGACCAGCTGATGATCGACTTAGACGGCACACCTAACAAGGCACGCCTAGGGGCTAACGCAATCTTAGGGGTGTCAATGGCCACTGCCCGTGCAGCAGCCAACGCCTTGCACACACCGCTGTATCGCTACCTCGGCGGCACCGACTTGGAGCTGCCACAAACGTTCCACAACGTGATCAACGGTGGTGAGCACGCCGACAACGGCATCGATATTCAGGAATTCATGATCACCCCAGTCGATCGTTCCAGCTTCCGTGATGGCTTCGAGAAAATCGCCAATACCTACCACACGTTGAAGAAGGTAATCGAAGAAGCCGGATACACCACCGGTCTTGGGGACGAAGGTGGGTTTGCGCCGGACCTCAAGAACTCCGAGGACGCCTTGCAAATGTTGCATGACGCCATCATCAAGGCAGGCTACACACCTGGCAAAGAAATCGCCATCGCCTTTGACGCAGCTGCATCTTACTTCTACAACCGTGAGACTAAGAACTATGACTTTGAAGGCAAGCGTTACACCCCTGCCGAACTAGGCGAATACTACATTCACCTGCTGGACAAGTTCCCAGAAATTATCTCCATCGAAGACCCGTACGGTGAAGAAGACTGGGGCCATTTCGCCAACTTCACCCAAAAATACGGCGACCGAGTGCAACTTGTCGCAGACGATCCGGTCTGCACCAACCCAGCGCTGATCAAAGACGCTATCAAGCAAGGCATGGCCAACAGCATCTTGATCAAGCTCAACCAAATCGGCACGGTTACCGAAACTTTGGAAGCGATCCGCTTAGCGCGCAAGAATGGTTACACCACGATGATGTCCCACCGTTCTGGTGAAACTGGCGACACCTTTGTCGCTGACTTCACCGTTGCCACCAACGCTGCGCAACTCAAGTCCGGTGCCCCAGCCCGCTCCGAGCGCGTGGAGAAGTACAATCAACTTTTGCGGATTGAAGAAGAACTGGGCGCTGATGGCACGCGCCTAGCCCACTTCCCAGATTCAGTTGACTTCGACTGAGTCCAGATGGCGGTATCCGGTGACTGACTGGTGCCGGCATGCTATTTCAAAAAGAAAATAGGTGTCTATGATGAAAAATAAAGTAGTATTGACAGGCCTTACTCAAGCAGAAGCCCAAAAGCGTCTGGCAGCCAATGGTGCAAACACCGTCACTGAACCACCATTCAACTTTGCCAAGGCAATTCTGACCCGGCTGTGGGAACCCAATGCATGGATTCTCGAAGGTGCCCTATTGATCGAATTGGTGTTAGGCAAAGGAATCCAGGCTGGCTTCATTGTGCTGATGCTGCTTTTTGCGGCAGTAAACGGTGCGATCCAATCCCGCCGGGCTAATACCGTGCTTAGCAGCCTATCTCATGACCTGACGCCAACAACAGCGGTCAACCGTGATGGCAAATGGCAACGCCTAGCGTCACAGAAGCTTGTCGTCGATGACTTGATTAGCATTCGCCAAGGAGACATTATCCCCGCCGATGTGCGCCTGCTGACGGATACGCTGGAAATCAACGAAAGCTCGATTTCTGGTGAGTCCGACGCTGTCAGACATCAGCCCGGCGATACCGCGTATGCCGGTACCGAAATTCTCTCTGGCAACGCCTTGGCCGTCGTTACCGCCACTGGTGCGAACAGCCGTTCAGGTAAGACTATCAGTCTGATCAACCAAAGCTCGGCACCTGGCCACCTACAAAAGCTCTTAGGTAAGATCATCGGTTACTTGGCAATTCTCGATGCTTTGCTGGCAGTCATCTTGATTATCGCCGCTGCCATCCGACACGAAAACTTGGTTGAAATGCTACCGTTTCTGGCCATGCTTTTCATCGCCACCATTCCAATTGCCATGCCGTCAAGTTTCGCGGTGGCTAACTCGGTTGAAGCCAAGGCTTTGAGCAAGAAGCAAGTTCTAGTCTCCGACCTTACTGGGATTCAAGAGGCAGCTAACATGAACCTCTTACTGGTCGACAAAACAGGCACCATCACCGCCAATAAACCGTCAGTGGTCGCACTCTACAATTTTTCTGATTACTCGGACACGACCGTCGTACAATTCGCTGCTAGTGCCGCCGACGCGCACAACCAAAGCGTGGTCGATGCTGCAATTCTCCACTATGCGCTAGCGCAGCATATCGCACCATTAGTGCAACAACAGTTCACGCCGTTTAATTCCAGCACCGGTTACTCGCAGGCAACTGTCACAGCCGGCGCAACTTCTGCGACCGTTCGACTCGGCTCTTTAAAAAAGCTCGTCGCCCAGACGAGCAACCATCCAGATTTAAACGCGATCGACTACGCTGCTGGGCGGACCACGGCAATTGCCGTTGGAGATCAACTCATTGGGCTATTCATTCTGCAAGATCAACCGCGAACCGATTCAGCTCAGGCCATTCAGTCCATTCAATCCCGCGGGGTCAAGGTGGTCATGCTGACTGGTGACAACCAGAAAACTGCTGCCGCGGTTGCAGAAACGGTCGGACTCCGTGGCCAGGTCATCTCATACACGGACCTGACTGATGACACCAAAATTACCGAACTAGCTGGGATTCCTGATGTCGTACCCGAAAACAAGCTAGCCATAGCTAAACGGATGCAACATGAAGGTTACATTGTCGGTATGACTGGCGATGGGGTCAACGACGCGCCTGCCTTGAAGCAAGCCGACGTCGGTATCGCCGTCAGCACTGCCGTAGATCTTGCCAAGCGCTCGGCGCGCATGGTCATGCTGACAGACGGCCTGACCCCGATTATCGAGATTCTCGACGCCGGGCACCGCGTCTATCAACGTATGATGACCTGGACAATCACCAAACTGTCGCGCACCGCAGAGTTGACGCTACTACTCACATTAGGTTATCTAATTTTCCACTTCATTCCGCTAACCTTAAACGCGATGATTCTGGTCGCAATCCTTAATGACTGCGTGACCCTAGTACTCGGTACTGATCGCACAACAATCAGCTACCGGCCAGAAAGCTGGAACCTGGCCAAGCTTAGCAAGATTGCTGGCATCCTGGCTCTGGGCTGGTCAGCGGTCGGATACGGTTGGCTAACTTGGTTACAATCGCTCGGTCTTACCACTGCTCAAGTCAGCACCGGTCTTTACGTCTATCTGATTTTTAGCGCGATGTTGACGATCCTGATGACCCGCACCAAAAAGCCATTCTGGGCCAGCAGACCCAGTCATGCCGTGGCGATAGCAATCGGTGGCAACTGCGTACTGACGCTGGTTCTGTCACTAACTGGCTGGGGAATTGCTGCAATCAGCCCAGCCTTGATTGGCCTAGCAATCGCAATCACAATATTAACGGGGATTGTGCTGACAGCGATTCGATTTGCGGCACACATCTAACGAACCTTCACCAGATTTACTCGCGTTTGAACCCATCGGCCAGTGCATACTGGCTGATGGGTTTTTGCTTTCCTAGTAAATACCCGGGTACTATTCAGCCAAAGGTCTGGGCAAAAACGTGGGCAAAATCTGAATTTAGAGAGCAGTTAGCAGTCACCACTCAGTTTGCTCATGAAAACAGCGCCGAATCGCGGCGCTAAGCAAGCTTCATTATCGCTTAGGGGCTATCTCGTTGCGAATCCAGCCTTGTGATCAAACATTAGCACGCAAGCAGACCCGTGATGCGTTAATCGGAATGAACCTGACCGATGAACTGGCGATAACCACCAAGCCTCGCCGACTCGTTGTGACGGCTTTTTAGCCTGTGATCTGCAGCAGGAGGCATCCCTCAAATTAGCGAAAATATATTTTCATATAATGCTTTTGCTGGTGAAACTTATGTAGTAAGATAATAGCGATATATCAATATGCTTATTCATCAAAAAAGATAGCCGGCCGGCTACTAAGATTAATAGAACGAAACAGGAGTTGCATATTCGTAACAGATCCCTGTTGAACCTCTAAAAATCTTATTCATCGGCCGGCTTTTTGTTGCCTAATTCACTCATCAAAACATTTGGAGGAAGTAATCATGCCAGAAATCAATCAAAACGGTAACACCGTCGTTAATGTCAAAAAGAGTCGCAATGGCTCATGGATTGATAAAGAGTTCTCGGCCAGCGTCTTTTTGTTCTTCATCAAAGGCCGCATCTCAGTGGACTATCGCGGGGTGCACATTACCGAGCAGAATACAATGCTTGGCATCATTCCTGCTGGCCAGAACAAGCAAACGATTCCGCTCAATAATATCTCGGGCGCGTCAATCTCCACGGCCTACAAGGCCAGCCGTTTCTTCTGGGGCGCCATCTTAGCCATTCTTGGTATCTTCACCCTGCCAAATTCGCCACTGTTTGGCATCATTCTAGCCGTGGTCGGGGTCGTGATGTTTGCCAATGGCATCCTGACCAAATTATTCATCGAAAAAAGCGGTACTGCCTATGCGCTAAGCGTCCCTTTCTTCAACAAGGCAGACATTATTGCCGTTCAGCAGGTCATTGAACAAGCGCTTGAAGCCAACGCATATAAAACTGACAACAGCCTATATATGAAGCGCCTGAATGAAGAAGACATGAGTGATGTGCAGTAGAATCAGCTGACCAACCGCGAATGAGTCAAGCCAGCAGTGCTTGACTCGAGCAGGAATCCATCACCGTCGGCCAACTCAATATCAGAGAAAGCGAGTCACACGATGAAAAAAAGCACTTGGCATCTTCTCATCAGTGCCTTGGCGTTGATGAGCGTCATCTTCATGTTAAGCGGCTGTACAAGCAAAAAAAGTGGCACTTCTTCAGCATCCCCAGTTTACAATTCAAGTGCAACACCCTGACGACTAGACCAAAAAGGCCATGAAGACCTATTCTTGTTAGTACTAGCTAAACAAGAAAGCAGGAATCTTCATGACCCACTCTCAGACTAACACCCACAAGCATTACCAACAACTC